>JANMCH010000094.1:0-11475 GCA_031361045.1 Betaproteobacteria bacterium | reverse complement strand
GCACTTGGTGTTCTGCATGTCGTTGTACGAGTTGGTCATCGCGCCGTAGCCCCAGGTGTTGGCTACGCCGGCGACCGTCGTCGAATGGCAGATCCGCGCCTGATGGTCGCAGTTGTTGGTGCCCCAGAACGACACGAACTTGCGCATCAGGTACGCCTGCTCGTTGTTGTGCTTGGAGCTGCCGACCCAGAACACCGCATCGGGACCCGATTCCTTCTTGATCTCCAGCATCTTGGCGGAGATCTCGCTCATCGCCTGGTCCCACGACAGCCGCTGCCACTTGCCGTTGACCAATTTCATCGGCGTCTTGAGGCGATGCGAATGCTCGACGATGCCGTGCTCGCGGATCGACGCGCCCTTGGCGCAATGCGCGCCGAGATTGATTGGCGATTCGAACACCGGCTCCTGCCGCGTCCAGACACCATTCTCGACTGTGGCGTCGACGGCACAGCCTACCGAGCAGTGTGTGCAGATCGTGCGCTTTTTCTGGATCGTCTTGGCGTCGCCTTCCGCCGCGGCTGCGGCGGGTCCGATTGCGCCATACGGCAACTGGCTTGCAAAGGCTCCCGCACCGGCGGCGAGCCCGGAACGTTTCAGGAACGTCCGGCGGTCCATCGTGGACAACCGCTGGCCAGCGAGCCCGCTGTTGACCCTTCTTAACCGGGGACCCGTCGTGCGGGCGTTATCCGACTTGCGCGTGAGCAGCATGGGGAACTCCTGGGACCTTTGAGACCAGCCTAGATGCGGGTTGTTGCGTAGTAATCGCGAACGTGTTCGGTCTCGCGATATCCCTGCGAGGCCTCGGCGTCAGCGGTGGCCACCGCGGGCGCGAGGGGCCCGGCGAGCGCACGGGTCGCAACGGCAGCAGCGCCCGCGCCGCCCGCGCCCAAGGCGAACAGGAAACGGCGGCGGTTCGAGCTGACGGAGGGACTGACTGAGGAATTAAGTGAGGGACTTGCTGAAGTATCGACTGCGGCGGGATGCGGGCTGTGCGTAGCGTGCGGCGCTTGATCTGCGCGTTGCGATGACTTGCTCATGCGACCCTCCGAAGGCAATGCTTCGTGACGTTATAGGTCCGTGCGGAACCGCCGCATCGGTTTGCTACTCGATGGCGAGCGAGTCACGTTCGACCGCCATCAACAGACTCGTGAATTCTGCAACGCGCTGGTAGTAGTTGGCAAGCGGACAATTGCATATTGCATCGCAGCATTCGAAGATCCACGGCGCGATTCGGAGCGCGAAGAATTCCCGCTGCACGGCGATCGCTTCGGGCCTGCGTTGGCCGTCCCCGGCAATGAGCAGACGCATCGTTTCGCACAGCGCCGACAGGTGGTCCTCGTACATCGTGGACAGATCACGCCGGGCAAGGCCCAGTCGTGCCAGGTGCGATCGCACGGCGACCAGCGGTCGCTCCGAGGTGGGCTCGGTGATCCAGTGCGAGGCGTGCAGGTCGACGTTGCTGCGCCCCACGCCGACGAAAATCTCGGTGTATTCCTGATCGACCACGGCGGCATCCGTCGCACCGCTCGCCATCAGCAATCCATTCCAGGCTGCCGCCAACGGGTTGCCGGGGTCCCCGGTCCACGGCTCCGAGGCGGCCAGTGCCGCCAGCAGCTCCGCGTCGGGTCCGCGGGCATACAGCCGTCCCAGCAGCGCATAGAACTGCGCCCGGGCCTGGTCCTCGGGCTCCAGGCTTGGCATCGAGGTGTCGGCGGAAGTATCCAAGGTCTTCAGAGATTGCGGATGTCGCTGCTCTTCTCGGTCTTGATGAGGTCGACCACGCGGCAGTCGGCGCACATCTTCAGCCGGTCCAGTGCTCCCGGCGCGGCAAACATCGAATGGCCGGAAAGCTTCCCCAACATCGTCGCGATCATCTTGTCGGTACCGAGCGGCTTGCCGCAGGCGATGCACGCGAAGATCGCCGCTTCGTTGAGCACCCGGGGCGCCCTGGCGGCCGGCGTCAGGTCGAGCCGCGGGTGAAGCGTGATCGCATGTTCGGGGCAGGTTGCCGCGCAGATACCGCATTGCACGCACTTGGATTCGATGAAGCGGACCTGCGGCGCCTCGATGTTGTCGAGGATCGCGGCTTCCGGACACGAGCCGACGCAGGCCAGGCACATCGTGCAGGTGTCGACATTGATCGCGATGGCACCGAACGGCGCGCCCTGGGGCAGCGCGATGACCTGCTGCGGCACCGGCGCGTGCTGCGCCAGATGGTCAAGCGCCAGGCTCAGCGTCGTGCGCTTCTCCGGCGTGGGCGCGAACGTCGCCGCCACGCGCGCCGACAGGGCGACCGGCCACTGCCACAACGCGGCCTCGAAACGCGCGACATCCGCGCCATCGACGATGCGGAAATGTTCGCCCTGATAGCCGAGCGCGTTGGCGATGGTGTCGCCCAGGTTCATCTGAAAGGCCAGCGCGCCGCGATATTGCGGCGCCTCGGCGCCGTTGGCCAGCACGGCCACCTGCGACGCACCCCATGCGAGCGCCGCCAACCAGACGTCCAATCCTACCGACGCAATGTGGTGGACTTCTATGGGGATCACGCGCGCAGGCAGTCCCTTGCCGCGTCGCGCAAGCCGGGCGATGGCGGTACGGCTGTCCTCCGCATGCAGCAACAGGCACGCATCCCGGCCGCCTGCAGCCGCAAATGTCGCCAGCAGCGTCCTGATCCGCGCGCCCAAATCCGGCACAGCCGGATACGCATAGGTAAGCGCGCCCGACGGGCAGACGGTCGTGCACGCACCGCAGCCGACGCAAAGGTGCGGCTCGACGAAGATCTTGTCGCCATCGGCGCGAATCGCCTCCGCGGAACAGACATCGATGCATTGCGTGCAGCCCGGTTGCTGCGACCGGCTGTGCGCGCAGATCGATGCCTTGTAGTTGAAGAATTTCGGCTTCTCGAATTCGCCGGTGAACGCGACGATGTCCAGGGCCGCCTTCGCCTGTGCCGCGGCACTGCCACCCGGCGCGAAATAGCCCTGCGGAGGCTGGTGCATCTTGAGCCACGGCACGGCATTGAGGTCAAGGACGATGTCGAAGCGCTGCGCGCGTTTCGTATCCTGCCGTTCGAAGTCGATCGCGCCAATGGCCCCGCACGCGACGACACACTGGCGATGGTCGCGGCAGCGGTCGAGGTCGATCTGGTAGCTCCAGTCGATCGCCTGTTCGGGGCAAGCGTGAATGCACGCGTTGCAGCGCGTGCACAGGTCGAGATCGATCGGGTTGACCTGTGACCACTCGACGTCGAATGCGCCGAGCCAACCGACCAGCGATTGCAAATCCCCCGAATACACCGGAAACGTGCGTTCCGCCGGCAACTCGTTTGCCGGATCACTTGCCGGATCATTTGCCCGCTCACCTGCCGGCTCATTTGGCCGCTCCGTTGCCTGCACAGTGGATGGACTGCCGCCCGCCGTGCTGCCCGTGGCGAGAACGGTGACGTCGAGGCGATCCTTCAGCGCATCCGCCCAGCGCAGTGCGGCAGCGAGCGGCCCGACGATCAGCAACTGCCCGCCGGACTCGTAGCTGACGCTGGGTACCGGGTCGGGATCGGGCAACGCGGCCATCGCCAGCAATGCGGCGATCTTCGGCGTCGCGCTTCCAGCTTCAGCCGACCAGCCGCCGGTTTCGCGGATGTTCACGAAGCGGATCGCCTGCGCCTTGCCGCCCTCATCCGCCACATCGGCCAGCAGTCGCCGTTCCTGCGTGCAGGCGACGAGCACGTCGCCGGTGGCGCCTGCGGAAAATTGCGCGAGCTCGCGCTGGCACAGCATGGTGTGTACATCCGGACTGCGTTCGAGCTTCAGCGCGCGCGCCAGCGCATCGGCGTCGAGCGGCATCGTCCCATTGCAGGAACAGAGGATCAGGTTCTTGCCCGCGACGCTCATGCCGGCTTCTTCGCGTCGCTGGCGGGCGCATCAGCGGTGGGTGGCAGTTCCGCCGCGATATCCGTGGCGGCGGAAGCTTGGTCCGGCGCCGCACCGTTGTCCGCCGCAGGTTCGCCTGCCGGCGACTTGGTATCCGCCGGAGGCGCGACAGGATCGAGCATCGCGTAGACCGCGGAAATTTTTTCCAGCATCCCGGCGGGCATGGGGTCCGGCTGCGTGTAGTCACCGACGTAGATGTCGAGTCCGTCCATCACATTGAATGACGGATTGCTGAACAGCTTCTTCAGCGCTGCACGTTTGGTTTCCTCGTTGACCTTGGGCTGCATGAACGCGGCGTAATCGGATTCGAAGTCCAGCGACTCCACCGGAGGCAACTGAACGACTTCTGTGGCGGCGGTCGGCCCTGGCCCGGGAATAGCAGGTACTGCGGCGGGCACTGCAGCGGGCGCCGTGATTGACGCAACATCGGGCGCGCCGGCGCGCGCGGGCGCAACGTCCACCGGCTTGCGCGCGGCATCAAGTTTTCGCTGCGACCAGCGTTTGAGCGTGAGCGGTTGCGGAGTCTCGGGCTTGTCGACCATGCGCTGGGGCGCGCCGATTTCAACCACGCGGCGGACGGTCGCGCTTGGCTGCGTCGTCCGCGAACGGGTCGTTGCGCTTCACTTTCCGGCGGGGCTCGGGTTTGTAGTGCTCGGTGACGAACGGACGCATCCACGCGAGAATGGCGTCCGGCATGGGCACCGGATCGACTTTTTCGCCGGCGTCCATCAGGCGGCCGGCCTGGTTGTAACTGATCGTCACCACTTCCGGTCGCGCGGCGGGCTCCAGCCCATCTTCCGCCGGTCGCCACATGACAAACACCAGCGGCGTCTCGGACGTAATGTTGAGGAAGTAACCTTCGGCTTCGCTCGGATGCAATTCGATCGCACGTCCGGGAAAGCGCCACGTCGTGCCCGCTGCGCCATCGGTCACGCATTCCGGCGCGCCCGGATTCGCCTCCATGCCACCGATCGGCACCACGGCCGCCGGCCGCCATTGCTCGCTGGCCCACCGGCTTTGCAGCGGGATGCGCTCCATCAACACATCAATGGAAAAATACACTGGCTTCATGGTTATTCGATCGATTCCACGCTGGGGGCGACGCTGGCCGATCATACACCAGCGGTCTGCTACCATTTGCGACGCAATGGCCACCATTATTCCGTTGAAGCCCGTGTCCGGCGAAATGCGCGTTGACGTGCGCTCGCCGGCCGATGCAAACGCGTGGCTGCGCGCGGCGGCGGTGGGCCCTGCGGTACCCGGGCCGGCCATCGATACGCGCGGTCGCGGCCTGTCGGACCTGCGCATCTCCGTCACCGACCGCTGCAACTTCCGCTGCGTCTATTGCATGCCGAAGGACGTGTTCGACCGCGACTATCAATTCCTCCCGCACGCGGAGTTGCTGAGCTTCGAGGAAATCACGCGTATCGCGAAAGTGTTCGTCGGCCTTGGCGTGACCAAGATCCGGCTCACCGGTGGCGAGCCACTGCTGCGTCGCAATCTCGAGAAACTGGTGGAGATGCTCGCGCGCCTGGGAGACCTCGACCTGACGCTCACCACCAACGGCGCGTTGCTGGCAAAAAAAGCCCGCAGCCTGCGCGACGCCGGGCTCACGCGCGTCACCGTCAGCCTGGACTCGCTCGACGATGCAACGTTTCGCGCGATGAATGATGTCGACTTCCCGGTCGCCAACGTGCTCGCCGGAATCGACGCCGCGGACGCCGCGGGCCTGTCGCCGCTCAAGATCAACATGGTGGTGAAGGCGGGCACCAGTGAATCGTCGATCGTGCCGATGGCGCGCCACTTCAAGGGCACCGGTCACATCGTCCGCTTCATCGAATACATGGATGTCGGCGCGACCAACGGCTGGCGGATGGACGACGTCGTACCCGCGGCGGAGATCGTGCGGATGATCGGTGCGGAATTTCCGTTGACATCCGCCGACCCCAACTACAACGGCGAGGTCGCGCAACGCTGGCGCTATCAGGACGGCGGCGGCGAAATCGGTGTCATCGCGTCGGTGACGCAGGCCTTCTGCCGCGATTGCACCCGCGCGCGGCTGTCCACCGAAGGCAAGCTTTACACATGCCTGTTCGCCACGCATGGGCACGACGTGCGCGACCTGCTGCGCAATGGCTTCGACGACGCGCAGATCGCCAATGCCGTCGCAGCCGTCTGGAGCAAGCGCGCCGACCGCTACTCGGAACTGCGCACCGCCAGCACCGTGCGCGCGCCGAAGGTCGAGATGAGCTACATCGGTGGGTAGGGCCCCCGAAGCTCCGTATCGTCCGCTGTTGACCGATGCCGCGCGTCCGTCGACTTTCGAAGTGCAGGCGGTCGATGAGCATGGTGAAGCACGCGCGGTTTCCGTAGCCGGCGAACATCCGCTGACGTTGTATGTCGACAAGCAGGAACTGCTCACGCTGATGACGCTGGGCGCCGCACCCGAGGCGCTCGCCATCGGCTACCTGCGCAACCAGCGCCTGGTCGAGTCGATCGACGACATCGTCGCCGTGCAGGTCGACTGGGAAACCGATTCGTGCGTCGTCGTGACGCGCGCCGGGTTGACGGACTTCGAAGCGAAGACCGCCAAGCGGACCAAGACCTCCGGTTGCGGACAAGGCACGATGTTCGGCGACCTGATGGACGATATCGACAACGTGCGGCTGCCGCCCGGCGCGACGCTGTCGCAGGCAACGCTCTACGATCTCCTCGACCGCGTCCGCCTGCACGAAACCATCTACAAGCAGGCTGGCGCGGTGCACGGCTGCGCGCTCGCCACCAACGGCGCCGACACGGCGGAGATCATCATGTTCGTCGAGGACGTCGGCCGCCACAACGCGGTGGACGCCATTGCCGGACGCATGTGGCTCGACCGGCTCGATGGCGCCGACAAGATTTTCTACACCACGGGCCGTCTGACGTCCGAGATGGTGATCAAGGCGGCCCAGATGGGCATTCCTTTCCTGGTCTCGCGCTCCGGGCTGACGCAGATGGGCTACGAAATTGCGGAGAAGGTCGGCATCACGATGATCGGCCGCGCGACCAACCGTCACTACCTTCTGTTCACGGGCGCGCAACGCTTCACGACCCCATGAGCGCAGCGGCAGGCGACGTGAACGCCGCAAGCGTGGGCAGCCGGCAAATCACCGGGATCATCCTGGCCGGCGGGATGGGCCGGCGGATGGGTGGCGTCGACAAGGGTCTGGTCGAACTCGACGGACGACCGATGGTCGCGCATGTACTCGCGCGGCTCGCGCCTCAGGTCGGTGCGCTGCTGATCAATGCCAACCAGAATCCCGGTCGTTATGCGCAGTTCGGGTATCCGGTCATCGCGGACGCGGTGGGCGGCTTCGCAGGGCCGCTGGCGGGATTGCATGCCGGCATGACCGCGGCGACAACGCCGTTCGTCGTCACGGTGCCGTGCGATTCGCCCTTCCTGCCGACCGATCTTGTGTCTCGACTGGCAACGGGTTTTGCGGGCGGCGATGCGCAGCTCGCCGTGGCCAGGACCGTCGATCAGCCGCACCCGGTGTTCGCCCTGGTGCGCCGCGATGTGTTGGCGCACCTGGCGGCGTTCCTGCACGGCGGGGGCCGCAAGATTGACGCGTGGTATGCCACCCTGCGCGTGGTCGAGGTGCCCTTCGACCACGAGGAGAGCGCGTTCCGCAACATCAACACGGCCGACGAACTCGCCGCCGCGGCAACGCGGGGCGCAGCACCTGGCCCGTGACACCGATACCGCGACTGTCCGCGCTGGCGCATGGGCGCGACAACAATTTCCAGCTGATCCGGCTGCTGTCGGCGGCGGCCGTCATGCTGTTCCACAGCTATGCGCTGACCAATCACTGGACCGACGAACCGCTGTGGCGGCGCATTCCGGAACTGAATTTCGGCGCGCTCGGCGTCGCGTGCTTTTTCGTGATCTCCGGCTTTCTTGTCGCGCAAAGTTGGCGTGCGCGCGCGAACGTTGTGAGTTTCGTCTCGGCGCGCGTGCTGCGTATCTATCCGGCGCTGATCGCGGCGGTTGCACTGACGGTCGTGCTGGCGGGCATATCCAGTGCGCTGGACTGGGACACCTTCCTCGCTCATCCGCAAACGCTTGACTACGTGCTGCTCGTCACACCCGCCTGGGAGATGCGGCACCAGTTGCCCGGCGCCTTTCCCATGAATCCGATTCCACTTGATGTGAACGGCTCGCTGTGGACGCTGCCCGTCGAACTGCGGTTGTATATCGCGGTGCTGATCGCCGGCGTGATCGGCCTGTTGAGCCGGCCTGTCGTGTTCCTGGCCGCGTTGGCCGCGATCGCCGCATTCTTCATGTGGGCCCCTGGCGGATTCACGCTGCCGCAGGTCGACGGCGCGACGCGCGACTTGCTGGTGTTGTTCGCGATCGGCGCGTTGGCCTGTGTCTGGCGCGACGCCATTCCGGTGTCGCTGGCGACGGCCGCGGTCGCGATTGTCGTCGTGATCGCCGACCCCGCGGGCCTGGGACGCGGCGTGCTGCTGGCGCCGCTGCTGGCTTACGTCGTGCTCGTCGCCGCCTACCATCCACGGCTCGCGTGGCCGGCGTTCAATCGCGCCGGCGACTATTCCTATGGCGTGTATGTCTACTCGTTCCCGATCCAGCAAACGCTGGTCCAGCGTTTCCCGGGCATCGACCCCGCGCCGCTGTTCGTGCTTGCCTTTGCGTTGACACTCGCCGTTGCCGCGGTTTCGTGGCATGGACTCGAGGCGCCCGCGTTAAGACTAAAATCGTTCTTTCGCCGACCTGCCTGATTGCAGGCCATCAATGGACGCCATGAATCCCCCCCACACCTTGCGCGAAGCTTCCTGTGCCGACGACTACGATCCGAATGCGATGGCGGTCGACCGTGCGCGGGCGCTGATCCGCCAATTCCTGGCGCCGGTGACCGCGACCGAACGCGTGACCATTCGCGCAGCACTCGGCCGCGTGCTCGCGCAGGACATCGTGTCGCCGATCACCGTGCCGGGCCACGACAATTCGGCGATGGATGGCTGGGCCATTCGTTTCGCCGACCTGCGCACGGACGGCGAGACGCAATTGAAGCGCGTCGGCGAATCGTTCGCGGGCAAGCCGCACGGTCGTGCGATCGGCCCCGGTGAAGCGGTGCGCATCTTCACCGGGGGCATCATGCCGGCAGGTAGTGACTCGGTGGTCATGCAGGAACGCGCGAAGGAAGTCGACGGCGGCGTACACATCGCTGCCGGCGTGCTGTCCAAGGCGGGACAAAACCGGCGCTTCGCCGGCGAGGATCTGAAGAAGGGACAAGTCGTGTTCGCCACCGGCCAGCCGGTGCGCCCCGCGGAACTGGGCATGCTGGCTTCTCTTGGCATTGGCGAAGTCACCGTCTACCGCAGGTTGCGCGTCGCGTTCTTTTCGACCGGCGACGAATTGCGATCCGTCGGCACGCCGCTGGCGGAAGGACAAATCTACGACAGCAACCGCTACACGCTCTACGGCATGCTGACACGACTGCAGTGCGACATCATCGACATGGGCGTCGTGCCCGACGTGCCGGAGGAACTCGAACGCGCATTCGCCACGGCAGCGGCCAACGCCGATGTCGTCATCACGTCCGGCGGCGTGTCAGTGGGCGAGGCCGACTACGTGCGGAAGTTGCTGGACAAGTTGGGTGAAGTCTTGTTCTGGAAGATCGCGATGAAGCCGGGACGCCCGCTGGCGTACGGCAAGATCGGCCAGGCGCATTTCTTCGGATTGCCGGGCAATCCAGTGGCGGTGATGGTGACGTTCTATGCCTTCGTCCGCGACGCATTGCTGGTCCTTTCCGGACAGCGCGATGCAGGACCAATGCCGATGTTCAAGGCCGCGCTGTCGGCGCCGATCAAGAAGCTGCCGGGCCGCACCGAATATCAGCGTGCCATCCTCACGCCGGACGCCGCAGGCGGCTGGACGGTTCGCACCACCGGCGATCAGGGCTCGGGCATTCTCTCGTCGATGTCGCAGGCCAACTGCTTCATCGTTCTGCCCACGCCCACTGGCAACGTCGCCGCCGGTGAAGTGGTCGATGTGCTGCTGCTCGAAGGCTTGATCTAGCCGCGGCGCGCGCCTACAATCGAGCACAGGGGCCTTCGCGCAGACGCCCCGCCGCACTGATGGCTCCCACGCCATCCAAGCTCTGCTTCGTTGTCGCGATGGGCCACAATCCGCCGCGACAGGAGGCCACAAGATGAGCATGACCGGTGCCGACAATTCCGCAATGAGTTCCAGCGAGCTGCAGCAGCGCTTGGGCGTTTTTCCGCCGCCCACGTTGATCGACGTGCGCCGGCAGCCCGCGTTCGACGCGGACCTCCACGTCATCCCGCACGCGATACGGCGCGCGCCCGAGGCCATCGCGGACTGGGCGAACGCGCTCGAACCGTGGCGTCCGGTGACGGTGTATTGCGTGCATGGCCACGAAGTGTCGCAGAACGCCGCGGCCTTCCTGCGCGCGGCGGGGTTTGATGCGCAAACGCTCGACGGCGGCATCGAAGGTTGGCGCGAACACGGCGGAGCAACGCCGGCATACGCCAAGCCCACGCGCTGGGTCACCCGCGCGCGGCCGAAGATCGACCGCATCGCCTGCCCGTGGCTGATCCGGCGCTTCATCGACCCTGCCGCGGAATTTTTCTACGTGCCCAATGCGGAAGTCCGCGCCTTTGCGACCACGAACGACGCGGTCGCGTACGACATTCCGGATGTCACCTACACGCACGTGGGCGCGCAATGCAGCTTCGATGCGTTCATCCGCATCCACCAGCTGTCGAACCCCGCGCTCGACACGCTGGCAACGATCGTGCGCGGCGCCGACACTTCGCAGCCGCAACTCGCGGCGCAGGCGCCCGGACTGCTGGCCGTATCGCTGGGACTCTCTGCGATGTTCACCGACGACCACGCGATGCTGAAGTGGGGCATGCTGGTATACGACGCGCTGTACGCATGGTGCCGCGAAGCGCAAGGCGAGGCCCACGGCTGGTTTCCGGAGAAATTACGCGTCCCGGAATCGGCTTGAGCGTCGCGCCCAGCACCGCGCGGCGCGCCCCTGCTCGCGCGGACGCCCTCCGCGCGCCGACCCGCGCGGAAGCGCTGCGCTACTGGTTTCGCCTGGGCTGCTTAAGTTTCGGCGGCCCGGCGGGGCAGATCGCGCTGATGCACCGCGAGCTGGTTGACGAAAAGCGCTGGATCTCGGAGCGCCGCTTCCTGCACGCGCTCAACTACTGCATGGTGCTGCCGGGTCCCGAGGCGCAGCAACTTGCAACGTACATCGGCTGGCTGATGCACCGGACCTGGGGCGGCATTGTCGCCGGCGGCCTGTTCGTGCTGCCGTCGCTCGTCGTTCTCATCGCGCTGTCGTGGCTGTACATGGCTTACGGCAACGTTCCTGCCGTGGCGGGAATCCTGTACGGCGTCAAGCCGGCGGTCGTCGCCATCGTGCTGCAGGCAGCATGGCGGATGGGATCGCGGTCGCTGCGCCATCCCGCGTTGTGGATCATTGCCGCGCTGGCGTTCGTCGCGATCGCGGTG
>JANMCH010000146.1:0-25143 GCA_031361045.1 Betaproteobacteria bacterium | reverse complement strand
CCACCCCCGCGATGCCGCCAGCGCCACGGTAGTGCGACGGGAGCGCGGAGCAGGCCATCCGATCACGGGCGAATCTGGAGCCGTCGGCGCAGTGCGTGCGCCGTGGCCAGCGAAGTCTTGTGTTGACGAGCGTAGTCGCGCCGGGAACCCGCAGGCCGGCGTTTGCGACCTGCGAATGCGTAAAGGGTACCCATCGCCGCGATGGAACAGGAGGCGGTTGCGACATCCAAGCGCCGGAGCGGCCCCGCCGACCGCGACAAAGATGGCCGTCGTTCGACGACGATACGGTGAGTCAACGCGGAAGCAGCGCGAGGTGTTCGCGCACGGCGTGCAGCGACGGCAGCACCAGCGGCTCGCGTTCGAGCAGGCTGGCGGACGGTCCATGCAAATCGGGCACCATGATCGGCATCATTCCGGCGGCGAGCGCGGCACGCATGCCCGGTTCCGAGTCCTCGAGCACGACGCAATCGGCCGCGTCAATGTCCAGGCGCGATGCCGCCAGCAGGAAGATATCCGGCGCGGGCTTGCCTTGCGCGACCTCGTTGCCCCCGACCAGCGTCATGAAGCGCGCCAGCAGTCCCTGCGTGGTCAGTTGCGCCTCGGCGCGGTCGCGGCGCGTGGACGTGGCCACCGCGCGCGCGACATTTTCGAGTTCGAGCCAGTCGAGCAGCTCGCGCAGTCCCGGTTTTTGTGCGATGCCTTCGCGCGCAACGATCGCGTCAAACGACGTGAGGCAGGCCGCCGTCAGTTGCTCGACCGGATAGTCGGGGCCGTAGTGTTCGCGCAGGTATACCCGCGTGTCGCGATAGTTGCGGCCGATCATCGCCGGCAGCAGGGCCAGGTCGAACTCAACGCCGATCGACGCTGCGGCATCCCGCCACGTCTGCGGACCCAACACTTCGGTATCCAGCATCAGGCCATCCATGTCGAAGATCACGGCGGCCGGGCGCCGCAACGGTTGCCGCGCCTTCATCGGCGAGGTGTTCCGCGGCGCATCGAACCGCCCGCGCCGCGCAGCGCGCCGGCGCCGACGCTGCCGTGCGCGTGGCAGATCGCGCAGGCCAGCGCATCGGCGGCATCGGGCGCTGGCGTGCCCGACAATTGCAGCAGCCGCCGCACCATTTCCTGCACTTGCGGCTTGCCGGCGCGACCCCCGCCGACGACCGCTTTCTTCACCTGTCCCGCCGTGTACTCGTGCACGGGCAGGCCGGCCATGACGGCGGCCGCGATGGCGGCGCCGCGCGCCTGCCCCAACAGCAAGGTTGAATTGGGGTTGATGTTCACGAACACCTTTTCCACTGCCACTTCTTCGGGCGCTTCTTCCGCGATCACGTGGGCCAGGTCGCGCACGATGATGCCCAGGCGCACCGGCAGGCTGTCGCCGCTTGCGCGAATGCAGCCGCTGGTGACGTAGGTGAGGGTGTTGCCCTGCTGGATGATGATGCCGAAGCCCGTGACGCGCAGCCCCGGGTCGATGCCGAGTATGCGGCGGGCGGGCGGAACGGTGGCCAATGCGTGTTCTACGCCTCGGCGATCTGCGCCGACGTGTAGACCTCCTGCACATCGTCGAGCGACTCGAGCGCATCGAGCAGTTTCTGCATCCTGGCGGCATCGTCGCCGGTCATCTCGACGTCGGCCGCGGCCTTCATCGTGACCTCCGCGAATTCTGCCTTGAAGCCGGCTTTGGTGAGCGAGTCCTTCACGGTGACGAAGTCGTAGGGTCCGGTGACGACCTCGATGCTGCCGTCGTCGTTGCTCACGATGTCGTCGGCGCCGGCGTCGAGCGCGGCTTCCATCAGCTTGTCCGCGTTGGTTCCCGGCGCGAACAGGATCTGGCCGCAGTGCTTGAACAGGAACGCCACCGACCCGTCGGTGCCGAGATTGCCGCCGTACTTCGAGAACGCGTGCCGCACGTCGGCGACCGTGCGCGTCTTGTTGTCGGTCATGCAGTCGACGATCACCGCCGCACCGTTGATCCCGTAGCCTTCGTAGCGGATTTCTTCGTAGTTCACGCCCTCCAGATCGCCGGCGCCGCGCTTGGCCGCGCGCTCGATCGTGTCCTTGGGCATGTTCTGGCTGTAGGCCTTGTCGATGGCCAGGCGCAGCCGCGGATTCATCGACGGGTCACCACCGCCCAGCCGCGCGGCGACCGTGATTTCCTTGATGAGACGCGTGAAGATCTTGCCGCGCTTGGCGTCGGTCGCGGCCTTCTTGTGCTTGATGTTCGCCCATTTGCTGTGGCCGGCCATGGTGTCCCGCTTTTACCCGCGCAATTGCTCGCGCAGTCAACGATAGTCGAAGGGCGAATTATATCCAAGGAACCTCTGCATAAGTCGCGCGCGGTCGCGACGGACGCTGTTCGGGAAGGGATGCGCGAAACGAGCCGAAGCGAAGGGTGGTGCCCTTCGCGAGGCGAATGCCAATGCAGACCGCCCGAACAGCACCCGTCCCGTCGGGCTGCAGCCCAATGCGGCGCCTGCTGCGCCGGGCTCCTTGGTTCGTAGGATCCACGACGACCTGCGTCGCCCGTCTCGCATTCGTCCGCATTGGGCCGTGCAGCGCGGCCGCGCGCGACTTATGCAGAGGTTCCTAGATGAGCCCTTGCTGCGCCAGGAACTGCTGCAGGACCTTGAGGCGCACATCAGCGCCGTTGACCTCAAGCATGCTCTGCTTGATGTGCAATGGCAGCGGCAGCAGTTCCGCCAGCCGATAGCCGACCCACGTCGCATCGCCGAAGTCGCGTTCGGCCGGAAAATTCTGGGGGCCGACGCGGCCCGCGATCAGTTCCAGCAGCTTGGCAAGGGGAGCGAATTCTTCCGTCAGCGGAATTTGCTGCTCGGCGCCGAGGGTCGTCACCACGCCTTGCACGAGTCCGGACGCCGCGACCGTGTGGCTTAGCACCTGGAAGCGCGCTTCGCCGCGCGTGGCGACATGCAGTATCCCGAGTTGCGGCATGTCGAAGTCGACGATGCGCGCCTCGGTGCCTACTTTCGCGAATTCCGGAGGCACGCCGTGCGGTATCGCGACCTCGGCGCCCTGCGTGATCAGGCACACACCGAACGGCTGGCTGTCCTTCAGGCACTTCTTCGCCATGTCGATGTAGCGCTGCTCGAAGATCTTGAGGGGCAGCAGTCCGCCCGGGAACAGCACGGTCGACAACGGGAAGAGCGGCAGGGTGCGGTTCTGTGGGTGCATGGCCGCCTTGGCGAACGGCCACATCAGACGGATCGGGTTGCGGGTGCGGCAGACCCGGCGCGTTCCTCTCCCCAACGCGGCCCGAGGTCGTGCGGCACGCGGAGCTGGTCCAGCACGCGCGCAACGACGAAGTCGACAATGTCCGCGACCGACTGCGGCCGCGTATAGAAACCCGGCACCGGCGGCAGGATCACCGCGCCCGCATGCGCGAGCTTCAGCATGTTGTCGAGGTGGATCGCCGACAGCGGCGTTTCGCGCGGCACCAGCACCAGCGGCCGGCGCTCCTTCAGCATCACGTCGGCCGCGCGCTCGATCAGGTTGTCGGCCAGCCCGTGCGCGATGGCGCCCAGCGTGCCCATGCTGCACGGACACACGGCCATGGCATCGGCGGGGTTGGATCCGGAAGCGACCGGCGCCATCCAGTCCTCGCGCGCGAACACCGTCAGCTGGCCCTCGCGCGCGCCGTAGCGTTCCGTGAAAAGACGCGTCGCCTCGCGCGGCTGCACCGGCAGCGTCAGGTCGCACTCCTGTTTGGCGACGATCTGCGCGGCGGACGAGTAGAGCAGGTAGACCCGGCACCGCGCGGCGAGCAGGCATTCGAGCAGGCGCAAGCCGTACGGCATTCCTGATGCGCCCGTGAAGGCCAGCGTGATTGTCCGGGGCGGACTCATGGCGCGATTGTAGCGTCGTCGGACGGCGATTCGCGATGCCGCGTCAGTACCTGGTAGCGCGGCGAAAACGCCTTGGCCAGCCGCTCGACCAGGTAGACGGAGCGATGGCGGCCGCCGGTGCAGCCGATGGCGACGGTGAGGTAGTTGCGATTGTCGCGCGCGTAGTCCGGCAGCCAGCTCGCGACGAAATGGTAGATGTCGCCGTACATCCGCTCGACTTCCGGAAATGCCTCGAGGAATTCCACGACCGGCTTGTCGCGGCCGGTCAGTGGCGCCAGCGCCGGTTCGTAGTGCGGATTGGGCAGGCAGCGCACGTCGAATACGTTATCGGCATCCAGCGGTACGCCATGCTTGAACCCGAACGACTCGAACAGCAGCGTGAGCTTGCCCGGATCGACGGAAATGAAATCCTTGATCCAGCCGCGCAGCGCGGCCGCGGAAAGATCGCTGGTGTCGAAGGCGAAGCCTTGTTCGCGCACCAGTGCCAACAGCGAGCGCTCGTATTCGATGGCCTCGGTCAGCGTGCGCTCGTCGCTCGAAAACGGATGCCGGCGGCGCGTCTCCGAGAAGCGCTTGACCACGGTGTCGGTCTTGGCGTCGAGGTAGAGAAAACGCACCGTCCAGCCGGCTCGTCGCGTCTCGTCGATGGCCTCCGCCAGCCCGGGCAGTCCGGGGCCGGTCTTGACGTCGAGCGCGACGGCAACGCGCTGCTGTCCGCTGTGCGCGAGATGCGCCGCGGTCGGCGCCAGCAGCGACGGCGGCAGATTGTTGATCGAGTAGTAGCCGGAATCTTCGAGCGCCGCGAGTGCCACGCTCTTGCCGGAACCGGATACACCACCGATCAGCAGCAGGTCCATATGCAGGGTGGCAAATAATTAGGGTCAGACTCGAATTATCCGACCCTGATTATCAGATCCCGTCCTCCATCAATTTTTGCTGCCGCTCGATGAATTCCTTCGTGCTGTCGATGCCGCGCTGGTTGAGCACGAAATTGCGCACGGCGGCTTCCACCAGCACCGCCAGGTTGCGGCCCGCGGCGACGGGAATGGTGACCTTGCGGATGGGGACGGACAGCACGTCCTGGTAGGTCGCGTTGACCTGCAGGCGATCGAGCTCGGTGAAGGCCTCGTGGCCGTGGTCCTCGAGGTGGACCAGCAGCTTCAGCAGCTTGCGCGGGCGCACGGCGGTTTCACCGAAGATCGTGCGGATATTGAGCACGCCGATGCCGCGCACCTCGAGGAAATCGCGCAACACCGCGGGACAGCGACCCTCAATGGTGTCCGGCGAGATGCGGAACAGCTCGACGATATCGTCGGCGACGAGGCCGTTGCCGCGCGAAATGAGTTCGAGTGCCAATTCGCTCTTGCCGATCGCCGATGCGCCGGTGATCAGCACGCCCATTTCCAGCACGTCGAGGAACACGCCGTGCAACGTCGTGGACTCCGCCAGCACACGTGCCAGATAAATGCGGAATACGTCGACGATATGCGGCGACGGCTGCGACGAGGTGAACACCGCGATGTGATGCGCATCGCATTGCTGCAGCAGGTGCGAGGGCATCGTCTCGTCGTTGGCCACTACGACGGCCACCAACTCGGTCGTGAACAGTCGGTTGAGCGAGCGCTGCAGTTCGTCCTCGGGCAGCGCGCGCAGGTAGGCGGCTTCCGCCGCGCCCAGGATCTGGATGCGAAACGGGTGGATGAAATTCATGTGGCCGACCTGGCCGACCGTGGGCTTCAACACCGCGTCACCGGTCAGCACGCGGCTGCCGCCTTGACGACCGCCGACCCAGTTCAGTCCCAACCGCTCGCGATTGTCATCCAGCAGGCGCTCGACACTGACCTGCCGGACGGCGGCGCCGTCGCCGATCATGGCGATTGCCACCCGCGGAACAACGCTGCAAGTTCGTGTGCGCTTTGCGCGGACGTGAGCTTGTCGCGAAACGCGCGGTCCGAGAACATCTGCGCCAGCTCGGATAACAATTGCAGGTGCAGGTCGGTGGCCTTTTCGGGCACCAGAAGCACAAACACCTGCGATACGGGCTTGCCGTCGGGCGCGTCGAATGGGATGGCCGTCTTGAGGCGGGCGAATGCGCCGCGCGCCTCGGTGAGTCCGCGGATGCGGCCATGCGGAATGGCGATGCCCTGGCCCAATCCGGTCGAACCCAGTTTCTCGCGGGCGGCAAGGCTGCCGGCAATGGTGTCGGCGTCAAGCGCGGCGTCGGCAGCGAAGAGCCTGCCGGCCGCCTCGAACAACCGCGGCTTGGTCGACACGTCCAGGTCGAGCGCGATGTTCGCGTCCGGCAATAGTTCGGCAATCTGGTTCATCAGGCGGTGCGTACGTGAGAATTGTTCAGCGGGCTGCCGGGATCAATCTGCGGGGCCGGGGTCCGCGGCGAGGTCGCGCTCGATGGCTTCGCGGTCAACGCGGTGCGACATGAGCTTCTCCTTGTACCGCATCACCTGCCGGTCGAGCTTGTCGGCGAGGGAGTCGATCGCGGCATACATGTCGGGTTCCGTCGATTCCGCGTGGATTTCCTTGCCTCGCACATGCACGTTCGCTTCCACCTTTTGGCGCAGCTTGTCCACCGAGAGCATCACGTTCACGTCGATCACATGATCGAAGTGGCGCGTCACGCGATCCATTTTCGCCACCACATAGGCGCGGATTGCGGGCGTGATTTCCATGTGAATGCCGGTGAGATTCAAATTCATCAAGCTCTCCTCTCCTGGTGCCTGCGACTCTTGCGAATGCGAAAGGACCCGTGTTCCCTAGAGTACCTTGCGCAGGTTGATGGGAGGAATCGAAAGCGCCTCCCGGTATTTGGCGATGGTGCGCCGCGCCACGATGATGCCCTGTTCGCCCAGCACGTCGGCAATCCGGCTGTCGGTCAGCGGTGACTTGGGGTCCTCCGCGGCGACCAGCTGCTTGATAAGCGCGCGGATGGCCGTGGCCGAGGCGGCACCGCCGGAATCCGTGGCGACGTGACTGCCGAAGAAATACTTGAGCTCGAAGGTGCCGCGTGGCGTCAGCCTGTACTTCTGCGTGGTGACGCGCGAAATGGTCGACTCGTGCAGGGTGAGCATGTCGGCGATTTCGCGCAGCACCATCGGCCGCATCGCGACCTCGCCGTGATCGAAGAAGCGGCGCTGGCGCTCGACGATGGCCTTGGCCACGCGCAGGATCGTTTCAAAGCGCTGCTGCACGTTGCGGATCAGCCACTTGGCTTCCTGCAACTGCGAGGCCAGCTGCTGGTTCGACGCTTCGCGGTTGCGCGTCAGGATGTCGGCGTAGATGCGGTTCAGGCGCAGCTTGGGCATGGCCGCTTCGTTCAGCGATGCCACCCACTGGCCGCGAATCTTGCGCACGATGACGTCGGGCACGACGTAGTTGGCTTCATCCTTGGAGAAGGCGGCGCCCGGACGCGGGCTCAACGTACGGATCAGGTCGCGCACGGCCTTGACGCATGCGTCGTCGCAATGCAGGACGCGTTTCAGCTTGGTGAAATCGCGCGAGGCGAGCAACGGCAGGTGGCCATCGACGACCTTCAGCGCCTCGGCCCGCAGCGGCGTGGACGCGGGCAGAAGCTTCAACTGCAGCCCCAGGCATTCGGCCGGATCGCGCGCACCGACACCGGCGGGCTCCATGCTCTGCAGGTACTTGAGGCCGATCATCAGCTCCTCGGGTTCGAGCGCGTCGTGTTCGGAGAACATGTCGGCGATCTCTTCCAGCGAGGACGCGAGGTAGCCATCGTCATCCAGCGCGTCGATCAAGGCGGCCACGACCTGGCGATCGCGCAGTGGGACGTTGAGGAGTGCCAGCTGGCCCATCAGGTGGTCGCGCAGCGAATTGGTGGCGATCTGCTGCGGGGAAAAATCGTCGTCCTCGTTGGCGTTGCCGCTGCCACCGCCCCAGTCGCCGTCGGTGCCGCCACCGCCGTAGTCAGAGAATTCGGTCACGTCGGGAAGATCGTCGCGCGTGGGGGCGGCGTCGACGCCCTGCATGCCCTCGCCGTCGCCATCGCCGCTGCCATAGCCATCGGCATCGCGATCGTCGCGCGTCACGCGTTCGGTGGTGACCGGCCCCGGCGCGGTGCCGTTCAGCGGAAATTCGGCCGTCGGCGCGTCCTCGTCGCCGTCCTCGCGCTCGAGCAGCGGATTTTCCTGCAGCATGCGGTCCACTTCGGCATTGAGCTCAAGCGTCGACAGCTGGAGCAGCCGGATGGACTGCTGCAACTGCGGCGTCAGCGTCAGGTGCTGCGTGAGCTTGAGCTGGAGCGTTTGCTTCATTGCGCCTTTGAGTGCTCAGAGCCGGAAGTGCTCGCCCAGATAGACCTTGCGAACGTCCTCATTATAGACAATCTCGCCCGGCGCGCCCGAGGCGAGCACCCGGCCCTCGTTGATGATGTAGGCGCGGTCGCAGATGCCCAGCGTCTCGCGCACGTTGTGGTCCGTGATCAGCACGCCGATCCCGCGCTCCTTCAGGAAGCCGATGATCTTCTGGATGTCGAGCACGGCGATGGGGTCCACGCCGGCAAACGGCTCGTCCAGCAGGATGAAGCGCGGCCGCGTCGCCAGCGCGCGCGCGATCTCGCAGCGCCGCCGCTCGCCTCCGGACAGGGAGATGGCCGGTGCATCGGCCAGGTGCGAGATCGACAGGTCCTCCAGCAGCGCGTCGAGCCGATTGGACAGCGTGTCGGCGTCAAGGTCCTGCAGTTCGAGGATGGCCTGCACGTTTTCGGCCACGGTGAGCTTGCGGAAGATCGACGCTTCCTGCGGCAGGTAGGACAGGCCGCGTCGCGCACGCTTGTGGATGGGCAGCCGCGACAGGTTCTCGCCGTCCAGTTCGATGGTGCCGCCATCGGCCGCAATCAGCCCGACGATCATGTAGAAGCAGGTAGTCTTGCCGGCGCCGTTGGGACCCAGCAAGCCGACGACCTCGCCGCTCGCCACGTCGAGCGACACGTCGTGGACGACCGTGCGTGTCTTGTAGCGTTTCCGGAGGTGCGCCGCCGACAGCTTGCTCATTTCGCGGGCGCCAGGTCTCCGGACGACTTGAGCGTCAGTGGCGCAACGGCCTTCGCGTCTTTGGCATCCTTGCCCCTGGGGGCGGCCGCCGCCTCATTTTCCTTGCCGTCCTTGCCGTCCTTGGCGTCCTTGCCCTTGGCGGGCTTGTCCGCCTTGTCGTCGTTCCTGGGCTGGAAGGTCCCGCGTACGCGCGCGCCGAGCGGCGCGTCGCCGACCGCAGGCGCCTTCGCATCGGGGCGGCCTTCCGCGGTGAATTTCTCCGTGGCCGCGCTATAGGTGATGTAGTTGCTGCGAATTTCGTCGCCAGTCTTCTTCAGCAGCGCGTTTTCGAAAAGCTCGATGAAGCGCTTTTCGCCGTCGTAGACGATGCGCTGCGCGTAGCCTTCGTAATAGTCGTCGCCGCCATCGCGCTTTTCGCGGAAACGCACCGGGTTGCCGTAGGCCACCGCCGACACCGAGTTGTCAGCGTTCTGCTTGAACGTGATGCGATCGGCGCGGATGGTCATCGTGCCTTGCGTGATGACGACGTGGCCGACCAGTTCGCCGGTCTTGGTCTCGGCATTGCCACCGCCGCTGTCACCCTGGAACTCGATGCTCTTCTCGCGGTCCGCCTTTTCCGCAAATGCCGGCGTGGCCACGCCGAGCGCCACGCACAGTGCAATGCCGGACAGCACGGCGGGTGCCAGGTGCGGCAAGCAGGCGCGAATGGGAGGACGAACGCTGCGGGGCATCGGCTATTTCCTGGGTTCCATGTGTCCACTGACACCGGATTTGAATTTGATCGTCCTGGCCTTGTTGTCGGCCTCCATCCCCGTCGCCTGAATTATCCCACGCGAGTCGGTGATCGTCACCGGCTGGTCGGTCACGGCGGTCCCGAGGTTGGGCTTCACGTGCAGGAATTCGGTGGCCAGCGAAGAGGGCCCGGACGCGGGTTCCTTGGTCGTCGCGGGCATCCCTTCGCGAACCGCGCGAACCTGTCCCTTGAAGTACACGTTCTCGCGATCGCCGGTCAGCGTCGCCTGCTTGGCCGTGATTTTCACCGGCGGCTTGTCCAGTCGCGTTTCGGCCAGCGTGATGTCGGAGAATTCAGTGGTGAGGTCGTCCGGAAAATGCTCGGCGCGACGGGCGGACAGCAACTGCAGCGGGCGGCCGTTGGCGTCGAGCTTGAGTACGCGCACGCCCTCGGCGATGATGTCCGGGTCGTGGCGCGTGGAACCGTCGCGCCGTTGCGCGGGAGACTGCACCTGCGCGTCGAGCCAATAGGACAACGCGGCCAGGCCGCCCAACAGCAGCACGGGCGACCACGCAGTCGCGCGGTCGATCCAGCTTCGGGTGGGGCGGTTGTCGGCCATCGTCAGGCTTGAATCATGCGGCGCGCGGCGGTGGCCGCGACATGTCGAGATGCTTGCCTTGCGCGGCCAGGATCAATTCGGCCAGTTCACGCACTGCGCCGGCGCCGCCATTGCGCGTTGTCACGTGGTGCGCATGCTCGCGCACCGCCGGCGGCGCGTGCGGGACGGTGACCGCAAAGCCGCACGCATGGAAAATCGCGAGGTCGGGCAGGTCGTCGCCGATATGCGCGCAATCGGCGGCCGCTACGCCGAACTGCTTTCTCAGTGCCTCCCACGGCGCATGTTTTTCCGACGCGCCCAGCACCACGTGCTCGACGTTCAGCCGGCGCGCGCGATGGGTGACCGCGGGTGCCGAGCTGCCGGTGATCCAGGCGACGTTGATTCCGGCACGTTGCAGAAGGTTTATTCCAACTCCATCCAGCGCGGAATAGGCTTTTGTCTCGCGCCCGTCGTCGTCGACGTAAATGCGGCCGTCGGTCAGCACGCCGTCGACGTCGCAGGTCAATAGCCGGACGCGGCGCGCGCGCACCAAAGCATCCGCGGACGTCATACGATCCTCGCGCGGAAGAGATCATGCAGATGCAAGGCGCCGACCAGCCGGTGCTCGTCGTCGACCACCAGCAATTGCGAAACCTTGGGCGCGGCTTCCATGATGTCCACGCAATCCACGGCGAGCCGATCCCTGGAGATCGTGCGCGGCGTCGCAGTCATGATGTCGGCGAGTTGCACGGCCCCGACATCGCGGATGCGATCCAGGCAGCGGCGCAGGTCGCCGTCGGTGAATATCCCCGCAACGCGTCCATGTGCGTCCACCACGACAGTCATGCCCATGCCCTTGCGGCTCATCTCGACGATCGCGTCGGCGAGCGTGGCCGAAAGCTGCGACACGGGCAACGCGGCACCGGTGCGCATCACGTCGGCGACGCGCGTCAGCAACCGCCTTCCGAGGGCGCCACCCGGATGCGAGCGCGCGAAGTCCTCGGCAGAGAAGCCGCGCGCGTCGAGCAGCGCCAGCGCCAGC
This sequence comes from Betaproteobacteria bacterium, assembly GCA_031361045.1. GTDB lineage: Bacteria > Pseudomonadota > Gammaproteobacteria > Burkholderiales > Casimicrobiaceae > VBCG01. The sequence goes on along the minus strand of JANMCH010000146.1, from coordinate 13,877 downwards.
GCATCGCCCAGCGCAAGTGCCGCGGTGGTGCTCGCCGTCGGCGCCAGCCCCAGCGGGCACGCCTCGACATCGACGGCCGCGTCCAGGTGCACATCGGCCGCCTGCGCCAGCGAGCTTTGCTCGTTGCCGGTCAGCGCGATGAGCCGCGCGCCTTCGCGCTTCAGGTGCGGGGTCAGCGCGACGAGTTCGTCGGTCTCGCCGGAATTGGACAGCATGACGACGATATCGTCCGCCGTGATCATGCCGAGATCGCCGTGCGATGCGTCGGCCGGGTGCACGAAGAACGCCGGCGTACCGGTGGACGCGAGTGTCGCGGCCAGCTTGCGGCCGATGTGGCCCGACTTGCCGATGCCGGACACGACGATGCGGCCACGGCAGTTGAGGATCATCTCGAGCGCCGCGACAAAGGGCGCGCCAAGGCGTGCGGATAACGCGGTGATCGCGCGGGCTTCGGTGGCAAGCACGTCGCGGGCGAGCGCCAGCGCGCGCGCCGGATCGACGGCGAGCTTCGCTGGCCCCGGCGGCGGGTCGATTCGCGCATTCACCGGGCAAGTATAGCTTTCTGCCCCAAAGTGGCGCTCAAGCGGAGACGGCTCAGGCGTTCCCGCAGGCCGCGATACGCTTTCCGTTCGGCGCGGGAGTGCGGTCGGCGCAGGGGCGCCCCGGTCGCGGCAGCATTTTCAAATGGCGCGGGAGTACGGTCGGCGCAGGGGCGCCCCGGTCGCAAACGCCAGCCTGCGGGGACCCGGCGCGTCTACGCTCGTCAACACAAGACTTCGCGTGTCCGCGCCACCCGCGACGGCCGGCGCGACCAACGCGCCTCTGCGCCGACCGCACTCCCGCGCCTTTGTGTCGCGCCTATGGGACGCCATGGGACAACGGAGCGCGGCCGCAGCGCGGAACAGGCCTGCCGCTGCGGGCGAATCTGCCGCCTTCGGCGCGGTGCGTGCGGCGCGGAGACTCACGCACGCGCCCCAATGCATGGCGGCGGCTGAGCCCGTGGCGGTGGGCCTGTTCCGCGCGAGAACGTACTACGCTGGGACGATTCGCGCGAAAACGATTCGCGCGGTTCATGGTAATTTCGGGATCAACTCATGCACTCCACACTTCAACTCATCCTCGTCCTGCTCGCCGCCGCGGTCGTCGTCGTCGTGGTGTGCCGGCTGGTGCGGTTGCCGGCGATCATCGGCTACCTGTTGGTCGGCATCGCGGTCGGCCCGCACGCGCTGGGCCTGGTGCCGGACGACACTGACACGCGCCAGCTGGCGGAGTTCGGCATCGTGTTCCTGATGTTCTCGATCGGACTGGAATTCAGCCTGCCGCAGTTGCGCGCGATGGGCAAGAGCGTGTTCGGCCTGGGACTGGCGCAAGTGACGATCACGACCGTGGGAGCGATGCTCGTATTGCACTTCATGGGGTACGGGTGGAAGGCCGGGTTGGCGCTGGGCGGTGCCCTGGCGATGAGTTCGACCGCCATCGTGTCGAAGATGCTCGCCGAGCGGATGGAATTGGGTTCCCCGCACGGCCGGGACAGCATGGGCATCCTGCTGTTCCAGGATCTGGCCGTGGTCGCTTTCCTGATCGTCATTCCGGCATTGAGCGGTGCCGGGAGCGACATTGCCCGCGCGCTCGGCATTGCCGTCTTCAAGGCGACCATCGCGCTTACCGTGATCCTGTATTTCGGGCAGAAGCCGATGCGCATGTGGTTCCACGTCGTCGCGCGGCAGCGTTCGTCCGAGCTGTTCGTGCTCAACGTGCTGCTGATCACGCTGGGCTTCGGCGCGCTGACCGAGATTCTGGGACTGTCGCTGGCGCTGGGCGCATTCCTCGCCGGCATGCTGATCGCGGAGACCGAGTACCGCTATCAGGTGGAAGAGGACATCAAGCCGTTCCGCGATGTCCTGCTGGGATTGTTCTTCATCACGATGGGCATGGTGCTCGACCTGCACGTCGTGTTCGCCAACCTGGGGTGGGTGGCAGTGCTGCTTTTCCTGCCGGTGGTGGCCAAGTTCGCGCTCATCGTCGTGCTGGCGCGCGTGTTCGGCTCACCGTTGGCCACCGCGCTGCGCACCGGCTTCTACCTGGCGCAGGCGGGTGAGCTGGCGCTGGTGATGCTGGCACTCGCCAAGGTCAACGGCATCATTCCGCCGGAACTGACCCAGCCGGTGCTGGCCGCGATGATCCTGTCGATGATGCTCGCGCCGGTCATCATCCAGTATTCCGAAGCGGTGGTGCGCAAGCTGACCGCCAACGACTGGCTGGCGCGCGCGGCGCAGGTGACGCAGATCGCGGCCAAGACGATGTCGCGCCAGGACCACATCATCGTCTGCGGCTATGGTCGCAGCGGGCAGAATCTCGTGCGCCTGCTCGAAGCCGAGGACATTCCGTATCTGGCGCTCGATTCCGACCCGGAACGCGTTGGCGAGGCGGCGGCGGACGGCGGTTCCGTGGTTTATGGCGATGCCAGCCGCAAGGAAGCGCTGACCTCGGCCGGGCTGTCCCGCGCGAAGGCGCTCGTCGTGACCTTCGCCGATACGCGCGCGGCGCTCAAGATCCTGCATCTCGTGCAGGAGATGCGTCCCGACTTGCCGGTGATCGTCCGCACGGTCGATGACAGCGAACTGCAGAAGTTGATGGACGCCGGCGCCACCGAGGTCGTGCCCGAAGTGCTCGAGGGCAGCCTCATGCTCGCGTCGCATTCGCTGCTGTTGCTCGGCGTACCGCTCAACCGGGTGCTGAAGCGCATTCGCGCGATTCGCGAGGAGCGTTATGGACTCTTCCGCGGCTTCTTCCACGGCGCCACCGACACGGCGGACGCCGCCGACAACCTGCAGCCGCGCCTGCACTCGGTGGTACTTCCCGACCGGGCGAGCGCGGTGGGGCATACGTTGGCGGACCTCGATATCGAGCGTTTGGTCGAGGTGACGGGCGTGCGCCGGCGCGGCGTGCGGTCGCGGCGACCGGACGGCACCTGGTTGTTCGAAGCCGGCGATGTCGTGGTCTTGCTGGGGCTGCCGGAAAAGCTGCTGCTCGCGGAAAAGCGCCTGCTCAAACACTGAACCGAACTGCTGCGCCCGGTCGCCGGTTGGACACTGCCGCTAAATGACCGCGGGTCATTGCGACAGGCACGACGCAAAGGCTACAATCAGCGTCCCCCATCGTTGTGGATCCTTCGCGTGACCGACGCAGCATCACCGCCCGCCGCCGCGCCTGCCTCGCCTACCGAAAACGCCGTCGAAATGACCGGGGTTTCGTACGGTTACGACGCCAGCCGGCTCGTGCTGCGTGGCATCGACATGACGATTTCGCGCGGCAAGGTGGTGGCGATCATGGGTGGCTCGGGCTGCGGCAAGACGACGATCCTGCGCCTGATCGGCGGGCAATTGCGTCCGCAGGCGGGCCGCGTGCTGGTCGCCGGACAGTCGGTGCCCGACCTCGACCGCGACGCACTGTTCGCGCTGCGCCGCAAGATCGGCATGCTGTTCCAGTTCGGCGCGTTGTTCACCGATATGACCGTGTTCGAGAACATCGCCTTCGCGCTGCGCGAGCACACCAACCTGCCGAACGAGCTGGTGCGCGATCTGGTGCTGATGAAGCTCAACGCGGTGGGCCTGCGCGGCACGGCGGAATTGCGGCCGGCGGAGCTCTCGGGCGGCATGGCGCGTCGCATCGCGCTTGCGCGCGCGATCGCGCTCGACCCGATGCTGATGCTGTACGACGAGCCTTTCGCGGGGCTCGATCCGATTTCGCTGGGGGTGGTCGGGCAGCTGATCAGGGAACTGAACGACGCGCTGGGAATCACATCCGTCGTGGTGACCCATGACGTCTATGAATCGTTGAAGATCGTCGATTATCTCTATTTCGTGTCCGAGGGCCGCATCATCGCGCAAGGTACGCCCGAGCAGGTGAAGGCTTCGCAGGATCCTTTCGTGCGCCAGTTCGTCGACGGCGCGCCCGATGGGCCCGTGCCGTTCCACTATCCTGCGCGTCCCTATTCCGACGAGCTCGCCGCCTATGCCAGCTGACACCATCGCCAGCGGATTGCGCCGCATTGGCGCCGGCGCGATCAAAGCCGTGACGCGCGTGGGGTTCTCCGCGCGCTTCTTCATGGTCGTGCTGTCCCGGACGCCGGACGCGTTCCGGCGGGGCCGCCTGACGATGCGCGAGATCTACTTCGCCGGCGTGCTGTCGCTGGTGATCATCATGGTCTCGGGATTGTTCGTCGGCATGGTGCTGGGACTGCAGGGCTATGACTCGCTCAACAAGTACGGCGCCGGCGACTCGCTGGGCGTCTTCGTCGGCCTGTCGCTGGTGCGCGAATTGGGCCCCGTCGTCGCGGGCCTGCTGTTCGCGAGCCGCGCGGGCAGCGCCATCACGGCGGAAATCGGCCTCATGAAGACCACGGAGCAATTGTCGGCCATGGAAATGATGGCGGTGGATCCGCTGGCGCGCATCGTCGCGCCGCGCTTCTGGGGCGGGGTGATTTCGATGCCGCTGTTGGCCGCGCTGTTCTCCGTGATGGGCGTGTTCGGTGCCTATCTGGTCGGTGTGCGGTTGATCGGCCTCGACAGCGGCGCGTTCTGGGGTAACATGCGCGCCGCCATCGAGTTCTGGCCCGACATCACCAACGGCATCATCAAGAGCGTCGTGTTCGGCGTGGCCGTCAGCCTGATCGCGGTGTTCGAAGGCTACGATGCCAAGCCGACCGCGGAAGGCGTGTCGTCGGCAACCACGCGCACGGTCGTTGGCGCGTCGCTGGCCATCCTGGCGCTCGACTTCATTCTCACAGTGTTCATGTTCAGAGGGATTGGCGGATGAATCGCACCGCGATGGACCTATGGGTCGGCATTTTCGTGGCGATCGGCCTGGCGGCGATCGTGTTTCTCGCGCTCAAGGTCGGTAACCTGACGTCGCTCAACACGGTGCCAAGCTACCGGCTCGAGGCGCGCTTCGACAACATCGGCGGGCTCAAGATGCGCGCGCCGGTCAAGGCGGCCGGCGTGGTGGTTGGCCGCGTCGATGGCATCCGGCTCGACGCCAAGACGTATGAAGCCGTCGTCGCGCTCAAGATCGACAACGGCTACCAGTTCACCAAGGACACGATCGCGTCCATCCTGACGTCGGGTTTGCTGGGCGAGGTCTACATCGGACTGGACGCGGGTGGCGACACGGTCATGCTGGCCGACGGTGCAACCATAGGCAAGACGCAGTCGGCCGTCGTGCTGGAAAAACTGATCGGGCAGTTCCTGTTCGACAAGGCCGGCAGCGGGGCAGCCAAATGAGGAACCCAATGAACTTGCGCGCCATCATGGCGGTGGCCCTGGCACTGCTTCTGTCCGCGTGCGCAAGCACGCCGGGGCGCGTCGACGATCCGCTGGAGCCTTTCAACCGTGCGATGTACGCGGTCAACAAGCCGATCGACGATCATGTGTTCCGGCCCATCGCGCAAGCCTATGTCGACTATGTGCCCAAGCTCATGCGCCAGGGTGTGTCGAATGTGTTCGGCAATATCGACGACCTCTTCTCCGGCATCAACGGCATCCTGCAAGGCAAGACCGAGAAGGCCGGGAACGATTTCGGCCGCGTACTGGTCAATATGTGGGGACTGGGCGGACTGATCGACATCGCGACGGACCTCGGCATTCCCAAGGGCAACGAGGACTTCGGACAAACCTTCGGCTACTGGGGCATTCCGCAGGGGCCGTACCTGTTCGTTCCGCTGTGGGGGCCCACCACGGTGCGCGACGGTACCGGCAGCCTGATCCGGATCTGGTACGGTCCGGTCGGCTACCTTCCCTACGTGCCTTTGCGCAACATCATCTACGGCATCGGCGCGGTCGACCTGCGCGCCGGCGCATTGGACGCGAGCTCGATGATCGACCAGGCATCGCTCGACCCTTACAACTTCGTCCGGCGCGCCTACCTGCAGCGCCGCCAATACCTGGTTTACGACGGCAATCCGCCGCCAGAAAAGGATGACTGAATGAAGCTTTCGCAAATTTTCCGCCACGCATGCGCTGTTGCGTTCCTTGCCGCTGCGGCGGTCCCCGCGCTGGCTCAGGAGGCGCCTGACGTTCTGGTCAAGCGCGTTTCCGGCGAAGTGCTGCAGATCGTGCGCACCGATCCAAAGGTGCAAGCGGGCGACCAGGCGCGCATCCGCGAAGTGATCGAGGTGAAGCTGTTGCCCAACTTCGATTTCGAACGGATGACGGCGCTGGCAATGGGCCGCAACTGGGCCAAGGCAACGCCGGAACAGCAGAAGGCGCTGATCGAGCAGTTCCGCACACTGCTCGTGCGCACGTATTCGGGCGCGCTGTCGCAGTACAAGGACCAGACGATCGACTTCAAGCCGCTGCGCGGCGATGCGGCGGCGACCGACGTCGTCGTGCGCTCGGAAGTCGTCCGCTCCGGTCAGGCGCCGGTCACGATCGACTACAGCATGACCAAGACGGCGAGCGGCTGGAAGGCCTTCGACGTCATCGTCGGCGGTGTTTCGCTGGTCACCAACTACCGCGACGAATTCAACGAGCAGATCAAGAGCGGTGGCGTGGACGGGCTCATCAAGACCCTCGCCGACAAGAACAAGGCCGCGCCGGCCAAGTGATGATGTCCTGCGCAACTGCCGCGCCCGCGGGCAGCTTCGTCGCTGCGGAAGGGCGCTGGACGTTCACGGGCGCGCTCACATTCGCCGACGCCGCGGCCGTGTTCGAGGCATCGCGCGACGTCCCCTTGCCGGCCAGCGGGGTCGTCGACCTCGCCGCGCTCGAACCGGCGGACTCGGCAGCGCTCGCGGTGATGGTGGCGCTGTCGCGACGCGCTGCGGTCAGTGGCACGCGCCTGCAATTCACGTCGATCCCGCCGGGCCTTCGCGCGCTTGCGCATGTCTACGGCGTCGACGATCTGCTCGCTGGTTGATGCTCGCCGTCGACGTGACCGATGTCGCGCGCCGCTTCGGCAGCGTGCAGGCCCTGGACGGCGTCGACCTGGCCGTCGAGGAAGGTGAGTTCTTCGGCCTGCTCGGTCCCAATGGCGCGGGCAAGACGACGCTGATCTCGATCCTGGCGGGACTGACGCGCGCCGACCGCGGCGCCGCGCGCATTCTCGGACACGACGTTATCGCTGACTATCGGCAGGCGCGCCGCAACCTGGGCGTCGTGCCGCAGGAACTGGTGTTCGACCCGTTCTTCACGGTGCGCGAGACGCTGGAAATGCAGGGAGGCTATTTCGGCCTGCGCAACAACGGCGCCTGGATCGACGAGCTCTTGCATCACCTCGACCTCACTTCCAAGGCCAACGCCAACATGCGTTCGCTGTCGGGCGGCATGAAGCGACGCGTGCTGGTCGGGCAGGCGCTGGTGCACAAGCCGCCGGTGATCGTGCTCGACGAGCCCACCGCGGGTGTCGACGTCGAGCTCCGGCAAAGCCTGTGGGGATTCATCCGCAAGCTCAATCGCGACGGCCACACGATCATCCTCACGACGCACTATCTGGAAGAGGCCGAAGCGCTGTGCGGGCGCATCGCGATGCTGAAGGCGGGCCGCGTCGTGGCGCTCGACACCACGCATAATCTGCTCGCGCAGTTCGCGGGCCTCACGGTCAAGCTGGCCGCGGCGCGCGTTCCAGCGGCGTGGCAGCCGCGAATCGTCCGGCAGGATGGCGGCGTGTTCAACCTGCGGCTGGACAACCACGCCGAGCTCGAGATGCTGCTGGCCGCATTGCGTCAGGAAGGCATCGTGATTGCCGAACTGTCGCTGGCCGAGACCGACCTGGAGCAGGTGTTCCTGCGCATCATGAAAAATCCAATCGTCAACGTGGAGAGAACTTGAGCGCCGCCGGGCCGTCCCAAGGCGCGAATAGTTCCCCCTCGGGGGGCAGCGTAGCGGCCCCGGTTTCTCAGGCCGCAAGCGTGGGGGCTCACATCGTGGGACATGGCTGGCTCACGCTGCTCTACAAGGAGCTGCTGCGCTTCTGGAAGGTCAGCCTGCAAACCGTGGCGGCGCCCATCCTCAGCGCGCTCCTCTACCTGCTCATTTTTTCGCACGTGCTCGAGGGGCGCGTGTCGGTCTTCGACGGTCGCGTCTCCTACACGTCGTTCCTCGTGCCGGGCCTGGTGATGATGGCGGTGTTGCAGAACGCGTTCGCCAATTCATCGTCGTCGCTGATCCAGTCGAAGATCACCGGCAACCTGATCTTCGTGTTGCTTACGCCGCTGTCGGCGGGCAATCTCTTCGCCGCCTACGTGATCGGCGCGATGGTGCGCGGCCTCGTCGTGGGAATGGGCGTATTCGCGGTCACGCTATTCTTCAATCCCAAGTTGCTCGCCATGCCGTATCCGCTGTGGGCCGTCGCGTTCGCGCTTGCGGGCAGCGCGATCCTCGGGACGCTGGGCCTCATCGCCGGCCTGTGGGCCGACAAATTCGACCAACTCTCCGCGTTCCAGAATTTCGTGATCATGCCGCTGACGTTCCTGTCAGGCGTGTTCTACTCGATTCATTCGTTGCCGCCGTTCTGGCAGGCGCTGTCGCACTGGAACCCGTTCTTTTATATGATCGACGGCTTCCGCTTCGGCTTCTTCGGCGTGTCGGACGTGTCGCCGTGGTTCAGCTTCGCCGTCGTCGGTGTGTTTTGCGTGGTGCTGGCGGCCATTGCGCTGGCGCTGTTGCGCAGCGGCTGGAAGTTACGCCACTGAGTTCGGCATTGAAGTCATTAAACTGAGGGTTGGGTCATGGTCACACCGGAGTCCATCAAGCAGTCGATCGAGGCAGGCATCGCCTGCCGCCATGTCGAGGTTGCCGGCGACGGCCAGCACTGGGAGGCGGTGATCGTTTCGGCCGCCTTCGAAGGCCTGTCGCGCATCAAGCAGCATCAACTCGTCTACGCCGCGATGGGCGATCGCATGCGCGAGGAGGTCCACGCACTGTCGATGCAGACGCTCACTCCCACGCAATGGCAAGCGCGCAACAATGGATAAGCTGTTGATCGAAGGCGGTCACGCGCTGGCCGGCGAAGTGACGGTGTCGGGCGCCAAGAACGCCGCGCTGCCCATCCTGTGTTCCGCGCTGCTGTCGCCTGAGCCTCTCACGCTGACCAACATGCCACGCCTGAACGATGTGGACACGATGGAGAAGTTGCTGGCACAGATGGGTGTGGCGCTGGACACCGGAACGGCGGGAAGCGTGACGCTCGATGCCCGCCGCATCGACTGGCCGCTGGCGCCGTACGAACTGGTGAAGACGATGCGCGCGTCGATATTGGCGCTCGGACCGCTGCTCGCGCGTTGCGGCGAGGCGCGCGTTTCGCTGCCCGGCGGTTGCGCCATCGGCTTGCGCCCCGTCGACCAGCACGTCAAGGGTCTCGAGGCGATGGGCGCCACGATCGACCTGGCCCACGGCTACATCAACGCCACCGGACGGTTGCATGGCGCCACCATCGTGTTCGACATGGTGACGGTCACCGGTACCGAGAATCTGATGATGGCGGCCACGCTGGCCGAAGGCACGACGACGCTCGAAAACGCCGCGCGCGAGCCGGAAGTCGTCGACCTCGCGCGCTGCCTCACCGCGATGGGCGCGCGCATCACCGGCGCGGGCAGCGATCGCATTGTCATCGAAGGCGTCGCGCGCCTGCATGGCGCCACGCATCCGGTGATGCCCGACCGCATCGAGACCGGAACCTTTCTCGCGGCCGTGGCCGCAGCCGGCGGCGACGTCGCGGTGCGCGGCGTGCAGGTGGATTCGCTCGAAGCGGTGCTCGACAAGTTGCGCGAAGCCGGCGCGGAAATCTCGGTGGGCAGGGACGCGCGTGGCGACGTGATGCGTGTGCGCCGCAACGGCCCGCTCACGGCCGTCAACGTGCGCACCTCGCCTTACCCCGGCTTTCCGACCGACATGCAGGCGCAGTTCATGGCGCTGGCCACGCGCGCGCAAGGCACTTCGGTGATCACGGAGACGATTTTCGAAAACCGGATGATGCACGTGCAGGAACTGAAGCGCCTGGGCGCCGACATCGAAGTCGAAGGCAGCGCGGCCATCGTGAAGGGCGTGGACAAATTGACCGGCGCCGATGTGATGGCCACGGACCTGCGCGCGTCCGCGTGCCTGGTCATCGCCGGACTGGTGGCGGAAGGGCCGACCACCATCGACCGCATCTACCATCTCGACCGCGGATACGAGCGCATCGAGGAAAAGCTGTCGGCGCTGGGCGCGCGCATTTCGCGCGTCGGGTGACGGCGGCGCGGCAAGGAACGCGATGACCGGTATCCGCGATGAGCTGACCGGTGCGCCGCTGGGCCATCCGACGGTGTATCCGGACGCCTACGACGCGGCATTGCTGTTTCCGGTTCCGCGCGCCCCGCAGCGCGGGGAGATCGGCATCACCGACGCGCTGCCGTTTTCCGGCGCCGACCTGTGGACCGCCTTCGAATTGACCTGGCTCGATGCGCAAGGCAAGCCGCAGGTCGCGATCGCCACGTTCGTCGTGCCGGCAACGTCGACTGCAATCGTCGAATCCAAGTCGGTCAAGTTGTACCTGGGCGCGTTCGCGCAAACGCGATTCGGGGACACCGCGGAAGTCCGGGCGACAATCGAGCGCGATCTTGCGCACGCGACGGGCGGCGCGGTCACTGTGGCGCTCGATGCGCCTGCGATGTTCCTCGATGTGCGCTGCGCGGACCTGGAAGGTGAACGGCTGGACGACCTGCCCGTCGCGATCCAGCATTACCAGCTCGCGCCGGACCTGCTGGCCGCGGCCGGCCCCGTGGTCGAGCAGACGTTCAGGACGGACTTGTTCCGGTCGCTGTGCCCGATCACGTTCCAGCCGGACTTCGCCTCCGTGCAGATCGCGTACCGCGGACCAGCGATCGACCGCGCGGCGCTGCTGCGCTACCTGGTGTCCTACCGCTGCCATCCCGGCTTCCACGAACATTGCGTCGAGCGCATCTTCGTCGACGTCATGGCGCGCTGCCGCTGCGAGACGCTGTCGGTCTATGCGCGCTTCACGCGCCGCGGTGGCGTCGACATCAATCCATTCCGTACCAATGCCGGCGTCGCGGTCCCGGCCAACATGCGCACGGCGCGGCAATGACTGCTGTCGCGGGCCTCGGCGGGACCCGCGCGATCCGCGGCGCGCTCGTCACGTTCTCCGGCGATCCCTTTGTCGACGGCGTCGAGGCCGCCCGTCACTACGAATCGGACGCAATCGTCGCGATGGCGAACGGCCGCATCACCGATTGCGGACCGGCGCGCGACGTCATGGACCGTTTAGCCCAAGGCACACCGGTCACCGCGTACCCCAACGCGTTGATCACCGCGGGATTCATCGACGCCCATGTCCACTACCCGCAGGTTCCGGTCATCGGCGCGGGCGGCAGGTCGCTGCTCGACTGGCTGGCGGACTATACGTTTCCGATGGAGCGCCGTTTCGCCGATGCGGATCACGCGCGAAAAGTTGCCAAGGTGTACCTCGCGGAGAACCTGCGGCATGGCATCACGACCGCCGCGGTTTTCGGCACCGTGCACCCCGCGTCGGTCGACGTGCTGTTCGAGGAAGCGCAGGCGCTTAGGCTGCGGATGATCGCCGGCAAGGTGCTGATGGACCGCAACGCGCCAGACTATCTGCTGGATACGGCGCAGCGCGGCTATGACGAATCGAAGACGCTGCTCGAACGCTGGCATGGCAAGGATCGGCTGGGCTATGCCATCACGCCGCGCTTCGCCGTGACGTCGAGTCCCGCGCAGCTCGAGGCGGCCGGCGCGCTCAGGCGCGAGCATCCGGATGCGTTCGTGCAGTCGCATCTCGCCGAAAACACCGCGGAAGTCGCGTGGGTGCGCGAATTGTTCCCGGTGCAGAAGAGCTACGTCGACGTCTACGCCCACTTCGGGCTGACCGGCCCCCGCACGATCTACGGCCACGGCATCCATCTGGACGAGAGCGATTTCCGCTTTCTGCACGAGACCGGGACGGCCATCGCGCATTGCCCGACGTCCAACAATTTTCTTGGTAGCGGACGCTTCGATCTGAAAACAGCAAGACGCACCGAGCGTCCGGTGCCTGTCGCATTGGCGACCGACCTGGGTGGCGGCACCAGTTTTTCCATGCTGCGCACTATGCAGGCGGCGTACGAAGTGGCCCAGATGTCCGGCTACGCATTGCCGCCGTCTTGCGCGCTGTATCTGGCGACGCGCGGCGCCGCGCGGGCGCTCGACCTCGACGACTGCATCGGGAACATCGCGCCGGGCATGGACGCCGATGTCACGGTCATCGATCTGAATTCGACGCCGCTGATCGATTTCCGGATGCGCGATGCGCGCGATTTCGATGAAACGCTGGCCATCCAGATGGCGCTGGGCGACGATCGCGCAATCCGCGCCACCTATGTCGCCGGTCACCTGGCCTATGAGCGGCACCAGGCCTCGATCGAGGCGCAGGACGTGGCTCCAGTAGAATCGGGGGCTTCCTAAAGGCTTTGCTCAGGATCGTTGCCGTGCCCACGTTGACCATTGCCCTGTCCAAGGGCCGCATCCTTGAAGAAACGTTGCCGTTGCTGGCGCTGGCGGGCATTGTGCCGGCCGAGGATCCGGAGACGTCGCGCAAGCTGATCCTGCCCACCAACCGGCCCGACGTTTCGCTGGTGATGCTGCGCGCCACCGACGTGCCAACCTACGTGCAGTACGGTGCCGCCGATGCCGGCGTGGCCGGGCGTGACGTGCTGCTGGAACATGGCGGCGAGGGACTCTTCCAGCCGTTGGACTTGGGGATAGGCCGCTGCCGCCTCGTCGTGGCGGTCAAGCGTTCGGTCGACTGGAACGCGACCGTGCAGCGCGGCGCGCGCATCCGCGTGGCGACCAAGTATGTGAAGACGGCGCGCGAGCACTTCGCTGCCAAGGGCATGCACGTCGACCTGATCAAGCTCTACGGTTCAATGGAACTGGCGCCGCTGGTGGGGCTCGCCGACGCCATCGTCGACCTCGTGTCCACCGGCAATACGCTGAAGGCCAACGACCTGGTCGCCGTCGAGGACATCATGCCGATCAGCTCGCGGCTGGTCGTGAATCCCGGCGCGCTCAAGATGAAGCGCGATGTCGTGCAGCCGCTGCTCGACGCGCTCGCACGTGTAACGGCAGCGAAACTCCCGTGAGCGCCGAACTGACGTTGCGCCGGCTCGACTCGGCGGCGCCCGGATTCGATGGCGAACTCGCCGCGCTGATCGCCTTCGAGTCGGCGCAGGATCCGGAAATCGACGCGACGGTCGCGAAGATCATCGCGGATGTCCGCGCCCGCGGCGACGCCGCGCTGCTCGACTACACGCGGCAGTTCGACCGCATCTACGCGGCCTCGGTCGGCCAGCTCGAGGTCACCGCCGAACAGATGCGCGAGGCCTACGCGTCACTTCCGGTGGCGCAAAGCGATGCACTTGGCACCGCGGCGGCGCGCGTGCGCAACTTCCACGAAAAGCAGAAGGGCCGCGACTGGGGCTTCACCGAAGCCGACGGCACCGAGCTGGGCCAGCGCGTGACCCCGCTCGATCGCGTCGGCGTGTACGTGCCCGGCGGCAAGGCCGCGTATCCGTCGTCGGTGTTGATGAACGTCATCCCGGCGCGGGTCGCCGGCGTGCGCGAGATCGTCATGGTGGTCCCGGCGCCGGAAGGCGTGCGCAATCCGCTCGTGCTCGCGGCCGCGCACCTGGCCGGTGCCACGAGCGCCTACACGATCGGCGGCGCGCAGGCGATCGCGGCACTGGCTTACGGCACACAGTCCATTGCGGCGGTCGACAAGATTTGCGGCCCGGGCAACGCCTATGTCGCCGCCGCCAAGCGACGGGTGTTCGGCGCGGTGGGCATCGACATGGTCGCGGGCGTGTCGGAAGTCCTCATCATCGC
>JANMCH010000026.1:0-66351 GCA_031361045.1 Betaproteobacteria bacterium | reverse complement strand
CTGGCGGATGGGGTGGGATTCGAACCCACGAAGGACTTGCGCCCTTGCCGGATTTCAAGTCCGGTGCATTCGACCACTCTGCCACCCATCCTGCGATCCCACGCCGTTTTCAACCGGAAAATGCCTTGAAATCGGCCACTTGGGGCCAAATCTTAGCACCGGAGATTTTGAAGGAGAAACCCGGGCGAATCCGCGCGAATTTGGGGAATGAGGGCCCCGTTGAAACCCTTGGCCGATCTGTTAGTCTAAGTACCTGAATGGCCCTTTTGGGCCACTGTGGAGGAAGCATGGATCCGAAATTCGAACCGGTCATGTCGGGCTCGGCAACGCGTTCCCGCGGCCAGGTCTTCGACGGCACGGTAACGCCGCAGACGACCCAAAACGCGGTGCTGCGCAATACCTATTGGCTGCTCGCGCTGACAATGCTGCCGACGATTGCCGGCGCGTTCGTCGGCGCGCAATTGAACCTTTTCGCGCTGTACACCGCGCACCCCATCATGATGCCGCTGATGATGTTCGGCGCAATGATCGGCATGCTGTTCGTGGTGACCCGGCTGCGCAACAGCGCCTGGGGCGTGGCCGCGCTGTTCGCCTTCACGTTCGTGGCGGGCCTGACGTTGACGCCCACGCTGACTTTCGCCGCGGGGTTCCGCAATGGCTGGCAGCTGGTCGGGCTCGCGGCCGCCATGACCGCGGCGATCTTCTTCACGATGGCGACAATTGCCACCGTCAGCAAGCGCGATTTCTCGTCGATGGGCAAATTCCTGATGGTCGGGACGGTCGTGCTGATCGTGGCCATGATCGCGAACATGTTCTTCCAGATGCCGGCGCTCTCGGTCGCGCTTTCCGCGATCTGCGTGATGCTCTTCTCCGCCTGGCTGCTGCACGATCTCAGCCGGATCATCCATGGCGGCGAAACGAACTACGTCATGGCCACGATGAATCTGTACCTGGATCTGCTGAACATCTTCATGAGCCTGCTCAACCTGCTGCTCGCATTCACCGGATCGCGCGACTGAAAAAGTTAACCGGCAGTACCTTGACGGGCGCCAGATCGGCGCCCGTTTTTTTGTCCCTTTCGCGAATTCTCCTGAGCTGCGGTGGGGGCCTTGCCGGTGCCCAAAGGTCGCAAACGCCAGCCTGCGGGTGCCCGGCGCGGGGCGGGCCGTCCGATCGCGGGCGAATCTGTCGCCGTCGGCGCAGTGCGTGCGGCGCAAGGCGGGTAGTCGTGTGTTGACTGCCCGGCGCGCGCCGAAACACGCACCCGACGAACTGTCCGGCGACAGCTGAGCACGGAACGGACGGCCTGCCTCTCGCGCTGCTGATGGATTGTCTGCGTCAGCGTTCGAATAATGCAATCGACTCGACGTGTGCCGTATGCGGGAACATGTTCACCACGCCGGCTGCGGCAAGCCGGTAGCCACTATCGTGCACCAGCACCTCGGCATCGCGGGCCAGCGTGGCCGGATTGCACGACACATAGACGATGCGCGATAGTCCGCCGGTGTCGTCGCGCCCGGGCAGCGACTTGACCAGTTCGATGGCGCCTTCCCGCGGCGGGTCGATCAGCACGCGGTCGAGCGGTCCCAACTCGGCGATGGTCGCCGGCGTTGCCAGGAACAGGTTGGCGACGACGAAGCGCGTACGCGCCTCGAGGCCGTTGTGGCGCGCGTTGCCCAGCGCGCGCTGCACCAGTCCCGCGCTGCCTTCGATGCCGACCACGTCGGCGCCGCGCCGCGCGATGGGCAGCGTGAAATTGCCGAGGCCGCAAAAAAAATCAGCGACACGCTCGCCGGGTTGCGGGTCGAGCAGCGCCAGCGCGCGGCGCACCAGCACACGGTTGATTGCGCTGTTGACCTGCGTGAAATCGGTGGGCGCAAAGGGCATCGTGACGGCGAATTCCGGCAGCAGATAGTGCAGCACGGAGTTCGCCGGATGGAACGGCAGCACCGTGGCGGGGCCGCCGGTCTGCGTCCAGAATGCGACGTCGTGCAGGTCGGCGAACTCACGCAACTTCACTTCGTCGTCTGGAGACAAGGCGGCGAGTATGCGCAGCACCAGCACGTAGTTGAGCGCAATGACGTCGCCGTCGCTGCGTTCGCCCACCGCGAGTTCCATCTGCGGCAGCTGATCGTAGATCGTGAGCGAGGCCACCAGCAGGCGAAGCGCGGGCAGCAGGTCGGAAATTTTCTGCGGCAGCACGTGGCACTCGGACATGTCCGCGACGAAACTCGACTTGCGCTCGTGAAAGCCGACCAGCACCACGCCTTTTTTCGCGACATGCCGCACGGTAAGGCGCGCGCGGTAGCGGTAGCGCCATGCGGGACCTTCGATCGGCGGTAACATCCGTTCCGCGCGCACGCGGCCGATGCGCGCCAGCGCTTCCTCCAGCGCGCGCTGCTTGGCGGCCACTTGCAGCGCCGGATGCGCATGCTGCAGCGTGCAGCCGCCACACACGCCGAAGTGCGGACACCTGGGTACCACCCGCGACGCGTTGGCCTTCACGACGGTAGTGACGCGGGCGGTCTCGAACGTCGGCTTGGTCCGCACCGATGCAGCGTGTACGCGTTCGCCGGGCAGCGCACCTTCCACGAAGATGGCCTTGCCGTCGACGCGCGCGATGCCGCGACCTTCCTGGTCCAGCGATTCAATCGTCAGGAGCGCGTCGGGGGTGAGGGAGGAGGCGGGGGGCATGTGATGGGGAACCGTCAACATTCGCGCAATGGGGCGTCAATATCCGCGAAAGGCCGCGAATTGTACCGTTGCCGCGTCACCGCCAATGCCCTGTGGCGGTAAAATCCATTCCATGAAGCTTCTCGCATTCGACACGTCCACGAACTGGCTGTCCGTCGCCTGTGGCGGCGGCGACGCGTGGTGCGTGCGCGGGGAGCCCGCGGGCCAGGCGCATTCCGAGCGCTTGTTGCCGCTGATCGACGTGGTGCTGGCCGAGGCCGGCTGGACGTTGCAAGCGCTGGACGGCATCGCCTTCGGTGCCGGACCGGGATCGTTTACCGGCGTGCGAATCGCCTGCGCCGTGGCCCAGGGCCTGGCGCTGGGGGCGGATCTTCCGCTGGCGCCGATCTGCACGCTGGAAGCGTTGGCGCAGGCGGCATGGCGCAATTCCACAGCAAATGAACGGTCGCACGATGGCGCGACGCACATCGTCGCCTGCCTCGATGCGCGGATGCGCGAGGTGTATCTGGCGGCGTACGCGCGGACCGCGGATCGCTTTGCCGAAGTGCTCGCGCCGGTCGTGCTGGCGCCGGGTGCTGCCGCACTTCCCCGAAGCGATGGCGCCGCATGGTTCGGCGTTGGCGGCGGATTCCTGGCCTATCCAGAGTTGACGGCGCAACTGTCGCTCGCCCGCGTGGACGCCGAGGCGGTACCGGATGCGCGGGCGATCGGCGAGTTGGCGCAACCGCGATTCGCCGCCGGCGAAGGCGTTGCGGCCGCGGATGCGTTGCCGCTCTATGTCCGCCATCGCGTCGCGTTGACCACCGCCGAGCGCGCGGCCGGCGCGCGGCTCTGATCGGCGTCAACCGCCAATGGCCACGCTTCCCCGCGCCTCCCCGCACGCCATGGTGTACTGGCGGCCCCTCGCTTCGGCGGATGTCGCGTACGTTGCCGCGCTCGAGGCGCACATTCACGCCGCGCCGTGGACGGCCGACAATTTTCGCGAAGCGCTCGCTGCCGGGTACAGCGCGCGGGTCGGCGAGCGCGAAGGCCGCATCGTCGCCTACGGCGTGCTGATGTTGGCGCCGGGCGAGGCGCAACTCCTCAACCTGTCGGTGGTGCCGGATGCGCGTCGCGCCGGTCTGGCGCAGGCACTGCTGACTCAGTTCCTGGAGGATGCGCGGCGGCTGGGCGCAGAACAGGTTTTTCTGGAGGTGCGCGAGTCCAACGCACCTGCCATCGCCTTGTACCGTCGTGCCGGATTCGACGCCGTGGCGCGGCGCGAGTCGTACTACCCCCCAAGCCAGACCGATGCGCCGCGCGAAGACGCGTTGGTCATGCGACGCGGCCTGTCGCGACAATCCTGATGGCGACGCGCGACGACATCCTGGTCGAGCTCGGACTGACGCCAACATGGCGGCTGCGCGGTGAAACATTGGTGCCGCTGACCGAAGTGCCGACCATTGCCGCCGCGCCGGAGGTGCGCGAGCCGGCACGCGAATCGGTACCTGCCGTAGTGCCCCCCGTGGACGATGCGACGCGCGCTGCGCGGATTGCCGCGCTGTCATGGGACGCGTTCGCCGCGGACGTCGACGCATGTACCGCTTGCGGACTGTGCAAGACGCGCCACAAATCGGTGCCGGGCGTCGGCGACGTCAACGCCGAGTGGCTCTTTGTCGGCGAGGCGCCGGGGGCCGAGGAGGATGCGCGGGGTGAGCCCTTCGTCGGCCAGGCGGGGCGCCTGCTCGACAACATGCTCGCGGCCCTGGGAATGGCGCGCGGCCGCAATGTCTACATCGCCAACGTGCTCAAGTGCCGCCCGCCCAACAACCGCACGCCCGAGCCGCGCGAAACCGCTGCGTGCCAGCCGTATCTCGCGCGGCAGGTGGAGCTGTTGCGGCCGAAGCTCATCGTCGCGCTTGGCAGGAGCGCGGCGTCGCTGTTGCTCGAAACGGACGCGACCATCGCCAGCCTGCGGGGCCGAGTCCACAGCTACCGCGGCGTCCCGCTGATCGTGACCTACCATCCGGCCTACCTGCTGCGCAACCTGCCGGACAAGGCCAAGTCGTGGGAAGATATGCTTCTTGCTCGGCGTACCGTGGCAGCTGCCGAGCGCCGGGCCGAAACAATTGGGAGGAACCATGCTTAGGAAATTCGCCGTACTGTTCGCCACGATTGCCACCATGATGCTTGCCGGCTGCGGCTACAACGACCTGCAAAGGCAGGATGAAGGCATCAAGGGCGCGTGGTCGGAAGTGCTCAATCAATATCAGCGCCGCGCCGACCTCGTGCCCAACCTCGTCAACACGGTCAAGGGCTACGCCGCGCAGGAGCAGACGGTGCTCACCGAAGTGACCAACGCTCGGGCCAACGTCGGCGCGATCAAGGCCACGCCCGAATTGATCAACGATCCGGTCGCGTTCAAGAAATTCATCGATGCGCAAAGCCAGCTGACCGGCGCGCTGTCGCGGCTCCTCGTCGTCTCGGAAAACTATCCGCAACTAAAATCCGACGCGCTGTTCCGCGACCTGCAATCGCAGCTCGAAGGCACGGAGAACCGCATCACGGTCGCCCGCAAGCGCTACATCGACACGGTGCAGACCTACAACACCACGGTGCGCTCTTTCCCGACCAACCTGACCGCCATGATGTTCAAGATGGACGTCAAGCCCAACTTCGCGGTCGAGAACGAAGCGGCGGTCAGCAAGCCGCCCACGGTTGACTTCGGCAAGCAGCCGGCCGCGCCCGCCCCTGTGGTTCCTGCTCCTGCCCCCAAGACGTCGGCCGCGCCTGCGACCAAGACGGCCGAAGCCGCGCCGGACCCGGCCGCGGACCTGATGAAGAAGGGCTATTGACGGCAGCGCCAAGGGCGGCAATTCTCGTGGTTCTCCCAGCCCAGTGAAACGTCCGGCAACGACGTTCGCAATCCGCGCGGCGGCGGTTTTTTCGCTGGTGGTCGTACTGCTTGGGCTGGCCCTGCCAGCCCAGGTGGTTGCAGCCGACGACCTCACGAAGATCCCGGCGCTGACTTCCCGCGTCACGGACCTCACCAACACGCTCTCGACACCTGAGCGCCTGGCGCTGGATGCCAAGCTCACCGCGTGGGAAACGCAAACGGGCAACCAGCTCGTCGTGCTGATGTTGCCGTCGACGCAACCGGAGGCCATTGCGTCGTACGGCATTCGCGTCGCGGAAGCGTGGAAGATCGGACGCAAGGGCAAGGACAATGGCGCGGTCTTCATCGTCGCCAAGGATGACCGCAAGAGCCGCATCGAGGTCGGCTATGGCCTTGAGGGCGTGCTGACCGACGTCACCTCGCGGCGCATCCTGGCCGAGACGGTCGCGCCGTTCTTCCGCAACAACCAGTTCGCGCAAGGCGTCGACGCGGGAGTCGACCAGATCATCAGCGTGGTCAACAAGGGCGAGCCGATGGCCGATTCGCCCGCGGTGCAGCCGACCAGGAAAAGCAGCGGCGGTGGCATTCCGTTCGAGATGATCTTCATCGTGCTGTTCGTCGTCGTGCCGGTGTTGGGAGGCATCCTGCGCCGCGTGTTCGGCAGGCCCATCGGTTCGACCGTGGGCGCCGGCATCATCGGTGGCGCGGCGTGGCTCATCGCCGGCTCACTGGCCATCGCGCTCATCGCGGCTGTCGTCGCATTCATCGTGATGATCACGTTCGGGATGGGCAGCGGCCTGGTGGGCCGCGGCGGGGGCGTCTTCATTCCTGGTGGCGGTGGCGGGTTCGGCGGGGGTGGCGGTGGCGGCGGATTCTCGGGTGGCGGCGGCAGCTTCGGCGGCGGCGGCGCGTCAGGAGATTGGTGATGGCCGGAACATTCTCGCGCTACTGGCGGCACTTCGTTACCGACCGCGGTCAGGTCCGGCGGGTGTTTGCGCAGGATGACCTCGACCGCATCAGCCGCACCGTCGCCGACGGCGAACGGCGCCATTCGGGACAGGTGTGCTTTGCCATCGAGGCATCGCTGCCGATGCAGCGGCTGTGGCACAGGCTGCGTCCGCGCGAGCGCGCGCTGGAAGTGTTCGGACTGCTGCGCGTATGGGATACCGAAGCCAACGACGGCGTCCTGCTCTACGTGCTTATGGCGGATCGCGCGGTGGAGATCGTCGCCGATCGCGGCATCGATGCGCGCGTCGGCGATGCGGCATGGCAGGGTATTTGCCGCAGGATCGAAGCGGCATTTCGCGAGGGCCGGGGCGCCGACGGCGTCGAGAAGGGCATCGTGGAGATTTCGGCGCTGCTGGCGCAGCACTCGCCGCGTTCAGGCCCCGGACGCAACGAGATTCCCGACGCGCCGGTCATACTCTAACGGCGTCTAATGCCTGGGGTGGTCGCTGTCGCCGGAGATGAGGTGCAGCGAGTCGCCTTTGCCCTGGTTGTACTGGTGGCGCCACATGACGAGCAGCATGGCGCTCGACATGAACAGGCCGAACAGCACGACCGCGCGATTCACCGAGATGCCCTGCTGGATCATCACCGCGTACAGGCCCACCATCACCAGGATGCCGATGTTCTCGTTGAAGTTCTGCACGGCAATCGAATGGCCGGCGCCCATCAGCACGTGGCCGCGATGCTGCAATAGCGCATTCATCGGCACCACGAAGAAACCTGCGCAGCTGCCGATCACGATCATCAGCACGACCGCCACCGGCAGCGTGGTGACAAAGATCATCGTGATCACGACCAGGCCCATCGCCGTGCCGATGGGCAGCACGTTCACCGCATTGCGCAGCGACACGTACCGCGCGGCGAGCACCGCGCCGAGCGCGATCCCGACCGCGACCACTCCCTGCAGGTAGGAGGCCTGCGAGAGGTCGTAGCCCAGCGCATTGGCGGCCCACGCCAGCACGATGAACTTGAGCGTCGCACCGGCGCCCCAGAACAGCGTCGTGGTGGCGAGCGAGATCTGGCCCAGCTTGTCGCGCCACAACAGCGACACGCAATGCGCGAATTCGCGGATCAGGTAGAACGGGTTCTTGCTGGGTACGCGGTGATCGACGCCGGTGTCCGGAATGAACCAGTTGATGACCGCGGCAATGAGGTACAGGAACGCGATGACGGCAATGGCGGCCTCGGGCGGCGAATTGATGCCGGTATCGATCGTGGGCATGTCGAAGCCCAGCAGCATGTGCGACACATTGTGGCTGACCAGCAGCCCGCCCAGCAGCACGCCCAGGATGATCGAGCCCACCGTGGTGCCTTCGATCCAGCCATTGGCCACCACCAGCTGGGAAGGTGGCAGCAGTTCCGTGAGGATGCCGTATTTCGCGGGCGAGTACGCCGCGGCGCCGAACCCGACCACTGCGTAGGCGAGCAGCGGGTGCACCGAAAACAGCATCAGGATGCAGCCGACGACCTTGATCGCGTTGGTGATGAGCATCACCCGGCCCTTGGGCATCGAGTCCGCGAATGCACCGACCAGTGGCGCCAGCACGACATAGGAGACGACGAAGGACTGCTGCAGTGACGGCAGCATCCACTCCGGTTCCTGCAATTCCTGGAGGAGCCGGATGGCGGCGATCAGCAACGCGTTATCGGCGAGCGAGCTGAAGAACTGCGCCGCCATGATGGTGTAAAAACCGGACTTCATTTCCTCAAGTCGCGCTTTCAGTGCACCGGTGCGGGACTTCTAGGAGTCCTCGTCTTTTCTGGCGCTGGTACTGGTTGGTTATAATGCCCGCAACAGCGCGGCCCGCGTTTTATACCATGTTTGCCATGTTTGCCCGCCTTGCGGGGCGCAAGATGTAGTTTCGTTCTCGGTTTCGTAGCCCCCACGCTCCGCAGACACTGCCCAAAAACATGGCACGACCGCTGTTCGCACAGATCAACCTGGCCGCCATGCGCGGAAACCTGACCCGGGTACGCGAAAAGGCGCCGGGCACGCAGGTCATGGCGGTGGTCAAGGCCAATGCCTACGGCCACGGTCTGCTGCGTGTGCTGCCTGCGCTCGAGGACGCCGATGGCCTGGCGCTGGTCGAACTCGACGCGGCGATACTGCTGCGCGAACACCGCTACATGCGCCGCATCCTTCTGCTCGAAGGATTCTTCACCGAAGGCGAATTGGACGAAATTGCGCAGCGGCGGCTCGCCGTTGTTGTACACGACATTGAGCAAGTGAAAATGCTCGAGGCCGCGCCGGCCACACGACCGCTGGAAGTATTCGTGAAGGTCAACACCGGCATGAACAGGCTGGGCTTCAGGCCGGCAGACGTCGCCGCCATTTGCGAGCGACTGGCGCGCGCGCCGGCCGTGGCGGCGCTGCGGCTGATGATGCACTTCGCGCGCGCCGACGAAGAAGATGGCATCAAGGAACCGCTGGCGTTGTTCGAGTCCGCCTGTCGCGGGCTGCCGTATCCGCGCTCGCTCGCCAATTCGGCGGGCATCATCCGCTTCGCGGAAGTCGGTGGCGATTTCGTCCGGCCCGGCATCATGCTGTACGGCGCGACTCCGCTTCCGTACGACACGTCGGACATGCTGGGACTGCGGCCGGTGATGACGTTGCGCTCCGAGATCATTGCCGTGCAGGACCTCAAAGCCAACGACAGCGTCGGCTACGGATCGCACTACACGGCGTCGCGGCCGCATCGCATCGGCGTGGTCGCCTGCGGCTATGCGGACGGCTATCCGCGGCACGCTCCCAACGGAACCCCGGTGCGCGTTCTCGGCACCAAGGTCCGCCTGGCAGGACGGGTGTCGATGGACATGATCACGGTGGACCTGACCGATGTTCCCGAAGCGCGGGTCGGCAGCCCGGTGGTGTTGTGGGGAGAGGGCATGCCGGTCGATGATGTGGCCGCCGCGGCGGCGACGGTCGGCTATGAGTTGCTGTGTGCGGTTGCGCCGCGCGTCCCGTTCGTGACCAGCGAACTGGGCAGCATCGACCTGGACTTGTAGGAAACTGGAGCACTCAACGTGTACATCGTCGTCACCGGCGCCGCCGGCTTCATCGGGTCCAACCTGGTGCGAGCGCTCAATGCCCGCGGAGAGACCGACATCATCGCGGTCGACAATCTGCGCGACGCCGGGAAGTTCCGCAATCTCGCGGACTGCGACATCGCCGACTACCTGGACCAGGACGAGTTCGAGGCGCGCATCGTCAACGGCGACTTCGAGGACGACATCACCGCGATCCTGCACCAGGGCGCATGCGCGGACACCATGGAGACCGACGGCCGCTTCATGCTGCGCAACAACTACCGGTACTCAGTCACGCTGCTCGATCACTGCCAGGACAACGATATTCCGTTTCTCTACGCGTCGAGCGCGTCGGTGTACGGTGCGGGCACGCAGTTTTCGGAAAAGCGCGCGCACGAGGCGCCGCTGAATGTGTATGGCTACTCCAAGTTCCTGTTCGACCAGTATGTTCGCCGCATGCTGCCGGAGCGTACCGCGCAGGTGGCAGGTTTCCGCTACTTCAACGTGTATGGTCCGCGCGAGAGTCACAAGGGCGCGATGGCCTCGGTGGCGTTTCATTTGTTCGGGCAGTACCGCGACTCCGGACGAGTCAGGCTGTTCGAAGGCTCCGGCGGATACGCGGCCGGCGAGCAGCGCCGCGATTTCGTCTTCATCGACGACGTGGTGAAGGTGAATCTTGATTTTCTCGATCACCCGCAGCGCTCCGGAATTTTCAATCTCGGCACCGGCCTGGCCGCCACGTTCAACGATGTCGCGGTGGCCGCCGTTAATGCGTGCCGCGCGAGCGAGGCCAAGCCTCCCCTGACGTTGCACGACATGGTGCGCGAAGGCGCCATCGAATACATTCCGTTTCCACCGCAACTGGTCGGCAAGTACCAAAGCTTTACGGAAGCCGACCTGACGGCGCTGCGCGCGGCGGGCTACCAGGCGCCGATGGTGCCGGTGGCGGAAGGCGTTACCCGCTACGTCAAAAGTCTGATTTCCGGACGCGCGTCCTTCTCGTAATGTGGGCCAGCGTCGTTGGCGATCCGGGTCGCGTTGCGATCCGGACCCGATGGCGCACTTTCCCATCCACATACGGAGAATCATCATGCAACGTCTGTTCATGGCGCTCACGCTGCTTGCGCATTTCGCGTTGTCGGGGCCGGCGCTCGCCGCGGTCAACATCAACACCGCCACCCAGGACGAGTTCATCGCCCTCCACAAGGGACTGGGTCCCGCCAAGGCGCAAGCAATCATCGACTACCGCAAGGCCAATGGTCCGTTCAAGTCGGTGGATGACCTTCGGCACGTCAAGGGCATCGGTGCCAAGCGCCTGGAAAAGCTGCGCCCGGAGTTGACCGTCGGCCCCGCGGCCAAGGTTGCCGCAACGGGGGCCGGCAAAGGCGATCCAAAGGCAGCGGCCGGGCCCGTCAAGGGCGACATTCGGCCGGTGGCCCAACCCGCGCACAAGTAGCGACCGGCATCGGCTTTCCCCGTCGTTGCAGGGGCGAGAAGGCCCTGGTGCGGCCTTCCCGGCGACGGGTCACAATTGCCTTGCCGTGGCAAGGGTCAACCCGTAGCATGCGTGGCGCGTTATTGCCTCGCCGCTCAATTTTGTTGGCGAGCGGGGCGCTGCAACCATCGACTACTGGGGGACATCTGATGAAACGTTTCATTCTCGCGCTCGTGGTGCTCGTGATGTCGAGCATCGCCTTCGCGGCGGTCAATATCAACACGGCAACCTTGGCGGAACTCGAAGCGCTGCCTGGCATCGGCCCGGTCAAGGGTCAGGCCATCATCGACTATCGCAAGGCCAATGGTCCCTTCAAGTCGATCGACGACCTGAAAAAGGTCAACGGCATCGGCGATGCGACGATGGACAAGGTCAAGCAAAGCGGCGTGTCGCTGAGCGGTGCCACCACGGTGCCGGCCCCTGCGGCTGCCGCACCTGCGGCCGCGGCAACTCCTGCGCCGGCCAAAGCGGCTGCTGCTCCTGCTCCGGCGGCGGCTCCCGCACCGGCACCGGCAACTCCGGCACCCGCCAAGGCGGCCACTGCGCCGGCACCTGCTGCTGCGCCCGCTGCAGCACCTGCACCGGCCAAGGCGGCGGCACCTGCGGCAGCACCCGCAGCGTCAGCAGCGCCGATGAAGGCCGACGCCAAGCCTGATGCGAAGGCGGACATGGCCAAGACCGACAAGCCCACCAAGGCGGACAAAGCCGCGGCGGACAAGAAGGCCAAGGACGACAAGGCGGCCGCTGACAAGGAAGCCAAGGCGAAGGCCACGGCCGACAAGGCTGCTGCGGACAAGGCCAAGTCTGACAAGGCCAGCGCCGACAAGGCAGCCGCGGCCAAGGCCAAGGCGGACAAGGCAGCGGCGGACAAGGAAGCCAAGGCGAAGGCCAAGGCTGACAACGACGCCAAGGCAAAGGCCAAGACCGACAAGCCGGCCAGCGCCGACAAGGCAAAGGCAGCGACCACCGACAAGGATGCCGCGCCCAAGAAGTAACAGCGCCTACGTGTCTGACGAAACCCCGCCTTCGTGGCGGGGTTTTCGTTTGTAATGGGTCAGCGTGACTTTTCGGAACCACTGACCCCATTACAATTGGGCCATGACCGATTCGAAAGGCTATCCAACGCTCGCCGACACCGTCGGCAAGACGCCGCTCGTGCGACTGCAGCGCATGCCGGGCGCGACGACCAATGTCATCCTCGGCAAGCTCGAAGGCAACAATCCCGCAGGCTCGGTCAAGGATCGACCCGCGCTGTCGATGATCGTCGAGGCCGAGCGGCGCGGCGACATCCGACCTGGCGATACCTTGATTGAAGCGACGTCCGGCAACACCGGCATCGCGCTGGCGATGGTCGCCGCGATCAGGGGCTACAGGATGATCCTGGTGATGCCGGACAACCAGTCGCTCGAACGCGTGCAGACGATGCGCGCATACGGCGCGGAACTGGTCCAGGTGACCAAGGCGCAAGGGATGGAAGGCGCGCGCGACCTGGCCGACCGGATGCGGGCGGAGGGCAAGGGATACATCCTCAACCAGTTCGCCAATCCCGACAATCCGCTCGCGCATTATCGGACCACAGGACCGGAGATCTGGAACGACACGGGAGGGCGCATCACGCATTTCGTGTCCGCGATGGGCACGACCGGCACGATCATGGGCGTGTCGAAATTCCTGAAGGAAAAGAACCCGGCCATCGCCATTGTCGGCGCGCAACCGGCGGAAGGCGCCTCGATTCCGGGCATCCGGAAATGGCCCGCTGAATACATGCCGAAGATTTTCGACGGCACGCGCGTCGATCGCACCGAGTCGGTGACGCAGGCCGAAGCGGAAGATGCCGCGCGGCGTCTCGCGCGTGAGGAGGGCATCTTCGGCGGCATTTCCGCGGGCGGCGCGTGCGCGGTCGCCTTGCGCATATCGCGCGAAGTGCGTGACGCGACCATCGTGTTCGTCGTCTGCGACCGCGGCGATCGTTACCTGTCGACCGGCGTGTTCCCCGCGTGACGCCGATCCTCGTATTCGACATCGAGACGGTGCCCGATGTTCCGGGCATCCGGCGCATCAACGACGTGCCCGCCGAATTACCCGACGCCGCGGTGATGGACTGGTTCAACCAGAAACGCCGCGCCGCCACCGGCAACGATTTCGCGCCACATTACCTGCAGCAGGTGGTCGCCATCAGCTGTGCATTGCGCAGCAAGGACGACCTCAAGGTCTGGTCGGTGGGAGAGTTGGACGACCCCGAGCCGGAGCTGTTGCGGCGCTTCTTCGGCGGCATCGAGCAACTGACGCCGCAACTCGTTTCGTGGAACGGTGGCGGCTTCGATCTTCCTGTGCTCAATCATCGCGCCTTGATCCACGGCATCAACGCCGAAAAATACTGGGACTGGGGCGACCAGGATCGCGACTTCAAGTGGAACAGCTACCTGGGCCGCTACCACACGCGACATCTCGACCTGATGGACGTGCTGGCGATGTACCAGCCGCGCGCCAACGCGGGTCTCGATGCCATCGCCCGGTTGTGCGGCTTTCCGGGCAAGCTCGGCATGGACGGCAGTCAGGTCGCCGCGGCCGTTGCGGCCGGCAAATTGGCCGACGTGCGCAACTACTGCGAATGCGATGTGCTGAACACCTACCTTGTCTACCAGCGCTTCCGGCTGATGCGCGGCGAATTGGGGGCCGGGGAATATGCGAAGGAAATTGCGCTCGCGCGCGAACGCACTGCCGCGTCGAATGCGCCGCATTGGCAGCAATTCATGGCGGCCTGGAGCGCGTAGCCCGCGCTCACGACTTCAGGATCGGCAGCGGGGCGAAGCGTCCGCCAAGCGCGGCGCGCGAGTCCACCCCCCACCACTGGTCCAGCACCGTCGCATACAGACTGCGAAAATCGAGTGCGTAGCCCGGATTGCCGTCCGCGGACAAGCGCGACAGATCGGGCGCCGAACCGTAGACGCCGCCGACCACGCGGCCGCCCAGCGCGAAGTGCACGTTGGCCGTGCCGTGATCGGTGCCGCCGTTCTGGTTCTCCTTCGGCCGGCGTCCGAATTCCGCATAGGTGAGCACCACGACGTCGTTCCACTTGCCAAGTTCGTCCAGCGCACTTTTCAGCGCCACGAGGCCGGTGGCGACCTCCTTCAGCAATCGCGCCTGGGTACCGGCCTGATTGGCATGCGTATCGAATCCGGACAATGTCACCCGCACGACCGCGACGCCGGACGGATTGGCCACGACCTGGCAGGCGGTGCGGATCGCGTTGCCGAAATTGCCGGTGGGAAACGGTGTCTTGAACATGAATCGCGCATCCAGGTGCGCCGCGGCTTGCACGACGTCACCTTCGACCTTGAGCACGTGCGCCAGCGCGGGATTGCCGGCAATGATCGCGGGCTGCACGAGTTTCGCGCGGCGCAGGAATTGTTCGGTATCGGCCAGCGCGATGGCGCGCGTGCCGCCGCCCGCAAGCGGGCCCATGTCGCTCGAGCCGATGATCACGCCATCGGCGGCAAACGCGCGTGGCGTCGGCTGTGCCGCGAACGTGCGCGCGAGCCAGCCCTCCTGCAGATACTCGGTGCTCTTCGATGCGGTGTCCCAGATCTCGATGGAGCGGAAGTGCGACAGGTTGGGTTCCGGATAGCCGACACCCTGCAGCACCGCCAATTGCCGGTCGCGCCAGAAATCGGCCAGCGGCGCGAGCGAGGGATGCAACCCGGCGCGGTCGGTCAGTTGCACGACCTCATCGCGCTTGATGGAGAGCTTGGGTCGCAGCGAGTAATAACTTCCGTCGGTGTACGGGACGAGCGTATTGAGTCCGTCGTTGCCGCCCTTCAACTCGACCAGGATGAGGATGCGGTTGTAATTGGCGTTGCCCGCTACTGCCGCCGGGCCGGCGGCCAGCGCGACCGTGGCGTTGCCGAAGGTGGCGACGACGCCGGCGGCAGCGTATGCAGCGAAAATGGGAACGGCGCCGGCCATCGGCAGCGCGGCAGCGGAACGGAGGAAGGCGCGACGGTCCATGGCAGGGTCTTCGAGGGTTCCGATTGCTTGCTACTTCAGTTGATACACCGGGTCCTGCAGCGTCGCGCGCACAAAGGCAAGCGCATCGCCGTCGGCAGAACCAGGCGACGACGCGTACGGCGGCAACGCGAGCAGCAGCGTTTGCGCCGACTGTTCCTTGTCAGTGGACGTGGCGCCAGGGCGCGCCGCCAGCCACGCCGCGGCGTCGAATTGCAGATTGCGCACACTGCGGTCGGCCTGGGTGGCCAGGCGCTGGACGCGTGGCTTGTCGCCACTCGTTGCGGCCATCATCGGCAGGGTTGCCTCGTCGGCGCGCGCCAGGCGATCGACGAACTGTTTGCGCGCCAGCAGCGTGTTGGTGTCGATCCACACGTTGCCGCCGGGCCAACCCTTGACGTTGGGTGGGGAGAACAGGTTCTGGCCCATGCCCGCGGACAGGATCGCGAACGGCAGTCCGGAGCCCGGCTGGACGTCCAGCTGCCGTAACGTGCCGACGACGAATTCGACGGGGCTCTTGACCAGCGTGCCGCGGTTGGCCGCCGACCAGAAGGCGTCACTGAGCAGCAATTCGCGCAGCGCAATCTTAATGTCGTAGTTGTTGCCCCGGAAAATCTGCGCGATACGCCTGACCTCGCGCGGATCCGGATCCGGCGAGACGAATTCGCGCCACAGCCGCGTCGTGATGTACTCGGAGGTCGCCGGCTGGGCCAGCAGGATATCGAGTACTGCATCGCCATCGAAATTGCCTGATCGTCCGAGCACGGACTTGCTGCCGTAGTCATGCAGTGCCGGACGGAATGTGTATTCACCGGTCTGGCGGTTGAGGCTCCAGCCGGTGAACGCGCGCGCCGCTTCCTTGATGTCCTGCTCGCTGTAGCGGCCTTCGCCGAGCGTGAAGAGTTCCATCACCTCACGCGCGAAATTCTCGTTGGGCTGGCCTTTGCGGTTCTGGGCGCTGTCCAGGTAGATGAGCATCGCGGGGTCCTTCGACGCCGCATGCAGCAGCGTGCCGAAGTTGCCCAACGCGTTGGCGCGCAGCGTCGCATTCTGCACGTACATGAGCCGCGCGATGCGCACCTTCTGCTGGCTGGACACGAAATGGTTGTGCCAGAACACGGTCATGCGTTCCGTCAGTGGCGACGGCGTGATGAACATTTCCTGCACCCACCACGCGCGCAATTCCAGGCCGTGGCGAACCTGCTGCTGCAGGAACGCCTTGCGCTCCTCGTCGGTCGCATCGCGGCCGGGCGGCCGCAACGGGCCGGTGTCGAGGGCAAAGGCGGGAAGGGGCGTCACCGGCATCGTGCCCGTTTCGCGCAGCAGGCGCGCCACTCCATCGCCGCGCGACAACACGGCATACGCGCGCACTTCCGCGTCGGTGGGGCCGAAGCCCGTGCGCGCCAACAGGTGCCGCGCGTCGCCGTAGCCCATCGGCGCGGCGGCCGCCGTGGCGGGCACGACCGCGGTCATCGCGGTGACGACCGCGACGGCACGAAGGAGAATGTAGGTGCGCGCGTTCATGGGTGCATTGAAATTGCGGCAGGCGCGTAGCCTCATTGCGGATCGCCCGCCTGTCACTGCCATCAACGCGGAAGTGTGCGCGCCTGTTGACGCGCGCGCTGTTGCAACTTGTAAGCGACTGTATTGACTACAGGGTGAGCGTGCCGCGGGCGATTTCGATCACGCGTCCGGAGACGAGAATCCGCGTGTCGGCAGTCACCTCGAGACCTAGCCGGGAGGCCCGGCCCACCGCCTCGCCCTGGTCGACGGTGAGCTTTTGCGGCAACGCGGCGCCGGTGGCCAACAACCAGCCGCCCAGGTTGGCGCAGGCGGATCCGGTGCCCGGATCCTCGACGATGGAGCCGTGCTTGTCGAAGAAGAAACGGGTCAGCACGCGATCGCCTTCCCGCGCAAAGACATACGCCAGGCAGCGTTGACTGTTGCTGCCGTACTTCCGCATGGCATCCGGCTTCGGTGCCGCGCGGCGAACCGCCGCGAAAGACGCCAACGGAATGACCAGCTGGTCGGAACCCGTGTTCACCCACAATGGCGTATCGCCCACATCGGCGGTGTCGAGACCGAGCATCGACGCGAGTTCGGCGCGTGACGCCTTGGGCGCCCGATGCTTCGGCGCGTTGGCCTGCAGCTTCCACACGTCGCCAGAGGCCGTAACCGGAATGACGCCGGCCTTCATCTCCAGGGTTACCGCATCACCGGTGGACAGGAGATCGCGGACCACGTGCGCGGTGCCCAGCGTCGGGTGTCCGGCAAACGGCATCTCGAAAGTCGGCGTGAAGATACGCACGCGCGACGTCGCAGTTGTCGACGGCAGCACGAACGTCGTTTCCGACAGGTTGAACTGCAACGCGAGTGCCTGCATCGTCGCATCGTCCAGGTCCCGCGCGTCCTCGAACACGCACAGCGGATTGCCGGCGAGCGGCGTTTGCGCGAAGACGTTGACGATCCGGTAGTCGAATTGGCGCATGGTCAATTGGCGCAGGCCGTGAGCGCCGGCAGTGCGTTGATTTGCCTCTCGATATCGCGGGCGAGCGTGCGAAATGCGGCGGGATCGATGGCGTGGGGAGTCACTGCAATGGCGTCTGCATACCGTGGAAAGTTGCGCATGATCGAACGTCCATAGGTTGGGTCGTAGTGGGTGACGAGCAGTTCATCGATCAGCGTCGCGAAATCGCCAGCGGTGGCGGCGTCGACCCAGCGTGCGATGACCTTGCGGCCGTGCACCGGCACCAGCGGCGACAATTTGTCGGCCAGCGACGCCGGATCGTCGATGAGATGCACGTATTCGTCACGCAGCAACGCCACGCGCAAATGTTGTGGTGTGTCGACGCGGATGCAGGCGGCCGCGCGCATCGCGTCGAGCAGCGAGTCGGGCACCTGCACGGAGCCGATCTTGCGACTCTCCGACTCGACGTAGACCGGACGCGCAGGATCGAACTGGTCCAGCGCCGACAGCAAGTTCGTATCGAAGGCCTTCTGCGACGGCTGCGGGTCACCGGGAAGGTCGCCCAGCAACGAACCGCGATGCCGCGCCAGCCGTTCCAGGTCCAGCACCTGCGCGCCTTCGGCACGCAGCGCGGCGAGCAGGCGGCTTTTCCCCGAACCGGTCATGCCGCAGATGACCACGTAACGAAACTGGCCGGGCGCGCGCTGCAGTTGCGCCACGACATGCCGGCGCCAGGTGCGGTAGCCGCCGTCGAGTTGCACGGCGCGCCAGCCGATCTCGTTCAGCACGTGGGCGAGCGAAGCGCTTCTTTTGCCGCCGCGCCAGCAATAGATGACCGGTGCCCAGTCGCGTGGCTGCGCGAGACAATGTGTTTCGACGATGCCGGCGATGTTGCGGGAAACCAGCGCCGCGCCGAGCTTGCGCGCGGCAAATGCGGACTCCTGCGCGTTCACGGTGCCTACGCGCATGCGTTCGTCGTCGCCCAGCACCGGCAGGTTGACGGCCCCCGGAATGTGATCGATGGCGAATTCGGACGGACTGCGAACGTCGATGCGATCGGCGTACGCAGAGAGCGAATCCATGCCGATCTTGGTGCCCGGCCCGTGCCTCTGAAGGGGCATATTCATTTGCGCAACAGCGGCTGCAGTGTCGGCCAGACGTTGTCGAGCAACTTTGGCTGCGCGGCCACGGTCGGATGGATGCGGTCGGGCTGGAACAGCGCGTTGTCTTCGCCAAAACCCGCGAAGAACGCCGGCACGATGGGCACGCGCGCCGCCTTGGCGGCGTCGTCGAACAGTGCGCCGAAGCGGCGAACGTATGCGGGCCCGTAATTGGGCGGCAGCTGCATGCCGACGATCAGCACCTTGGCCTTCGTGGCCTTCGCATCGGCGACCATGGCGTCGAGATTGGCGCGGGTCACGGCGAGATCGCCACCGCGCAGCGCGTCGTTGCCGCCCAGTTCCACGATGACGATGGCGGGGTTGTGCTGCTTGAGCAACGCCGGCAGCCGCGCGCGCCCGCCCGACGTCGTGTCGCCGCTGATCGACGCGTTGACGACGGTGTAGCGATAGCCGTTCGCCTGCAGGCGATCGGAAAGCAGCGTGACCCAGCCTTTCCCCGGCGGAAGACCATAACCTGCGGAAATGGAGTCGCCGACGATGAGCAGCAACGGCAGGTCGCCGGCTGCGCGCGCGGGGGCGGCAAGCGCGATGGCGAGCGCGAACATCGTTACGATCACGAAATGAAACCGGCGCAGCGGCATTGCGGTGTGTCCTCGAGCGTTTTTCGATTCGGAATTCATGATTGTAGCGTGGCGGCCCGCCTTGCCTTTGCGCAGTGTGCCCCAAGCTACAATGCCACCATGATCGACTCCAACGTCCGCGACTCCAATGTCCGCGACTCCATCATCCGTGCCGACGCGCTCACCAAGATCGTCCGCAGCGGCGACGAACCGCTGATCATCCTCGATCACGTCACCTTCGAGGTCGAGACGGGCGCCTCGATTGCCATCGTCGGCGCATCGGGTTCCGGCAAGACCACGCTGCTGGGCCTGCTTGCCGGCCTCGACCGCCCGACGTCGGGCGAAATTCGTATCGCCGGCTCCGTGTTGTCCGGCTTGGACGAAGATGCGTTGGCCGCGATGCGGCAACGCACGCTCGGCTTCGTGTTCCAGTCGTTCCAGTTGCTGCCTGCGTTGACGGCGCTGGAAAACGTGATGCTTCCGCTCGAGCTTGCGGGGGCCGCTGATGCGGAAGCGCGCGCGCGGACCTGGCTTGACCGCGTCGGATTGGCGCGACGGATCACGCACTATCCGCGTCAACTTTCGGGCGGCGAACAGCAACGCGTCGCCATCGCCCGTGCCTTCGCCGGCGAGCCCAAGCTGCTGATGGCGGACGAACCGACGGGAAATCTCGATGGGGCCACGGGCGTGGAAGTGGCGGACCTGATGTTCCGCCTCAACCGTGAGCATGGCACCACGCTCGTGCTGGTCACGCATGACTTGAGTCTTGCCGCGCGCTGCGGACGCCGGTTGTCGCTTGCGGCGGGGCGCATCGTCGGCGACGAGCGCCGTTGGGCGCCGGCATGAACACGCTGCGCTTGGCCCTTCGCCTGCTGCGCCGCGATTGGCGGGCCGGCGAACTGCGCGTGCTGATCGCCGCGCTGGTGCTTGCGGTGGGCAGCGTCGGCACCGTGGGATTCTTTGCCGATCGCGTCAAAGGCGGCCTGACGCAGCAGGCGAACCTGCTGCTTGGCGCCGACGCCATGATTTCCGGCGATCGTCCGTTGCCGCCATCGTTCCAGGAGTCGGCGCGCGCCTTGGGGCTCGCTACCACGCCGGTCATCCGCTTCAACAGCATGGTACAGCTCGGTGTGCAGCCCGGCGCGCAATCGGCAGCGCCGGCGGACGCGAAAGTGACCAGTGAAGCGGCTGCCGTGCTGACCGACGTCAAGGCGGTGGGAGCAGGCTATCCGTTGCGCGGCACGATCAGGCTTGCCGATCCCGCCGATCCGCTCGGTGTCGCCACGCCGCGCATTCCCGGACGCGGCGAAATCTGGCCCGATGCGCGACTCGCGCAGCGGCTGGGACTAAGGACAGGCGATGCGCTGGTCGTCGGCGACGCAACACTCAAGGTCACCGCCATCGTGCAGGACGAGCCGGAAATCGCGCGTTCGCTGATTGCGATGGGGCCGAAGATCCTGCTCAATATCGACGACGTGCCGGCAACCAATCTGCTGCAGCCGGGCAATCGCGCGACGTGGCGGCTGCTGGTAGCGGATCGCGACGGCCGCGGCTCGCTCGATAAATTCCGCGATGCGCTGAATGCGGAATTGAAAGCCGGGCAACGGGTCGAGTCGGTGCGCGACCTGCGACCCGAGGTGCGCCAGGCGCTCGATCGCGCGGAAAAATTCCTGGGGCTCGCGGCTTTGGTCGCCGTGCTGCTCGCGGCGGTGGCCGTTGCGCTCGCGGCGTCACGCTATCTGCGGCGCCACCTGGATGCGGCGGCGATGTTCCGCTGCTTTGGTGCGAGCGTCGGCCAGGCGCTGACCCTTTTCTTCGTGCAGTTCCTGGTGCTGAGCGTGGTGGCCAGCACCGTCGGCGTGGCGTTGGCGCTGGCCGGCCAGCAAGTACTGGTGACGCTGCTGGGCTCGATGATCACGCAGACACTCCCGCCGCCCGCATGGATGCCGGGCGTCTCCTCGTTCTGCACCGGACTGCTGTTGCTCTTCGGCTTCGCGCTGCCGCCGCTGGTGGCATTGTCGCGCGTGCCGCCGTTGCGCGTACTGCGGCGCGACCTGCCGCGGCCGCGCGCGTCGGGCGTGCTCGCGTATGCGCTGGGTGCCGTGACCATCGCGCTGCTGATCGGCTGGCAGGCAGGCGAGGTGCAGACGGGTCTCATCATGGTCGGCGGTGTCGCGGCGCTGCTGGTGGTTGCTGCACTTGCTGCCTCGGCGCTGCTCGCCCTGCTCAAGCGTCTGCCGCAACGTGGCGTGACATGGCGCTTTGGTTTGGCCAACCTGCGGCGACGCGCGTTGGCGTCGAGCCTGCAGATCGGCGCGCTGGCGCTGGGCCTCATGGCGTTGCTGCTGCTCACGGTCGTCCGCGGCGACCTGATGCGCGACTGGCGCGCGAGCCTGCCTCCCGACGCGCCCAATCAATTCCTGATCAACGTGTTGCCCGAGCAAGTTGCCGACGCGCGCGCGGATCTGCAAAGTGGCATCGGCGTCGACGTTGCATTTCGCCCGATGGTGCGCGGGCGGCTGGTGGCGGTGAACGACGCCGCGGTCGACACGTCGAAATTCGCCGACGTCCAGGCGCGTCGGCTGGCGGAGCGCGAGTTCAACCTGTCGTGGGCGGACACGCTGCCCAAAGGCAATACCGTCGCCCAGGGCGAATTCTGGAAGGCCGGCAGCAAGGGGACGGAATCGGGCATGTCGCTCGAAGTCGGTATCGCGGAAACGCTCGGCGTAAAGTTGGGCGACCTGCTGACCTTCGACATTGCCGGATCGCAGGTGTCGTCGAAAGTCACGAGCCTGCGCAAGGTCGACTGGGACAGCTTCCGCGTGAATTTCTTCGCGCTCTTTCCGCCCGGGCCGCTCGACACCCTGCCGGCGACCTACATTGCCGCCTTCCGTGCGCCGGAAGGCAACGCCACCTGGCTGTCGTCGCTGCTGCGCAAGAATCCGAACATCCTCGCGATCGACATCGGCGACATCGTCCGCCAGGTACAGGGCATCGTCGACAGCGTGTCGCGCGCCGTCGAATTCGTGTTCCTGTTCACGCTGGCGGGCGGCTTCCTGGTGCTGCAGGCGGCCATCGCCGCGACGCAGGATGAGCGCAAGTTCGACGCCGCGATACTGCGCACGCTGGGCGCATCGCAGCGGCAACTGGTCAGCGCGCAGATCGCCGAGTTCCTGTTGCTCGGCGCGTTGGCGGGCCTGGTTGCAGCCACCGGAGCAACCGCCATCGGTTGGGCGCTGGCCGAGCGAGTGTTCAAATTCCCGTTCGACTTCAGCGCGCTGGTCTGGGTCTACGGCATCGTCGGCGGTGCGCTGGCGGTCACGCTGGCCGGCTGGCTGGGCACGCGTCGCACGGCCAGCACCTCGCCGTTGGCGGTTATTCGGCAACTGGGCTGAAATGTAAAAATTGCATATTAATGCAGTCCTGGTGCACACTTTGCACCCCATAGGCGCCGCATTGGTGCCGCCAGGCTGCCATGAACACCCTTACCGAAAGCCTTGCGCTGGCCGCCGGCTTGGTCACGCACTTCGATGCGCACCTGGTCGAAATCGTCGTGCTCTCGCTGCGCGTCAGCCTCACCGCAACGTTTTTCTCCGCCTGCCTGGGGCTGCCGATCGGCGCGGCGATCGCGGTCGGACGTTTCGCCGGACGGCCCGCGCTGATCGTCGTGCTCAACGCGATGATGGGCTTGCCGCCCGTCGTCGTCGGCCTGGTCGTTTACCTGATGCTGTCGCGCGCCGGCCCGCTCGGCTCGTTCGGCCTGCTGTTCACGCCCGGGGCGATGGTCGTCGCGCAGACCATCCTGATCACGCCGATCATTGCGGCATTGACGCGCCAGATCGTGGCAGATGCGTGGGCGGAATATCGCGAACTGTTGACCTCGCTGGGTGCGGGCACGTTGCGCGCGGCGATGACGCTGCTCTGGGATACGCGCTTCTCGTTGGCCACCGTATTGCTCGCCGGGTTCGGTCGTGCGATCGCGGAAGTCGGCGCGGTGATGATCGTCGGCGGCAACATCGCTGGCGTCACGCGCGTGATGACGACGACGATCGCGCTCGAGACCAGCAAGGGCGATTTGCCGCTGGCCCTGGCACTGGGACTCGTGCTGATCGCGATCGTGTTGCTGCTCAATGCGCTGGCGCAATGGACGCGCGAGTGGGCCAAGGTTCGCTTTGGCTGAAGCGACGGGCCTGCCGATCCGCTTGAGCCGTGTTGCCGCCGCGCCAGGCGGCGTACCGGTGCTGTCGGATATCGAACTCGTGTTCACCGCCGGCGGACGCACGGTGTTGCTTGGCCCCAATGGTGCCGGCAAGAGCACGCTGCTGCGCGTGCTGCACGGTCTTGTTCCCCCCAGCGCGGGCCGCATTGCCTGGGGTGGCGCAGCGATACGGCCGCAAGGCCAGGCCATGGTGTTCCAACGCCCGGTGATGTTGCGCCGGTCCGCGGCCGAAAACGTTCGCTATGCGCTGGATTTGGCCGGCATCCATGGTGCCGAAGCCGATGCGCGTATCGACGAGGCGCTGGATGAGGTCGGCCTGCGCACATTGGCCGCGCGTCCGGCGCGCGTGCTCTCCGGTGGCGAGCAGCAGAAGCTCGCCTTCGCGCGCGTGTGGGCGTTGCGTCCGGAAGTGCTGTTCCTCGATGAGCCCACCGCCAGCCTCGACCCCGCCGCGGCACGCGCCGTCGAGCAGATCGTCGCCGACATCCACGCCCGGGGCACCACGATCGTGATGACCACCCACAACCTGGTCCAGGCCAAGCGCCTGGCCGACGATGTCATCTTCCTGCATGCGGGCCGCGTCACCGAACGCACGCCCGCGCAGGAATTCTTTGCGGCACCTCGATCGGCCGAAGCCGCTGCCTTTCTGGAAGGAGAACGATTGTGAATCGACGGTTGTTTGTTGCGCTGTGGTTGCTGGTGTCCGCGTTGCCTGTTGCGGCGCAGGAAAAATTCATCACGGTGGCCTCGACCACCTCGACCGAGCAGTCGGGGCTCTTCGGACACTTGTTGCCGCTGTTCGAGAAGGACACCGGCATCAAGGTGCGAGTCGTGGCGCTCGGCACGGGCCAGGCGCTGGACATGGCCCGTCGCGGCGACGCCGATGTCGCCTTCGTCCACGATACGGCGGCGGAGGAGAAATTCATCGCCGAAGGCTTTGGCGTGAAGCGCTTCCCGGTGATGTACAACGACTTCGTTCTGATCGGTCCGAAGAGCGATCCGGCCAGGATCGCTGGCGGCAATGACATCCTTGCGGCGTTGCGCAGGATCGAGGCGGCGCAGGCGCCATTCGCGTCCCGCGGCGACAAGAGCGGAACGCATGCCGCCGAGTTGCGCTACTGGAAAGACGCCGGCATCGACCTCGACGCAAAAAAGGGCGCGTGGTATCGCGACACCGGCTCCGGCATGGGACCGACGCTCAACACGGCCTCTTCCATGAACGCCTATGTGCTGGCGGACCGTGGAACCTGGCTCGCGTTCAGGAACCGGGGCGAGCTGACCATCCTGGTCGAAGGCGACAAGCGACTGTTCAATCAATACGGAGTGATGCTCGTCAATCCGGCCAAGCATCCGCATGTGAAAGCGGCGATGGGGCAACAGTTCATCGACTGGCTCGTTTCGCCCGCGGGCCAGCAGGCCATTGCCAGCTACAAGATTGGCGGAGAGCAGCTCTTCTTTCCGTCGCGCTAGCCGTTACTCACCACCCGGCCGGAGGAGGCCACGTCGTAGCCGCCCATGGCCAGCGCGTGCGCGACGAATTCGGGCGTGCGGACAAACGCAAGCAGCGCCTGCAGCGGTGGCTCGAAGTAGTCGCGGCGACGCAGCACCAGATCGAGGCGTTCGACGGCGAGCGGAATGAAGTCGAGTTCCTGGGCACGCGCGGCCGCTTCGATCGCCACGCCGGCATCGGCGCGCCCGTCGCGAATGGCCGCGGCGAGATCCGTTTCCGCGACCGACGTCCGCGACAGCCAACGGAGCTTGTCAGCGTCGACCTGCGCGTTCGACAGCAAGTGCAGCAACAGATGCTGGCTGCCGGCTTCCTGCTGGCGCGGCACGATGCGCGCGCGTGTCGTCGCGAGGTCCGCCAGCGACTCGATGCGCAGCGGGTTGCCCGCGGCCAGCAGCAGTCCCTGCACGCGCTTGGCCCACTCGATGACGACGAAGTCCGCCGTTCCCATGCGCTCGCGGACCAGCGGCACGTTATATTCGCCCGTGGCCAGATCGAGCCAGTGCATCGCGGCGATCGTGGCTTGTCCTTGCACGAGCTTTTCGAGTCCGGCGCTGCTGCCGCATGCAAGCACCGCCAGTCCGCAGCGCGAATCGCGCACGGCCCACTCCAGCAGCGGATCGTGGCTGCCCGCGACGATCGGCGGCGCGGCTTCAACGGCGCTCGACGTCACGCCCGACTTGCTTGCCAGCCACGCGTCGATCTGGGCTTTCGGAAACAACAGTTTGCCCGTCGCGCGGATGTGCGGCAGCGCGTTCTTGCGCACGAGGTCGTAGATGCGCCGCTCACCCAGCCGCAGGTAGGCGGCGACTTCGCGCGTATCCATCATGGCAACGGACGCGTCGCCGTTGTGGTGCGTGGTCTGCGGTGTCTTCGCTCGGGGCACGTTGCGATTCTGCCACGACCGCGCTACTTGCCGGCGAGGATCGACTCCCGCGACAGCAGGCGCGTCACCAGCAGCAAGACGCCGATCGTAAGCAGCGCCGGGACCGCGAATGAGGCAGCCAACTGGCCGATGGGAATGCTTTCGCCGCGCAACACCTGTCCCAGCAGCGCGAACTGTCCGGAAACCGGCAGCCAGGCGATCCAGTCGGGGTCCTTGCGCTGCTGCACCAACTGCACAACGGGAATGAGGGACACGACGAAGATCACCAATGAAACGCTGGCCTGTGCTTCCTTGAACGTCCGGCTGCGCGCACCCAGGAACAGGATTACCGCGGGCAGCAACGCGACCAAAGGCAACAGCACCAAAAGGAACCACGCCAGTTCGCGCGCGCTGAACAGAAAGGGAACGCCGACCGCGGGCAACGGCGCGAAGCGCAACGTCAGGTAGTAACCGGTCAGCGTGAGGATGACGACGGTTGCGTTGAATGCGGTCACGGCCAGCCACTTGCCGGCGACGAGTTCCGCGGGACGCGCCGGCGTCATCAGCAGCGGTTCCAGCGACTGCCGCTCGCGCTCGCCCGCCGTGACATCCAGCGCCACCGCCGAGCCACCCATGATGGCGGCGAAGAGACCGTAATAGGCGAGGAAGAACAGCATGAACGCGCCGCTTTGCTGCGGCGTGGCCAGGTCGGTGGCCTCGACATTGAGAGGGTTGCCGACGGTGGGCGCCACGCCACGCAGCAGCAGGCGCTGCGCGCCCCATTGCCGACTGTACGCGCGCAGCAGCGATTCGGTTTCGCGAATGGCCGCCAGCGCGCGATCGCGCGAGCGGTCGTAGATCAACCGCACGGTGCCGGCCTTGCCCTCGGCCACGTCCGCGGCGAATTTCTCATCGATGACGAGGACGACATCCAGCTCGCCGCCGCGGATCTTCGCCTCGAAGTCCGCCGGCGCGTCGACAACGGTTACCTGCTGCCGCTCCAGGAACGCCGCCAGCGCCGGCGCGCGCTCCTTGCCCTGCGTTGCCAGCTTGAGGTCGCGCACACGGTCGATCTGGTTCGCGACCACGGTGAACATCAGCATCAGTACCAGCGGACCGGCAAGCAACGCGGGCAGCAACGTGACCAGCATCGTGCGCCGGTCGCGGAAGGTGTCGACCCATTCCTTGCGGGTGACGGCGAGCGCGCGCGTCACGGGCGTCGCGGACGCGCGAACCATGCTCACGCGGCCAAACCTTCGCCGGTGCCGAGCAGCGCGACAAAGGCGTCCTCCAGCGACGCCGCGCCCGACTGTGCAATCAGCTCCGCGGCGGTTCCCTGGGCGACCACCCGACCCGCGCCGAGGATCACGATGCGGTCGCATAGTGCCGCGACCTCCTGCATCACGTGCGACGAGAACAGCAGGCACTTGCCCTCGCCGCGCAATTGCCGCAACTGCTCGCGCAGCGCGCGCACGCTCATGATATCGAGGCCGTTGGAAGGCTCGTCCAGCAGGATGGTGGCCGGGTCATGAACCAGTGCGCGGGCGATGGCGACCTTCATCTTCTCGCCCTGCGAAAAGCCCTGCGTGCGGCGGTCGGCCAGTGCGTCGAGCCCAAGCGAATGAAGCAACTGCGCAATGCGCGCCTCGAGGGTTGCGCCCGACAACCCATGCAGTACGCCGTAATAGCGGATATTCTCGCGCGCGGTGAGTCGCGGGTAGAGACCGCGCGCATCTGACAGCACGCCGATGCTCTCACGCACCGCATACCGGTCGCGCACGACATCGAGGCCGTCGACGGTTGCCGTGCCCGCACTGGGGACGATCAGCGTGGCCAGCATGCGCAGCAGCGTGGTCTTGCCCGCGCCGTTGGGGCCCAGCAGGCCGGTGATCTGGCCATCGGGCGCGGCGAACGACACGTCGCGCACGGCATGGACGTCGCTCCGCTTGCCGAAAGTCCTGGAGATGCCTTCGATGCGGATCATGGTTGGGGCGCGAGGCCGTTTGGCCACAACGGCGGCGGCGCGCTGTCCGCGAAGAAAGCGACGCAGGCCTCTGACAACTTGGCGACCGAGGCGGCGTCGACGAACGTGCCGATGAGGCGCGGCCCGCAACCGGTGGGCGAAACGATGTGCCCGAAACCGCGGGCGACGATATGCCTGCTGTTGGGGAGTGTCTTGGCCACCATCGCGCCGTTGACGGGAGGGGTGACCGGGTCCAGGGCGCCGGAGAACAGCAGCACCGGCCTGTCGCTCGCGACGGGCTCGGCGAAGTCCGCAGGCACCGCGCCGCGCGGCCACACGCCGCAGACGGCGATCGCGTTTTCGGCCAGCGTGCGCGTCGGCAATCCGGCCAGGACCGTCGCGGCCAACGCTGCCGTGATGCGCGGAACGTCCTCCGCGCAGGTCACCGAATAGTGCAGCGCGATGTTCAGCTGCTCGGCCTGGTTGCCTGACATCGATTGCGTTGCGGCGAACAGCGGCCCGAAGTCGCCCGCTGCGGCCCGTGCCAGCATTTGCGGTACCAGGCTGGACATTTCCGGTGCATAAAGCAACGGCTGCAGCAACCCCAGCACAATGTCGAACGTGATGCGATGACGGGTGAGGGCGCCCGTACGCGGATCAGTGACGTCGATATAGCGACCGTCCGGTCCCAGTGCCCGGGCTATGGCGGACAGCGTGGCGGAAGGATCCGGCTGCGCCTTGCTGCAGGACGGCGATTCCCGGCATGCCCTGAGCACGGCGTCGAATGTCTGCTGCCGCGTTCGCCAGCCGTCCAGTGGGGTGATCATCGACGGCGGTACGACACCGTCGAGGGTCATCGTGCGGATGACCTGGGGATGGCGGCGCAGATATTCCTGCGCGACGCGCGTGCCGTAGCTGCCGCCCCAGAGATTCCAGTGCGCATAGCCCAACGCCTTGCGCATGGTCTCGAGATCGGCGATCCACGTCGTGGTGGTGTACTGCGCCGCGTCCACGCCCTGCGCTTGCAATTGCGCCGCACACGCCTTCGCGCGCGGCAGCGGATCGGTCTCCAGCGGATCGTTGTCGCCGAACTTCAATGCATCGCAAGTCAAAGGCGACGACCGGCCGGTGCCGCGCTGGTCGATCAGGACCACGTCGCGCGTGCGCCGGATTTCATTGAAGCGCGCTGCGAATGGCGCAAGGGTGGACGCCGCCTGGCCGGGTCCGCCCGCCAGGATCAGCAGCGGGTCGGTCTTGGGCGAGAGCGTGTTGGCCGGCAGCACCGCGGCGAAGATCCTGATCGTGCGGCCGCCCGGCTTGCTGCGATCCTCCGGAACATCGATTTCGCCGCATTGCGCAACTGTGGGCAGATTCGGCAGGCGGCACTCGCCCAGCGCAAGGCCGCGCAGCGGGGCCGGGTCGTTGCCGCAGCCCGTCAATGCGCCGACCGCGACGATCAGGACC
Source organism: Betaproteobacteria bacterium (assembly GCA_031361045.1). Classification (GTDB taxonomy): domain Bacteria; phylum Pseudomonadota; class Gammaproteobacteria; order Burkholderiales; family Casimicrobiaceae; genus VBCG01. The sequence goes on along the minus strand of JANMCH010000026.1, from coordinate 37,021 downwards.
CATCGGCGACTGGAATGACCATGGGAGAGCGATGTGCGCGGCATGATCGGCGATGGTAGCAAACGCGGTCGCAACGGTGCCTGAACTGTGCTCGTGCTCGGGTCCGCCGCGTATACTTTCCCCTCATTTCCCCCTCAGCTTCCCTCACTTTCCCTCACTTTCCATCACTATCCATACGCAACCTTCGCCGACCATGAGCACGCGCGACCTCGAACCCGGCATCGTCACGGACCTGGCCGACCGCCTTTCCTACGGCGGCTACCTGCGCCTCGACCGACTGCTCGCCGCGCAGCAACCGTTGTCCGGCGATGCGTCGCGTCCCCCGCGCCACGACGAGATGCTGTTCATCGTCCAGCACCAGGTCTCGGAATTGTGGATGAAGCTCATGATCCACGAGTTGAAGGCCGCCATCGGTTTCGTTCGCGCGGACACGCTCGACGCAAGCTTCAAGATCCTCGCGCGCGTGAAGCTCATCCAGAAGCAACTGTTCGAACAATGGGCGGTGCTGGAGACGCTCACGCCCTCCGAATACGAGGCGTTTCGTCCGGCGCTGGCCAGCTCGAGCGGCTTCCAGTCCGCGCAATATCGCGCGATCGAGTTCCTGTTGGGCAACAAGAGCGCCCGGATGCTCGACGTGTTCCGGCACGACGCCGAGACTTTCGCCGAGCTGGACGCGCTGCTGCGCGCGCCTTCGCTGTACGACGAATTCCTGCGCCATCTCGCGCGCCGCGGGTTGCCGGTGCCTGCGGCGTGCATCGAACGCGACGTCACGCAGCCGTACGTCCGGCATTCCGAGCTCGTTCCGGTCTTCAAGATCATCTACGAAAATCCGAAGACCTGGTGGGATGCCTACGACATGTGTGAGAAGCTGGTCGACATCGAGGAGAGTTTCCAGCTTTGGCGCTTCCGGCACATGAAGACCGTCGAGCGGATCATCGGCCACAAGACCGGCACGGGCGGATCGTCGGGCGTGAGCTTCCTCAAGCGCGCGCTCGACCAGGAATTTTTTCCGGAGCTGATCGACGTGCGCTCGGTCATCGGGTCACCGTAGGGCGATGCACGTGTCGGATGCGAACCACGGCGCGGCCCTCGTCGCCGCGATGGATGCGCTGGGTTCCGGCTCGCTGACCGAAACGTCGCTGCAACGCCACGTCGCGCCGCTTTTTTCGCGGGTGCGGGAGGCGTTTCGCGGCTGCATCTATCTCGCCAACCATTCGCTCGGACGCCCGCTGGACGCGGTCGACGACGACGTCCGCGAAGGTACCGGCGCGTGGTACGCGCACTTGAGCGATGCCTGGGAGGCGTGGGATGCGGAGATGCGCGCCTATCGCGGTCGCCTGGCGCAACTGTTGCACGCGCCGCGCAACGATTGCGTGGTGCCCAAGACCAGCGCCGGCCAGGGACTGCGCGCGATCCTCAATTCGTACGATAACGTTCCCCGCGTCGTCGCGACGCGCGGTGAGTTCGACTCGCTGGATGTGATCCTGCGCGAATACGCGCGACGCGGACGCATCGCATTGACCATGGTCGAGGCGCGCAGCGACGGTCGCTTCGATACGGCCGACATCGTCGCGGCGATCGGCGCCCGCGTCGACCTCGTCGTCATTTCCGAAGTAATTTTCAACTCCGGGCAGCGCCTCGCCGATCTTCGGGGAATCGTCGCCGCCACGCATCGTACAGGCGGGCGCATGCTGCTCGACGTCTATCACGCGCTGGCCGTGTATCCGGTCGACCTGGCGGCGTGGGATGTCGACTTCGCGGTCGGCGGCAGCTACAAGTACCTGCGCGGCGGCCCCGGCGCATGCTTCCTGTACCTGCATCCGCGGCATCTCGACGGTTCGCTGCGCACGCTCGATACCGGATGGTTCGCGAAGCGCGATCCCTTTGCCTATGTGCGTCCCGATCCGCCGCAATTTGCAGTCGGCGGCGATGCCTTCCTCGAATCCACGCCGCCGGTATTGCCGTTCTACCAGGCGCGCGCGGGCCAGCTATTCACGCTGGCGATAGGTGTCGAGCGGCTGCGGGAACACTCGCTGGGACTGCAGCAGCGATTGACAAATTTGCTGCGCGAACGGGGATTGAAGGCGGACGGCGGCACCGCCGATCGCGGCGCCTTCGTCGTCGTGATCGACGATCGTGCAGAAAGCTGGACCCAGTCGCTGCAGGACGCCGGCGTGATCACCGATGCGCGCGGACGCTACCTGCGCTTCTGCCCAGACATCCTGACGACCGACGACGAATTGGTGGCCGCGGCCGACGCTCTCGCGGCCATTGCGCGCGGCTAGCGGAACAGCACCTGTGCATCGGGCGTGTTCGCCCGCTGCAGCGCGTGCACCCATTTGACGAACGGGAGGTCGTAGCGCTCCTTCAATGTCGCGGCGCGATGGCGTAGTCGCGCGATGCCGACCGTCGCGGGCGGATCGGCGAATGCGCTCACCAGCACGTTCTTCGAGTCCGACGACGGCAGCTGCACCATGGCGTCGCCGAACACGTCGCGCAGGTTCTTCATGGTCCGACCATGGCCACGGACGCGGCCGAAGATGTTGGCGACCAGCACGCCCTGTGGAGCCAGGCGCGCACGGCAGTCCGCATAGAACTCGGCGGACTCCAGCTTGCCGGCGCGCGCGTGATGATCGTAGCCGTCGACGAAGATCGCGTCGAACTTGAGCTTCGATTGCTGCACATAGGTGAGTCCGTTACCGACCTGCACATCGAGACGGTCGTCGTCCTGCGGCAGCCGGAAGAACTGGTGCGCGACCTGGATCACGTCGCGATTGATCTCGATGACGGTAAGGTGCGAGTCGGGCAGCTCGTGCCGGAAGAAGCGCAGCAGCGACGCCGAGCCCAGGCCGATCATCAGCACGTTGCGCGGAGGCTCGCGAAACAGCAGGAACGAGAGCATTGCCTGGGTGTAGACCAGCACCAGCCGGTTGGGCCGTGACAGGCGCATCGCGCCCTGCACCCAGTCCGTGCCGAAATGCAGATAGCGGATCCCGGCCTCTTCCCGGATATCGATGCTGTGACCCATGGCCGCGGTGCGCCTCGTGGCGCGCTTCAGGCTCCCACGCCGTTGATGATGACGCGTACGAGAAGGAGCAGCGAGACGACGACGAACAGGCCGCCCAGCAATCCTGCAAAAATCAGGTGGTGGGGCTTGATAGTCTGCGCGTCGGCGAGCAGGTCGCGGCCCTTGCGTACGCCGAAGAAACTCCAGAACACGGCGAGCACGATGCGCAGGAAGCCCGGCGGCGAGTTCCCCGGCGGGTTCGGATGGGGTTCGGTCATGGGGAAGGGCAGAGCCCGGGACGTTGGGAACGGCAGGACTGTCCGGAGCTTAACAGCCCGCGGATTTTCGGCTCATACCCGTTGAAACCGCAGGGTTTTCCCCCATTTAACGGATAATCGAAATTATCAGGGAATAGCCATGCGCTTCGACAAACTGACCACCAAGTTCCAGCAGGCGTTCGCGGACGCCCAAAGCCTGGCGCTCGGCCACGACAACGGCTTCATCGAGCCGCAACATCTGCTGGCCGCGTTGCTCGCGCAGGAGGACGGCGGCACCACGTCGCTGCTGGCCCGTGCCGGCGTGCAGGTGCCCAAGTTGCAGACGGCTCTCAAGGCCGCCATCGACCGGCTGCCCAAGGTCGAGGGCCAGGGCGGCGAGATCAACGTCTCGCGTGATCTCAACAGCCTGCTCAACCTGACCGACAAGGAAGCCACCAAGCGTGGCGACCAGTTCATCGCCAGCGAACTGTACTTGCTCGCCCTTGCCAACGACAAGGGCGACACCGGCCGCCTGCTGAAAGACTCGGGACTGACGCGCAAGGCGCTCGACGACGCCATCGAAGCGGTGCGCGGCGGCGGCGGCGTCAATTCGCAGGAAGCCGAAGGCCAGCGCGAGGCGCTGACCAAGTACACCATCGACCTGACGGCGCGGGCGCGCGAAGGCAAGCTCGACCCGGTCATCGGCCGCGACGACGAAATCCGCCGCACCATCCAGATCCTGCAGCGGCGCACCAAGAACAACCCCGTGCTGATCGGCGAGCCCGGCGTGGGCAAGACGGCCATCGTCGAGGGCCTGGCGCAGCGCATCGTCAACGGCGAAGTGCCGGAGACGCTGAAGAGCAAGCGCGTGTTGTCGCTCGACATGGCAGCACTTCTGGCCGGCACCAAGTATCGCGGCGAGTTCGAGGAGCGGCTCAAAGCCGTGCTCAAGGACATCGCGGCCGACGAAGGCCAGACGATCGTCTTCATCGACGAATTGCACACCATGGTCGGTGCCGGCAAGGCCGAAGGCGCGATGGACGCGGGCAACATGTTGAAGCCCGCGCTCGCCCGCGGTGAGTTGCATTGCGTCGGCGCGACCACGCTAGACGAATACCGCAAATACGTCGAGAAGGACGCCGCCCTCGAACGCCGCTTCCAGAAAGTGATGGTCGACGAGCCCTCGGTGGAGAGCACCATCGCCATCCTGCGCGGCCTGCAGGAGCGCTACGAAATCCATCACGGCGTGGACATCACCGACCCGGCCATCGTGGCGGCCGCGGAACTGTCACATCGCTACATCACGGACCGCTTCCTGCCGGACAAGGCCATCGACCTGATCGACGAGGCGGCCGCGCGCATCCGCATGGAAATCGACTCCAAGCCGGAGGCGATGGACAAGCTCGACCGTCGGCTGATCCAGCTGAAGATCGAGCGCGAAGCCGTCAAGAAGGAAAAGGACGACGCGTCGAAGAAGCGCCTGGCCAATATCGACGAGGAGATCAAGAAACTCGAGCGCGAGTACGCCGACTTTAACGAGGTGTGGCAGGCCGAGAAGGCGCAGGTTGCCGGCTCCCAGCACATCAAGGAGGAGATCGACAAGATCAAGCTCGCCATGGACGAGGCCAAGCGCCGTGGCGACTGGCAACAGATGTCCGAGCTGCAGTATGGCAAGTTGCCGCAACTGGAAGCGCAGTTGAAGAAGGCGGACAAGGCGCTCGCCAGCGACGAGGCGAAGGCGCCCAAGCTGTTGCGCACGCAGGTCGGCGCCGAGGAGATCGCCGAAGTCGTCTCGCGCGCAACGGGCATCCCCGTGTCGAAGATGATGTCCGGTGAGCGCGACAAGCTGCTCGCGATGGAAGACAAGATCCACACCCGCGTCGTCGGGCAGGACGAAGCCGTGCGCCTGGTGGCCGACGCCATCCGCCGCTCACGCTCGGGGTTGTCGGATCCCAACCGTCCCTACGGCTCGTTCCTGTTCCTCGGGCCCACCGGGGTCGGCAAGACGGAGCTGACCAAGGCACTCGCCGAGTTTCTGTTCGACTCCGACCATGCGCTGATCCGCATCGACATGTCCGAGTTCATGGAAAAGCATTCGGTCGCGCGCATGATCGGCGCGCCGCCGGGCTACGTGGGCTATGAAGAAGGCGGTTACCTGACGGAAGCCGTTCGCCGCAAGCCGTATTCGGTGATCCTGCTGGACGAAATCGAGAAGGCGCACCCGGACGTGTTCAACGTGCTGCTGCAGGTGCTCGACGACGGCCGGCTGACCGACGGCCAGGGCCGCACGGTCGACTTCAAGAACACGGTGATCGTGATGACGTCCAATCTCGGCTCGCAGCGCATCCAGCAGATGACGGACGCAGGCGACGATCGGGCGATGATCAAGATGGCGGTGCTGGCGGAGGTCAAGACGGGCTTTCGCCCGGAGTTCGTCAACCGCATCGACGAAATTGTCGTGTTCACGCCGCTGGACGAGGCGCAGATCGCCAACATCGCCAAGATTCAGCTGAAGGCGCTCGAAGGTCGTCTGGCGAAGATGGAGATCAAGCTGGTCGCCACCGACGCCGCGATGAAAGCCGTGGCGCAGGCGGGCTTCGATCCCGTCTACGGCGCGCGGCCCCTGAAGCGCGCCATCCAGCAGCAGATCGAGAATCCGCTGGCCAAGGAGATCCTGTCCGGGAACTACGGACCGGGAGACACGGTCCATATCAGGGAGAAGGGCGGACAGATCACGTTCGCCAAGTCGTAGCCGCCGTCCAGCTGAGCGTCATGGCTCCGTAACGCAACGCGGCTACGATCCGCAATGTCCGGTGCGCACAATGCGTCGCCGGAACGAGGCGCGGCGTGACATTCCGGATGGGAATGCGCGCCGCGCGGGCGGGCCGCACAATCGGGCCGCCTGCAGGAATAGTTGTATCGGCGCGGATGTTCACTCCAGGCAACCCGAGCCACTCGGAGAAACCATGGGCATCCTGCGCACACTCTTCATTGTTCTGGCAACGCTTCTCCCGCTGTCCGCCGCCGCGTCATTCCACACCTTCCGGCTCCAGCAGTTCTATACCAACGCGGACGGTTCGATCCAGTTCATCGTGCTGAAAGAGTCGAGTGGATTCAACGGCCAGAATCTGCTTTCCGGACACACCCTCAAGGCCACGCAGGGCGCGACGACGCACACGCTGACGTTCGCGCAAGACCTGCCCAGCAGCAGCACCGCCAATCGCTTCATCCTGGTCGCCACGCCAGGCTTCGCGGCGTTGGGAATCGTTGCGCCGGACTACACCATTCCCGCGGGTTTCCTGTTTGCCACCGATGCCACGGTCGACTTCGCCGGCGTCGACATGAGCAGCTATGTGGCGCTGCCAACGGATGGCCTCAATGCGCTTGATCGCAACGGTATCGTCATCCAGAACCTGGCCACCAATTTCGCCGGAGCATCGGGTACGGTGGTACCGCCACCGCCAACCGTGCCGGTGATCGAGTATCACCATGCCGCGTTCGATCACTATTTCATCACGCCGGTGCCCGCCGAGATTGCCCTGCTCGACGCACGCGCGCCGCCGTTCGAGGACTGGTCGCGCACCGGTTTCTCGTTCAATGCGTACGTGAATGCCACAGCGCCGGTGGCGTCGGTGGCCATTTGCAGGTTCTTCAATTCTTCATTCGCGCCGAAGAGTTCGCACTTTTATGCGGCCAAGGGCTTCGGCTGCGAAGACACGCTCGCGCTGTTTCCGGACTGGCGCCTCGAGGACGACAAGCTCTTCAACGAACAGCTGCCGGCGGCCGACGGCACCTGTCCGGCCGGAACCGTCCCGGTCTACCGCCTCTACAACCGGGGCATGGGAGGCGCGCCCAATCACCGCTTTGTCACCAGCCTCGCGGAGCGGCAAAAAATGATCGACCAGAACTTCGTGCCGGAAGGCAACGGCATTGGCGTGGGGATGTGCGCACCCGCGTAGTCTCCCGGCGGGTCAGACGTAGGGCGCGGCGTTCCGCGAAGGCGTCGCGAAAAATGAGGCGAGGGCGTCGCGGGCCCAGGCGACCGGAGACTGCCGCGCCACACCACGCTCGCGGACCGTGAGCAGGTCCTCGATACGGCTCCCGATCACGCACAGCACCACGTCGCTTTGCGCTTCGAGCAGCGTCAGGCCGTCGTGCTCGACGGTCCACGTGTCGCCGGCACGCAAGACGATGTCCTGCGTATCATCCTGCTGCGTGATCCATACCGTGCCGCGCGTCATGCGCAACGTGGCGCCGCGCACGTCCGGCAGCGACAGCGTTTCGCGGGTGTCGAGTTCGACGATCTTGCCGTGTTCGAAGCAGGCCATGGTGAATCTCCTTTCACATGCGTAGAATGCATCCCTTGTCGGACCGGGGCCGCTGGGGGCGGCCGGCGCCGGGGCCGTGGTTTTCCCCTTTGCTGCAGTGAATTGTCGTCGCAGCGCCGGTGGTCTTCAAACGGACAATGGGAATGTCTCGCATGAATTCAGGGAATGCATAAGACATTGCGACGGCTGCCGTCGCTCGATTTCCTGCGCGGCTTCGAGGCGGCGGGAAGACGGCTCTCGTTCACGCTGGCGGCGGAGGAACTCTTCCTCACGCAATCGGCGCTGTCGCGGCAGGTCAAGGCGCTGGAGGACGCGCTGGGTGTCGCGCTGTTCGAACGCCGGCATCGCGCTCTTGCACTGACGGTCGCGGGTGCTTCGTTCCATCGCACGGTGTCACTGCAGCTGCGCGAGATCGCGCAGGCAGCCGATGCCGCGCGCGGCCAGGTGCGTGAACCGGCGCTCACGGTATCGACGACCGTTTCGTTCGCCGCGCTGTGGCTCATCCCGCGCCTGGCGTCATTTCGCGCGGCGCAACCGGCCGTCGAGGTCTACGTGTCGGCCGACGACCGGATGGTCGACCTGGCCCGGGGGGACGTCGATATCGCCGTGCGCTACCTGGCCGATGCCGGTGCGCCCGCCAGCGCGTCGCGGCTATTCGGCGAGCGCCTGCTGCCGGTGGCCAGTCCCGCGCTGCTCACGCGCGGTCATGCGCCGCTCAAGTCGCCGGCCGATCTGGCGTCGCATGTGCTGATCCACCTCGACGATCCAGGGGGCTTCATGCCATGGCTCAATTGGCCGGCCTGGCTGACGTCGAACGGCCAGCCCAACTTGAAGCCTGCCGGATCGCTGCGCTTCTCGCTCTACGACCAGGTCATCCAGGCGACACTCGGCGGGCAGGGCGTGGCCCTCGGGCGCATTCCACTGATCTCGGAGTTGATGCGCGAGGGCCGGCTCGTCGCGCCGTTTCCGAAACGCTACGACTCGCCGCGCAGTTATTTCGTCATCAAGGCGCCGCATGTCGCCGACCGTCCGGATGTCACGGACTTCGTGACGTGGCTGCTGCAGGAAGCGGCGGCGCAGACCCATGCGGACAGTGCCAGCGAAGCGAAGCTGCGCCCGCCCGCAGACAAGCGGCGCGCGACGCGCAGCCAAGCGACCCGATGAACACGCCGTCGAATCCGCATGCAGCCCTGCAGCCGTCGCCCTGGTTTACGCGCCACGCCGCATTGATTCCTGCCGGCGCTCGCGTGCTTGACGTGGCGTGCGGATACGGCCGTCACGCGCGGATGTTCGCGGCGCGCGGCGCGAGTGTGCTGGCGGTCGATCGCGACGCGGGGGCGCTGGCGTCCTTGGCTGGCGTGGCCGGTATTGAAATGCGCGAGGCCGATCTGGAGGCCGGTGCATGGCCATTCGTCGGCGAGCGCTTCGACGCGGTCGTGGTCAGCCATTACCTGCACCGGCCGCTGTTTCCGCTTTTGCGCGCGGTCCTGGCCGACGACGGGGCGCTGCTCTACGAGACGTATGCGGTGGGCAACGAGATGTACGGCCGGCCGTCGAACCCGGCGTTCTTGCTGCGACAGGACGAACTGCTCGAGCTCGCGGCAGCCGCGCCGGCGCCGATGACGGTGGTGGCCTACGAGCAGGGTTTGACCCAGAACGGCGACGCATTCGCGGTGCTGCAGCGTCTGGCAGCCGTGGGGCCGAAGCGACGGTGGCCGCCGCTGCTTGCGGCACGTCCTGCGCCGCAGTGAATGCACGCCACGAGCGTGCGCTGTGAACGCAACCAGGCGCCGGCGGTCGAAGCGAGGCGCAATCCCCCGTCCGTTGGAGTAAAATGCTTCATTTTCCTGGTGTATGGCAATGCTGACCGGAAGCCTCGTCGCCATCGCGACGCCAATGCAGGAGGGCGGTGCGCTCGACCTGCCTGCGCTGCGCAAGCTCATCGATTTCCATATCGCGAACGGCACGTCCGGCATCGTGATCGTCGGCACGACCGGCGAGTCGCCTACGGTGACCGTCGACGAGCATTGCCTGCTCATCAAGACTGCGGTTGAACACGCGGCAGGACGCATTCCCGTCGTCGCGGGAACGGGCGCCAATTCCACCGCGGAGGCCATCCACTTCGCCGAATACGCGGCCAAGGTCGGCGCGCACTCGCATCTGTCGGTCGTCCCGTACTACAACAAGCCCACGCAGGAAGGCATGTACCGGCACTTCCGCGCCATTGCCGAAAGCGTGCCGCTGCCGATGGTGCTCTACAACGTGCCCGGCCGCACCGTGGCCGATCTTTCCACGGAGACCACGCTGCGCCTCGCGGAAATTCCAGGCATCGTGGGCATCAAGGACGCCACTGCCGATGTCGGCCGTGGCAGCGAATTGATCAAGGCTCTAAGCCAGGCCGGCCACCGCGACTTCGCCGTCTACAGCGGCGAGGACATCACCGCACTGCCGCTCATCCTGATGGGTGGGCATGGCGTCATTTCGGTCACCGCCAACGTCGCGCCCAGGTTGATGGCACAGATGTGCGCCGCGGCGCTGTCGGGAGATGTGATCGCCGCGCGCGAAATCAACAACCGGTTGCTCGGCCTGCATCGTCGCCTCTTCATCGAGGCGAACCCCATGCCCACCAAGTGGGCGCTCGCCGAGATGGGCCATATCCACAATGAACTGCGGCTTCCCCTGGTGCCGCTCTCGCCGCAATACTACGAGACTGTCCGTGCCGCGCTCCGCGAGGCCGGGTGTCTCCCATGACGCAAGAGGTCCCTCAATGTCATCCATGAATCGCAACGCCGGTCGCTCGCTGATCGTGATCGCCACGCTGGGCCTCGCTCTGGCGGGCTGCAGCTCCAGCAACGTCTCGCTGACCAAGCGCATCGACTACAAGTCGGCGTCGTCGTCGCCGTCGCTCGAATTGCCGCCGGACCTGACCACGCCCCGCTACGATGACCGCTATCAGGTCAACTCGGCGTCAGGTCTCGCGGCCGCCAACTCAAACAAGAGCGGCCGTGGCGACCTCCTTCCCACCAATCCGGACGCCAAGATCGTGCGCAGCGGCAACTCGCGTTGGCTGGTGGTCAAGTCCACGCCCGAGCAGTCTTGGAACATGGTGCGCTCGTTCTGGCAGGAAAACGGGTTCTCGATCGCCGTCGACCAGCCGGTGAGCGGCGTCATGGAAACAGATTGGGCAGAAAATCGCGCCAACGTGCCGCAGGACTTCCTGACCAGGACGTTCGGTAGTGCCGCCGACATCTTCGGCGGTACGTACAAGCGCGACAAGTTCCGCACGCGCATCGAGCGTGGCGTGGAGCCGGGCACCGTTGAAATCTTCATCTCCGTGCGCGCGATGGAGCAGGTGCCGACGACGACCATCGACCACGCCGGCGCGGCGTTCGTGTGGGCGGTGGTGCCGCCCAATCCCGAGGTCGAGGCGGAAATGCTGACCCGGATGATGATGAAGTTCGGCACGCCGGAAACCACCGCGCGCATGGCGGTGGCACAGTCCACCACGGCGCCGGAAAAGGCGCGCGTGGAAAAGAACGGAGATGGCACCTATAAGCTGGTGGTCGACGACCAGTTCGACCGCGCGTGGCGCCGCGTGGGACTGGCCCTCGATCGCATCGGCTTCACGGTGGTCGACCGCGATCGTTCGCGCGGCGTGTACTTTGTCCGCTTCGGCGATCCGGACAGTGCCAAGACCAACGACAGCCTCTGGTCGAAACTGCAATTCTGGAAGTCCGATGAAAAGGGCAAGGCGGAGCAATACCAGATCCTGGTGGCCGAAGCCACGCCCGCCAGCGTGGTCAGCGTACAAGACCCGGGAGGCATACCGGAAAAGTCCGCGGCCAGCGAAAAGATCCTGACGTTGCTCAAAGACCAGTTGAAGTAGTGCGCTTCGCTTCAATTGGCAGTGGCAGCGAGGGCAACGGCCTCGTGGTCGAGGCCGGTACCACCCGACTGATGATCGACTGTGGCTTCGGCGTCCGCGATACCGCAACGCGGTTGGCGCGCATCGGCGTCGCGCCCGACTCCCTCGACGCCATCCTGGTCACCCACGAGCATTCGGATCACGTCGGCGGCGTGCCGGCCTTCGCTGCGCGCCACGGCATACCGGTATGGTTGACGTTCGGCACGCTCACCACGGTCGGCGAGCGCTTTGCCAACGTGCCGCATGTGTACGGATTCGACAGTCACGACCGCTTTGCCGTCGGCGATCTCGACGTACTGCCGTTTCCGGTGCCGCACGATGCCCGCGAGCCAGTGCAGTTCGTCGTCACCGATGGGCAGTGGAAGCTGGGTGTGTTGACCGACCTCGGCACGTCCACGCCCTATGTCGAGGCCAGCCTCACCGGCTGCGACGCGCTGGTGCTCGAGTGCAACCATGATCTCGACATGCTCGAAGTCAGCGACTATCCGCGCGCGCTGAAGGACCGGATCAGCGGGCGTCTGGGGCATCTGCACAACGAGGGCGCCGCGGCGCTGCTGGCGTCGCTCGACAACAGTCGCCTGCAGCACATCGTCGCGGCGCATCTGTCGAAGCAGAACAACTCGCCTACCCTCGCCGCTGCCGCGCTTGCGCAGGCGCTGGGATGCTCCACCGATTGGATCGGTATTGCCAACCAGGCGGAAGGCTTTGCCTGGCGCGATATCGCGTAAGCAGAAACACGACAGGAGTGTTCATGGAAAACGCGGTGGAAAAGCGGGCGGAGCTGTACAAGGGCAAGGCGAAGACGGTGTATGCCACCGACGATGCGAGCCTCCTGGTCATGCACTATCGCGACGACGTGTCGGCGTTCGACGGCGCCAAACTCGCCAAGCTCGACTTGAAGGGCGAGACGAACAACAAGATCAACGCCTATGTGATGGGAAAGCTCGCCGCGGCGGGCGTGCCCACGCATTTCGTGCGCATGCTGAACGAGCGCGAGTCATTGGTGAAGGCGATGAAGATGATCCCGGTGGAGTGCGTGGTGCGCAACGTCTGCGCCGGCTCGATGGCCAAGCGCTACGGCATTCCCGAAGGCACGAAGCTGGCCGAACCGATTTTCGAATTCTTCCTGAAAAGCGATGCGCTGCACGATCCGCTGTGCAACGACGATCACATTCGCGTGCTCGGCTGGGCAACGGTGGCCGAGATCGCGCAGATGAAATCGCTCACGCATCGGGTGAACGCGGTGCTGAAGCCGCTCTTCGCTGCCGCGGGCATCGACCTGGTCGACTACAAGCTCGAATTCGGCCACCCGACCGACGATCCGCAGGGCGAACTGGTGCTCGGTGACGAATTCACGCCTGATGGTTGCCGGCTGTGGGATGCCAGGTCCGGCGAAAAACTCGACAAGGATCGCTTCCGCCGCGACCTGGGAACGGTCATCGAACGTTATCGCGAAGTCGCGACCCGCATCGGCGCGCCGCTTTGACCGGACGAACTCGACCACCAGACGAACTCGACTTCCTGACCAACTCGACCGACTGGTCGAGGCAACAAAAAACCGGCCCGCGGGCCGGCTTTTTGTTTGCAGCGGAACGACTTACTTCTTCGCGTCCTTGGTCGCTTCCTTGACCATGTTGGCCTTCGCAGCGTCAGCGGAGGCCTTGGCAGGATCGGACGTGACCGGCGTGTCAGCGGCCTTCATGGCGGCATCCGTGGCGGGCTTCATTGCGTCGGCAGCAGGCTTCATCGCGTCGGCAGCGGGCTTCATCGCGTCGGACGACGTCGCGGGTGCGGGCGCCGGGGCCGGTGCGGGGGCAGCGGCGGGTGCAGGTGCCGGCGCAGGGGCCGGCTTTTTGTCTTCACTGCAGGCGGTCAACGCGACGGCGACCATCGCGGCAATCAAAATCGACTTGTTCATTGTGTGGTTCCTGGCAACAGTTGATGGGAGGGGCGGCGTTAAGCCCGGTTCGGTGAAGCGGTGCAGCAACCGAGGGCGCACACTTTAACACAAAGGCCAGTTGATTCAAAGGCGTGGCGCGACCCGACTCCAATTTTGCGGTGCGGTCCGCCACGGCCGGTGGGGCCCGGAGGGTCCGGACGACTGCTAGAGTCCCAGCACGCCGCCCGCCATGCCCGGCTCGCCGGTAGCCCAGATTTCCTCGAAGCGCGTCGCGAGCGGTGATGCCTGCTGGGGATTCTCGATGACGAGCACGGCGCGCGGCTGGTCGATGTGGAAGCGATGCAGGTAGTGGCGGCCATCGGCAATGCACAGCGGGTCCATCGCAACTTTCGCCTCCGGCCCGGTCTGGTACACCGTGATGCCGTGCGAATACTGGCGCAGCAGGTTGTTGAGACGAGGGCAGGAACCCTGCAGCCAGCGCGTGTCGTGGACGATGATGTCGACGCGTGCCGCGGGCGCGCGCCGGAGGAAGGCCGCCAGGTTGGCCGCGCGCGCAGCGGTGTGCCAGCCGGTTTGCGACAGGTCGATGTCGAACACCTGCAATTTGCCCTGCGCCATGCCGATCAGTTCATCGATGGCGTTGCTCTGTGCCGCGATCGTGTCAAGACGGGTTTCTCGAGGTTGTGGACCGGAGGTAGTCTCAGCCGGTGTGGAGGAAGCCATGGCGATATCCGTCGTGGAGAAAGTTGATTGCGGCCGGTGCGAGCGCCGCGGCGTCGCGCGCGCCGAGGCTGCGTGCATTGGCCAGTGTGGAAAGTGATTGACGACTGCCGGCGGGCCACGGCGATGCCGCGCCGTTCAGGTACATCGCGTCGTCATCGTAGAGCCATTGCGTGCGCCGGTCGAGTTGGACGCCGTGCCGCGCGATGGCCGTCGCAAACGCGGCGCGCGACATCGGCTTGGCGGGCGTGTCGAAGTAGACGTCCGGCTTCGGGTCTGACAACAGGATGCCGAGGAACTGCGCGGTCGTGGCGCGAGTCCAGCGGATGCCGCGCAATGCGGAGTCGACGCGACGCTGCATCTTCTTTGCTATGCGCGCAGGTTCAGCGGACGGGCGCAGGTCGGGGTCCGCGTAGCGCCCGTCCAGCACCAGTTCGTCGCGCAAATGGTCGAGGAACGCCTGCGCAATTTCGCCATGTGACGCGGCGCGAAAGCCGATCGAATACGTGGTGCAAGCGTCGACCGCGACGCCATCGTGCGCATATGCCGGCGGCAGGTACAGCATGTCGCCGGGCGAAAGCGTCGCATCGTATTGCGGCGAGAACGTGCGGAGGATCTTGATGGGGAGACCGGGCCGCAGTCCGAGATCATCTTGCCGGCCATAGCGCCAGCGCCGCCGACCTTCACCCTGCAACAGGAACACGTCGTAGGAATCGAAATGCGGCCCGACGCCGCCACCGGGGGCGGCGTAGCTGACCATCAGGTCGTCCAGTCGCGCATACGGAATGAATGCGAAACGGCGCAGCAGCGCGTCGGCGGCGTCGGAGTGCAGGTTCACGCCCTGCACCAGAAGCGTCCAGTCGGTCGCCGGGAGCGCCTTGAAGTCGCTGCGCCGGAACGGGCCGTGGTCGAGTGTCCAGCGGGCGCGGCTGCGCACCACGAGGCGCGACTCGACATTGTCGCGCCCGGCCAATGCGAACAGCTGCTCGCGCGTAAAGAGTCCCGCAAATCGCGGCACCGCAGCGCGAACCAGTTGCGCCTCTTTCTGCCAGTGCCCGCGCAGGAAGGCGCCCGGCGTGAGGCCGCCCAGCAGGGCTTTGGTGGCCGTGTTCGTGGTGGGCATCGGGCGAGGTTAGCACCTCGTCCTGTGCGTTGGAATGTTCCGGTTACAATCACGTGCCGACGGCTTGCGCACATGCACAAGCCGTAGCCTTATTCCCTCCCTCTGCTGCGAGTCCGTCGATGAACATAGCCGCCAACTCGGTTGTCACCATTTCGTTCAAGCTGTTCGATGCAGGTAACCAGATGATCGAAGAATCGCCCGAGCCGATCGTGTATCTGCACGGAACGCAGTCCGGCATCTTTCCCAAGATCGAGGAAACGCTGACTGGCAAAAAGGTCGGCGACTCGATCTCCGTCACGCTGGAGCCGGTCGACGCGTTCGGCGAATATGACGCCAACATGATCCGCATCGAACCGGTGGCCGACCTGCCGGCGGACATCGCCCTCGGCGGCTATCTGGTCGCTGAACTGGACGGCCAGGAGGTGGTGTGGCGCGTCACCAATATCGCGGACGGCAAGGCGGTGCTCGACGGGAACCACGAACTCGCCGGACAGCGGTTGCGTTTCGACTGCAGCGTGCTCGAGGTGCGCGCGGCGTCAGCGGAAGAACTGGCGCATGGCCATGCGCATGGCCCCGACGGCCATCATCACCACTGAGCCATCATTGATCAGGTTTTAATGCGGGTCCCGGCTCCGTGAGTCCCTTCAGCGCGTAGAGGGCTTCCAGGGCCTCGCGCGGCGACAGCGCATCCGGATCGATCGCCAGCAGTTTCTCCAGCACGTCGGCGGCGCGCGGATCGGCAGCAGGCAAGCCCTGTGTCGCAACGGGCGCCGACGTACCGAACAAGTCGTCCTGCGTCGCATTGCGCGCGGAGAACTGGTCGAGCCGCGACAGGTACGCCTTCGCCTGCTTGACCGTTTCCGCGGGAACACCGGCCAATTTCGCCACCTGCAGTCCGTAGCTGCGATTGGCCGGCCCCTCGGCCACCGCATGCAGGAACACGATGCCGTCCCTGTGCTCGGCGGCGTCGAAATGCACGTTGGCGCAGCCCTCGATTTCGGCGGCCAGCGCGGTGAGTTCGAAGTAGTGCGTCGCGAACAGCGACAGGCAGCGATTGCGCTCCGCCAACCGGTGCGCGATGGCCCACGCGAGGGCCAGTCCGTCGAACGTGGACGTGCCGCGGCCGATTTCGTCGATCAGCACCAGGCTCGATGACGTCGCACGATTCATGATGTATGCGGCCTCGGTCATCTCGACCATGAATGTCGAGCGACCGCCGGCCAAGTCGTCGGAGGCGCCGATGCGCGTGAATATGGCGTCGAGCGGACCCAGCACGGCCGACTCTGCCGGAACGCCGATGCCGCAATACGCAAGCAGCGCCGCCACCGCAGTCTGCCGCATGTACGTCGACTTGCCGCCCATGTTGGGCCCGGTGACGATCAGCAGCCGACGATCGTGGGCCAGGGTCACGTCGTTCGCAATGAAGTGCTCCACCTGCTGCTCGACGACAGGATGCCGGCCGCCACGAATCGCGATGCCGGGTTCGGCAACGAACGAAGGGCGCACCAACTGGTGCGCGTCGGCGCGTTCGGCGAGGTTGGCAAGAACGTCGAGCGTGGCCAGCGCCGCGGCGGCCAACTGCAACGCCGGAATCGCGGGGGCCAATTCGTCAAGCAGGCGTTCGAACAGCCACTTTTCCCGCGCCAGCGCGCGCTCCTGTGCCGACAGCGCCTTGTCCTCGAACGTTTTGAGTTCCGGCGTGATGTAGCGCTCGGCATTCTTGAGCGTTTGGCGCCGGCGATAGTCTTCGGGAATCTTCGTGACGTGCGAGTTGGTGACCTCGATGTAGAAGCCGTGGACGCGGTTGTACTCGACTTTGAGGTTGGCGATGCCCGTGCGCTCACGCTCGCGCGCCTCCAAGGCCACGAGGAATTCGCCGCAGTGGGCGTCGATCGCACGCAGCTCGTCCAGGTCGCCGTCGAATCCGGTGGCAATGACGCCGCCCTCGCGCACCAGCGCGGCGGGTTCGGGCGCGATCGCGCGCGCCAGCAGGGCAGCCCACGACGCATCGATGGCGAGATCGGCGGTGGCGGCGCGGACGAGCGGCGAGTCGATGGTGGTCGCCGTCGCGCGCAGTTCGGGCAGGCGCGCCAGCGTGTCGCGCAATCCGGCCAGGTCACGCGGACGCGCGTTGCGAAGCGCTATGCGACCGACGACGCGTTCCATGTCGACCGTCTTCCGCAATCCCGCCACGAGTGTGCGCGCGGCGGGTCCGTTGGCGCGCAAAACGCCCGTTGCGTCGTGCCGTGCCGCCGCCTTGTCCTGCGAGCGCAGCGGTTGCGTCAGCCAGACGCGGAGCAGGCGGCTGCCCGCGGCCGTGGCGCAGCCATCGAGCAGCGAGAACAGCGTGGGCGCAGCGTCGCCCGACAACGTCGCGGTGATTTCCAGGTTGCGGCGCGAAGCGGGATCGATGGCGATGAATTCGCCGGCCGTTTCCACGTTCAATGCGCGGATATGCGCGAGCGCGCCCATCTGCGTGGCCCCCGCGTAGTCGAGAAGCGCACCGGCGGCGCCCACGGCAAGCGGCGTTTCATCGACGCCGAACGCGGCGAGATCGAACGTGCCCAGCTGCCGGGTCAGCGCGCGTGCCGCGGCGCTGGCATCGAATTTCCACGACGCGAGCGAGCGAACCGGCGGCAAGCCACCACGCACGGCAGGTGCCGGCGTTTCGTCCGGCACCAGCAGCTCCGCCGGTGCGATGCGCTCGAGCACGCCGGCCGCTTCGGACAAGGGCACTTCCGTCAGCGTGAAGGCGCCTGAGGCCAGGTTGAGCCACGCGATTCCTGCACGCTTGGCCTGTGGGAAATAGGCAGCGAGAAGGCAGTCGCGCTTGGCGTCGAGCAGGTTGGCGTCGGTGAGCGTTCCCGGCGTGACGATGCGCGCGACGCGACGCTCGACGGGTCCTTTGCTTGTCGCCGGATCGCCGACCTGCTCGACGATCACGACCGATTCGCCGCTCTTCATCAGCTTGGCGAGATGCGGCTCGAGCGAGTGATACGGCACGCCGGCCATCGGAATGGGCGCGCCGGCCGATTGCCCGCGCGATGTCAGCGTGATGTCGAGCAGCCGCGATGCATGCTCGGCATCGCCGTAGAACAATTCGTAGAAATCACCCATCCGGTAGAAAACGAGCTTGTCCGGGTGCTCGGCCTTGGCGCGCAGATATTGCTGCATCATCGGCGTGTGGGCCGAGAGCGGGGCGTCGCTGGGCATGCGGGCATTCATCGAGGGGGATTATAAGGGCGAGACCTCGAATCCCGCGCCGGAGGGGTCGGCGCGGTCAACGGGATTTCGACGGTTGACAAGCCAAGTCGACTGCGCCTACGTTCACGACGAGCGCCACCCAAGGAGGGCAACATGTCATTTGATTTCACCCATCGCTTCCTGATGCCGGTGACATTCGGATTCGTGGCGCTGACATTCGTTGCGCTCGGCCTCTATGCACTCACCCGAAGGCGGCCGTTCATGATCGATGCGCGCTGGATGCTCGTGCTGCTCGCGATCGCCTGGGCGCCTCAATTGATCATGCAGCTGTCCTGGATTCTCGGTGAAAACCGGCATCGCGGCGATGGGATGGACATCATGTCATGGCTCTCGCTCCTGGCGACTTTCGTTTTTTTCGGCTACATGGCGCTGCAAATCCGGGGCTACATGGTCTTCGGAACAACGCAGGAGTCCTTTCGCGAGGCGCTGCTGGCCGCATTGTCGACTCTTGGTCTCGGGCATGAAGAAACGCTTTCGTCGATCCGCCTTCCCTCTGTTCCGGCGGAGCTGCAGATTGCTGTGTATGGCTGGGTCGGCACCGGGCAAGTGCGCCTTCGCCATGGCGGCCGGTCGGGCTTGCTTGCCGAGATCGCAGTGGCCATGAACGCCTATTTCAACACCGCCAAAGTCAAGACCAACATGGTCACCGCAGTTGCCTACCTGGTGCTGGGCGTGTTGTTGTGTGCAATGTCGGTGACGATGATGGTCGTTTTCAAAGGTTGAAGGGGACATCCGCCTGCGATGTCCGCGCGCTTCCGGTAACATCCGGGGTTTCCCGATGGTGTTTCGACAGCAATGTTTCCTTCCGCAAAGCCTTGGCCGTTGGTCGCAGTTTTCGCACTCCTCTTCGGC
Source organism: Betaproteobacteria bacterium (assembly GCA_031361045.1). Classification (GTDB taxonomy): domain Bacteria; phylum Pseudomonadota; class Gammaproteobacteria; order Burkholderiales; family Casimicrobiaceae; genus VBCG01. Next base: position 17,645 of record JANMCH010000026.1, on the reverse strand, counting down.
TGTGCGACCGGCAACGACATCGTCAGCATCGGCGACAACGCCTGGCGGGTGAAAACCGTCGACAGCACACAATTGGAAGTCGCGCGGGTGGCCACCTCCCAGGCCAACGGCCTTTGCGCCAGGCAGGGGAAAGTGCCGTTCCTCGTTACGTCGAATCAGTTCAACGACATGCCGGGTCGCCACACGATGATCATGGACTTCCAGTGCACTGCCTCGGGTTCGTCGCCCGCCGCGCAAGCCGAGGCACGCATGCACGGATTTGAACGCGAGTGCGCCATCGTGGGCTTTGCGTTGGGTTCGCCGGAGAACATGAAGTGTGCGAATGAGCTTTCGGCAAAAGCCGGTGCCAAATAGCGCGTAATGGCGTGCCAACTACCATGACGTCACAACTTCTGCGATCCGGCAGCCTGAAACTCGCCGACCTGCGGCGCATCTGGTCGCAGCGTCCGGCATTGATGCTCGATCCCGCGGCACGGGGCGCCGTCGATGCGGCTGCCGCCACTGTCGCGCGGGTCATCGCCGAAGGCCGTACGGTCTATGGCGTCAACACCGGATTCGGCCTGCTGGCGCGCACGCGCATCGACAGCGCGCGACTGAGCGAACTGCAGCGCGCGCTGGTGCGCTCGCACAGCGCGGGAACGGGCGCGTTGCTGGACGATGCCGTCGTGCACCTGATCATCGCGCTCAAGGCCGCATCGCTGAGCCAGGGCCATTCCGGCGTGCGTTGGGAAGTGATCGAGCTGCTGGTGGGTATTGCGAATGCGGGCATCGTGCCCTGCATTCCGGGACAAGGTTCGGTGGGTGCTTCAGGCGACTTGGCGCCGCTCGCGCATCTGTCCGCCGTGTTGATCGGAGAAGGCGAGGCGCGCGTCGGCGGCAAGATCCTGCCGGGTGCTGCGGCGCTGGCTGGTGCCGGCCTGCGACCGGTCGAACTGGCGCCCAAGGAAGGCCTGGCGCTGCTCAACGGCACGCAGGTGTCGACCGCGCTGGCACTGGCCGGACTGTTCGCCGCGGAACGCGCGATGGCGGCGGCATTCGTCGCGGGCGCCATGACCGTCGACGCGTGCCTGGGCAGCGACACGCCGTTCGATGCGCGCATCCACGCCGTGCGCCGGCACCGTGGGCAGATCGACGCGGCGGCCATCTATCGCAAGCTGCTTGTGGGCAGCGCCATCCGCGAGTCGCACGTCGACTGCAGCCGCGTACAGGACCCGTACAGCCTGCGCTGCCAGCCGCAGGTAATGGGCGCCTGCCTCGATCAGTGGCGACATGTGGCGGAAGTGCTGCTGACCGAGGCCAACGCCGTTTCCGACAATCCGCTGGTATTCGCGGAGGCCAACGAGATTCTCTCGGGCGGCAATTTCCACGCCGAACCGGTTGCCTTCGCTGCCGACAACCTGGCGTTGGTGCTCGCGGAGACCGGCGCGCTGTCCGAGCGCCGTATCGCGCTGATGATGGACACGCATCTGTCGGACCTGCCGCCCTTCCTGGTCAAGGACGGTGGCGTCAATTCCGGATTCATGATCGCCCAGGTCACTGCGGCCGCGCTGGCATCGGAAAACAAGTCGCTCGCGCATCCAGCGTCGGTCGACTCCCTCCCAACGTCGGCCAATCAGGAAGACCACGTGAGCATGGCGACGTTCGCGGCGCGACGATTGACGCCGATGGCGGGCAACACGTCGGCCATCGTGGCCATCGAGTTGCTGGCCGCCGCGCAGGGCATCGAATTTCGCGCGCCGCTCAAGACGTCGCCCCGGTTGGCGGAAGCCTTCGCGCTGGTGCGCGCCGAAGCCGCGTTCTGGGAGCAGGACCGGGCGTTCGCACCCGACCTTGCGGCGATGCGCGGCCGTGTGGAGGCCGGCGCATTCCTGCCTTTCGTGGGGACGTTGTTTGAAACAAGTTGACAGCGAATTCATCCGCGCGTTGCCCAAGGCGGAATTGCATATTCACATCGAAGGTTCGCTCGAGCCCGAACTGGTATTCGCGCTGGCCGCCAAGCACAAGGTCGCGCTGCCCTATCCCTCGGTGGAAGCACTGCGCCGTGCCTACGACTTCCACAACCTGCAGTCGTTTCTGGACATCTACTACGCGGGTGCCGACGTGCTGCGCGACGAGGACGATTTCCACGCGATGACGTGGGCGTATCTCAAGCGCGCGCATGCCGACGGCGTCGTGCACACCGAAATCTTCTTCGATCCGCAGACGCACACGCAGCGGGGCATTGCGTTCGGCACGGTGATGGCCGGCATCACGCGCGCGTTGGCTCAGGGTGAGCGCGAATTCGGCATCACCAGCCGGCTGATCATGTGTTTCCTGCGCCATCTTTCGCAAGACGACGCAAAGGCCACGCTGCACCAGGCGTTGCCTTACCAGGCGCAGATCCACGGCGTCGGCCTCGACTCTTCCGAAGTCGGCCATCCGCCTTCCAAGTTCACTGACGTATTCCGCGCGGCGCGCGAAGCGGGATTCCGCGCCGTGGCGCACGCCGGCGAGGAGGGGCCGCCGGCCTATATATGGGAGGCGCTCGACCTGCTGCATGTGGAGCGCATCGACCATGGCGTGCGCTGCGAGAGCGATGACGCGCTCTGTCGACGATTGGCCACTGAGCGCATTCCGCTGACCGTGTGTCCGCTCTCGAACGTCAAGCTCGGCGTGTTCCCGGATATGCAGCATCACAATCTGAAGCGCCTGCTTGACCGCGGCCTCGTCATTACCATCAACTCGGACGATCCGGCATACTTCGGCGGCTACGCCCTCGACAACTATGTGGCCACGCAGCAGGCCATGGGCCTCACCCGCGACGATATCGCCACCCTCGCGCGCAATTCGTTCGCCGCCTCATTCCTGCCGGACACCGACAAGGCGATGTGGATCGCCAGGGTCGATGCGTCCGCGCGTAAACAAACCTAGGCGCAGGCGCCTGCAACTGTAGCGGAGGTTCACCATGCATCGTGACGACCCCCCATCACCTGCCCTCGCATCGGCATTGCAGGGCACGCGCCGCGCCGATCGCGTGATCCGCGCGCCGCACGGAATGGAGCGCACCGCCAAGAGCTGGCTCACCGAGGCGCCGCTGCGGATGTTGATGAACAATCTCGACCCGGACGTGGCCGAGAATCCGCAGGAGCTGGTCGTGTACGGCGGCATCGGCCGCGCCGCGCGCAACTGGGAGTGCTACGACGCCATTGTCGCGGCCCTGCGCGTACTGAACGACGACGAGACGCTGCTCATCCAGTCCGGCAAGCCGGTGGGCATATTCAAGACCCACGCCGACGCGCCACGCGTGCTGATCGCCAACTCGAACCTGGTGCCCAAGTGGGCGACGTGGGAGCACTTCAACGAACTCGACCGCAAGGGCCTGATGATGTTCGGGCAGATGACGGCGGGCTCCTGGATCTACATCGGCAGCCAGGGCATCGTGCAGGGTACCTACGAGACATTCGCCGAAGCCGGTCGCCAGCATTTCGGCGGTGATCTTGCCGACAAATGGATCCTGACGGCGGGCTTAGGCGGCATGGGTGGCGCGCAGCCGCTCGCGGCGACGATGGCCGGAGCGTCGATGCTCGCCATCGAGTGCCAGGCGTCGCGCATCGAAATGCGCCTGCGCACGCGGTACCTCGACACGCAGGCGACGGACCTCGATGACGCGCTGGCGATCATCAATGCGGCCTGTGCCGCGCGCAAGCCCGTGAGCGTGGGCCTGGTCGGCAATGCCGCCGAAATCCTGCCGGAATTGCTGAGGCGCAACGTCAAGCCGCACATGGTGACGGACCAGACGTCAGCGCACGACCTCATCAATGGCTACCTGCCGGCAGGCTGGACCGTCGAGCAATGGCGCGCCGCGCAGCAGGACGACTCGCAGCACGCGGAGCTGGTTGCGGCCGCCAGGCGTTCGTGCAAGACGCATGTGGAGGCGATGCTCGCGTTCCATGCGCAGGGTATCCCGACGTTCGACTACGGCAACAATATCCGCCAGGTCGCGCAGGACGAAGGTGTCGCCAGCGCGTTCGACTTTCCGGGGTTCGTGCCTGCCTACATCCGGCCGCTGTTCTGTGAAGGCAAGGGACCGTTCCGCTGGGTCGCGTTGTCCGGCGATCCGGAGGACATCTACAGGACCGATCGCAAGGTCAAGGAACTCTTCCCCGACGACGCGCATCTGCATCGCTGGCTCGACATGGCGCGCTCGCGCATCGCGTTCCAGGGTCTACCGGCGCGCATCTGCTGGTTGGGCCTGGGCGAACGCCATCGCGCCGGGCTGGCATTCAACGACATGGTGAAAAGCGGCGAACTGAAAGCGCCCATCGTTATCGGTCGCGACCACCTGGACACGGGCAGCGTCGCCAGTCCCAATCGCGAAACGGAATCGATGATGGATGGCTCGGACGCAGTATCCGACTGGCCGCTGCTGAATGCGTTGTTGAACACCGCGGGCGGCGCGACGTGGGTATCACTGCATCACGGCGGCGGCGTCGGCATGGGCTATTCGCAGCACTCGGGTGTGGTCATCGTCTGCGACGGCACCGATGCTGCAGCCAAGCGCATCGAACGCGTGCTGTGGAACGATCCGGCAACGGGCGTCATGCGGCACGCGGATGCCGGCTACTCCAAAGCGATCGACGTCGCGAAGGCGAAGGGCCTCAACCTGCCGATGCAGCGCGGCTAGCGGTACGACTACAGCGTCAGCGGCGTCGGCGACACGAGGATGCCGTCCTCGTCACTGTAGAGCCAGTGGCCCGGTACGAACGTCACGCCGCCGAAATTGACGGGCACGTCGACCAGGCCGTCGCCATTCTTGGTGCTCTTGCGCGGATTGGTGCCCAGCGCCTTGATGCCGAACTCCATGGCGTCGATGGCAACCGAATCACGGATGGCGCCATGCACGATCACGCCGGCCCAGCCGCTGTTCATGCCGAGCAGTGCGATCACGTCGCCGATCAGCGCGGTCTGCAGCGATCCGCCGCCATCGACCACCAGCACGTCACCCTGCGCTGGCTTGCCCAGCAGCTCCTTCAGCAGCACGTTGTCCTGGTACGACTTGACCGTTCGGATGCGGCCCGCGAAGCGGCGTTTCAGCCCAAAGCTGCGCAGCGGCAGCGTGCACGAAGCCGCATCGGGATGCGCATCGAAAAGATCGGCAGTGGCGGGGCAGGCGGTCGCGCCCATCAGAACACCCACAGGCTTTCGCGCGGCACGTCGAGCCAGTGCCGGCCGGCGGCAATGGGCTTGTCGCCGTAGGCGCGCAACCGCGCTTCGCCGAGCGCAAACAGATGTTCCCACTTGTCGCCCAGGTACATGGAGGTGGTCAGACCGGCCTCGAGTCGATTTTCACCCGGGCCGTCGAACAGGCGAATGCGTTCCAGGCGGATCATCGCCGTGCCGTCGCTGCCCGCTTTCGCACTTTGCCGCGCGGTTCCCCACAGTTTCCAGCCGTCGCCTTCGATCAGCGCGGCGCCGTCGCGCACTTCCAATACACGACCGGTCAGTTTGTTGTTGCTGCCCATGAAGTCGGCGGTGAACAGCGACTCCGGGTTGCCGTACATTTCCTGTGGCGTACCTTGCTGTTCGATGCGCCCGTTGTTGAGCAGCAGGATGCGGTCCGACATCGCCAGCGCCTCGCTCTGGTCGTGCGTGACGCACAACGCCGACAGCTGCATGCGAATGATGAGTTCGCGCAGCCAGGCGCGCGCTTCCTCGCGCAGCTTGGCGTCGAGGTTCGACAGCGGCTCGTCCAGCAGGATGACCGGCGGGTTGTAGACCAGTGCCCGCGCCAGCGCGACGCGCTGCTGCTGGCCGCCGGAGAGCTGGTGCGGAAAGCGCTCGCCCAGGTGGCCCAACGAGAGTTGTTCCAGCGCGGTGGTGACGCGCGTCTTGACCTCGTCGTGGCCGATCTTGCGCAACTTGAGGCCGTAGGCCACATTGTCGAACACCGTCTTGTGCGGCCACAACGCATAGGACTGGAAGACGAGGCCGAGATTGCGCCCCTCCGCGGGGATGTCGGTGCCGGCGGCGCCATCGAACACCGCCTTGTCGCCGATGCGGATCGCCCCCTTGTGTGGCGTTTCCAGTCCGGCAACGGCGCGCAACAGTGTCGTCTTGCCGCTGCCGGACGGCCCCAGCAGAGAGACGACTTCGCCGCGATTGAGCGTCAGCGAAACGCCCTTCAGGATTGGATTGTCGCCATACGTGAGATGCAGGTCGTCGACGGTAAGTTCGGGCATGGGAGGTTTCCTCTTTCCAATCTCAATCGCGCAACTTGACGCCGAAGCGCAGCGCAAGGGCCAGGCCGACGCCGACCAGCACGACGTTGATGAGCGACAGTGCCGCGACGACGTCGATCGCGCCGCCTTGCCACAATGAAACCAGTTGCGCGCCGATCACCTCGGTGCCGGGTGCGAGCAGGTAGACGCCGGTCGAGTATTCACGCTCGAAGATCATGAACACCAGGAGCCACGACGCGATCAGTCCATGCTTGATCAGTGGCAGCGTGATCTGCCGCGAAATCTGTCCGCGCGTGGCGCCCACGGTGCGGGCCGCCTCTTCCAGTTCCGTCGATACCTGCATCAGCGACGATGAAATGAGCCGCATGCCGTAAGCGAGCCACACCACGGTATAGGCGAGCCACATGCTGAATATCGTCGTGCGCAAGGGCTGCAGCGGGGGAAAGAACAGGAATACCCAGAGGAATGCCAAGCCCGCCAGCAATCCGGGAATGGCGCGCGGGACCAGCACCAGGTAGTCGACAAAGCGCGACCAGCCGTCGTTGCGGCGATGCGTGGCGAAGCCGATTGCGCAATAGCACGCGACGGCGATGGCACCGCCGACGGTGCCGATCAGGACGGTGTTCCAGATCGCCCGCACGAGGATGGGCTCGTCGAACACCGACTGGAAATGCTCGAGCGTGAACACCTCGGACAGCTTGGCGCCGTAGCCCCAGTTCGACACGAACGCGCGCAGCGTGATGCCTGACAGCGGCACGATCACGCCGACAAAAAGCCAGAGCCCGATCAGCCCGGCCGCAACCCACTTCCATTTGCCCAGCGGCAGTTCGCGCATCCGCCCGGCCTTGCCCTTGATGGTCGCGTACTTGCGCGAATTTTGCAGCAGGTAGCGCTGCAGCAGCACCAATGGAAACGTCACGGCGACGATGCATATCGCTACGGCCGCCATCAGGTGATACGACGGCGTACCGAGCTTGTTGGTCAGCTTGTAGAGATAGGTCGACAACACCAGATGACCTTCCGGGTCGCCCAGCACCAGCGGCAATCCGAACAACTCGAACCCGAGGAAGAAGACCAGCACCGCCGCGAACAGCATCGCGGGCATGATCAGCGGCAGGCTCACCGTGGCCGCAACGCGAAACGGCGACGCTCCCGCGACGCGGGCGGCTTCCTCGACATCGGATCCCAGGCTCTTCAGCGCAGCGGAGGCGTAGACGTATACGTTGGGCACGTGTAGTAATCCGGCGATGATGCCGATGGCGGTCAGCGAGTAGATGCCCCATGGCGCACCGCCAAAAATTTCCGTGACCCACACCGTATAGAAACCGACGGGACCCGCGGCCACGACGAAGCCGAACGCCAGCACCATCGGCGACACGAAACTCGGCACAAGGATCAGCGGCTCGATCCAGCGCTTGCCCGGGAGATCGGTGCGCTCCATCACGAAGGCGAGCACGCCGCCCAGCGGCACCGCGATGATGACCATGCAGGTGGCGATCACCACCGAATTCAGCGATGCGTGCCAGAAATCCGGATCGGCGAAGATGAATTCGTACGCGCCGATACCTACCGTCTTGCGCGCGTCGAAGAACGGCGCGGTAAGAAAGCTCTGGTACAGGATCAGCAACAGCGGCGCCAGCACCGCCGCTGCCGTCAGCAGGATCGTGAGGCCGCGAGGAATGGAGGAAAAAGTCGCGGTACGCATGCCGGCCGCGCGATTACCTGCCCGCGGCACCTGAAGCCAGCGTGGCCTTGAACGCGTTCAGGAAGTCGAGCCGTTTCTTCTGGTCGAGGTAGGTCACGATCTCGGCGCTCACCGGAATGGGCTTGACGTTGTTGGCGCCCAGCTGCTTGTTGAGCGACGCCGCCGTGTATTCGGCGTCGACGTCATTGCGGATCGAGAACAATTCGACGTCGCTGCCGATGAGCTTCTGGCCGCGTTGCGACAGGATGTAGTCGGTCCACAGTTTTGCCGCATTCGGGTTCTTGGCCTGCTTGCCGATGAACAGGACCCGCGACAGCACGAGCGTGTAGTCCTTGGGCAGCACGACGCCGAGCGCCTGGTCTTTCTTGGCGCGGACCAGTGCGTACGAGCCGAGCACGTTGTAGCCCAGCAGGTGCTCGCCCGAGGAGACTTTTTCCAGCATGTTGCCGGTGCTGCCGTAGACGCGGTAGCTGGACGCGCCGAAGCCTTGCTCCAATTCCTTCATGCCGGCGAAGTATTTCGCGTCCTGGACCATGATCATGAATCCGACACCGCTCTTCTCGATGTCGTAGGTCGTGACCTTGCCCTTGAACTTGTCGACCTTGGTGTTGATCAGCTTGGCAAATGACGCGTGGTCCTGCGGCACTTCATCGGCCGTCACCAGCCGCTTGTTGTAGATGAAGACCGCGGGTTCGTAGGTCGTGCCATACGCCTGGTTCCTGTAGACGGCCCATGTGGGCAACTTGCCCGCTTCCGGCGACAGGTAGGCCAACGCATGGCCCTCGTCGACCAGCTTGACCTGCAGGTCCATGGCCGAACTCCACATGACATCGGCCGATCCCTGACCCGATGCCGACTCCGCGATGAAGCGGTTGTAGAGCTCGGTCGAATTCAGGTCGCTGTACTCGACCTTGATGCCCGGATAAAGCGCGTTGAAATCCTTGATCAGCGGCTGCGCGGCCTTGGTGTCGAGCGCGCTGTAGATGACGACCTTGCCTTCCTTGTTGGCGGCGGCAATGGTTTGCGCGTAGTCGGCGGGATAGCCGGGCGGGGTGGTCTGCGCCATCGCGACCGAGCCGAACAACGCGAAGGCAATGCACAGGCAACGCTGAAACATGGGAGAACTCCTTGCGTGGCAAATAGGGGCCATTGAACCATCAACGGGGCTGCCGCCTTGATGGGCGATTATAGGCGAGCGCGTCCTTGTTTATGTCCGACTTTAATGGCATTGTGTCGGACACTAAAAGCAGCCTCCATGATTCCCGATCTCAAGCCCACCGCGTTCTCCGCGTACAGTTCGCGCAGGTCGCCGACATCGTCGACGCCGGGCGCGCGTCTCCTCAAGTCGGCCCAGGTCGTCGACCTTCTGGGCTTCCGGATCGTGTCCGGCGCGTTGGCCCCCGGCGCACTCCTGCCGACCGAGGCCGAACTGTCGACGCAGCTGGGCATCAGCCGGCCTTCGCTGCGCGAGGGCCTGCGCGCCCTCGCCCAGAAGGGCCTGGTCGAAGGTCGTACCCGCCGCGGCACGACCGTCAACGAACGCAAGCAATGGAACGTCCTCGACGAGGACGTGCTGCGCTGGCTGTCCGTCGCGCCGCCCGATCCGGCGTTCTTCATGGACCTGCTCGACGTGCGGATGATCGTCGAGCCCAATGCCGCGCGACTGGCCGCCGCGCGCGCCTCGCCGGCGCAGATCATGGCCATCGAGGCCGCCTACCGGGGCATGGAACATTCGTCGCCGCACGATATGGAAGCGTGCTGCGGGCACGACCTCGCGCTGCACGAACTCATCATCACCGCGACCGGCAACGCCATGCTGATCCAATTCGCGGCCGCGATACGCACGGCACTGCTTGCATGTGTCCGTATTGCAAGCGTGGGTCGGGAACGCGGCCACGAGCATTCGCTTGGCGAACACCGGGCGGTCGTCGATGCCATCAGGCGGCGCGATCCGGCTGAAGCCGAGCGCGCGATGCGCAACCTGCTGGCGGGGACGATATCGGACCTCGAGCCGGCCTACGCAAAGTATCCGCACGGCTATCCGCCGCCGCCTGTCGCCAAGTCAGTCCGGAAGACCACGCGGCGCAATTGATCACCGTTTTCACGAGCAGAAGATCGACACGGGAGGCACTCCCGGCGACCACAACCAAGGAGGCAACACCATGACCACCAAGTATCGGCAACTCAACCGCCGCCAATTCATCCAGGCGCTGAGCGCAAGTGCGCTGGGCGTCACCGGCCTGGCAGCGTTTCCGGGGTTCGCACAGGCGCAGGGACGCAAGAATGCGTTGCTGATCGGACTCGATATCGGCGACAGCATTACCTTCGACCCGGCGCGACTCGCGCAGTACTCATCGCCGATGACGGTGCACAACGCGTACGACACGCTGGTCACCATGAATCCCGGCGACTACATCAACCTGAAGCCCAACCTCGCCACCAGCTGGGCCTATCGTCCCGACGGCAAAGCGATCCGCTTCACGCTGCTGAAGGGTGCCAAGTTCGCCAGCGGCAACCCGGTCACGGCCGAAGATGTGAAGTGGTCGCTCGAACGGGTCATCAACCTCAAGGACCAGCCGGCGCAATACATCGCGCACGTGGACAAGGTCGAGATCGTCAGTCCCGACACCGTCGACATCGTGATGAAGGATCCGACGCAGCCGTTGCTGACCATCCTGGCGGCGCCCAGCTTCTCGATCATGGATTCGAAGTTGCTGATGGCGCAAGGCGGGACCGCCGCACTCGATGCCAAGGAGGCCGACAAGGCCACCACCTGGCTCAACGGCAACTCCGGAGGTTCTGCCGCCTGGAACTTCACCGCCTGGGAGCGCAACCAGCAGATCCAGCTCGCGCGCAATCCGAATTTCCGCGGCGAAAAGCCGGGTTTCGAGCGCATCGTGATCCGGCATATGAGCGAGAGCGCCGCGCAGCTGCTGGCGTTGAAGCGCGGCGACATCGACATCGCCTTCAACCTGATTCCGGAACAGATCGCCACCCTCAAGGGCGACCCGCAGATCGACATCATCGGCACACCGAGCCTGGACTTCATCTACATGGCGGTGGCCGCCAATGCCGAAGCCAATCCGGCGCTGGCCAAGAAGCAGAATCGCCACGCCATCGGCTGCGCGATCGACTACGACGGCATCATCAATTCGCTGATCGGCGGTTCCGCCGTGCGACCGGTGAGCTTTCTGCCCGTCGGCGTCAATGGCTCGACGGCGGAACTCACCAAGCAGATCGGCTTCCAGCAGGACCTGGCCAAGGCGAAGAAGCTGCTCGCCGAGGCGGGAAACCCCGATGGGTTTGCATTCGATCTCACCTACTCGAACAACGCGATTGCCGGTGTTTCGTACCAGAACCTCGCGCAGAAACTGCAGGGCGATCTGGCACGCGTCGGCATCAAGGTGAACTTGAATCCCATCGACCAGGTCAACCTGCGCACACTGTTCACGCAGGGCAAACTGCAGGCCGTGCTCACGTTCTGGAATCCGCCCGCGGTCGAGAACCAGCTGTGGGCGTCGGCCACCGTCAATCGCGTGGCCAAGCGCGTGCACTGGGTACCGCCGGAGGCCATGATGAAAATTGTGAATGACGCGTCCGCGGAGCGCGACCTGGCCAAGGCCGCTGTCCTCTGGCGCAAATACCAGGAAGGCATGGTGGACGCGGCAAACCTGTTCGTGCTGATCCAGCCTACGTACCAGATCGCCGTGCGCAAATCGGTGGCGGGCTTCAAGCCGACGGCGGCGGGCTGGATGGCCGAGCTTGGCGTGACCAAGCCGGTTTGATGCGGGTTGAGCGGCGAGAACATTCGGGACGTTAGGGAGCGCCCCGTTTGCTGAGATATCTGACCAACAGGGTCGTGACGGCGTTCGTCATGGTGCTGCTCGCGACCCTGGTCATTTTCCTGATTGCCAATACGGCGCCGGGCGATCCGGCGCTGGCGCAGCTGGGCGACCTGGCGGCCTCCAATCCTGAGTACGTGAAGGCGTTCCGCGCCAAGTGGGGCCTGGACCTGCCGCTGTGGGAGCGGTACTGGATTTTCCTGAAGGGTGTTGCACACGGCGACTTCGGCATCTCGATCATGTCGCAGCGGCCGGTGCTGGATGACATCCGCGACTTTGCGCCGGCGACGATCGAGCTCGCCACGATCGCCTTCCTGCTGTCGATCTTGATCGGCATTCCGCTGGGCATTTTGGCCGCGGTCAAACGCGACAGCTGGATCGACCACGTCGCGCGCTTCGTGTCGCTCATCGGCGTATCTGCGCCGACGTTCTGGCTGGCGTTCATCATGCTCGCGGTGTTCTATGGCTGGCTCGAGATCGCGCCGGGTCCGGGCCGCGTCGATCCCATCGCGCTGCTTCCGCCAAAAGTGACGGGCATGCTGCTGATCGACTGCATCCTGGCCGGTGATTGGGAAACGCTGCGTGACGCCGCCGCCCATCTGGTGCTGCCGGCGACGGTGCTGGCCGCCGCGACGCTCGGACTCATCACCCGCACGACGCGCGCGTCGATGCTGGAATCGTTGTCGCAGGACTATGTCCGTGTGGCGCGCGCGAAAGGTCTGCCAGAGTGGCGCATCGTGCTCGGCCACGCACTGCGCAATGCGCTGATTCCGGTCGTCACGCTCGGCGGCCTGGCCTACGCCAACCTTCTGACTGGTGCGGTGATGACGGAGACGGTGTTCTCGTGGCCGGGCCTGGGCCGCTACACATTCCGCAGCGCGGTCGCGGTGGACTTTCCGGCGATCATGGCCATCACGTTCATCGTGGCCGTCGTCTACATCGCGATCAACTTCCTGGTCGACATGTCGTACGCGTTCCTCGATCCGCGGGCGGTCAAGCGATGACCGCCGTTGCCTTGCCGCAGGAAGTTGCCGCGCCGGCCAGTTCACGCAGGCGCTGGCTGCGACGCTACGCGCTCGCCGTGGCCGGCGGCGTCGTCATCCTGTTCTGGTTTGCCGTGGCGCTGTTGGCACCCGTCATCTCGCCGTTCAACCCCGAGTTCGTCGACATCGCAAGCCGGCTGCAGCCGCCGTCGTACGCGCACTGGCTGGGTACCGATGCGCTGGGCCGCGACGTGTTGTCGCGCGTGCTCTACGGATCGCGCATTTCGCTGATCGCCGGTTTTTCGGTGGTCGTGATCAGCGCAGTGTTCGGCACGGTGCTGGGCGCGATCGCGGCGTATGCACGCGGGCGCGTGGAAGACCTGCTGATGCGCCTGACCGACCTGGTGCTGTGCTTCCCGCCGATCATCCTGGCCATGGCCATTGCCGCCGCGCTCGGCATCGGCACCACCAATACGATCATCGCGATGCTGATCGTGTGGTGGCCCAAGTACGCGCGCCTGGCCCGCAGCCTGGTGCTCGTGCAGCGCTCGCAGGAGTACGTCGAGGCCGCGCATGTGCTCGGTTTCGGCCATGCACACATTCTCTTTCGCCATGTCGTGCCCAACGCCATCGGGCCGCTGATCGTGATGGTGACGCTCGACCTCGGTAACGCCATTCTCGTGTTCGCGGGCCTGAGTTTTCTGGGCCTCGGCGTCGTGCCGCCCACGCCCGAGTGGGGCGCCATGGTCGCCGAAGGCCGCGAACTGGTGCAGCAATGGTGGGTCGCGACGTTTCCGGGAATCGCGATCCTGAGCGTCGTGATGGGCTTCAACTTCGTCGGGGACGGTATCCGCGATTGGCTCGATCCTCATGCCAGACGACGCTGAAATCATAAAAAATTCCGACTCCGACTCAGTTCCCATATTGTCGGTAGAGGATCTGCGCACGCATTTCTTCACTGATCAGGGCGTCGTACGCGCGGTCGACGGCGTCACGTTCCACGTGCACGCCGGCGAAACGCTGGGCATCGTCGGCGAATCCGGTTCGGGCAAGAGCATCACCGCGAAGTCCGTCATCCGGTTGATCGAGGAACCCGGACGCATTGTCTCGGGCCGCATCGATTTCCGCGGCCGCGACGTTCTAACGCTGGACCACGGCGCGTTGCGCAGGTTGCGTGGCGGCGAAGTCGCGATGGTCTTCCAGGATCCGATGACCTCGCTCAACCCGGTGCTGAAGATCGCGCGGCAGCTGGTCGAGACCATGGTCGAGCACGGACGTTTCAGCCCCAAGGCGGCGCTGGCGCGCGCTGTCGATCTTCTCGGGCGCATGGGCATCAACGCGCCGAAGCGCGCGGTGGAATCCTATCCACATCAATTCTCCGGCGGCATGCGCCAGCGCGTCATGCTGGCGATGGGTTTCTCCAACGAACCGGTGCTACTGATCGCCGACGAGCCGACCACGGCACTCGACGTGACGATCCAGGCGCAGATCCTCGACTTGCTGCGTGAACTGAATGCGGACTTTGGCACCGCGATCATCCTGATCAGCCACGACCTGGGCGTCATCGCCAACATCTGTTCGCGCATCGTCGTGATGTACGCGGGCGAGGTGGTGGAGGAGGGGCCGGCGGAAAAGTTGCTGGCGGACCCCAAGCATCCGTATACGTGGGCACTGTTGAATGCCGTGCCGCGCCTCGACCGCCACACGCCCGGAGAGAAAAAACTCGTCACCATCGAAGGCACACCGCCCGACCCGTTGAACTGGCCCGGTGGTTGTCGGTTCCGTCCGCGGTGTCCGTTCGCCATCGATGCGTGCGGCGAGCATCCGGCACTCAAGGAATTCGAGCCCGGCCGTGCCGCGCGCTGCTGGGTCACGCAGCAGGGTGGTGTGCTGCCCGCGGTAGGCGTCGTTGCCGATGCACAGTCATCGCCGCAGCCTCGCGCCGCCGCGCGCTCGACGGTGTCCTACGCCGTCGCGGACGCAGCCGTTGCCACACGCGGCGAGGTCCTGCTGGAGCTGCGCGACGTCAAGAAACATTTCCCGTTGGCGAAGACATCGTTTTTCGGCGAGCCGCGTGTGCTCCACGCGGTCGACGGCGTCGACCTGACCGTGTTCAAGGGCGAAACGGTGGGGCTCGTCGGTGAGTCGGGCTGCGGCAAGTCAACACTCGGCCGTCTGATCGTGCGCCTGCACGAGCCGACGGCCGGAAGCATCGCGTACGGCGGTGTCGACATCTCGCACGCAAACTCCGCGACGATCCGCCCGCTTCGCCGGCGCCTGCAGATGATTTTCCAGGATCCTTATGCGTCGTTGAATCCACGCATGACCGTCGGCCAGATCCTGAGCGGACCTCTGCAATTCCACGGTATGACGCAGGGTGCCCAAGCAACTGCATCGCGCGTACGCGAGCTGCTGGATGTGGTCGGATTGCCGGCGCTGGCCGCCGATCGCTTTCCGCTCGAGTTCTCGGGCGGCCAACGGCAGCGCGTGTCGATCGCGCGCGCGCTGGCGGTGAGTCCCGAGTTCATCGTCGCGGATGAACCGATTTCAGCACTCGACGTCAATATCCAGGCGCAGATCATCAACCTGCTGATCGACCTGCAGCAGCGTTTCGCACTGACTTACCTGTTCATCGCGCACGACCTCGCGGTGGTGCGCCACGTGTCCGACCGCATCGTCGTGCTCTACCTGGGCAAGGTGATGGAAATAGCACCCGCCGGCGCGCTTTTCGCCTCGCCGCTGCATCCGTACACCAAGTCGCTGATCTCGGCCGCGCCCATCCCCGACGCCGCCGTTGAGCGCAAGCGCGAACGATTGCGCCTGACCGGCGAGCCGCCCAGCGCCATCGATTTGCCCAGCGGCTGTCGTTTCAGGACGCGCTGCCCGATTGCCACCGAACTTTGTGCCAACGAGATTCCGCCATTGATCGAGCATCGGCCGGGCCAATGGGCGGCGTGTCACTTCGCCGGCAAGCTCTGAAATGGAAAACGCCGTCAGCGAATTTGCACATTCGGTGACGGCGCAGTCAAAAGTGGTCGGGGTGAGAGGATTTGAACCTCCGGCCTCTACGTCCCGAACGTAGCGCTCTACCAGGCTAAGCTACACCCCGAATTGTCTCAAGCTGTTTTCGTTTCGCGGCGGGAAGAACTGCGTCGACTATCGCGAAACCCCGGAGCACGGAAGCGGTGGGCAATCAATACGTCCTCTGTGCCGCGAAGGTCGTCAATTCTAGCAGATTTTGCCGGAAGGCAGAATCCGGGAGTCCGGCCAGGCATGCTGACGCGCGCCGTACTTCGCCTTCGGCGCAATCCCTGGCGTACGCGAGGGCGCCGGTACGCGTGAGGGCCGCCACGACGGGCGCGAAATCGGTGATCCCGCCTTCGGTAATCGCATGCCGGATCAATGCCGCGTCGTCGGCGTTGCCGGTGGTCATCGCGCGAATCAGCGGCAGCGTCATCTTGCCTTCGGCCAGGTCGTCGCCGAGGTTCTTGCCGATTGATTCCGCGGTGCCTGAGTAGTCGAGGATGTCATCGACCAGCTGGAAGGCGGTGCCCAGGTGCATGCCGTAGCGAGCCAGCGCGTCCTCGCGTTCGGTGTCCGCCTCGCCCAACACGGCGCCCAGTCGCGCGGCGGCTTCGAACAGTTTGGCCGTCTTGCGCTGGATGACTTGCAGGTAGGACTGTTCGGTCAAGTCGATGTTGCCGGAGTTCATCAGCTGCAGCACTTCGCCCTCGGCGATGACGTTGGTCGCGTCCGACAGGATCTGCAGCACGCGCATCCGGCCCTGGCCCACCATCATCTGGAACGCGCGGGAATAGAGGAAGTCGCCCACCAGCACAGATGCGGCGTTGCCAAACTCCGCATTAGCCGTGGCGTGGCCGCGGCGTAGCGAGGACTCGTCCACGACATCGTCGTGCAGCAGCGTGGCGGTGTGGATCATCTCGATCACCGCGGCCAGTACGTGGTGGTCACTGCCGCGGTAACCGGTGGCGCCGGCGGTCAGCAGCAGTAGGGCGGGACGAAGCCGCTTGCCGCCGCCGGTGACGATGTATTCGGCAACCTGCCGGATTAGGACGACGTCGGACTTGAGCGATTCGCGCATGACGCGGTCGACGGCGGCCATGTCGTCGCCGATGGTGGGTTGGAGAAAGTCGATGATCACGAAAGGCGCCGAAACGGTTGATTCAGGGCTGTTTTGGGCCGGAAACACGTCGATTCCGGGTGTAATCAGAGTAATTAGGGTCAGACTCGAATTTCCCTGGCGCGAAGCGCTGACCTCGATCGCTGCCGGCTAAGTCGAGTCTGACCCTACTTACCGCTGCTTGCGGATGCCCCGCAGTGGCGGCCCCGGCCGGCTTTGACAGGGTTGGCACTTCGGCCTTATAATTCAAGGCTTTTCCCAGTTCCCAAGGGTCAAGGCAACTAAGGCAAGCAGGCAAACAATTCAGGAAGCGGAGTCTCTCATGTACGCGGTCATAAAAACCGGCGGCAAGCAGTACAAGGTTGCCCCCGGCCAAAAACTCAAAGTAGAACAGATACCGGCGGATGTGGGCGCAAATGTGATTCTCGATCAAGTGTTGATGGTCGGGGAAGGCGAGAGCGTCCGGCTGGGCAAGCCGACTGTCGCAGGAGCGACGGTGACGGCAACGGTTGTCGCGCACGGTCGCGGCGACAAGGTGAAGATTTTCAAGATGCGCCGCAGAAAGCATTACCAGAAGCATCAGGGGCATCGTCAGAATTACACCGAACTCCAGATCGACGCCATCGTCGGTTAAACAGGACGCACACTCATGGCACATAAAAAGGCAGGCGGTAGTTCGCGCAACGGCCGCGACTCCCATTCCAAGCGCCTCGGCGTGAAGGTGTACGGCGGCGAAGTGATTCGCGCCGGCGGCAT
>JANMCH010000024.1:0-7347 GCA_031361045.1 Betaproteobacteria bacterium | reverse complement strand
CGATCCGCGCCAGAGCCGCAAGCTTCTGTTCCTTGACCACGCGTCGTACGACCTCGGGCAGCGCCACCGGACCCAGCGTCGCCTGCTCCATGCCTCCGCTCTGGTGATACTTCAGCAGGTCCTCGATCAGCCGCTGCAGCGACAGCGTGTTTTCGCGCACGATACGCACGATTTCCTGCTGCTCCGGCGCAAGGCGCCCCCCGACGTTGTCGCGCAGGAGCTCGGCGCCTTCGCGCACGGCGGTGAGCGGAGTCTTCAGTTCATGCGACACATGGCGCAGGAAACGGTTCTGCTGTTCCTCGAGCTCGTGCAGGCGCGTGCGCAGCCATTCGAGGCGCTGCCCGACATAGCGCAAGTCCTGCGGCCCGTTCACTTCGATCGCATGGGTGAAGTCCGCCGTGCCCATCTGGCGGATGGCCTGGTCCAGCTGGCGAATCGGACGCGCGATCAGCACGGCGAAAAAAATGGCGAGCGCCAACGCGATGGCGACGGTGGCCAACGCCAGGTAGATCCATTTCTCGCGACCCTGGTCCGCCGTCTCCTGCAGCCGCTCGATGGCGCGTTGCGTCATCTGGTTGGTCGCGGTGAGCATGCCCTGCGCGCCTTCCACCAGCCCCGCGTAGCCGTCGGCGATGTTGCGGATAGCATCCGGGGTACGCGTGGGCGAAACCAGCAGCTGCTGCAGGCGAGTCTCGTTGTCGCGAATTTTGGCTAGCGCGCCGATCTGTGCGCTTTCCAGCGGCAGTTGCGCCAACTGACTCGTCGTGGCGCGGAAATCCTGGCGGACCCGCGCGTAATCCTCAAGCAGCGCCGGATCTTCGAGGATCAGCTGCTGCCGCGCCAGTCGCTCGAGCGTGGTCGCCTGTTCGAACAGCAGCCGGCTGGAGCGCCCGGCCTGCGCCGCCTGCAGCACTTCCTGCCGGCTTTCGGAGGCCAGCCGGTCGAGCGAATAAATCAGTTCGCCGAGCGCATAGAGCAACGGCAGGCTGACGAGCAGAAAGCCCAGCAGGATGAACTTGAGAAAAGAGCGCGGGTAGTACACGCGTGGCGGGCGACCGTTATAATTCGCCGCATTATGACAGCACTCGCGCTGATCGCCGCCGTGGCGAAGAACGGCGTCATCGGCGAAGGCAATGCGCTTCCCTGGCGCTTGGCCGAAGACCTCAAGCACTTTCGCGAGTTGACCACCGGTCACGCCGTGATCATGGGCCGCAAGACCTGGCAGTCGATAGGCCGTGCCTTGCCGCAGAGGCAGAACATCGTCGTGACCCGCCAGAAGGATTTCCAGGCTGACGGCGCCGTTGTCGCGCATTCGCTGGGCGAGGCGTTGCGCGCGGTGACATTGCCGCCCCCGGCGTTCTGCATCGGCGGCGGCGAACTGTACGCGCAGGCCCTGCCGCATGCGACCGTCCTGCACCTGACGCAGCTCGACCGGGACTTCGCGGGCGAAACGCGCTTTCCGGACTTCGACCGCGAACAGTTTCGCGAAACCGCGCGGGTTGAACACTTCGCCCCGGAAGGTTTCGGCTACGCCTTCGTCACCTATCTGCGCCGCTGACGGCGCGCGACCTCAACTGCAACCACCAAGGACACGACCATGTCGGAAGGTTTTCACGTGCACGGCCCGCACGACCACGAAGTCGAGCACAAGGCGCATTCGGGCGACAGCTTTGCCGGACGCGTCGCGGTCATGACGGCCGTCCTGGCCACGATCGGCGCGCTGGTCAGCTACCAGGGTGGCGCCACGCAGAATGCGGCGCTGCTCTTCAAGAACGAGGCGGCGATCAAGAAGACGGAAGCCTCGGACCAGTGGGCTTTCTACCAGGCCAAGAGCGGCAAGCAGAACCTGGCGGAGTTGGGCGCAACGCTCACCGCCGGCAAGGTGTCGGACGACTATCGCGCGGAGTCCGAGCGTTACAAGAAAGAGAAGGACAAGATCATGGCGGACGCGAAGGCGCTCGAAGTCGCCAGCAAGGATGCCGATGCCAAGAGCGAGGAGTCGATGCACCTCCACCATCGCTGGGCGCAGTCGATGGCGCTGATCCAGGTGGCCATCGCGCTCGCGGCAATTGCGTTGCTCACGCGCCGGAAGTGGATGCAGTGGATGGCCTACGGCGCCGGCGTCGGCAGCCTCATCGTTGCCGCGCTGGCGTTCGCGCATATCTGACTTACTTTGCATACTTTGCATACCGCATGCATTTCGTGACCCGGGAAGGCATTTCGACGGATAATGCCGCCCTTGGTCAGCGCGTTCGCAGGCCCGGGTGGCGAAATTGGTAGACGCAAGGGACTCAAAATCCCTCGATCGCAAGGTCATGTCGGTTCGATTCCGACCCCGGGCACCAGTCGCTGGATTGCGCTGATCGATGATCACGTACACGCTCGCTGACTTCGATTTCGACCTGCCCGACGAACTGATTGCGCAAGCGCCGGCGCCCACGCGCACCGGCAGCCGGCTGCTGCATGTCGACGGTGCGCGACTTTCCGACTTCTCGTTCGCCGACCTGCCGCAACAATTGCGTGCCGGCGACCTGCTCGTGTTCAACGACACCCGCGTGATCAACGCGCGCGTGCATGCGCTCAAACCCACCGGCGGCAAGGTTGAGATTCTCATCGAGCGCATCGTCGCGGATGACCAGGCCTGGGTGCAGCTGCGCGCCAGTCATCCGCCCGGTGAAGGCCGCACGCTGCAATTGCCGGCCGGTGCGCGCGCAACGGTCGTCACGCGCGACGACCGCTTCTGGAAACTGCGCTTCGATGGCACCGGCCCGCTCATCGAATGGCTCGATGCGCACGGCGACCTGCCGCTGCCGCCCTACATTGCGCGCGTGCCGGCGAAGGACGATGCCGCGCGCTACCAGACCGTCTATGCGCGCGAACCCGGGGCCGTCGCGGCGCCCACCGCCGGCCTGCATTTCGACGAAGCCATGCTGGCGGCCCTGGATGCCGCCGGCGTTGCGCGCGCCTTCGTGACACTGCATGTCGGCGCGGGAACGTTCCAGCCGGTGAAGGAGAACGACCTCACGCGCCACCGCATGCACAGCGAGTGGTATCGGATCCCGCAAGCGACCGCAGCCGCGGTCCGCGCCACCCGCGAACGCGGCGGCCGCGTCGTTGCGGTGGGCACCACCAGCCTGCGCGCGCTGGAGTCGGCGGCGTCCGCAGGCGACGTCACTGCCGGTGCCGGCGAGACCGCGCTGTTCGTGACGCCGGGATTTCGCTTTCGCGTGGTCGACCGCCTGCTGACGAATTTTCACCTGCCAAAGTCGACGCTGCTGATGCTCGTCTCGGCCTTCGCCGGCTACGAGAACATCCGCGCCGCCTATCGCCACGCCATCTCTGCCAAGTACCGTTTTTTCAGTTACGGCGACGCCATGCTGCTGGAGCGCGCGCCCCGAAACGACGCCGACTGACGCCAATGCCCGACACATGGCATTCATAAGCGTCGCCGCTTGGCGACAAATGCGCCCAAGTCTGCAACAAGTGCAACAAAACCGATGGATGGAGGCCCGGCATCCGCCCATTTGTCTTGGCAACTTCGGGGGAACACGCTACTCTCAGCGCAACTGAAATCGTAGCGGAAACGACCCGAGTTTCGATTCGGGGCACCGAATTCGCATTTCCATGAAGACTGCCTTATCCCCGGCCCTTTCCAGGCTGACCGCGGCGTGCGCACTGTTCGCTGTCGTTGCGGCCGCCCTGGCCGCAACATCGGCGCAGGCGGCCCGCGTCGGCATCCTGTCCAATAACTATGCGGTGGCCACCGCGGCGGATTTCACGGGCAAGATTGTCGGCCACACGTTCACCGGCGTCGACACGTCGGCGGCCGTCCCGACACTGCAAAACCTCCTCACCTCCTACGACGTGCTGCTGGTGTTCGAAGACGGCGTCTACACCAACGCGACGGCCGTGGGCAATATCGCCGCGCAATTCGCGGACGTGGGTCGGCCCGTGGTCATCGGCACGTTCTACGACCAGGAGCGCAGCGACGTAAGCAATCCCGCGCTGGTCTTCCCGCCGCACGGCTGGGGCGCGCTTGAGGCCATCGACGCGGCCACCACTGATGGCATTGGCGTGCGCACGGATGCGTCCGGCGTTCCCAACCTGCCGCGCGTTCTCAACGTGGCGACCATGGTGCCGCACGCGCTGACCAGGAATGTGATTGCGTTGGGCGCCACGTCGGGCTTTGCCGGCGGCAACCAGGCCAAGCCGGGCACGATCGTGCTCGCCAACTGGACCGAACCCAATGCGCGCGGCCTGCCCGATCCGGCCATCGCGTACCGGATCACCGGCATCTCATGCGTCGTGCAGATCGGCATCGCGCCGGACTATGCGGTCGGTATCGGCACCGGCTATGGTGCTTTCACCGGCAATTTCTACGTTGTCTGGAAGAACGCGTTCGACTTCGCCGGCAATGCGTGCGGGATGCCGAACAAGGTTCCCACGATGTCGGAAGGCGGCCTCATGCTGACTGCCCTGCTCGTCCTTGCGCTCGGCTTCTCGCAACGGCGCCGCTTCGCACGTAACCCGCGTATCCGCTCCGCGCGCAACGCGCGTATTGGCTAGACCCGCGGCAACCGCCCGCGTCGTTGGCGGGCACCAACGCACTTCTCCCATGCGCTTTTCCGTCCTCGCCACGTCGGGTGCCGCCCGCCGCGGCCAGCTCGAACTTATTCACGGCGTTGTCGAGACGCCCGTGTTCATGCCGGTAGGCACCTACGGCACCGTCAAGGCGATGGCGCCGCGCGAACTGGTCGAACTCGGCGCGCAGATCGTGCTCGGCAATACGTTCCACCTGTGGCTGCGCCCCGGACAGGAAGTGGTCGCGGCGCACGCGGGCCTGCACCGGTTCATGGGCTGGGAGCGGCCCATCCTGACGGACTCCGGCGGCTTCCAGGTGTGGAGCCTGGGGCCGCTGCGCAAGGTCGCCGAGGAAGGCGTTGCGTTCGCGTCGCCGGTGAATGGCGACAAGCTGTTCCTGTCGCCGGAACTGTCGATGCAGATCCAGCGCACGCTCGACTCGGATGTCGTGATGGTCTTCGACGAATGCACGCCATGGCCGGCCACGCGCGACGAGGCCGCCGATTCGATGGAGCTGTCGCTGCGCTGGGCGCGGCGTTCGCGCGACGAATTCGCGAAATCGCAGAATCCCAACGCGCTGTTCGGCATCGTGCAAGGCGGCATGTACGAGGACCTGCGCGACACATCGCTGGCCGGGCTTTCCGACATCGGCTTCGACGGCTTCGCGATCGGCGGCTTGTCCGTGGGCGAGCCCAAGGAGGAAATGCTGCGTGTGCTTGCCTATGTCGCGCCGCGGCTGCCTGCCGATCGGCCGCGCTACCTGATGGGGGTGGGCACGCCGGAGGACCTGGTCGCCGGCGTCGTCGCGGGCATCGACATGTTCGACTGCGTGATGCCGACCCGCAATGCGCGCAACGGGTGGCTGTTCACGCGCTTCGGCGACATCAAGATCCGCAATGCCCGCTACAAGACCGATACGCAGCCGCTGGACCCGACCTGCGGCTGCCACGCCTGCCGCCATTTCACCCGCAGTTACCTGCACCACCTGAACCGGGTCAACGAGATCCTCGGCGCCCGGCTGGCGACCATCCATAACCTTTTCTACTACCACCAGCTGATGGCGGAACTGCGGGAAGCCATAGCCGGCGGCACCCTTTCCGCCTACGTCCTCCGATTCAAGGCGGAACGGGCCCGCATGGTAGAATCGTGAGTTATCCACAAGCCTGACCCGTGAAGTGAAAGGGGTCAGTCCATTCAGGTAAATGAGGGGGGACGAACGCTGCCTTGAGCCAATGGCCAGGCGCGCGAATCCACTGGAGGAGTTTCCGTGTTCATCACCAATGCCTATGCACAAGCGTCCGGCGGCATGCCGGGCGGCGACCTGATGACGTTCCTGCCCATGATCGCCATCTTTGTCGTGTTCTATTTCCTGCTGATCCGGCCGCAACAGAAGCGGGCCAAGGAAACGCGCTCGATGCTGGAAGCGCTGCAAAAAGGTGACGAAGTCGTCACCGCCGGCGGTCTGGTCGGCAGGATCGCCAAGCTGACCGACCAGTATGCGTCCGTCGAGATCGCCCCCAATGTCGAGATCAGCGTGCAGCGCGCCGCCATCGCGCAGCTGCTGCCCAAGGGCACGATCAAGGCACTCTAGGCCGACCGGGGGTGCTTGCCGCTGCTGCGGCCTACCCGCCTCCTCTCGGCTCATTTTTGTCCCTTAATGTGCCCTCGTTGTCGTCGCACCCTGATGCCGCGCCTCCTGCCATTTCGGCGGCACATTTCACCTGATACCGGCCCGTCGCCATGAATCGTTATTCGCTCTGGAAATATATCGTGATCGTCGTGGCGCTGGTCGTCGGCGTCCTGTTCACGTTGCCCAACTTCTTTCCGGAGGTGGCGGCGGTGCAGGTCAGCGCACCCAAGGGCAAGGTCGACACCGCGCTGCTCGCCATGGTCGAGGAATCGCTGAAGGCGGCGAACATTCCCTTCCGCGGCGCGTCGCTCGACGCGACGGGCATCAAGGTCCGCTTCGCCGACACCGATACGCAGCTGAAGGCCAAGGACGTCATCCAGGCGAAGGTCGGCGACAGCTACGTCGTTGCGCTGAACCTGCTGTCGTCGACACCGCAGTGGCTGACGTCCATCGGCGCGCTGCCGATGTACCTGGGCCTCGACCTTCGCGGCGGCGTGCATTTCCTGCTGCAAGTCGACATGAAGGCCGCGCTCGACAAGGCAGGTGACCGCTTCACGACCGACATCCGCTCGCTTCTGCGCAACGAGAAGATCCAGTACGGCGGCATCGCACGCGATGGCGGCAATGTGGTGATGCGCTTCAAGGACGAGGCCGAGCGGCTGAAGGCACGCGCCGTCATCGAGAAGACCTATCCTGACCTGGTGCTGCGCGACGCCGACGCCGGCGCGGGTACGGTCGGCGAACTGCGGCTCATCGCGGGCCTCAAGCCCGAGGCGCAAAAGCGCATCCAGGAAGGCGCGGTGCAGCAGAACATCCAGATCCTGCGCAACCGCGTCAACGAACTGGGCGTGGCCGAACCGATCATCCAGCAACAGGGTGCGGAACGGGTCGTCGTGCAGTTGCCCGGCGTGCAGGACACGGCGCGCGCCAAGGACATCCTGGGTCGCACCGCGTCGCTTGAAATCCGGATGGTCAACGAGGACCCGGGCGCGCTGGAAGCCGCAATGGCCGGCAGCGTGCCGTTCGGCAGCGATCTCTTCGTCGAGCGCGGCGGCCAGAAGATCCTGGTCAAGCGGCAGGTGGTGCTGACCGGCGATCGGATCAACGATGCGCAGCCCGGCTTCGACCAGCGCAAC
>JANMCH010000022.1:0-27258 GCA_031361045.1 Betaproteobacteria bacterium | reverse complement strand
GCGCTGGCCCACTTGCACACCGCGTCGCTGCCATTCACGTCGAGACACTGGTTGGTGGCCGTGTGCCAGGCGCAGTACGTGGCCGGCTGGCACTTGTTCTCCTTGGCCTTCAGGAACCGTGACGCGGCCTGGGGCAAGTCGGCCACCTTGACGGTAACTTCCACGACACCCTTCGCCGTGGCCTTGTTGTTGTTGAGCCACTTCGCCCGTCCAGCCGGCAACGGGCCGAGGGCGGGAAAGACGATGGGATTCAGGCCGATCTTCGCCTGGACCATCTCGATTTTCGCCGGGTCGAAGTCAGTGTCCTCGCCGACATAGAAGCGGTAGGTCTGCTCCGTGGTGTCCTTCGCGAAAATGAGGAACAGGTAATAGCTCTGGTTGGGCTTGAAGACGTTGACCACGCACGGGTTGTCGGGTTTGGTCGACGTGCAACCACCCAGTTGCGCCTGCTTGTCCAACGTGGTGTCGAAATAGTAGGTACCGTGATCGACCGTAAGCGTGCTGCGCTGCGCGGTCTCCTGTCCCATCATCCGGATGCTCTTGGCCACGCCCTTGTCGGCAATGGGCATGGCATCCTGTCGCCACAGCGGGATGCCATAGCAATTCTCGTTGGTGCACGCGCGGTTCCAGTCGCCGTCGTTCCAGTTCGGGTTGGGCGGTTCCTTGACAGGTGCCTTGGCGCAGGAGCCATCGAGCACGCATCCCGGGTAGAGCACCGTGCTGACATATTCGTACGGGCTGGTCCGCGACGTGTTGTCGGACTTGCATTGCGTGGCGTCCACGGGAGCGGCAAAGAACGGGTCCTGGTTGATGATGGTGGTTTTCCTGTAGCCGGTCATCGACCCGTCGTCGTCGTTCAGCACCGTCTGGCGGTCGTTGCCGGCAAAACCCGTGAACAGCTCCCTGTTGTAGATGCAGTACGCGTCGGTGACTTTGGCGAGGTCGGTGTTGTAGGTGCCTTCGTCGAATAACGGCGAAATGACGAAATGCCGCACGTCGACGTTGCCGAAGAAGAGATTTGCGGAGTGGAATGCCGGCGGATAGTAGAAGCCGTTGGGCTGCTTCCAGCCAATGGCAGCATTGGGCATGTAGCAATAATCTTTCTTCGGGTCCTTGGGGTCCGGCTTGGCCTTGGGCAACCCGGCAACAAAACCGGCCAGCCACGCGCTTTGCAGGCCATTCGTCTTGTTCGGGGGGTCGCAGATACCGGCCTTGTTGCCGACGTCGATCAACGGCTTGCAGTCGTCAATGGTGCGCTTGGTGATGTTGAGGTAGGCGTTGGAATCCTGGAACGCCGGGCCGTCGTACACACTGAACAGGCGCTGGTACATGCCGAAGTTGCTCACCTGGTGCGAGATGCCTTCGTCGATCACCAGGCAGTAGTTGCCCGGGCGCGCGTGGTCCCGGTTTGCCTGGCACACCAGCTTGCTTTCCGGATTGAACGGTCCACCGTTTGACGCAAACGGGTTGCCTTCCTGCGTGTTGCCGATGAAGACACTCTTGCGCACCAGCGCCCAGTGGCCGGGGATCACGTCGGAGTCGCTGTAGCCGCCGCCGGTGACGATGGTGAGCCCCGCCTGCTGCGAATCGGTGATGACGCTGTTCTGGACCAGGTACCACTGCGGCCGCAGCCAGATCGCGGCGAAGTTGAACGCCGCCCAGTTGTACGACGTGGTGTACTTGTCGATGATCGTGACCATGCAGTCGGCAGCACGGCCCGCGCTGCAGCGGACCGGTGCCGTGCTGCAATCCTCCACATTGCATTCGGTGGAGAAGTGCCCACCGTCACCGATCGTGGGGTAATAGGCATCCGCGGCGGCAACGGCGGCCGCAACTTGCTCTGCATTCGAACCGGGCGGCGGCACGCTGGGCGGCGCCAGCGGATTGAGGATCGGGTGCAGCTTTACCGTCGGCTCGCTGTCGGTACCTACGCCCTGGCAGGTTTCCGTGATCTTGATCGTCTGGAACGACGTCATCGCCGTCGAGCACGACTTGCCGACGAAGGAGTGCAGCGGCGCCATGCCCGCGCGGTCCAGGTTGGCCTGCATCGATGCATAGGACGACCACTTCATGTCGCGCGACATGCCGCTGTTGATGCCCGGCAGCATCCAGTAGCACACGCCGCACGTGCCCGCACCCACGGCCATGTTGTCCGTGAACACGTTCCACGCGTTCATGAACCAGAAGATCGTCGGGTGGTCGTAGTCGGAGCGGTAGGGAACTTTTTCTCCGTTGAGCGTGTGCCAGTCGGGCGCGGCGAGAATGCCCGGCACCTTGCGCGGGTTCTGGATGTTGTCGACGGCGGCGCGCGCGAAGATCCCGATGTTGGCCGTCAACGTATTGTTGATCTCGGTGCCGTCTTCCATGTAGAAGCCGTGCCCGATCGACTTGTAGCCGACGTTACGCTCGAGCTTCACGTCCTGCGTGCCGTGCAGAACGATCCAGCGCGTCATCGATTCATTGATCGAAGAGTCGCGCACGAAGGTCTCGTTGGGCGCAGCCGTGGGCGTGCGCCGCGCGTGATGGAAGTGCACCGGATAATGTCCGATACGGCCGCCTTGGCCCAACTGGTAGAACTCCACGCCCTGCACCTGGAAGGCCTTGAAGCCTTGCCGCGCGATGACGTGGCCACCGAAGTAGTAGCCCGTCGTGGTCGAGGGTTGCGGCGGCTCGGGCGGGAAGTCGTCGTTGATGGTGTCGCCCGCTGAAACGATGCGGATGCTGCGGGTAAGCACCGCAACTGCGGCACGCGTCTCCGCTCCGGCGGCTTGCAGCTGGGAGTCCAGTCCGACCTTGGCCGGTACCGACTGCAGAGAATAGCGCTGGCCGAAGTGCGCGTTCTTGAGATTTTCCTTGATCGAAATGTCGGTGCCGCAGTTGACGTCGGCCGCCACGGTGACCGTTTCCGAATGGCCGGGCAGATAATCGGTGGCAGTGACGACGATCTGGTCGTTGGCCTTGAGCGTCATCTCGCGATCGACGGTCAGCTTGTTGGCGTTGATGGCCGCCGTGGCATTGAGCCGTGCCCAACTCGCGCCGCTGGATGAAGGCGCGGCCTTGCACCCTGCCGCAGTCGTGCCTTTGATGCCGTAGAGTTGCAACGTACCGCCATACGAAATCGCGAGCACCTTGTAGCCGAAGTAGCCGGCGCGTGTGGGATTCTTCGCGCCGTCGAACATGAGCGGCCCGTACGAGTAGAAGTAGTCGTCGGTATTGCCCGGGTACTGGTCCTTGGAGGGCAATGTCGAAATCTTGCGCGCGTTGGCGACGGGCACGGCCATGCCCATGTCCATGCCGTCGTCGTTGGAGTTCCAGATGTCGTCGGGCACGCCACAGTGTCCCTTGTCGTCGCTGATGCAGACGATGCCCTTGCCCTGGATCTTGGGATCGATGCCGGTCTGGTCTTTGCCCCACAGGTGGATGGTGACTCTGCCGCCCAAGGTACCGATGGGTTTGGCGGGGCTTCCCGCGATCAGGCTGCCGCCGTTCTCGACCAGGATGTTTGCAGCCCAGAAGTCGATCACCGCGTCGGTAAATTCGAGCGTGCCACCCGCGAGGATGTGCACATCCTTGAACTTGAACGTGCCGGCGTTCACGGTGCACGGCACCGTCAGAACGAGGTTGGCTCCGGGCGGATATTGCGGAAGCACGCCATCGGGACAGCCCTCGGGACGCTGCGCCAGCGCGTGGCCGGCGGACAAAGTGAATGCCGTGCCCAGCACCAGCGCCATCACCTTCGATTGAATCTTGATCATGAACACTTTCCTAGAAGCGGAGCACGAGGCCCACGTTGATGCCCTGGGCCCAGAAGCCCGAGTCGTTGAACTTGAATGATGGTTGCGGCACACCGATGAGGTGCGCCTCCGTGTCCTGTGTATAGGCGACGCTCTGCGACGTGTTGACGGTCCGGTTGATCTGGTTGCCGGGCCGGACGACGTTGCTCGCGTACAGGAACGAGTAGCCAAAGACGATGGCCGCAGTCGGCGTGATCCGGTAGCCGAGGCTGAGCGCAACTTCCGGCACGACCGCAAAGGCTGTATGCGAGTAGTCGCCGATGTTGGTTCGCAGCGCGAAGTAGCCGCCGGGAAAAGTCTGCGCCGGGCCGCCATCGGTGAACGAGTTGGTGACGAGCGAGCCGCTGATGTTCACGCCCTGGGTCATTGCGCCGAGCGCGACCTTGACGGAACCGTCGGCGAAGAACGGTCCCTGGTCATAGTGTCCGCGCACGCCGGCTTGCAGGCCGTAGAAGTTGTTCGTGGTTGCGAAGCGATCGGTGGTGTCCCAGGTCGAGTTGCCGAACGCCGGCAGGTCGGGACTCTGCGTCGACAACGTGTAGGTCTCCTGCAGGCTGAGGTACCGGAATCCGCCAATGAGATCGGTCTTCCATGACTCGCTCGGCGCCAGCGCCCACATGGCGTTGAGTTCGGCGCCCAGCAACTTGTTGGTTACCTGCTCGGCGGCGGCGCCGCTGTAGACGGGTGCCAGGGAAAGTTCGGTGCCGCTTTCGCGGCCCGTCGTGGCGTCGATGTAGGGAACGATGAGATTCGTCGAGCCAATTTGCCCGGACGAGGCGATGCTGGCGCCGGCCGAGCGCGAAGAGAAATAGAACAAGTTGCCTTCGAGGCCGGAGTGGTTGGTGAGCGCGTAGGCACCACTCAACCGCAAGCCGGTGTTGGCGCCGGTGCTCAACGCGCGGTCTCCCAGCAGCACCTGCGTGTTCGGGCGACCGGCGGTGCCGTCGGTGACCACCGGCAGCGGCACCGGGCTGTCCTGCAGCCACCAGACGAGCGCCTCCGCACCGAATGTCATGCGGCCGGCCGTTGTCCAGTCCGTTGATGGCGCGGCGGACGACACTGCGGTTTGCGCGCAGACGGCGCCGACATTGCAATACAACACGAACGCGACGACCGCCGGAATTCGAGCACGGAGTTGCAAACGGAGTTGGGAACTGAGTCGGGAACTGAGTCGGGTACTGCGCATTGCCAATTCTCCTGAAGGTGCCGCAAAGCGCGATGGCTGCGACTCGTACGCGAAAGCTTCCACTCCGTTTGAAATACCAGTGGCGAAAGCGGCTGTCAACCTCGACGCGACTTTTGTTTGCAGATGTGCGAGCGCAAATGGGCGATTGACCGGTGCATTGCCTGCCGCAATACTCGCGGTTCCATCTTCTGGATCGAAGTCTCTTGACCAAACTTGATCGCCGCACCTTTCTAGCGCGCACCGCCATGGCATGTGCAGCACCTGCGGCGCTTTCCGCGTGCCTGTTCGAGGAAACCACGCCACCGGCGACGAGCTATCGCGTTGCCGTGCAGCGCGTGCTGGCGCAGTTCCACATTCCCGGTGCGCTGGTCAGCGTTCGCCGTCCGGGTGATCCGGAATGGAAGGAGGCGTTCGGCCATGCGGATGTCGCCACGCGCACGCCGATCGATCCGGACTGCCATTTTCCCATCCGCAGCATCACCAAGTCCTTCACCGTGACGCTGCTGCTGCAACTCGCGGCCGCGCGCCTCGACAGTCCCGTCGCGCCCAATTTCCCGACCCTGCCGAATGGCGGAAGGGTCACTTTTGCGGACCTGGCCGGCATGCAAAGCGGCGTTGCCGACTATTCGGGAACGGATGAGTTCCGCGCGGCATTCGGCGCCGATCCCGCGCGCAGCTTCACCGAGCAGCAACTGGTCGACTACGCGATACCGTTTTCGCCCGCATTTGCGCCGCGGGCGCAGTACGCCTACAGCAACACCAACACCGTGCTGCTCGGCATGTTCGTGCCGATGGTTGCTGCAGGGACGATCGCGGCAACGATGCAGCGCCTGATCCTCGACCCGCTCGGCCTGACGGGTACCGCGTACCCCGATACGATCAACCTGCCCTCGCCGCATCCGACGCCGTACGAGGTGAACGTCGCAACCGGCGCGCTTGACGTGCAGCCGCTGATCAATCCGACGTCGCTCGCTGGCGCCGGCGCAATGACATCGACGCTGGACGACCTGCAGACCTGGGGCGCCGCCCTCGGCGACGGCCGGCTGCTCGGCGCCGCATTGCAGAAGGTGCGCATCGAGCGCTCGCGCGTCGTGACCAATGGACCCGAGTACGACCGCTACGGATTGGGCATCGGCATCCTCAACGGTTGGTGGGGCCACACCGGATCGGGCATCGGCTGGCAACTGGCCACGATGTACGACCCCCAGACGCGCTCGACGATCGCCGTCATGGTCAATTCGACGCCCACCGGCACCGACCGCCGCGACTTGAACTTCGCGCAGGAAATCTTCGTGGGGTTGGCCGACGTCGTCGCGCAGCGCTAGGAACTGTGCAGGCGCGGCGGCCGATCCGGCCGCGCCGCGCGGAATCCCGGATTCACCCGCACAGTGGGGCATTGACAAGCACCCGCAATCGACCCTAAGATTCAAACGAACGTTTAATTGACCACTAACTGACCACTGACCGACCACTGACTGACCACTGACTGACCACTGACCGACCACTTTCCCGGTGGCCGACTGCCGCATGGCAACGCGAGAGGACGCATGGACGCAAAAGTGATTCCGATCGGCGCGAACCGCAGCGGACCCACCGCGACACAGGCGCGCATCCTGGACACCGCCGAGGCGCTGTTCATGGAACATGGCTTCGAGGCGACGAGCCTGCGCTCGCTCACGGCGGCTGCCGGCGTCAACCTGGCCGCGGTGAACTATCACTTCGGCACCAAGGAAGAGTTGTTCGAGGCCGTGCTGACGCGCCGCCTCGACCCGATGAACCAAGAGCGCATCGAACTGCTCGACCGGCTCGAACACAAGGCGGCCCCTGACGCACTGACCTGCGAACGGATCCTGATGGCGCTGTTCGTCCCTGCATTGCGCCTCGCGCGCGATCCGGCCCGCGGCGGCAACAATTTCCTGCGGCTGCTCGGTCGCGCCTACGCCGACCCGGCGCCGTTCATCCGCCAGTTCCTGTCCGAACAGTACGCAGTGACGATCGCGCGCTTCAAGGCGGCGTTCGGACGCGCGCTGCCGCACCTGCCGAAAAAAGAGTTGTCGTGGCGGCTGCACTTCATCATGGGCGCGCTGTCCTACACGCTGGCGGGGACGGATGCGCACAAGATCATCAGCGAACTGAGCCCGCGGGAAACCGACAGCGACGAAATCCTGCTGCGCCGGCTGGCCCCCTTCCTTCTCGCGGGCCTGAACGCGCCGCTACCCGAACTGTCTCAAGTGACACGCGAAGTTGACAGCGCGCTTGGGCGCAAACGCTGACCTTCAAGCGGAACTGAGGCCCCCGGAGCCGCCAAGGAACTGACCATGCTGACCGTACTCTTTCTCGTCCTGATCCTCATGGCCGCGCTCGCGCTGGCCTACGTAAATGCATCGGGCCGCCTGTGGGCAATCGTCGCGGCCGTCGCGCTGGCGCTGTCATTCGCCTTGCACGCGCTGCCGCTTGCGCTGAACGTGCTGCTCACCGTTGCATTCGTCGCGCTGGCCATCGCGCTTGCGGTGCCGTCACTGCGGCGCAAGTTGATCAGCGACGGCGTGCTGGCCGTGTTTCGCCGGCTGATGCCGCCAATGTCCCGCACCGAGCGCGAGGCACTCGAAGCCGGCACCGTGTGGTGGGACGGCGAACTCTTCTCCGGCCGGCCAAACTGGCGGCGGCTGCTGGATGCGCCGCGGCCGCAATTGAACAGCGAAGAGCAGCGCTTCCTCGACAATGAAGTCGAGACGTTGTGCAGCATGGTCACCGACTGGGAAACGACCAACGTCTACAAGGACCTGCCGCCGCACGTCTGGCAGTACATCAAGGAGAAGGGATTCCTCGGGATGATCATCCCGAAGGAATATGGCGGCCTGGGTTTTTCCGCCTACGCGCATTCGCAGGTGATCACCCGGCTGTCCACGCATTGCGGCACGGTGGCGGTGACGGTGATGGTGCCCAACTCGCTCGGGCCCGGCGAACTGCTGCTGCACTATGGCACCGATGAACAGAAGCGCCAGCATCTGCCTCGCCTGGCCAAGGGTCTGGAGATCCCGTGCTTTGCGCTGACCAATCCGGTCGCGGGTTCCGATGCGGCCGCCATACCCGACTACGCATTCGTCTGCTGGGGCGAGCACGAAGGCAAGCGCACGCTCGGTCTGCGCGTCACCTGGGACAAGCGCTACATCACGCTCGGGCCGGTTGCCACCCTCCTGGGTCTTGCGTTTCGCGCCTACGATCCGGACAAGCTCGCCGGGGACAAGGAGGACCTCGGCATCACCTGTGCGCTGATTCCGACGACGCATCCGGGCGTGAACATCGGCCGCCGCCACATGCCGCTCAACGCGGTGTTCCAGAACGGTCCCAACTCCGGCCGTGACGTATTCATCCCGATGGACTGGGTCATCGGCGGCCAGCCCATGCTGGGGCGCGGCTGGAGCATGCTGATGGAGTGTCTCGCCGCGGGGCGCGGCATTTCGCTGCCGTCATCAAACACGGGCATGTCGATCCTCGCCGTCCGCGCGGTAGGCGGTTACGCGCGCGTGCGCACGCAGTTCAAGACGGCGATCGGCCGTTTCGAGGGCATCGAGGAGCCGCTCGCGCGAATGGGCGGCAACCTGTACATGATGGACGCCACGCGCATGATCACCGCGGCCGCGATCGACCAGGGCGAAAAGCCGGCGGTGCTCACTGCGATCGCCAAGTACCACATCACCGAGCGCGCGCGGCAGATCATCAACGACGGCATGGACGTCATCGGCGGCAAGGGCATCTGCATGGGCCCATCCAACTTCCTTGGCGGCGCGTACATGCAGCATCCGGTCGCGATCACCGTCGAGGGTGCCAACATCCTGACGCGCAGCCTGATCATCTTCGGCCAGGGCGCGATTCGTTGCCATCCGTTCGTGCTGAAGGAGATCAAGGCGACGCGCCACACCGATGCACAGCGTGCGTCCATTGCCTTCGATGCCGCATTGTTCGGCCACCTGCGCTTCGGCATCTCGAATTTCGCGCGCACGCTGGTGATGGGCTGGACCGGTTCGCACTTTGTCTCGGTCCCGGCGGACGTCGCGCCGGAAACGCGCCGCTACTATCAACAGCTGACGCGCTTCTCGGCGGCGCTCGCATTCCTGGCCGACGTGTCGATGGGCACGCTGGGCGGCGCGCTGAAGCGCAAGGAAAAACTCTCCGCGCGGTTGGGCGACATCCTGTCGCTGATGTACCTGTGCTCCGCCACGCTGAAGCGCTACGAGATGGAGGGCCGGCAGGCCGCTGATGCGCCGCTGATGCACTGGGCAATCTGGGACGCGATGTTCCGCGCGCAAAACGCCTTTGAAGGCGTGATCTCCAATTTCCCGAACCGCATCATCGCCGTTGCGTTGCGGCGCATCGTGTTTCCGCTCGGACGGCCGTACTTCGTTCCCTCCGACCGCATCGGCCACGATGTCGCGGCCTTGCTGATCGAGCCGTCCGCAACGCGCGACCGGTTGACTGCAGGCATCTACATCGGCACCACGGACCTCGACCCGGTCGGGCTCATCGAGCGCGCGCTGGCGGCCACGATGGTCACCGAACCGATCGAGTCCCGGATGCGCGCCGCGATCAAGGAGAACCGGCTCGACGGCAAGCTGCCGCCGGGCGCGGCCATGGACGTGCTGGTCGAGCGTGCGCAGGCCACGGGCATCATCAGCGCGGAGGATGCGCGCGCGGTGCTGGCGCAGCGCGAGCTCGTGACCAAGGTCATCAGCGTCGACGACTTCGACCGCGATCTGGCGGCATCGCTGCTGCAGCCGGCCATCGAATCCGTGCGGCCGCAGTCGCGTGACCATCGCGCCGCGGCGTAGCTGACAAGGCAATTGCGAGGCAACTTGAGGCCAGCGGGAATATGAACGAACCGATCTACATCATCGACGGCGCGCGCACGCCGTTTCTCAAGTCGCGCAACCGGCCGGGGCCGTTCGCGGCGTCGGATCTGGCCACCGACGCCGGCCGCGCATTGCTTTTGCGCCAGCAATTCGACCCGACGCAATTGGACGAGGTCATCCTGGGCTGCGCGGCGCCGTCGGCCGACGAAGTGAACATCGGCCGCGTCGCTGCGCTACGCATGGGATGCGGCCTCAAGGTGCCCGGCTGGACGGTGATGCGCAACTGCGCGTCGGGCATGCAGTCCATCGATTCGGCCGTCAACAACATCAAGGCCGGGCGCTCCGAGCTCGTGCTCGCCGGCGGCGTCGATGCGCTGTCGCGCGCGCCGCTCCTGTTCTCGGACAGGATGGTGATGTGGCTGTCCAACTGGTACGCCGCCAAGACGTTCGGCCAGCGCGCCGCGCTGCTGGCGCAATTTCGACCGGGATACCTGGCGCCGGTGATCGCGCTGATGAAGGGCCTGACCGATCCCATCTGCGGCTTGTTGATGGGCCAGACCGCCGAAAATCTCGCCTATCGCTTCGGCATCACGCGCCGCGAGATGGACGAGTTTTCCGCGCGCAGCCACCGGCGCGTGCTGGCGGCGCAAGCGGCCGGACACTTCGCCGCCGAGCTGGTGCCGCTCTACGACAAGGCGGGGAAGCTTTATTCGGTGGACGACGGAGTACGCGAGGATTCGACGGCGGAGAATCTCGCCAAGCTGCGGCCGTTCTTCGACCGCAAGTACGGCAACGTGACTGCCGGCAACAGTTCGCAGATCACCGATGGCGGCGCATGGGTCGTCGTGGCTTCGGCGCGCGCAGTGGACAAGCACCGGTTGACGCCGATCGGCCGCATCGTCGACACGCAGTGGGCTGGACTCGATCCGGCGCAGATGGGCCTGGGACCCGTGCATGCGGCAACACCCATCCTGCAGCGACACAATCTCGCGCTCAACGACCTCGACGCGTGGGAAATCAACGAGGCCTTCGCGGCGCAAGTCCTGGGATGCGAGCGCGCGTGGGCAAGCGACGAGTATTGCCGTGCCGAACTCGGGCTTTCGGGAGCGCTTGGGGCTATCGACCAGGACAAGCTCAACGTCGACGGCGGCGCGATCGCGCTGGGGCATCCGGTGGGCGCCTCCGGCACGCGCATCGTGCTGCATGTACTGAACGTGCTGCGCCGCACCGGCGGCAAGCGCGGCATGGCCGCGATCTGCATCGGCGGTGGCCTGGGCGGCGCGATGCTGATCGAACGCGTTTAGCTACCTGCCAGAGCTTAGAATGCGCGTGTCTCCCGGAGAACTTCATGCGTCTGGGCATCCTGGTCGACGCGGCGTGCGACCTGCCGCGGGCATTCATTGCGCAGAATCCGATCCGGATGATGCCTATTCCGATTCGCATCGGGGACCGGGAATTGGTCGACGTGCGCGACGAGGAGGACACGCGCAATTTCTCCGAGCAGGTCCTGGCGGCGCGCATGCCGGGCGTCGAGATCCGTCCCTATGCCCAGGAGCAACTCGAGGCGCTGTTTCTCGAGCGGATCGTGGTCGACTTCGATTACGTGATCTGCCTGACGATCGCCGCGAGCCGCAGTCCGGTCTTCGCGCAGACCCAGAACTTCGCGTTCCAGATCATCACCAAGTACAAGCCGTTGCGGCTGGCGGCGGATGTGCCCGGTCCTTTCGCCATCCGCGTGTTCGACAGCGGCAACATGTATGCCGCGCAGGGCGTGCAGGTGATGGAACTCGCGCGGCTGATTCGCGCGGATACGCCGGTCACGCGAATCCTCCGGCGCATGGAGGAAATCATTCCCCAGACCTACGGCTACATCGTGCTGTCGGACCTGGACTACCTGAAGGCGAGGGCGCGCGAGCGCGGCGAACGCGGTCCGGGAATTGTCGGACAGGCGCTCGGCAATGCGTTGGACATGAAGCCGGTCGCGCGCTGCTTTCGCGGCGAGACCGGAACGGTTGCGAAAGTGCGCCGCTTTGCCGCGGCGGCGGAGCGCGTGTTCGCCAACGTGACCCGCGAGATCGAACGCGGACTGGTCGTCCCGTTCGTGAACCTGAGTCACGGCGGCGACTGGACGGCGCTCACGCAGCTGCCCGCCTACCTGGCCATGGCGCGGGCCGCGACGCAGCGCGGAGTCGACCTCCACTGGAGCCGCCTGTCCATGGCAGCCGGCGTCACGGTCGGGCCGGGTGCACTGGCCGTCGGCATCGTCGCGCAACCCCACGCATTCACCTGACGTTTTCATAACTCAGTTACCACACCTGGCAGGAGCTTGATGCAACACTGGAATATCACCCGCGACGCGGAGGGCCTCGCGTGGCTCACCTTCGACAAGGCCGGCGCAACGATCAACACGCTGTCCGCGGCAGCGCTCGCCGAATTGAACGACGCGCTCGACATCCTCGATCGCGATCCGCCGCAAGGTCTGGTGATCCGGTCCGGCAAGGCCAACGGCTTCATCGCTGGCGCGGATGTCGAGGAGTTCGGCGAAATTCGCGACGACGCGGGCGCGCTCGCGGTCGTCAAACGAGGCTGGGACACGTTCGAACGACTCGCCAGTGTCCGCTACCCCACGCTGGCGCTGGTGCGCGGCTACTGTCTGGGCGGCGGACTCGAATTGGCACTCGCGTGCCGCTATCGCGTCGTCGTCGACGAACCCGGAACGCGACTCGGATTGCCCGAAGTGATGCTCGGCATCGTCCCGGGTTGGGGCGGCATCAAGCGACTGCCCCGTTTGGCCGGCGCTCCGGCGGCGCTCGACCTGCTGTTGACGGGCCGCACGATCGACGCGCGCCGTGCAAAGAAATTGGGCATCGCCGACGAATGCGTGCCCGTGCGGATCATGGATCTCACCGCGCGTGGCGTGTTGCGCGCGCTGCCGCCGCCGCACAAGCTCGCCTTTCCGCTGTCGTTGACGCTCAATCCCATTGCGCGCCGGTTCATTGCCGCGCAGGCCCGCAAGAAGGTTGCGCAGCGCGCGCGCCGCGAGCACTATCCGGCGCCTTATGCGGTGCTCGACCTGTGGGTCGACTACGACGGCGACGCGCTCAAGGTGCCCGCGTCGGATCCGGCCTCGATTCCCGCATTGTTCCGCTCGCCGACCACCGCCAACCTGTTGCGGGTATTCAAACTGCAGGAGCGGTTGAAGTCCCTGGGCAAGGAAGGCGAACACCGCGCTGTGCATGTGCACGTTGTGGGCGCCGGTACGATGGGCGGCGACATCGCCGCGTGGTGCGCGCTGCGCGGCCTCACCGTCACGCTCCAGGACCAGAATGCCGAGCGCCTGGCGCCGGCCATGCAACGCGCCGGCAAGCTCTTCTCCGAGCGGCTGCGCGACCCGCGCCGGGCGCGCGATGCGACGGACCGGCTCATTCCTGATGTTGCCGGCGATGGTGTGGCCAAGGCCGACGTGATCATCGAGGCCATCTTCGAAAACGCCGAGGCCAAGCGCGCGTTGTTCGCCGCGCTCGAGAAAAAAGCAAAGCCGGGGGCGATCCTCGCCACCAACACGTCGAGCATCCCGCTCGAGGAGATCGCGCAGGCGATGGCGGATCCCACGCGGTTGATCGGCCTGCACTTCTTCAATCCGGTCGCGAAAATGATGTTGGTGGAAATCGTCGTCGGCCAGCAGACGCGCGATGCGCTCGTGCCGCAGGCGGCGGCATTCGTGCGCCAGATCGACAAGTTGCCGCTGCCCGTGAAAAGTGCGCCGGGCTTTCTCGTCAATCGCGTGCTCGCGCCGTACCTGATGGCGGCCATGCACTGCGTCGACGAAGGCATCGCGCCGGAAACCATCGACGAAGCTGCGCTGGCGTTCGGCATGCCGATGGGCCCGATCGAGCTTGCGGACACCGTCGGACTCGACATCTGCGTTGCGGTCGGAAAAATGCTGGGCGACACCGCAGTGGCGCCGAAACGGCTGATGGAACGGGTCAACGCGGGAAACCTCGGCCGCAAGTCGGGCCAAGGTTTCTACACGTGGGTCGACGGCAAGCCGCAAAAGGGCGCCGCGGGCGCGGTACCCGAGGGCCTCGCGGAACGGATGGTCGGACCTTTCGTGGCCGAAGCACGGTCGGCGCTGGCGCACCATATCGTCGCCGACGCAGACCTGGTGGATGCGGGGGCCATTTTCGGCACGGGTTTCGCGCCGTTTCGTGGCGGACCGCTGCACTACGCCGAACAAAATCCGGCGGGCAACGTGTCCTGACCACCGGAGCGGCCGCGACCGACACTTCTGGTGTACGATTTCCCGCTGGACGCGATGGCCCCACGAATGGGCCCGCGCCGGAATGGCACGCGGATCCGCTCGCGACCTGAAATTGGTACGCGGATCCATCCGTGACCCGTTGGGAGAGAGAATCCCGATGCGAATGGGCGTTGCGCCGCAGACCCGAGCGGCCGCGGCAAGGAGGAGCGTCTTGGAAAAAATCTGGCTCAAGCACTATCCGAAGGGCGTTCCTGCGGAGATCGACATCAACGAGTACGCGTCGATCCGCGAGGTGTTCGAGGAGAGCGTCGCCAAGTACGCGACGCGGCCTGCGTTCTCCTGCATGGGCAAGAGCCTGACGTTTGCGGAACTGGACACGCTGTCCGCGGCGTTCGGCGCCTGGCTGCAGGGCATAGGCTGCAGGCCGGGCTCGCGCGTTGCGCTGATGATGCCCAACATCCTGCAATACCCGGTGTGCCTGTTCGGCGCCTTGCGCGCCGGCTGCACGGTGGTAAACGTCAACCCGCTGTACACGCCGCGCGAGCTCGAGCACCAGCTGAACGACTCCGGCGCCGAAGTGATCGTCGTCCTCGAGAATTTCGCGAGCGTCTTCGCGCAGATCCGGGCCAAGTCCAAGGTGCGGCAGCCGGTGATCACCTCCGTGGGCGAAATGCTGGGCTTCAAGGGCGTGCTCGTGGACGTCGTGCTGCGGCACGTGAAGAAGGTCGTCCCCGCATTTTCGATACCGGGTTCGATCCGCCTGTCGGACGCCCTGGATGACGGTCGCAAGCGCACGCTCGAGCATGTGCCGATGGGCCACGACGACATCGCGTTCCTGCAGTACACCGGGGGCACCACCGGCGTGGCCAAGGGCGCGATGCTGCTCCATCGCAACATCATCGCCAACCTTCTCCAGGCGCGCGCCTGGTTGCAGCCGTTCCTGGGCGACGCGCGCGAAATCATCATCACGCCGCTGCCGCTTTACCACATCTTTTCGCTGACGGCGAACTGCCTCGTGTTCATGTCGCTGGGCGGC
Organism: Betaproteobacteria bacterium; assembly: GCA_031361045.1. Lineage (GTDB taxonomy): Bacteria > Pseudomonadota > Gammaproteobacteria > Burkholderiales > Casimicrobiaceae > VBCG01. The sequence continues at coordinate 12,131 of JANMCH010000022.1, read as the reverse complement.
GAGAACGTGCACATCCCCAATCCGCGCGACATCCCGGGCTTCTTCAAGGAGATGAGCAGATACCGGTTCACCGCGTTCACCGGCGTCAACACCCTGTTCAACGCACTGGTCAACAACGCCGACTTCGCCAAGCTCGACTTCTCGTCGCTCAGGATCACATTGGGCGGCGGCATGGCCGTGCAGGAAGCGGTCGCGAACAAGTGGAAGCAAATCACCGGCGTGCCGCTGATCGAGGCCTATGGACTCACCGAGACCTCGCCGGCGGCGACGATCAATCCGCTGGACCTGCCGGCCTACAACGGTTCCATCGGCCTGCCGATCCCGTCCACCGAAGTCACGTTGCGCGACGACGCCGGCCACACCGTCGCGCTGGGCGCGCCCGGCGAAATCTGCATCCGCGGCCCGCAGGTGATGGCGGGGTACTGGCAGCGCCAGGATGAAACGGACAAGGTCATCGACCGCGACGGCTGGTTCGCCACCGGCGACGTCGGCGTGATGGACGAGCGCGGCTACGTGAAGATCGTCGATCGCAAGAAGGACATGATCCTGGTCTCCGGCTTCAACGTTTATCCGAACGAGATCGAGGCGGTCGTCGCCATGCATGCCGGCGTGCTCGAGTGCGCGGCGATCGGCATTCCCGATGCCAAGTCCGGCGAGGCGGTCAAGCTGTTCATCGTCAAGCGCGACAGCAACCTGACCGTCGAGGATGTGATCGCCCATTGCCGCAATCACCTGACCGGCTACAAGTGCCCGCGGGATATCGAGTTTCGCGCCGATCTTCCCAAGTCCAACGTCGGCAAGATCCTGCGCCGTGAGTTGCGCGACGAGGCCAAGAAAAAGGTGGCGTGAAATCCGATGGCGACGCCCGGCCTGCAACTGCCATCGAGGGAACCCGTACTGCGCGTGGTGCCCATGCCCGCCGACGTCAACCAGCACGGCGACATCTTCGGCGGCTGGATCATGGCGCAGGTCGACATCGCGGGCGGAGTAGTCGCCGCTCGCCAGGCGCGCGGCCGCGTGGCCACCGTCGCGGTCAATTCGTTCACCTTCAAGCAGCCGGTGCTGGTGGGCGATCTCGTGACCTTTTATGCGGAAATCACCAAAGTGGGGCGAACGTCGGTCACAGTGGCCGTCGAAGTTTTCGCGCAGCGCAACCCGGACGACGTGATCACGGTCAAGGTCACGGAGGCCAGCCTGACCTATGTCGCCGTCGGCGCCGACCGCCGCCCGCGCGAGGTTGCGCCGGGGTGAGTTGGACACTGATTTGACGTGGAGGCGGCCAGAATGAGACACCTGCCCCTCGGCCATCCCGGAAAGGGGTTGGCGCAGGGCCCGGCGTGTGGCATCGCGGGTGTATAGTTTCTGCAAACGTCGCCTTTAGGCCGCAAACGCGCCCGGGGGTCGGAAAAAAGAATCTTCGGGCAAAAAAGCCCGGACAAAAGCAGTTCCCCTTTGGAGAGAGGAGATTCCATGCATTCGAACCAATTTCGACGCACTCGTGTGGCCGCTGCGGTTGCCGGCCTGACACTCGCGCTGGGCGCGGGCCAGGCCTTCGGCGCGGCTTTTGCGCTGCAGGAGCAAAGCGTCAGCGGGCTGGGCAACGCGTACGCCGGAGGTGCGGCAGCGGCCGAGGACGCGAGCACGGTATTCAGCAATCCGGCCGGGATGGCGAAAATCGCGACGATGCAGGCCGTCACCGGCCTCAACATCATCACGCCGTCGGTCAAGTTCAACGACAATGGTTCGGTGCATGCGCTGAACCAGCCGCTCGGCGGCAACGGCGGCGATGCCGGCGGCAGCAATTACGTTCCGAACATGTACTTCGTGGTGCCGATCAACAAGCAATTCGCCGTCGGTTTGGGAGTCGGTGCGCCGTTCGGCCTCAAGACCGAATGGGACGACGGATGGATCGGCCGCTACCAGGGCATCAAATCCGATTTGAAGACAATCAACGTCGATGTGGCGCTGTCGTGGCGCGCCATGGACAACCTGTCCTTTGGCGTCGGCGTCGATTACCAGCAGATCAAGGCCACGTTGACGAGCAACGTCAACTACTCCGCTGCGCTGGCGCAAGGAGCGGGACAGGCGGCGGCAGGCGGTTTGATTTCGCCGGCAACCGCGCAGGCATTCATTGCAGCTACGCCGGGTCTCGACTCAAACGTCCATATCGACGGCGACGACTACGCCTTCGGCTGGGACATCGGTGCTTTGTGGGACATCACGCCGACCACGCGTGTCGGCGCCCACTATCGCTCGTCGCTCAAGTACAACGTGACGGGAAACATCTCCATCACCAACCCGACACTGCCGCCCCTGGGGCCGCTTGCCCCCGTCGGCGCCTTGTTGTCGGCCGGCGTCAATGCGCAGCTCGCCAGCGGAGGCGTGACGTCGAGCATCGAGCTGCCGGCGATCACCAACATTTCGTTCTTCAGCCGCATCGACCCCAAGTGGGACGTGATGGCGGACGTCCAGTGGACGCAATGGTCGTCGCTGCCTGAACTGCGCTTCGTGCGCACGGGTCCCGGCGCCCCGCTGCCGGCCACGCCGGAGAATTTCAAGGATGTCTGGCGCTTCGCGGTTGGCGCGAGCTACTACCTGGACAACCAGTGGAAATTCCGCGGCGGGCTGGCGTATGACCAATCGCCGGTGCAAAACGCCGACCGCACACCGCGCCTTCCCGACGCCAGCCGCACATGGCTGTCGCTGGGCGTCCAGTACGCGATGAACCAGAACCTGAAGCTCGACGGCGGCTTCACCTACATCTGGGGCGGCACGCCCTCGATCAACCAGAATGCGGGCAGCACGGCGGGCAACGCGCTCATCTCCGGCGATTTCAAGCCGACCGTGACGATCTTCGGCGTTTCGGCAACGTACTCGTTCTAGAGGCCCTGGGGCAAAATCGGCGCCGCCCTTTCCGGCGCCGTGAAATCTGAAACGCCGCCGGTCGACGTGCGTTTTCGCATTTCGGTTTTGTGTGAATTTTCTGCGCGGCCGGCTTCCCCGGCCGCGCAGTTTTTCACTGGTAACATTGTCCACATCCTCGCCAATTCCGATGGCCACACCGATGTCCTTCTCCCGCTTGTCGATCCGCAAGGCTGCCGTGCTCGGCGCCGGCGTCATGGGTGCGCAAATCGCCGCGCACCTGGCCAATGCCGGCATTCCTGTCGTGCTGTTCGATCTCCCGGCAAAGGAAGGCGACGCGAACGGCCTGGTGACCAAGGCCATCGCCGCGCTTGCCAAACAGGAACCCGCACCGCTGGGCGCCATGGACCGCGCCGCGGCGATAGTTGCTGCCAACTACGGCAGCGATCTCGCGCAGCTTGCGGACTGCGACCTCGTCATCGAGGCCATCGCCGAGCGCCTCGACTGGAAGCGCGATCTCTACGAGAAAATCGCGCCGCACGTCCCCGCGCACGCCATCGTCGCGTCCAACACGTCCGGGCTGTCGTTGGCGGCGTTGTCTTCAGCGGTGCCGGCGGCGCTGCGTTCGCGCTTTTGCGGCATCCATTTCTTCAATCCGCCGCGGTACATGTACCTGGTCGAGTTGATTGCCGCCCCCGGGACCGATCCGGCACTGCTCGACGCGCTCGAGACGTTCCTGACCACCACGCTGGGCAAGGGCGTGATCCGCGCCAAGGACACGCCCAACTTCATCGCCAATCGCATCGGCATCTTTTCGGTGCTGGCGACAATGAAGCACACGGAAGCGTTCGGCCTCTCCTTCGACGTGGTTGACGCACTGACCGGCCCTGCGATCGGCCGCGCGAAAAGCGCCACCTATCGCACCGCCGACGTCGTCGGCCTCGACACGATGGCGCACGTCGTCAGGACGATGTTCGACACGCTGCCCGACGATCCGTGGCACGCGCAGTTCGCGACACCGCCGGTGTTGGCGGCGCTGGTCGCACAGGGCGCACTTGGTGCCAAGACCAAGGCGGGGTTCTTCCGCAAAGTGGGCAAGGACATCCAGGTGCTCGATCCGGCAGCGCGCGACTATCGCGTCGCGGCAGGCGTCGTCGATCCGGGGGTTGCCGAACTGCTGAAGATCAGGTCACCCGCGGAAAAATTTGCCAAGCTCCGCGCATCGACGCATCCCCAGGCGCAATTCCTGTGGTCGATCTTCCGCGACCTGTTCCACTACAGCGCCTATCACCTGGCCGATGTCGCCGACAACGCGCGTGATGTCGACCTCGCGATCCGCTGGGGCTTCGGCTGGCAGATGGGCCCGTTCGAAACGTGGCAGGCCGCCGGATGGAGCGACGTCGCCGGTTGGCTGGCCGAGGATATCGCCGCCGGAAAGACGTTGTCGTCAGCACCCTTGCCGGCCTGGGTCACCGGCGCCAAGGTCACCGCTGCGCATGGCGTGCATGCACCGCAGGGCGCGTACTCCGCCGCCAGGGACGACTTTGTCGCGCGCCCGACGTTGCCCGTCTACGCGCGCCAGCACTTTCCCGATCCGGTGCTGGGCGAGCGCGCCGATGCCGGCATCACGATCTTCGAAACCGACGCGGTGCGCATGTGGCATCTGGGCGACGACGTGGGCATCGTATCGTTCAAGAGCAAAGCCAACACCATCGGTGGTGGTGTCATCGACGGCATCAACCGCGCCATCGACGAGGCCGAGCGCAATCTCGCCGGCCTGGTGATCTGGCAGACGAAGGAGCCGTTCTCGTTCGGCGCCAATCTTGCGGAACTCGCACCGGGCATCGCGGCCAAGGAGTGGAGCGCAATCGACGGCGCGATCGCCCGTTTCCAGAACACGGCGCTGCGCCTGCGCTACAGCCTCATTCCGACGGTGTGCGCGGTGCGCGGTACGGCGCTCGGCGGGTCGTGCGAGTTCATCATGCACTGCGATCGCGTCGTCGCTGCCTTCGAGTCCTACATCGGACTGGTCGAAGTCGGCGTGGGATTGCTTCCGGGAGGCGGCGGAACGAAGGAATTCGCGATTCGCGCGGCCGAGGAAGTGAAACGCGGCGCCAACGGCAGCCAGCTCGACCAGTTCCCGTTCCTGCGCACCTACTTCCAGACCATCGCCACCGCGGCGGTTGCGAAGAGCGCGCTGGAAGCGAAGGAACTGGGCTACCTTCGCCCCGCCGACATCGTCGTGATGAATCCGTTCGAGCTGCTGTATGTCGCTCGCGCGCAGGCGAAGGCGCTGGCCGAATCGGGCTACCGTCCGCCGCTGCCGCCACGCAACGTGCCGGTGGCCGGCAAGACGGGGCTCGCGACATTGCAGATGCTGCTGGTCAACATGCGCGAAGGCGGCTTCATCAGTCCCTACGATTTCGAGATCGGCATGCGGGTGGCGCGCGTGCTGTGCGGCGGTGAACTCGAGCCGGGCAGCCTGGTCGATGAAAAATGGTTCATTGAGCTCGAACGACGCGAATTCATGAACCTGCTGCAGCACGAAAAGACCCAGGCGCGCATCGCGCATACGCTCGCCACCGGCAAGCCGCTGCGGAATTAGAGGCCACTATGAGCAAGCAGATACAGGAGGCGTACATCGTCGCCTCCACGCGCACCGCGGTGGGCAAGGCGCCGCGGGGCGCGTACAAATCCACGCGGCCCGATACGATGCTCGCGCACGTGTTGCAGCGCGTACTGGCGCAGGTGCCGGCCATCGATGCCAAGCGCGTCGACGACGTGATTGTCGGCTGCGCCATGCCCGAGTATGAGCAGGGCATGAACGTCGCGCGCATCGGCTTGTTGCTGGCCGGATTGCCGAACAGCGTGGCCGGCATGACGATCAACCGCTTCTGTTCGTCCGGCCTCAATGCGGTATCGATCGCCGCGGACCGCATTCGCACCGGCGAGGCCGGCATCATGATCGCCGCGGGTACCGAGAGCATGAGCATGATCCCTATGCTGGGGCGTTTGGCCATGAACGAGGCGGTATTCGCGCGCGGCGAAAACGTCGGCATCGCCTACGGCATGGGCATCACGGCGGAAAATGTCGCCGCGCAGTGGAAGATTTCGCGCGAGGAGCAGGACGCCTTCGCGCTGGCCTCGCATCAAAAGGCGCTGGCTGCACAAGCCGCCGGCGAATTCGATGCCGAGATCAGCGCGATCACCGTGCACGAGAACCTGCCGGACCTGGCGGCCGACACCATCGTCACCAGGAGCCGCGAGATCAAGCGTGACGAAGGTCCGCGCGCCGACACGTCGGCGGAAGGTCTCGCCAAATTGCGTCCGGTGTTCGCCGCCAAGGGGTCCGTAACCGCAGGCAACAGTTCGCAGATGTCCGACGGCGCGGGTGCGTCGATCGTTGTGTCCGAGCGGGTGCTGAAAGAATTGAACCTGACTCCCTTGGCGCGGTGGGTTGGCTTTGCGGTCGGTGGCGTGCCGCCCGAGATCATGGGCGTCGGGCCCATTGCGGCCATCCCCAAGGTCCTGCAGTCGACAGGCCTCAACCAGGATCAGATCGACTGGATCGAATTGAACGAGGCCTTCGCAGCACAGGCGCTTGCGGTGATCAAGGAACTGAAACTCGATCCGGCCAAGGTCAACCCGCTGGGCGGCGCGATCGCGCTCGGCCACCCGCTGGGCGCCACCGGCGCGATCCGCACGGCGACGATCACGCACGGCCTTTCGCGGCGGCGCCAGAAATACGGCATGGTGACGATGTGCGTCGGCACCGGCATGGGCGCCGCGGGAATCTTCGAAGCGATGTAGTGTTCGGATGCGGCAGTTGATAAAACCACGGAGGAAGCCATCATGCGCAAACTGATATTCGCCGTCGCAATGCTCGCGTTCTCGTCGGGAGCGCCGGCCCTGGAAGTCGGCGGCGTCATGCTCGACGACAAGGCAAGCGTGGGCGGACAGGATCTTGTCCTGAATGGCGCGGGTATCCGCACGCGCGCGATCTTCAAGGTCTACGTGGGCAGCCTGTATGTCCCGGCCAAGGCGGCCGACACCGCCGCGGTACTGGCCAAGGGACCTCGGCGCATCCAGCTGAACATCCTGCGCAACCTCAGCGCGGAGCAACTGGTCGATGCTCTCGTCGACGGGTTGAAGGACAACAGCTCGCCCGAGGAGCTTGCCGCCAACAAGGCGCAGACCGACCAGCTGATCGCGATCATGAAGTCGTTCAACGACGTCAAGGAAAAGGACGTGGTGACGCTCGACTTCGTCGATGGCGCCACCAAGATCGGCCTCAATGGCGCGGCCAAGGGATCGATCGTCGGCGAGCCTTTCAATCGCGCGCTGACCAAGATCTGGCTCGGCGACAAGCCGGTCCAGGGCGATCTCAAGAAGGCCATGCTCGGCGGGTAGCGGCCACCTCGATGCCCGATTTCTGGCCCGCATGCGGTTTTTCGCTATTGACCCAGGGCGGTGACGGTCGCCTGACCGTCACCGATGCCTTCCTCCGCAACTACCTCACGCGACCGGAGCTCTCGCCGATCGCAGAATCCTGTCGCCAGGAATTGGCGCTGCACGACGCGCTGCTCGCCAATCCGCGCCTGGCCGTGACGCCCGCAGCTCTCGCGGCGATTACCGATGCCGATGCGCGGGAAAACTATGGCATCTGGCTGCGCTTTCGCGCGCGGCTGCTGTCCGCCAATTCGCTGGAGGCGGCGTATGTCGGCCTGTTCCACGGCGATGGCGTCGATGTGCCGCCACTCTTCGTCAACGAGCTCACGCAGGTGCTGCTGCGCCACATCCTGACCGATGCCGCCACGCCAATGGAAGCGCGCGTGGCGGAAATGCTGTTCCGGACCCAGAAGGTCGCCGTGACCGAGGATGGCGCGGTGATGGCAGCGGATGAGGTCACAGTCGAGCTGTTCGCGACGACGGCGGGTTTCGGGTCGCTGGGCGAATTGCTGGTCAAGAACAAGGCGCCCGCGCGCTCGGTCGACCTCGATGTGCTGGACGCGGACAACGCATCGCAATACTGGGACCGCGACGAGCGTCACGATTTCTCCGTGAGTCTCAATCGCGGCCAGCCGGCAATGGACGCGCTGACCCGCGTGCTCGAAAAATGGATTCGCCACTTCCTCGCGGTTGAGGTGAAGATCATCCAGGAGCGGGCGGTCGACGACGAACACTGGGTGTGGCATGTCGGACTCGATGCGGAGGCCAGCGGACTGCTGAACGATCTGTACAATCGCGCCGATATCGACGACGAGCGGATGCGCCGCCTGTTGTGCCTGTTCCGGCTGGAGTTTGCCGATCCGGCGGATATGCGCCCCGCCATCAAGGGACGTCCGGTCTACCTGGCCATGGCGATGGACGGCGAGCAGCGCCTGCGCCTCAAGCCCCAGAACCTCCTCCTCAATCTGCCGCTCGCGAAAGTGCAATGACGATGCCCAAGCCGATATTCCTCAGCAACGTGCACGACGCATTCGCAATGATGGCCGCCGCGTGCGCGCTTAGCCTCATCCTCGTGGCGGCGCCGGTCGACGCGCAGTCGCCCGCACCGGCGGAGCCCGCGAAGGCCGCGGCTGCGCTTCCCGATTTGAGCACGCTGTCATGGCTCGCCGGCTGCTGGCGCGGCAATGTCGCAAAGTACGAAATCCGCGAACACTGGCTGCCGCAAGGCGGCGGCATCATGGTCGGCGCAGGCCATACCGTGCTGGACGGCAAGAATTCCGATTACCAGTACCTGCGCCTGGAAACCCGCCCCAATGGCGTTTACTACGTGTCGATCGGCTCGGACCGGAAGGAAGCGTCGTTCAGGCTGACGTCCGTGACGGCCGAGGGACCCGACACCATATTCGCCTTCGCCAATGCGGCGAATGAATTTCCGGAACGCATCCTCTATCGCCGCGGAACCGATGGCTGGCTCTATGCCTCGGTCGAGGGCAAGGTGAACGGCGAGGCCAAGGCGGTCATCTATCCGCTGCGGCACGTCGACTGCCAGAGCGGAAGTTTCATCCTCAAATGAGCACGCAGAGGAGCGCGCAAATGAGCACGCAGTTGAGCACGCAGATGAGTGCGCGAGGATGAGCCTGGCCGCGTTTCTCAAGATGCTCGACGCGGGAAAGGAGGGCGCGCTGCTGCGCTATTCGCTCGGCAACGAATATACCAAGGCGGGCGACGCGACCAACGCCGCGCTTCATCTGCGCCGTGCGGTGGAACTGGATCCGGAGTACACCGCCGCCTGGAAACTGCTGGGAAAGGCGCTCGCGGAAACGGGCCAGACCGAGGACGCGCTGGCGGCATACACGTCGGGCATCGCGGTCGCCGTGCGCCGTGGCGACAAGCAGGCGCAAAAGGAAATGCAGGTCTTCGCGCGGCGGCTGCAACCGAAGTAAGCGCCATTCACCTTCAGCAGCCCTCACCCCACCCGACTAGGGGCCCGCAGGCGCGACGCTCTCCACCCCCCGGTTGGCCAGCTCATCGGCGCGGATGTTGCCGACATTGCTCGCGTGACCCTTCACCCAGAACCACTTCACGTCGTGCGCCGTGCGCAGCGCATCGAGTTCGAGCCACAGGTCGGCATTCTTCACCGCCTTCCTGTCCGCGGTCTTCCAGCCGTTGCGCTTCCAGCCGTGGATCCACGTCTCGATGCCATTCTTGACGTATTGCGAGTCGGTGTGGATTTCGACCTGGCAGCCGCGCGTCAGCGATTGCAGCGCGCGAATCACGGCCGTCATTTCCATCCGGTTGTTGGTGGTGTGCGCTTCACCGCCGCAGAGTTCGCGCTCGCGGTCGCCGGCCAGCAGCAGCGCGCCCCAGCCTCCGGGTCCGGGATTGCCCTTGCAGGCCCCGTCCGTGTAGATCACGACAGCCGTCATTCCGGCGAACGCTCGGCGGTGGTCATGCCTTCACGCGCGCGCGCGGCCGGCGCCAGCGCCTTCTTGCGCCGTTCGCGCCGTTCCCATGCCGGTGTCAGCAAACGCATCCCGAGTACCTTCTTGGTGGCGCGCAGGAAATAGACGCCGCCCGCGATCGGCCACCAGCGGTCGCCCGCGGCCTCGAGGAAGCCGAATCGCTGCAGCCATTGCTGGCTGGCGAACGGCGGCGCATAGGCGTCGAGGCGGCCGCCGACGACGTCGAATCCGAGCAGCGTCAGCCAGTCCTTCAACCGGTAGAGGGCGATGAAGTTGCCGTTCCATGGCGGCTCCTGCGCACGGCCGAAATAGCGCTTGGCGCCATAAAGCGAAAACGGATTGAAGCCGGAGATCACGATCTGGCCCTCGGGACGGATGACGCGATACGCCTCGCGCAGCATGAGATGCGGATCGTCGGTGAATTCGAGTGCATGCGGCAGCACGATGAGGTCGAGCGCGTTCTCCGCGAACGGCAGGCCGTGCGGATCGGCGATCAGGTCCGCGGGCGGGTCGTAGTCAAGCGTCCAGCGCGACGCGATCCGGCTCTGCGCCAGGAACGGACACTCCGGAAGGCCGACCTGCACGCCATGGAAGCCGAAGATGTCCGCTACGGTCTGGTCGAAGTACGCCTGTTCGCACGCGAGCAGGTATTGGCCGAGGTCGGTGGCGAACCAGTTCGCGAGCGTCGTTGACAGACTGGTCGGCGGTCCCGAAGATGCGTCCATGACCGAGATTATCCCCATCCCTGCATTTGCGGACAACTACATCTGGCTGCTGCGCCATGGCGACGTGGTCGCCGTGGTCGATCCGGGCGATGCCGCGCCGGTGATCGCCTACCTCGATCGCGAGCGAGTCGCGCCTTGTGCCATCCTCGCAACGCATCATCATGGCGATCACGTCGGCGGAATTCCGGCGCTCCTCGCGCGCTGGCCCGTCCCCGTGTTCGGTCCGGCACGCGAAAAGATCCCGGGGCGCACGCAGGCCCTGGCCGGGGGCGACCGGATCGTCGTGCCGGGCATCGCTGCGACCTTCGACGTCATCGATGTACCCGGACATACGGCGGGGCACATCGCGCTCTTCGGCGAATTCGGCGGGGGGCCGGTGCTGTTCTGCGGCGACACACTCTTCACCGGCGGCTGTGGACGCCTCTTCGAGGGCACGCCGGCGCAGATGTGGTCGTCGCTGTCGGCGCTTGCCGCATTGCCGCCCGAAACGCGGGTTTATTGCGGCCACGAATACACAATTGCGAACCTTCGCTTTGCCTTGGCGGTCGAACCGGACAATGCCACGCTCCGCGCGCGCGATGTCGCCGCGCAGGCCAGGCGTGCCCGCGGGGAGCCGACGGTGCCATCGACGATGGGCGAGGAGCGCGCGACCAATCCGTTCCTGCGCGCGCACGTCGCCGGCGTCAGGGCGGCCGCAGCGGCGCATGCGGGCCACGCCACCGACGACGACGTCGCGTCCTTTGCCGCGCTGCGCGAGTGGAAGAACAAGTTCTAGCGGCGGGTTGACTCGCACCTATGCCCCGCCTAACATCGCCGAAGTTTGGAAAATGAATTTTGGGCAGCGCACCCTGCGGATGGATTCGCCGGGGGCGGCCAACAGGAAACCGAATTGCGCTTAAAAAAAACGCTCATCCTCTGTCTCGCCGCCGCGCTGACCGCATGCGCGACCCCCGCTCCATCCCCTCCTGTCGCGCCACCCGTTCCCGCGCCCGTCGCCGTCGCAACGCCCGAGCCTCCGCCCCCGCCGGTCGCAACGCAGCCGACCGTCGTGGCGCCGTTCGCCCCAGCAGCCACCGCGGAACTCGAAGCACTGCCGGCGCCCGCGCCGGATCTGTGGGAGCGCATCGTCACCGGCTATGCCATTCCCGACATCGAAGGTCCGCTCGTCGACAAATGGGAGCGCTGGTACGCCGATCGTCCGGAGTACATAGCGCGGATGGTCGAGCGCAGCCGCCGCTACCTCTATCACATCGTCAGCGAAGTGACTGCGCGCGGCATGCCCACCGAGATCGCGCTGCTGCCGATGGTGGAGAGCGCCTACAACCCGGTGGCGCTGTCCACGAGTCGCGCGGCGGGCATCTGGCAATTCATTCCGTCGACGGGAAAGCATTACGGCCTCAACCAGGACTTCTGGATGGACTCGCGGCGCGACGTGTTGGCGGGAACGGACAAGGCGCTCACCTACCTGACCAAGCTGCACGGCGATTTCAATGACTGGCAGCTGGCGCTGGCCGGCTATAACTGGGGCGAGGGCAATGTCGGCCGCGCCATTGCCAAGAACAAGGCCAAGGGCTTGCCGACCAACTACCAGGGCCTGCCGATGCCGGCGGAAACCGCCAACTACCTGCCCAAG
>JANMCH010000150.1:0-3680 GCA_031361045.1 Betaproteobacteria bacterium | reverse complement strand
GCTCCCGGATGGAAATGCCGCGACTCACCGCTTGATCACAATACCTTGACCGGTGGGAATCGGAATGACTTTGTATCGGCGTGCGTCGAACCACGGGTCCTCGGCCAGCTTCTGGCCGCGATAGGCGCCCGCCCATTCGTAGTCGTCGAGGACGATGATGCCGCCGGGAACGACCCGGTCGAACAGCGCATCCAGCGCAGCAATTTCGGCCGGCGCCTGGTTCAGGTCGATGTGCAAATAGGCGATGGACCGGGGGGATTGTCCGACGAACACATCGGGAATGTTGCCCCTGACGATCTTCACCTGCGGATACGCCGCGAATTTTGCGCGCACGCGCGCTTCCAGGTCGGGCCCATGGTCGGGCATGGCGTGATGCACCATCCCCTCTTCATGTTCGAACAGGTCGTAGATCCAGAAGTCCTTGGGGAAATTCACTCCACCCAGGTAATCGACGACCGTCTTCACGCCGACGCCGGTATACGCGCCGCACTCGACGAAATCACCTTTCAACTGCACGCAATGATAGGCCGCGCACGCCAGCACGTAACGGCGCCACACGATCGCCCGGTCGGCGTCGCTTTCGATATTGCCTTCCCACGCCCTGACGAACTCGTCGTCGTCGAGCATGGAAATGTTGCGCGCCCAGGTGAAGAAATTGTCGGCGAAATGGAACCCCGGCTCGACCAACTCCGAGGCCGCCTTCATGTGCTCCGCAACAAGCTGATCGTTGCGGGTCCCCCAGAACACAGGCAGAAAGAAGCCTTTCACGCGATTCAGTGCCGGTGTCGACAGCTTGGGCAGGCGCAATCCGGCGGTGGCCTTGGAGGAAAAGAACGCCATCTCAAGCGGCCCCGTCGCCGCGATACCACTTCGGGTAGTACTCGCGAACCGTGTCGGTGGTGGTCTCCAACGCATGGCAGTGGTCGAGCTGGAAGGGTTTGGTGTCGCCGTCGTCCTCGCGCACCAGGCCGGCAAAAGTCTGCACCGCAGCCGTGGGCAGATAGGCGAGCATCTCGGTCAGGTGCGTGCAGCCGCGCACGCCCCCCATCACCTCGTGCAGGTGCTTGCGAAAGCCTTTGATCAGGTTGGCGCCGACCAGTTGCTGGTAGGCAGGCCCGATGCGGTTGCACGCACCCGGGTAGGGCATGCCGTCGGTGACCGCCTCGATGGAGTGAATCACGTACTTGCGGTCGATGGTGACGCGCGCCCACATGTCGTGCACGGCTTCGCGCGCCGGTCGCACACCGGACAGCAACTCGCAATCGTGATCCTTGGCATCCACGATGTGCGCCTCGATGTCGAAGAGGCCGTCCGCGCGGCGGAATCCGTCATAGGTCACGGAGCGGCGGTGCAGCCGTTCGCGCGTCACGGTGGGCGTACTTAGCGGCATGAGCGAGGCATAGGCGCGGCTTGGAGCAGAGGGAACGCGTGAAGCAGGGGCGCCGGTGCGTGCGGCTTGGGTTGCGAGGCTAAAATGGGTGGAGCGAGTCGATTTTACGCGGAGTCGCCGTTTCGGGGCAACTGAGGGCAACTGAGGGAATCCATGCCGTTCATCATCGCCGTCGATCAGGGCACGACCAGTTCGCGCGCCATCGTGTTCGATCACGCCGGCAATGTGCACGCGGCGGCGCAGCGCGAATTCCGCCAGATCTTTCCGCAGCCGGGATGGGTGGAGCACGACCCCGCGGAAATCTGGGCCAGCCAGTCGCAGGTACTGAGCGAAGTCCTGGCCAAGGCGCAGATCGGCGCTCGCGATGTCGCTGCCATCGGCATCACCAACCAGCGGGAAACCTCCGTCGTCTGGGAACGAGCGACGGGCCGCCCGATTGCCAACGCCATCGTCTGGCAGGATCGCCGTACGGCGCCACTGTGCGACCAGTTGCGCGATGCGGGCCACGCGCCGCTGTTCACTCGCAAGACGGGGCTGGTGCTGGATGCGTATTTTTCCGGAACCAAGCTGCGCTGGCTGCTGGACAATGTCGAGGGTGCGCGTGCCCGAGCCGAGCGCGGCGAGTTGGCTTTTGGCACCATCGACACGTGGCTGGTATGGCAGTTGACCGGGGGCCGCGTCCATTGCACCGATCCGTCGAACGCAAGCCGCACGCTGCTCTTCGATATTCACACCGGGACCTGGGACGACGAATTGCTCGCGCTGCTCGACGTGCCGCGCGCCGTGCTGCCGCAGGTCGTGCCGTCCAGCGGCGTGTGCGGGCACGCAATGATCGACGGCGTGGAAATTCCGATTGCGGGGATTGCCGGCGACCAGCAGGCCGCGCTGTTCGGACAGGCGTGCCTCGAGCCGGGGCTGGGCAAGAACACCTACGGCACCGGTTGCTTCCTGCTGCTCAACACCGGAAAGCAGGCGGTCGCATCGCGCAACAACCTGCTGACGACGATCGCGTGGCAGCGCAATGGCGTCACCGACTATGCGCTGGAAGGCAGCGTGTTCATCGGCGGCGCGGTCGTGCAGTGGTTGCGCGACGGCCTCAAGATCATCGAAAAATCCGCCGATGTCGAGACGCTGGCCTCCACCGTGCCGGACAACGGCGGCGTGTATCTGGTGCCGGCGTTTGCCGGCCTGGGCGCGCCGCACTGGGACGCCTATGCGCGCGGCGCCATCTTCGGCCTGACGCGCGGCGCCACCGGAGGACACATCGCGCGCGCCGCGCTCGAGTCCATCGCGTTCCAGAGCGCCGACGTCCTCGCGGCCATGCAGCGGGACGCCGACATCGCATTGACCGAACTGCGCGTGGATGGCGGCGCAACGGCCAACGACGCATTGATGCAGTTCCAGTCCGACCTGCTGGGCGTGCCCGTCGTGCGACCCAAGGTGCGCGAGACCACCGCGCTGGGTGCGGCTTATCTCGCGGGATTGGCCGTCGGCTATTGGAGGTCCGATGCGGATATCGGTTCAAATTGGCAGGTCGACCGCCGCTTCGAGCCCGCGATGCCGCGCGATCGCGTCGTCGAATTGCGCGGCAACTGGGACAAGGCCGTGGCGCGCTCCAAGGACTGGGCGTGACGCGGCTTATGGACCGTGATGACGGCGTCTGACGCGGAAGGAGTACGCGGCATCGACGCGAGCCAGCGGCTGCTCGACGCCGGCAATCGCCTGGAGGACGCCGGCGATGTCGTCGCGGCGCTGGACAAGTATCGCGAAGCCGTTGCCGTCGCGCCGGTTTACATTCGCGCTTATCTCAACGTGGGCAATGCGTTGCAGCGCCTGGGCCGTCACGCTGACGCAGTGACCGTGCTGCAGTCTGCGCTGCAGATCGACCCCGGCAGCGCGCGGTGCCATTTCAATCTCGGCCAGATCCATGCGGGCGCGGGAAACCTGGCCGCCGCCGAAAGTGCGCTGCGCGACGCGCGGCGCCTCGACCCGGCCATGCCCGATGCGGCCATCGCCCTGGCCACCGTCCTCGAGTCGCAAAAGCGGCCGCAGGAAGCGGAGCAGGAGCTGCGGCAGGTGCTTGCGACCACGCCCGATTGCGCCCCAGCGGCCTACAACCTGGCGCTGCTGCTCGCGAAGCGCGACAACGTCGACGAGGCGGAGCAGATGTTTCGCGCGTGCCTCGAGGCCGACCCGTCGTTCCTTCCCGCATGCATGGCGTTGGGCGACCTGATCCGCAACAGCGGCCGGGCGCGCGAAGCGGAGGCGTGGTATCGACGCGCGCTGGCCG
>JANMCH010000090.1:0-2364 GCA_031361045.1 Betaproteobacteria bacterium | reverse complement strand
CAAGCGTCCCGTCATCCTGGCCAATTCTGCCTCGACCCTCTCGAAGAGGGCTCTTGGTCCTGCAACCATCATCGAACCTTGCGCATTGCGTGCAGCAGGCGGGCCCATGAAGACAGGGCCGTGCAGATACTTGACTCCCTGCGCTTGGAGCCGTTGGGAACGCTCAGCGGTGAGCGCCGGCAAAGTCGTGCTGTGATCGATCAGGATTGTCTCGGGGGAAAGCCCGGGACGCGCAGCGGCAATGACTTCGTCCACCACGGCGTCGTCCTTGAGCACGAGATGCACCCTCGAGGCACCTCGAACCGCGTCGGCCGGCGTTGTGGCCGCCTTGACACCAAACTGGGCCAACGCCCGCACTTTGTCGGTTGACCGATTCCACGCGACGACCGTGTCGCCTCGCTTTGCTGCTGCCTCTGCAAATGCGCCGCCGAGAAGTCCCGTACCGAGAACTGCTATGTTTGCCATGGTCGTAGTCCTGAATGGGTTGCCAGAGTCGATGCCCTAGCGAAGAAGTGTATCGCGCCCACCGCGAACAGCATCGACAACGTCGCGGATGGCACCCACCACAAGCTGCGGCTGCTCGCGGTGGATGTTGTGGCCGCTGTTCGTGTTCTTGTCATGGCGCGCACCGGGTACGAGTGCCGCGAGCCTGGCCTGTGTAGCCAGCTGTGCCTTTTCCGTCACATTACCGAAGTCCGCAGGCACTCCGGCCGGCAACTGGCCTTTGACCGCCATGTCCTGTACCAGTTTTGCAATCGATGCATCGGACGAAAGGACCGCGAGCGGCATCGGTCGGAGAGGCGGTGCCGCGCGGAGCTGCGCAAACGTTGCATCGGCGTCAAAGCGTTCGATGTCCGGGTACTCGCGCAGGCTTTCGGTGAGGTCGCCTTCCAGCAGCAAGCGCTGCGTGACCCATTGTGCCGGCGTCTGCGCATCCTGCAGACCTTCGGCGAGCGCATCGACGAGCACCATCCCGCGCACGTCGTCCGGATAGGTGCTCGCATACAGACGCGCCACCGTGCCGCCGGCCGAATGGCCCACGATCACGTACGGCGCCCGCACGCCCGCGGAACGCAGCAGCGCGTGCAGGTCGGCGGTGGCCGCTGCCGCCGTGGTGGGCTGCGGCGCCGGATCGCTGCGGCTGAAGGATTCGCCGACCGGCGTGCCGGGGCGATCGTAGGCGCACACGCGCGTGAATCGCGCGACTTCGCCGATCACGGCGGGCTGCGGAGGCACCGCCTTGGATTCGGTCATGCTCCATTCCGCGGCGGAGCCACGTTGGCCGGCAATGAGAACAACCGTGGGGGAGCCTTTCCCGCGGCATTCGATGTACATCTTGCGCGTGGACGAGATCGCGATCGCGGCGGACAGATCGCCACGGGGGCTAATGTCGTGGCCGCATGCGCCGAGAACGGATGCGAGGACGACCGCAGCAGGCACGGCCAACAACGAATTGCGAACCATGGTCGATCGTCAGCTGATCCAACCTTTTCGGGCGGAAAAATTCGCGAACCAAATCGAGAATGCGCAGACTGCGGCGATGAACAGCGGAAACGGCAGCACTTGGCCCAAACCCTTGTGGGCGATCAGATCGGTCGCCGCAAAGGCATAGCCGAACATCACGACGATCGCGACCAGCGAAATCCAGAAGAGGTCTACCGCACGCTTGCTCCGCAACAGGAGCGCCACGCTTCCGAGCAATCCACCGAACGTCGCGACAACGTAGACCCAGTTGTACCAGGCGGGCAGGGCCGCGTAGTACTTGAGCGACCAATCGTCGACCGGCCCCATCGCCTCTGCGCCGAGTTTGAATTGCATGAAACACGCGTAGCAACCCATCGCCCCCCAGAGCAAAAGCAGAATGGAGACGATCCAGAACCAAACGGGCGCTTTGTTTTCGGCCATCATCGATCCCTCTTTGTTTGATTTGAAAGCGTAATGCTAAAACGTAAACTGATCAACGGCATTATCGTGGCGACGCTGGTGGCATTGGTCATTGTGATTGCTGCGTTGGCCGCAGGCGGGCGGCCCGATCCTCCGACGCTGCGCGCCGCCGCCATTTTGCTCGATGGCTCGTGGCGGTTTCACACCGGCGATGACCCGCTCTGGGCGAATGCCATTACAGACGATAGCGGTTGGGAGACGATCGACATGACCGCGATGCCGGGCAGCCACGACGGCGACGTGGGTCTGCCCGATTACGTCGGCGGGTGGATGGCGCACGGTCACCCCGATCATCACGGTTACGCCTGGTACCGGCGCGCGGTAGCGGTGCCGGCCGGACGCGCCTCGTGGGACATCCTCGGGCCGACACTTGTCGAGGACGGCTACGAACTCTATTGGAACGGCCAACGGCTCGGCGGG
>JANMCH010000078.1:0-12930 GCA_031361045.1 Betaproteobacteria bacterium | reverse complement strand
TTCCGGTTGAAAACGGCGTGGGATCGCAGGATGGGTGGCAGAGTGGTCGAATGCACCGGACTTGAAATCCGGCAAGGGCGCAAGTCCTTCGTGGGTTCGAATCCCACCCCATCCGCCAGGGTCAGCCTCGACCCGGTTTTGATGCGCCGACGTCAGGGCGGCACGCAGGTCTCCACGCCGACGCCGTTGCCTTCGGGTGTCCAGCCCTGGTTGATCATGTTCTGGCGTTCGGTCGGGCTGGCCACGAAGCGGTGGTTCGGCGCGCCGCCCACGCCATTGTTGTAGAAGCGAAAGACCGGGATCGTCCCCATCGGGCAGGCGCCGGCCATGTCCGACAGCATCGCATTGAACAGCTTGTCGTCTTCCAGCTTCCAGCCGGGGAACAACGCGATCGTGGCATCGCAACTGCCACCACGCGGCCCGTAGAAATGGGAACTCTTGGGCGCGAAGGTGTCGTTGAAGAAGCGGCATATCGCAACCGATCCGCCGGGAGCGGTCGCGTTCACGTAGACCTGGAACGATTGCCCGGTCCGCGACCAGTCCTGAAACGGCGGCGCGCGCGCATCCAGCAGGGCAATCTCCGCCACGACCGGCGTGATGAAATAGTGATCGAAGCTCGCATGGCGGTACTCGATTACCGTGACCGTGGTGGACTGCGGGGCCACTACCGACACCGACGCGCCGGCGAAATTGGTGGCCAGATTCTGGCGCACCGTGCCGTCGCCATAGAGCGCATTGACGCCGTCGTTCGGAAGTGCGGCGTACGCCACCTCGCTCACGCCAGCGAAACGGACTGCGCCGCCAGGTAGTTGCAGGAAGCCGTTCGGGATGACGTAATCCGGTGCGATGACGCCCAGCGCGGCGAAGCCTTCAGTGGCGATGAGCATCCGCTTTTTCGACGTCTTGCAGCTTGGCAGATTGGTGGGAAACACGAACGTCCTGTCCGGGGCGGGACCCGAGCCAATCAATTTCTGGCCGGCCCAGAGTTGCTCGCCCGCATCGCAATCCGAGCTTCCTCTGTCGAGAATGACGACGAATTGGAAGGTGCCATCCGCGCTGGAGTAGACCTGGTCGATCGAGAACGTTTCCGGCAATGCCGACGCCGCAGTGGCCACGACGGCCAGTGCGATTGCAGCGCACCACGAAAGACGATTCTTCACGAGAGCTCCCGGAGGAACAGGACGTGGTGAAACCGCGGTTCCCTAGACAGCCGGAACGGTCACGGTGGCGGCAGCGCGTGGGTCAGGCTGGCATTGGCCATTCCCAGGTCGGATACGGTGATGGCACCGTTGGCGTTCAGGTCACGCAGGAAATTGAACGAGGTGACCGGTTGCGACAACTGCGCCCTGATCAAGCCCAGGTCGCTGACGGAGACCACGCGATTCTGGTTGACATCACCGGTCAGGAACCCGACCCGCACCGAGGCTGACCCCAGGATGGCCCCGCCAGTGGCCAAGACATTGTCGACCGAGAAGGTCACATATTGTTTATCCGGTACGCCGGTCACCGGCACGATCACGTGATTGCTGTTGAACGCGGCGCTACCCGCCACGGCCGTACCCTGACTGACGCCGGTCGTGGCCGCACCGACGGCACGGTCGAATTTGAATACGATCGTGTGGTTGGGACCTTGCCGCGGCTCGGTCGCCGGGCCCAGCGCATTCAGCGACAACGGGACGTCGAAGGTTCCGGCGCTGCCATGCACCATGCGTGAAACGGCGGCGAGCAATTGCGGCGGTTGCGCCGCGACGTCGAAATGGCGCAGGCGATTCTGTGCCGCGTCGTAGGCCCAGAAATCGCTGCCGGATGCGTTGAGCGCATAGACCGTGGTCGGGAAACCCAGCGCGCCCAGCCAGTCGCCGGTATGCGCGTCATAGTAGGTTCCATTGCCGAACGCCACATCGGCGGTGGCCGCCACGATTTCCTCCGGGAACACGCGCAGGTTGTGGCTCACATTGAGCGGGTCCACCTGCAGTTTGCCGTAGTAGAAGGCGCTGCCGTCGGTCGCCAGCGTGACGCTATAGCCAAATCCTTGCGCCGTTCCGTAGATCCCGGTGTCTTCCTGGGGAACGAAATTGTTGCCGACCAACTTGAACGCATGGATTTCCTGCGAACTCGAATTGGTATTGCCGTGCAGCAGCCGGCCGGAATTGGCGTCATAGCGGAAATTGCCGAAATACACACCGGCCCAGTAGCCCGGGTCCCCCGCGTAACTCGCCGCGTTCAACGGAACCACCCCTGGTCCGGCCCCCCAGTCATTGAACGTGAATGAGATCCACTGATCCTGAGAAGTGAGGAAGAACTGGCTGTCCGACAGCACCTGGATGTTGTCGGCCACGTAGGCGGACTTGGTGTCCCATGTCGTGTTGCTCAGGTCCAGTCGGTGCACGTAGCTGATGTTGGTCGGAGGTTGGAACGACCAGTTCTCGCCGCCATAATCGGCCGCGTAGACAAAATCGCCCGACGGCGAGAGCGCAATGTCCGTAAAACTTTTGAGCGCCGGGTGGCTCGTTGAGGCGTGAGTCGTCAGGTTGATCGTCGCGATTGCACTCCCGAAGTCCTTGATCACCAATGCCTGACGCGACGGCGAATAGACCATCGCGACGGCAGTGGCGGGCGACGCGAAGGATTCCGTTTCCGCAAACTGCCCGCCGAACGCGGGCGCGACGGTAGCAAGGACCAGGACCATCGCCGTGGACCAGCCGCGACGCGATGACAACCCCGGCTTGTGCAGCGAATTTCCGGCGCCAAATCTGCGCATGATGCCCCCTTAGCCCATCGGCCCCTCGATACCGATGCGACTATGTCGATTCTGGGGGGCCAGGTCAATCAGGACGCGCCGCCCGCCGAAACAACGCTGCCTGACCCGGCAATCGTTCGCTTGACCTGCGGTCGGCCGCGGTAGGTGATGTCGCCGGAGCCGGCCACGGTGGCGTGCAATGTTTCGGTGGCCCACACGTCCGCGTCGCCGGAACCCAGCACCGAGACCTTCACTGCACGCGCTTCGAGCTTTGACGCCGCCAGGTCTCCCGACCCGGCAATCGTCACGTCCAAAGCGTCGACGCGTCCGGCAACGGCAATGTCGCCACTACCTGCAATCTTGGCGGTGAATGACGTGGCGTTGAGACTGTCGATGACGATGTCACCGGAGCCCGCGATGGTGGCGCCCAGGTTGCCTGCCTTGAGCTGCGCCGCGTGAATGGTCCCGGAGCCGCCGATCGTCAGGCCCTCGATCGTGGCGGCGGTGATGACGATATCCAGATTCTTGTAGTGCGTCGAATGATTGCCTCGACCGGCCCAGCGAATCTTGAGCGTGCCGTTGTCGACGATGGTCTCGATCATCGGAACGATGTTGTCGTCGCCGGTGATCGTCAGGCCCTCGGCGCCTTCCTGGCGGATTTCCACCCGGGCGTGCACGCCGAGCGAGATGGTGCGCACGCCGATCGCGGCGCGCGATTCGGTCTTGATGACGCCGGAGCCGACGATTCTCGGCCCGCCCCCGTTCTCGGCGCGAGCGTGCGTGGACGCCAGCGCCAGCGCGGCGGCGATGACCAGTACTGCGGAAGACCAGGCGGACGACGGCAAGGCTTTGGCGGACATGGAGGACTCCCCGGGGAATGGGCGGGACTGCAGTGGTTTGGATGCGCGCCGCGTGCATTCCGGATTCGTCCGTCGCAAGTTGACGGTTTCCCGTCGACCACGAATACTTATGCGTCCGTCATTGAAACGTGCCATTCTCGCCGCGCGGCGAAACCAGCACGGGCATCGGGCTGGTCTTCATAAACGATAAATTCCGGCGAGGTCGAGATGGCAAGTTTTGGCGGGTGGGTCCGTTCGGGGATGGCGGTGGTTGCGGTGCTGGCCTTCTCGGCCGCCAGTGGCGGCAGCTTGCTGGAGTTCAGCCTGCCCGTGCCGGCAGTGTCGGAAAGCGCTCCTTCGGGGAAAATCGTGACGGCGTCCGCGCCACAGCGCGCCAGTGGTCTCCCCCGCTCGCGCTCCGCCCTGGCGCCAACTTCGGGCAGCCGCTGGCCCACCGAAGTCGAGCCCAACGAAACCGCGGCGACCGCCACCCCGATCACGCTGGTCAACGGCGCGGCGGTCATCCAGGCCAACATCCTTCCTATAGGCGACGTCGACTACTACAGCTTCACCGGCACCGCCGGCGATCGCGTCTACGCCGCCGTGGTGACGCAACTCTCGGCGGGCAGCAATTCAGACAGCCAGCTCACGTTGTTTGCATCGGATGGCACGACGCCGATCGAGTTCGACGACGACAACGGCTCGTTCGCGGCCCTGTCATCGTCCATCGCCGGCGCCACGTTGCCCGCGACGGGAACCTATTACCTCAAGGTCAATGATTTCAGCGCAACCGCCTCGATACGCTATTACCGCCTGTACCTGCAACTTCGCAGCGGCGCGCCGGCCGCGGAGGCCGAGCCCAATGACACGCCGGCCACGGCCAACGTGCTTGCCGCCGGCGGCGGCTGGATCAGCGGTGCGCGCAATCCGGCCGCGGCTTCGGAGCAGGATTGGTACAGCCTCCCGCTCAACGCCGGGGACACCGTGTTCCTGAGCCTGGACGCCGATCCCGAACGCGATGGCGTCACCTGGAACGCCCGCCTGGGTTTGGGGCTGTTCGGCGATGCCACCAACCAGATCCTGGTGGTCGACGATCCCGGCGCGACGGAAGGCGTCAATCCTACGATCCCGTCCGAGGCGATGGTTTTCACGGTGAAAGACGCGGGCAACTATTTCGTGTTTGTCGACAGCGCCACGGCCGCCACCGGCGGACCCACCGCGACCTACCACCTCAACGTTACCGTCATCCCCCGCCCGGTTGCACCCGGCGCCTGCACCACCTACAGCAGCGCCGACGTGCCCAAGGCGCTGGGCCCGGGGAACGCTCTGTCGACGTCGACCATCACCGTTCCCGGTAACCCGCGCATCGAACATCTGACAGTCGGCATGACGCTCAACCACGCGCTGATGGGCGACCTCGACGTCCACCTCACGGGGCCGGGCGGCAACTCGGTCGCCCTCTTCAACGATATCGGTTCCGCCGCCGTGGGCGGTCAAACGCAGATGGACGTGGTGTGGGATGACGATGCCGCTATTGCTCCGGCCTATACCGTGTTGAAGAGCATGCGGCTGGCACCGGAAGCCGCCTATCGCCTGGGCTGGTTCCAGGGCAGCGATGCGGGCGGTACCTGGACGCTCAATCTCTTCGACGATGGGGCCAACGCCAGTGGCGGCACGCTGACCGACTGGAACATCGAAGTCTGCGAACCGCCGCCGCCGCAATCCTGCGCCGCCGGGTCCACGCCGGTCGTCGTCTACCAGTCGAATTTCGAGTCCGGTGCAGCAGGATTCACACACAGCGGGACCGGTGACCAATGGGCGCTCGGATTGCCCGCGACCTTGGCGACGAGCACCGCCAATCCGGTGGCCGCCATCACGAGCTGCAATTCAGGGACCGCGTGCTGGAAGACCAACCTCACCGGCACCTACAACATCAGCACGTCGCAGGACCTGCTGTCGCCCAACATCAACCTGGCCGGACTGTCGCCGCCGGTGATCGTGAGCTGGGCGCAGAACTACCAGATGGAATCGGCCAACTTCGATCATTACACGGTCGACTTCCAGCAGGCTGGCGGCGCCACACCAACCCGCTTGTTCGACTGGACGGGCGCGACCATGTCGGTGGCCGTTGGCAATCCAGCGGTGAACATCGGCGAGTCGACCGGCTGGGCGCAGATGTCGGCACGCGCCGATGCACTGGCCGGCCTCAACAGCGAACTCAAGTTCCACCTCGACACCGACAACACGGTCAACTTTGCCGGCGTGGCCATCGACGACATCACCGTGACGGCATGCGCGCCAGCGGCGCCTGTCCTGCAAAATGTCGTCTTGCGCCGGGTGCATGGCGGGGCCGGCACGTTCGACCTGCCGGTTTCGCCCGTCTTGCTCAATCCGACGACCGAACCGCGCGCGGGTCCGGCGCACCAGTTGGTCTTTACCTACGACAAGCCACTCAGCAGCGGCGTGGTGGGAATTTCCGAGGGAGTGGCAACGGTTGGTGCCGGTAGCGGCATCTTCGGCAGCACCATCGTCATCGCCCTCACCGGCGTGAGCAATGCGCAATATGTGAAGGTGTCGCTGTCGAGCATCAGCTCGGCCGACGGCGGCACCGGCGGCATCGGTGAGGCACGCGTCGGCTTTCTCGAAGGTGACGTAAACCAGAACCGTGTCGTCGCGTTGTCGGACGTCGGGCTGGTGAACGCGCAACTCGCCCAATTCGTGACGGCTGCCAATTTCCTGAAGGACGTGAACGCCAGCGGTTCGCTTTCCATCGCCGACAAGGGGCTCACCAACGCCAAACTGACGACGTCCTTGCCGGCGCCGTAGCCGGCAGTTCTTCGTCGTGCCAGACGCCCGGCTCGTCGCGGCCGGGCGTCATCCGTCGGACAGGGGTCGTCCAGGCTCCCGTTCGCCGTAGACTGGATGCCGGTCAATCCCGGTACCGGTCCGACAGCAAAGGCCCCCCGAACATGTACAGCGAAGAAGACCTGGCCTCGGCCGTGGCGTCCGGCGTCCTGACCGACGCCGCCGCCGAAGCGTTCCGTACCCACGTCGCGCAGCTGCGGCGCACGCCGGCCGTCGACGAGGAACACTTCCGGCTCGTCACCGGATTCAACGACATCTTCGTCGTGATCGCCTGCGTGCTGCTCCTCGTTTCGCTGAACGGCATCGGCGCGGCCATGGCACCGTGGGTTGGCACCGCAGCGGTGGCGATGGCTTCGTGGATGCTTGCCGAATTCTTCACGCGCAAGCGTCGCATGGCGCTCCCCTCCATCGTGCTGCTGCTGGCATTCGTCGGCAGCGTGCTGGCGACCATCTTCTTCATGCTGCCGCAACCTTCGCCCGCCGGCTTTGCCGCCGGCAGCGCCATCGCCGCGGGGGCCGCATGGCTGCACTGGCGGCGCTTCCGCGTCCCGATCACCGTTGCCGCCGGTGCTGCGGCCGTCGTCGGCTGCGCGTTCGCGGCATTGCTCTGGGTGGCGCCGGAAGCCAAGGAATGGCTGTACGTGCTGTCGCTGATCGCCGGTTTGGCGGTCATCACGCTCGCGATGCGCTGGGATGCGACCGACACGTTGCGCCAGACGCGGCGCTCCGATGTCGCCTTCTGGCTGCACCTGCTCGCCGCCCCGCTGCTCGTCCATCCGATCTTCACGATGCTCGGCGTGACCACCGGCACTGCCACGGCAGGACAAGCGGTCGTCGTGGTTGCGCTTTATGTCGCCATTGCGTTGGTCTCGCTTGCGCTGGATCGCCGGGCGCTGATGGTGTCCGCGCTCACCTATGTGCTGTTCGCATTCAGCGCATTGCTGAAGCAATTCGGCGTCGTCAGCTTGAGCTTCGCGCTCACCGCGCTGGCGATCGGCGCCGCGCTGCTGCTGCTGTCCGCGTTCTGGCATCCGACGCGCGCGGTCGTGCTGGGCTACCTGCCGACATTGATCCAGCGCCGCCTGGCGCCGTTCCGTTGACGGCCGCGCCGTCGCGCGATCCGGCGGCGGTTGCGATTCGCGAATACGCCGACGCCGATTTCGCCGTCCTGACCGCCCGGTGGCACGAGACCAACCTCGTCAGTTATCGCTACAACGAGGTGCAGCAGCAGCACACGCTGGCTGAGGCGCGGGCTTTTTTCCGCAAACGCGTACTACCGACATGCCGCGTACTGGTGGCCGCGCGCAATGACCAGTTGCTGGGGCTGCTGGCGCTCGAGGCTCCCTGGATCCAGCACTTCGCCATTTTCCCGGAACATCAGCGGCTCGGTATCGGCACCGCGCTGCTGCAACGAGCGCGCGAGCTATCGCCCATTGAATTGCGCCTGTTCACGTTCCAGCGCAACGTCGCGGGCCGCGCGTTCTACGACAAACATCGCTTCACGGTGGTCGCCTTGGGCGTCAGCCCCGCTCCCGAATTGGAACCCGACGTCGAATACCGCTGGACGGCCTGACGACGGCCCGGTCATGCGCAACCGGTAAAATGCGCGTTGACCCCTCGCCGCCCCCGGCGAACAAGGCTTTCAGCCCATGTCCGACACCTTTCTCTCGCACACGCGCGCGACGCTGGAACAGATACGCGCGGACGGCTTCTACAAGTCCGAGCGGGTGATCGACAGCCCGCAGGCAGCGCAGATCGGCCTCGCGGGCGGCTCCGGGTCAGCCGATCAGCTGCAAATCCAGGTACTGAATTTTTGCGCGAACAATTATCTGGGCCTGGCCGACGACCCGCGGCTGGTGCAGGCGGCGCAACGCGGGCTCGAGCGTTTCGGCTTTGGCATGGCGTCCGTGCGCTTCATCTGCGGCACGCAGAGCGTGCACAAGGAACTTGAGGCAGCTCTCGCCGGATTCCTGCGCACCGAGGACACCATCCTCTACGGCAGCTGTTTCGACGCCAACGGCGGACTGTTCGAAACGTTGCTGGGCGAGGAAGACGCGATCATCAGCGACGAGCTCAATCACGCGAGCATCGTCGACGGCATCCGCCTGTGCAAGGCCAGGCGCTACCGTTACCGCAACAACGACATGGCGGACCTGGCGGCCAAGCTCGCGGAAGCCGACGCAGCCGGCGCACGCTAAAAGATGATCGCCACCGACGGCGTGTTCTCGATGGACGGGATCATCGCCGATTTGCAATCGATATGCGACCTGGCTGACCGGCACAAGGCGCTGGTGATGGTCGACGATTCGCACGCGGTCGGCTTGGTCGGCGCAGGTGGCCGCGGCACGCCGGAATTCTGCGGCGTCGAGGATCGCGTCGATATCATCACCGGCACGCTCGGCAAAGCGCTGGGCGGTGCCTCCGGTGGCTATACGGCGGGCCGGCGCGAAATCGTCGATCTCCTGCGCCAACGCTCGCGGCCTTACCTCTTCTCCAACACGCTCGCACCGTGCATCGCGGCGGCGGCGCTCGCAGTGCTTTCGCTGCTGCAGAGCGACGAAGGCGCGCGGTTGCGCCGGCAGGTTCGCGCCAACGGCGAACGATTCCGCAGCTCCATGTCGGCGCTGGGATTCGATCTTGTGCCGGGGCAGCATCCGATCATCCCGGTGATGCTGGGCGATGCCGCGTTGGCGACGCGTATGGCCGATGCGCTGCTGGCCGAGGGCATCTATGTGATCGGATTCTCGTATCCGGTGGTGCCGCGGGGCAAGGCGCGCATTCGCACGCAGATGAGCGCGGCGCACACGCCGGAGCAGGTCGACCACGCCGTCGCGGCGTTTGCGAAGATAGGCAGGCAGTTGCGGGCGATAGAGTAAAAGCAGATCCCTCCCCCTGCCTTCGCGGGGTGGTGATGACACTGGAGTGTTCAAGGTGAAACCGATGATGAAAGCACTCGCAAAACTCGAACGCGCGCCGGGGCTCACGCTGACGCAGGTGAAGAAGCCGGAAGTCGGCCATAACGACATCATGATCCGCATCCGCAAGACGGCGATCTGCGGCACCGACATCCACATCTGGAAGTGGGACGACTGGGCGCAGAAAACCATTCCCGTCCCGATGCACGTCGGCCACGAGTACGTCGGCGAGATCGTCGAGATCGGCCAGGAAGTACGCGGTTTCGCGGTCGGCGACCGCGTGTCCGGCGAGGGCCACATCACCTGCGGCTTCTGCCGCAATTGCCGCGCCGGGCGCCGCCACCTGTGCCGCAACACCGTGGGCGTGGGCGTCAATCGCGAAGGCGCGTTCGCCGAATTCCTGGTCATCCCCGCGTTCAATGCGTTCAAGATTCCCGACGACATTTCCGACGACCTGGCGTCGATCTTCGATCCGTTCGGCAATGCCACGCACACGGCGCTGTCGTTCAACCTGGTTGGCGAGGACGTGCTGATCACCGGAGCAGGCCCGATCGGCATCATGGCCGCGGCCATCGCGCGGCACGTCGGAGCGCGCTACATCGTCGTCACCGACGTCAACGATTACCGCCTCGACCTCGCCAGGAAGATGGGCGCGACGCGGGCGGTCAACATACAGAATGAGAGCCTGCGCGACGTCATGGACGAGCTCAGGATGTCCGAGGGTTTTGACGTCGGGCTCGAGATGTCCGGCGTGCCCAGTGCTTTCTCGGAGATGCTGCTGCACATGAACCACGGCGGCAAGGTGGCGCTGCTCGGCATTCCGCCGGCCAACATGGCGATCGACTGGAACCAGGTGATCTTCAAGGGGCTGGAGATCAAGGGCATCTACGGCCGGGAAATGTTCGAGACCTGGTACAAGATGGCCGCCATGTTGCAGAGCGGCCTCGATCTCTCCCCCATCATCACGCATCATTTCAAGGCCGACCAGTTCGAGGCGGCCTTTGCCAAGATGCTGTCCGGGCAAAGCGGAAAGGTCATCCTGGATTGGGCGGCCTGATTTTCGAAGTGAATTTGCATAATGCGTCTGCGAACGGCGCAGAACGCGGCGAACTCGGCGCAGCCCGGCGTGTCCAACCACCCGCCGAAGCCCGGGAATTGCCGTACCTCAGGCGTTGGGGCACCGTTCAGGCGCCGGGTCGCATCTCAGGCTCCGGGTCGCATCTCAGGCGCCGGGTCGCATCTCAGGCTCCGGGTCGCATCTCAGGCTCCGGGTCGCATCTCAGGCTCCGGGTCACATAAAGTTGGAACAATGTTGAGAAAATTGCCTGCAATTCGCATCGGCTGCGCCGCCATCATCGCCCTGATGCTGCTGTTGCCTGTCCATGGCAACGCCGCGGGCACGCCGGCGGCCGATGTTGCCGGTGCCATGCCCGTGACGCAGCTGGTCGTACGCCTGCGTCCTGATGTACGTCCCGTGGACGGCCAGTCGCTCGGCAGCGCCGCCGTCGCGGACCTGCAGCGCACGCTCGGCCAACCGGTCGCCAATGTGAGCGTCACGCCGGGCGGCAACCTGGTCATTACCCTGGCCAATGGGGCGGACATCGCGGCGGCAAAGAAACTGGTCAACGCATTACGGATGCGCGGCGACGTGGTGTGGGCCGAAATCCAGCGTGGCGGCGGTGCGCGCGCCGTCGTGGCCAAGGCCTCGGCCGTCACCGCCACCGGTTCCGGTCCTGCGACTGTGCGGCAGCTGATCGTGACCTTCACCGACCCGCAAGCGACTTCGGCGGCGCGCACCAACGCTGCGCTGGGCGCCGACTACGATGCGCGGCTCTCCAGTGCCGCCGGCATGTCGCTGCACGTCACGCGCGCGACGATTGCCGGCGCGTGGCTGGTGCAATTGCCCAACTTGGTTGACCTGGCCACCGCGGAAGCGGTCGCCGCGAAGCTCGAAAGCGCAGGTATCGTCCGCTTCGCCGCGCCTGATTACCGGATGCGTCCGGCCATGAATCCCAACGACCCCGGCTACACCAGCGGCGATCAGTGGAATCTGCAAGGCGTCGCCACGACCGGGAAATACGGCATCGACGCCACCCACGCCTGGGACATCACGACCGGATCTTCGTCAACGGTGATCGCCGTCGTTGACAGCGGCATCACATCGCATCCCGATCTGGCCGGCCGCTTTCTTCCCGGCTACGATTTCATCGCTGACGTCACGTCTGCCAACGATGGCGACGGCCGTGACGCCGACCCGACCGATCCGGGCGATTGGCGCACGGCGGGACAGTGTCCCGGGGACATGAGTGGCGCCGAAGACAGCGTATGGCATGGCACCATGGTCACCGGCGTAATTGCTGCCAATTCCGACAACTTGATGGGCGTGTCCGGCATCAATTGGCAAGCCAATATCCTGCCGGTCCGCGTCATCGGTCGTTGCGGCGGAAACTTCTCCGACATTCTCAATGGCATGGCGTGGGCCGCGGGACTGTCCGTGCCAGGCGTTCCGGCCAATGCACATCCGGCCAGGGTCATCAACCTGAGTCTCGGTGGCGAAGGCGGCTGTACCAACCAGATACAGGCGCTCGTCGACGCCATTCTCGACACCGGCACGTTCATCGCGGTTTCCGCGGGCAACGAAAACCAGAACGCCGACAACTTCGTGCCGGCGAGTTGCGGCGGCCTGAGCACGGTGGGCGCCACCGACCAATTCGGCGCGCGCACGAGTTACAGCAACTTCAGCACGAACATGGATATCTCGGCGCCCGGCGGCGATGCGGATCGCAATGGCCCGGGCGACGCCATCATCACGACGTGGAACCTGGGCAAGACGGTCGCACTCAGCCCCGCCTATGCCCAGACCGAAGGCACCAGTTTTTCTTCCCCCGAGGTGGCCGGCGTCGCGGCACTCATGCTGGCGGTCAACCCGCAATTGCTACCGGCACAGATCAAGGTTCTGATGGCGCAGTCGGCAACGCTATTCCCGGCCAGTAGCCCGTGTGCCGCGCTCGGCAATTGCGGCGCGGGTATCGTCAATGCGTTCGGCGCGGTCAACGCCGCCAAGGCATCGCTCAACCCGGGGACAACGACGGTGACCGTCGTCGAGTACTACCATTCATTCCTCGACCACTATTTCATGACGGCCTCGGCGAGCGACATCGCTCTTCTCGACGGCGGCGCATTTCCGGGCTGGGCGCGCACCGGGGAATCGTTCCCGGCCTACCCCACTCAGGCCATCGCGTCGCTCAGCCCTGTCTGCCGCTTCTTCATTCCACCGGAACATGGCGGGTCACATTTCTTTTCCGCGGTCCCGGCGGATTGCACCTTCCTGCTCAATGCCGCCGCCAATCCAGCGACCAACCCGAATTTCTCCGGCTATATCGAGGAAAGCGCCGCGGCCTTCTACATCGCGTTGCCCTTTTCCGCCGGCGTGTGCGCGGCCGGGACGGTGCCGGTATTCAGGTTATGGAATCAGCGCGTCGACTCCAACCATCGCTACACCACCAATCCGGTGATCGTGTCGGATATGCGGGCAAGGAACTATGCGCTGGAAGGGCCTGCGCCCGGCTTC
>JANMCH010000066.1:0-6975 GCA_031361045.1 Betaproteobacteria bacterium | reverse complement strand
AATGCAAAGTGAAACTAAAGCAAACCGCACGCGGGCCGTCGTCGCTGCCGTACAACTGCGCGGCGTGAGCGACATCGATTTCGAGCTGTCAGTGGCCGAACTGCGCGGTCTGGGGAAAACGCTGGGCTTTGAAATCGTGGGCACGTTAACGCAGAAGCGCGTCGCTTTCGACACGACCGGCTATTTGGGGGTGGGCAAGCGGCAAGAGGTGCGCCGTTTCGTGGCCGGCGAGCCCGAACTTGATCCCTCCTCAGAGCCGGCTGACGGCAAGAGGGCGACCAGGAGTGGAGCGGCCCGGGCGAAAGAGGCGGTGCAATCGGCCGCCGATCCGGAGACCCGCCGGGCCGATGTCATCATCGTCGATCATGATATTTCGCCATCCCAGGCGCGCAACCTTGAAATAGAGGCCGGCTGCGAAGTCATGGACCGCACGATGGTCATACTGGAAATCTTTCACAGGCACGCGCGCTCGCCTGCGGCGCGTGCCCAAGTGGAGATCGCGCGGCTCGGCTATATGGGGCCACGGCTGCGTGAAGCGGCCAAACTGGCGGGGCCGAAGGGGCGCCAGCGCAGCGGTACCGGCGGCCGGGGCGCCGGCGAGGCCCATGGCGAGCTTGACCGGCAAAAGATCCGTGAGCGCATCAAGGAGCTGCAGCAGGAAATCGCTGCGATGGATGTCGAGCGCAAAACGCAACGCGCACGACGGCAAGGAAGTCAGGGACTGGCACGCGTGGCGTTGGTGGGCTACACGAACGCCGGCAAGTCGACGCTGATGCGTGCGCTCACCGGAAGCGAGGTGTTGGTCGCCGACAAGCTCTTCGCGACGCTCGATACGACGGTGCGCGCGCTCCATCCCGCGAGCGTGCCCAGAGTGCTGCTCAGCGACACGGTCGGTTTCATCGAAAATCTGCCGCACGATCTTGTCGCCTCGTTCAAATCAACGCTGGAGGAGGCCAAGGAGGCTTCATTGCTCCTCCACGTTGTCGACGCCAGCGATCCCGGCTTTGAACGGCAACTTGCGGTCACCAACGAAGTGCTGGACGAAATTGGTGCGCAGGCCGTGCCGCGCATTCACGTCTTCAACAAGATCGACCGCATCGGTGACGTGGACGAACAGGCTGCGATGGAAGCCAGGCTGCGAGTGCAGCATCCCGACTGCATGGTGTTGAGTGCGCGACGTGACGGCGACGTGCTGAAGCTGCGTGCGCGATTGCTGGAGTTTTTCCAGCGCGATCTCGTCGACGCTGAAATATTTGTCGTATGGTCGGAACAGAAACTGCGCGGTAGCATCTTTGAAAACGTCGAGGTATTGGAGGAGCGCGCGGACGAGGAAGGGACGTTCTTGCGCATTCGCGGCGAGCCGGGCATCGTCAACGCTTTGCGTTCGCAGCTTGGCATCAACAAGGGTGATACACATGGAATATAGAAGTCTTGGCGGTTCGGGGCTCAAGGTCCCGGTTTTGATGCTGGGAACGGCGACGTTCGGCAGTGGCAATGATTTCTTCAAGAAGTGGGGGACCACCGACGTGGCGGAGGCGACCTCCCTCGTCGATGCGGCGTTGGACATGGGCAGCAACATGTTCGATACGGCCGATGCCTGTTCCCGCGGCCTGTCGGAAGAGATCCTCGGCAAGGCGGTTGAGGGGCGGCGCGACAGGGTGCTGCTTGCGACGAAAATGGGAATGTCCATGGGAGACGGCCCCAATGACGTCGGCACCTCGCGCGCGAGGATCATCGAATGCTGGGAGGCCAGTCTCAAGCGTCCGCGCACCGATTACATCGACCTGTATCAGCTCCATTCCTTCGACGCACAAACACCGATCGAGGCGACGCGCGGATCGGACGATCCCTCAGTGGTTGCCGAGCTCTCCAAGCAATTTGCTGATCGCCTCGACCATGGCGGCGATCTCACCTTTGGCATGCAGTAGCGGCAACAGCGTGGCCATCGCGCCCAGCGTCGATGCCAGCAATTGCAGGAACGACCGCAAGTCGAACGGAACCACGCGCATATCGTCGATGCGCTCGTATATGGCGCCCAACGTCGACTGCTCTGCCACGTCGCGAATCGCCTCTTGCGAAGAATCGGCCTTGTCCCCAAACAGCCAGCGGCTTTCGACCACCCGGCTGTGCTCGGTGACACGCTCAAGGTAGGCGGCCAGCGCGCGTTTTCTGGTGCGGAACAGTTGTTTGGTGAACATGAACAGTGGCAGCGTGAAAAGCAGCGGCGCGCCAAGCGTGAACAGCACGAGCGGACCCCAAACAGGCAAGATCGACAGCTCGTAGTTCAACACGGCGATCTGATAGCCAACCGGCGCAGCGACGTTGCTGATGCCATAAGCAAGTATGAACAATGCGAACCGACCTTGTGTCTCGCTGATAAAGCCGATGCCGCCGGTGCTGTCGGGGTGGGTGGCGTACAGTTCCAGACGCATGCGGGACACGCGATAGAGATAGAAGATCCAGAGCGTGATCTTCCAGATCAGGCGCATCCAGATGTAGTTGCTGAACGGAATCGCAATGAAAAAGGCCCAATAGCCGGGCGCGGTCAGGTTGCGCGAAAACTTGTCGCCGTGGACGTGCCAAGTGGGTAGCGGGTCCGACCCAAACTGTGGCGCAAGGATCACCAGGGAGAAGCCGTACGCCAACACGATGCAGGCTATGTCGGGCCAAAAGGACTCGCGAAGTCGTTTGAGAGTGGCATTGACTTGATTGATCCGAGGCGCGTCTTCGCGGCCGATGATGCCGCAGCGCGTGAACTGATCCGCAGCCTCGCGCGTGCTGCCGTCGATGATCACTTCCGCAATGAGGAAAAGTGGCAGCCCGACCAGGAATTGCGCGTAGGCGGCAAAGTCCGCGAAGAAATTGGTGGGTGTCAGCGCAGTGTCGATCAGACCTTGCCGCCACGCGAGGATCGCCATCGGGACATAGGTAATCAGCATGGCCAGCAGACATCGCCTGACGATGGGAAAGGGCGTATGCGTGCCCAAGCCCATGCTCGCCCAGGTGCGCTGGAGCCAATCGCCTTCGAACAACGAAAAGGGCGTCCGCGGTGTGGACAGCGCGCGTTCGGGAGAAGGGCCGTGCATCGTTGTCACGCTCATGCGCAGGTCATTCGTCGGGATAGCACATGAACGACCATAGTTGCCGGAATTGCTCCCCGCTCATTTCTTCCTCCAACTCCACGGCGGGTCCCGCTGCAATGAAGCGTTGAAAGCCGGTGTAGCCGCCCGTCGCGCGCTTGTAATTGATTTCTCCGCAGGTCGTCGGTACTTTCCACTTCTCGCTGACGAAGCTAAGGCGGAATTTGGCGCTTTCAGGGTCGCTGACGCTTTCGCGCGCTACCGCCTCCCCGGCCGCTTTTGCGCGCACCATGTCGAGCGGACGCGGCGCACTGGAGGCGGACGGCACCTGCCACGCATAGACGAAGAGCATCAGGAACAAGCCCAACAGTACAGTGGCCACCGCTAGCGGGACGGGTCTTAACGCGCGCATGAACTACCCGATGACTTCCAAGAATCAGGCAACGATAGGTTTCGAACGTTGTTCAGTCAAGCTGCCATTGGAACAGTAAGATGCGGGAATCGCCAGAATGTGGGACCCGAAATCCGCATGAAGCTCTCCCGCATACCGATTGCCGCCGTTTTCGCCGTTCTGGTTGCGACCAGCGTTGGAGCGGCCGACTACTTCCCGCCGCGCGGTAACTGGGCCAATAAGGCGCCCGCGGAAGTCGGTGTTGATGCGGCGAAGCTCAAGGACGCCATAGACTATGCCGTGGCCAACGAGAATCCGTCGTCGAAGGACGTCGCCGAGGATTTGCGCAACTCGTTCGGCAAGCGCGAGCCCAATTTCAAGATCGTCGGCCCAACGCAACCGCGCACTGCACTGAACGGTATCATCATTTATCGAGGATACGTGGTCGCGGAGTGGGGCGATACGCAACGAACCGACATGGCGCATAGTGTTGCCAAGACGTTCCTGACCACCGTCGTTGGTCTTGCATGGCAGCGCGGCCTGATCCGCAACTTGGATGATCGCGTCTCCGGATACCTGCCCACCGCGGAGCGCGCCCAGCTCTTCGGCAGCGAACACAATGCACCGATCACTTGGGACCACCTCTTGCGGCAGACGAGCGATTGGTCGGGCACGCTTTGGGGAATTCCCGATTGGGCGGACCGCCCCGAAGGCGCCACGCCGGCGGACTGGCCCAATCGACCGATGCGCGCACCGGGCAGCTACTTCAAGTACAACGACGTCCGTGTCAACCTGCTCGCGCTGAGTACGCTCAACGTGTGGCGCCGGCCGCTACCGCAGGTGCTGCGCGAGGAAGTGATGGACCCGATCGGCGCGTCGAATACGTGGCGCTGGTATGGCTACGAAACGTCGTGGGTCGACCTCGACGGCCAGCGCATGCAATCCGTGAGCGGCGGCGGACATTTCGGCGGCGGCATGTTCATCAGCGCGTGGGACATGGCGCGCTTCGGCTATCTCTTCTTGCGCGGTGGCAAGTGGGCGGGGCGCGAGATCGTGTCGGAGAAGTGGATCGCGCTGGCACGGACGCCGGGCACTGCGAATTCAGGCTACGGGTTCGCCAACTGGTATCTCAACACCGACGGCAAGTCGCTGAGCAAGGCGCCCAAGTCGGCAGTGCGCTTCGTAGGCAATGGCGTCAACATCATCTACATTGACTGGGACAACGACCTCGTCATCGTCGTGCGCTGGATCAAGGACGAGTCGGCGCTGAACGAGTTTGTCGGGCGGGTGATTGGGGCATTGGATACGACCAGGTAGAAGCGAACGTACAGTTCACGGAACTAGCGTGACGCGTTTCGCGCGCAGGGCGTCGACGACGTCGTGAATTGCCTTCACCACGAGCTATGGCTGCTCGCGGTGGATGTTGTGACCGCTGTTCGTATTCTTGTGACTCGGACATGCTCCATTCCGCGGCCGAGCCTCGTTGCCCGGCGACGAGAACAACGGTGAGGGAGCCGTTGCCGCAGCGACCGCCGCATTTTGAGTCAACAGCGAAATCCATCCGAAGCGTATCAACCGTCCATGTTCCTAAGTGGCATCACCTCGACAGTTGCTTGTGGAATGCCGAAATGCGGGTGCCCCACGAACAGATTGGCAGCTTCATCGGCCGAACTCGCCTCAACAATCTGATACATCATGATGTCGTTACGAGAGTCCGTCACGCCTGATGACGAGATGATTTTTGGCTTGCCTGCGCCAGCACCCTTGTCCGTGAACTTGCTGGCGTTTGCGCTCATCCATTTGTTCCACTCGTCCATCATCTTGGTTTCTTGCGGCTTGCGCTCGGCTTCGGGCTTCTTCGTCCACTCATCGACAACTGCAATTGGCGCTTTGTAAAGCACAAGAAATTTGCCCATGATTTTCTCCAGTGTTTCGGCTCCACTGGAAGCCGAGGTTTCGTTGACGGCGGACGAGGCGGCGCTGAACGAATTTGTGGGGCGGGTGACCGGCGCACTCCCCGAAATGAAGTAGCGGGCCAGGCGTTACTCGATTGCTGCCGCGCGATACGCCGGCGACAGCAATCGAGCGAGGTCGCTGGTGTTACGGCGCCAGCTGAGCGCGCACTTCACCGCCCGGATTGGCGGCGCTATGGGCGTTGACGTAGAGGTTGCCGGCCTTGTACGCATCGTACTGGGCGTCGGTAAGCTTCGCGCCCGGCGCCGCTTCAAACACATTGTCCGCGGTTTTATTGAAGGGAACGATTACTGGTCCGTTGGTGCCGGATGCGCCCATGTGAATATGCGCGGCCGTGGCAGTCATGCCGGAAAGCGTAATTTTTGCCATTACTGTGCGATCGGCATTGACAGTGACCGTACCCTCACCTTTGGCTGTGGTCATCACCGGGGGTACCTCGTTGGCGCCGGTCATTGCGATGTTCTTCATCGCCATCGACATCGAGCCCATATTCGTGCAAGCGCTGACGAGAATCAGGGCTCCCGCGGCGAGTAGCATCGTGCTGGTCGTACGTATGGCTAGCTTCATACTGTCTCCTGTGGTGGTCATGCTCTACGGACAGGCACTGGTTGCCGACCGGGGCATTACCTAACCTACGGTCAAATTGGCAATCCGGATGTAGGTGGAGGGCAATTTCTGTTGTAGGACGGTCGGCGATGAACGCATTGGCGCGGACAAACACGAGTGGCCCAGCTAGCTGCGAGCCACCGCATCGATGCCCATAACACTCGCATCCATGGCACCGTGCCCGGCCGCGATGAGTTGATCCATCCGCGCGGCAACCGCGGGCAGCGCTGCCATGGGTCTGTCACCGGCGGTCTCCAGCATCAGCCCGACATCCTTGCGCGCCATCGTTAACTCAAAACTCGCGGCGAAGTTGCCTTTCGCCATGTTCGCTCCGCGTCCCGCCACCATCGCGTTCAGATCGAGAAGTCCAAGCAGCTTGATGGCGTCTTCAGCCGCAACGCCGCTGGCCTGGGCCATCGTCAGGATGTCCGCGGTCATGGCCGTGATTCCGAGGATCATGGCATTGCCGAACAGCTTGTTCACGGCGGCAAGATCGGCACGCTCGCCCATGTACTGCAAGCGTCCCGTCATCTTGGCTAGTTCTGCCTGGACGCTTTCAAAGAGGGCCCTTGGTCCTGCAACCATCATCGAACCTTGCGCATTGCGTGCAGCAGGCGGGCCCATGAAGACAGGGCAGTGCAGATACTTGACTCCCTGCGTTTGGAGCCGTTGGGAACGCTCAGCGGTGAGCGCCGGCAAAGTCGTGGTGTGATCGATCAGGATTGTCTCGGGGGAAAGCCCGGGACGCGCAGCGGCAATGACTTCGTCCACCACGGCGTCGTCCTTGAGCACGAGATGCACCCTCGAGGCACCGCGAACCGCGTCAGCCGGCGTTGCGGCCGCCTTGACACCAAACTGGGCCAACGCCCGCACTTTGTCGGGTGATCGATTCCACGCGACGACCGTGTCGCCACGCTTGGCGGC
>JANMCH010000058.1:0-42992 GCA_031361045.1 Betaproteobacteria bacterium | reverse complement strand
GCAACGACGGCAACAACACGTTCGACGGCCCTGGCGGCTGGGGTAATTTTCCCTACGGAGGCGGTACGGGCGCTTACGCGGTGATGTCCGGGGGTAAGGGCGATGACAGTTACTACTACGACATCCTGAAATGGGGGCTGGCCGTCGAGAACCCTAACGAAGGCATTGACACCATCTACGTTCCAGGTAGCGCCAACTTCACTGTGCCAGCGAATGTTGAAAATGCATTCGTGAGTGGCAGTTACTTTGGCTTCAATCCCAATCCGTCCGCAGGCATCCTTGGCAACGACCTGGACAACGACATTGGCTTTCTTGGCGGGTCCCTGAATAGCGCGACGTATTTCCTCGACGGGGGGCTGGGCGCAGACACCATGCGCGGCGGCCCCATGAACGACGTCTATGTTGTCGACAATCCAAATGACCGCGTGATCGAGTCGGAGTCGGCGCCGACGTACAACTACGTCGACGAAATCCGAAGTTCCGTTACGTACGAATTACCGGCTGACGTCGAGGGACTGACGCTCACGGGGACCAATGCCACCGACGGCTGGGGCAACGAACGCTCCAACAAGCTGGACGGCAGCCAGAACGCGGCCGTCAACCATCTTTACGGGTTGGTCGGTGATGACTACTACATCCTGGGGGCCAACGATGTCGCAATCGAAACCGCCAGGGGCGGCATCGACACCGTCGAGTTGCGCGGCACGGGTACGCGCGTTTATACGTCTGCAGATTTGCCAACCAACGTTGAAGCCCTGGTCCTGGGCGACGACCTCGGCGCATCTGATCTTCAGGGCGATTCGGGAGATAACACATTTACCGGAAATGCCTCGGCCAATAGCATCACGGGCGGGGCGGGTGACGACACACTTTTTGGACTAGGAGGCGATGACACAATTACCGGCGGTACCGGCAATGACGCAATGTACGGCGGCGACGGCATAGACACCTATATGTTCAGTGCCGGATTCGGCCGCGATACCGTTTGGGAAGTGCCTCCCGCAGATGGGTCGCCCGGCCCCACGAACCATATCGTCTTCGACGCTTCAGTCGTTGCAGACGACGTCTATTTTTCGACGGGGTCACTTCACCTGCACAGTTCCGACAATGAAATCGCCATCCGTTCCAATGTCGACGTCCGATTTGCTGACGGCACGACGATTGCAGCTTCGCAGGTTGCGCTTTTGGTCGGCGCGAGCGCTTCGGAAGTGCCGACCGCCGGCAACGACCTGCTCAACGGCACGGATGCCGACGATCAATTTGATGCACTGGCGGGTGACGACATCATTTTCGGGAATGGCGGCTACGACACCCTGAGCGGTAACGACGGCGACGACCAAGTCTCAGGCGGGGCCGGCAACGACTTGATCGACGGTGGCGCCGGTGTGGATATCCTGCACGGAGACACTGGAAACGACACGATCGATGCTGGTGCGGGGCGGGACACGCTTTTCGGCGATGCCGGCAGCGACATGCTCCGTGGTGGTGGAGACATGGACACTCTCAACGGCGGCGAGGGCAATGACACACTCGTCGCTGGCGATGCCCTTGCCACGGACGTCGCGGATACGCTGAATGGCGGTAATGGCGACGACACGCTGCTAGGTGGCGGCGGCATGGACACACTGGACGGCGGCGCGGGCAACGACGTGCTTGATGGAAATGCCGGAAACGATGAGGTCTTCGGCGGACTGGGAAACGACACGTCGCATGGCGGCGACGGCGACGACTACCTGTTTGACGTCGCCGGAGACGACATCCTGGACGGCGGGGCGGGCGACGACCGCTTGGAGGCTGGCGATGGCAACGACATCCTCGACGGTGGGGCCGGCAGCGATATGCTGTCCGGTGGTGCCGGGACAGACACTTATGTGCTGCGCACTGGCGGCGGCGTGGACACTGTTTTCTGGGATGACGTCCTGCTCACCAGCGACAAAATGATCATCCAGGTCGACGCGCAGCTACGTCCGACGGATGTCAACGTGACCCGCGACGACAGCGACGGCTACACGCAGTGGCTGGTGGTATCGGCCAATGGCGGGGCAGACGCATTGCGCTTGCCCGGATACATCGACGCCAGTCGTCCTGCCGAAATTCACTTCAGCGACG
Source organism: Betaproteobacteria bacterium (assembly GCA_031361045.1). GTDB lineage: Bacteria > Pseudomonadota > Gammaproteobacteria > Burkholderiales > Casimicrobiaceae > VBCG01. Next base: position 40,883 of record JANMCH010000058.1, on the reverse strand, counting down.
GCACGATCTGGGACGCCGCAACGCTCCTCGACAAGCTCTACGTTCGCCGCGGTACTGCGGGCAACGACACTCTCGTCGCGGGCAGTGCGGATTTTCAGCAGTATGAGTTATATGGTTACGGCGGCAACGACACGCTGATCGGCGGCGCGGGCTACGACCTGCTCGATGGCGGAGCAGGCGCCGATAACATGAGCGGCGGCGGCGGCGTCAACACATTTGTAGTCGACGATCCGGGCGACGTTGTCGTGACGTCGAGCAACGGCGTTGACACGGTAAACGCGTCGATAAGCTATGTCCTGCCCAGCAACGTCAAGACGCTAAATCTGACCGGCACTGCATCCCGCAACGGCACGGGCAATGCGCTGGCCAACACGTTGACCGGCAATTCGGGCAACAACGTGCTCGACGGCAAGGCGGGCGCCGACGCTCTCAAGGGGGGTGCGGGCAACGACACCTATCTTGTGGACAACCTCGGCGACCTGATAACCGAGCTCGCCAACGAAGGCTCCGACCTGGTCCAGTCCGGCGTGACATTCACGCTGGCGACGAATATCGAGAACCTGATCTTGACCGGTTCGTCCGCGATCAACGGCACGGGTAACTCTGCGGACAACGCCATTACTGGCAACGGCGCGGCCAATACGTTGACGGGAGGTCTCGGCAACGACCAGCTCAACGGTGGCGCTGGAATCGACACCATGAAGGGGGGCGCAGGCAATGACACCTATACCATCGACAACACGGGCGACGTCGTTACGGAATTGGCCGGCGAAGGCACCGACGTTGTCGTGGCCAGCGCAACATTCACGCTGGGCGCCAACGTGGAAAACCTCACGCTTACCGGTACCGCCGCGATCAACGGGACCGGTAACACGCTGAACAACGCGCTGATCGGCAATTCGGGCAACAACACACTGTCCGGGGGCGTTGGCGCGGATACGATGGCCGGCGGCCTCGGCAACGACACCTATATCGTCGACGTTGCCACCGATGTGGTGACCGAAGCTGTGGGCGCGGGCACGGACCTCGTGCAAAGTGCAGTGTCGCTGACGCTGGCGGCCAATGTGGAGTATTTGACGCTGACCGGCGCTGCAGCCATCAACGGTACCGGCAACACACTCGACAACTGGCTGCAGGGCAACGCTGCGGCCAACTCGCTTGACGGTGGCAGCGGCAACGACACTCTGTGGGGCGCGACCGGGGACGACATACTGGTCGGAGGTGCCGGCAACGATCTGTTGCAAGGCGGACTGGGTAACGACACATTGACCGATACCACAGGCAACAACGTTCTCGACGGTGGCGCAGGAATGGACACCCTGACCGGCGGCACGGCCCATGAAGTCTTCATCGGTGGCGCAGGCAACGATACGTTGACCACCGGGGGTGGCGCCGATGTCATTGCGTTCAACAAGGGCGGTGGCGCCGATCTGGTCAACGCCAGCGTCGGAACCGACGACACGCTAAGCTTGGGTGGGGGCCTCGCCTACAGCGACCTCAAACTCAAGAAGACGGGGCTTGACCTGATCCTGGATGCCGGCAATGGCGACCAAGTCACGTTCAAGAACTGGTACCAGACGGGCGTCAATAACAAGAGCGTGCTCAACCTGCAGGTTGTGGCCGACGCAATGGCCGCATTCAATCCCGTAGGAAGCGATCCGCTGTTGAACAAGAAGCTGGTGAATTTCAATTTCACTGGATTGGTCGGTCAGTTTGACGCCGCGTTGCTGGCCAACCCGACCCTGACCAGTTGGAGCCTTACCAACGCGCTGTCCAGTTTCTATCTGTCGGGTAGCGACACAGCGGCAATCGGCGGAGACTTTGCCTATGACTTCGGCCACCGCAATGCGCTGACCAACATCGGCGCGACGCCCGGCCAGGCGGACTTGTCGGCCAGCTCATTCGGGACGTCGGCGCAGGCTTTGCAGCCGGCTGTCACGCTGTATTCCGGCACGGTTCGCATGCAGTAGTTCGCGCTGAAATCATGCCGGCACCGCCGCTTGCCGGCGTGACGTAGTACGCGATACAGGATTCGTCAATCATCCAAACGGATTAGTGTCGGCGCGCCGCGAATCGCGCATGCTGATGCCCATGTCAGGCCAATCGGCACCAGCACGGACTTGATCCATGTTCGCGTTCATCCGCGACACGTGCAAGCCTTCACCGCACCATCGCCCGGCGGGCCAATTCCTGCCCGGTCCGCTGCGCATGCTCGAGAACCCGCCGTCGCCCCTTCCGCGGCAGCTCCTGTATTGGCTTCTAGCGCTGCTGCTGTTCGCGGCGCTATGGTTGGCGTTCGGGCGCCTCGACATCGTGGCGGTCGCCGAGGGCAAGCTCACGCCTCGAACCAGCCTCAAGATCGTGCAGCCCACCGATCCGGGCACGGTCATCGAAATTTCCGTCACCGAAGGCCAAACGGTATTGCCGGGGCAGATACTGCTGCGGCTCGATCCAGGATTGCAGGAGGCCGAAACCCGCGCGCTGCAGGGCGAGTTGGCGCAGCGCACGCTGCAACTGCGGCGCATCGACGTCGAGCTTTCCGACCAGCCGCTCTACCGGCTGCCGGGCGATTCCGCGGAGGCATTCGCGCGCGCTGACGCACAATTCCGCGCCAACCGTACAGCCTATCTCGACGCGCAGTTGCAGGAATCGTCCGCCGTCGCGCGAGTGAAACAGGACCTCCACGCTGCGCTGGCAGTCTCGGAGAAGCTCGCGCGCACGGTGCCCATTTACCAGACCATGGCGGAGCGTTACCGGACGCTGCAATCGGAAGGCTTCGTCAGCGAGTTGTTCGCGCTCGAGCGGCAACGCGATCGCATCGAAAAGGAGCAAGACCTCGCGGCGCAGCAGCACACGGTGGAAAGCCTCCGCGCCGGCCATGCACAGGCAGAACGGCGCTTGGCACAGGTGGGGTCCACCTACCGCCAACAGTTGCACGCGGAGCGGGCGCAGGCGGCGGGACAGCGCGGACGCCTCGAGGAGGAGCTTGCGAAACAATTGCACCGCGCCAAGGCCGTCGAGTTGCGGGCCCCCGAGGCGGGCGTCGTCAAGGACCTTGCCACGCACACCATTGGTACCGTGGTGTCGCCGGGGACAATCCTGCTTACGCTCGTGCCCGTCGGCGAAGCGCTGCAGGGCGAGGTTCTGGTGCGTCATATCGATGCCGGCTTCGTGCGCGTCGGTCAACGGGCCAAAGTCAAGCTCGCGTCGTATCCGTTCCAGAAATTCGGGTTGGTGGAGGGCATCGTGGTGCATGTCGGGCCCGACGCGACGGACAACGCTCCCTCGCGCCGCGATGCGTCAGAGGCCGATGCGCTGCCGGCCCCAGTCAGTGGATATCGCGCCCGTATCGAACTCGCGTCCCAAAGCATTGCCTTCGATGGTCACTCGCTGCCGCTCAATTCGGGCATGCAGGCGGTGGCGGAAATCCGCCTGGGCGACCGCACGCTGCTCGAATATCTGCTCGCACCCGTCCAAAAGGCCTGGCACGAGGCCGCACGCGAACGCTGATTTGCCACTCGTTTGACATCATGCGCGACGACCCGCACACGATCCCGGACCTGCCGATCGCGCCACGCGACTTCCTGTGGGCCGTGGGCAGTCTCTGCAACATGCAGCGTCGCATGTTCGATGCGGGGCTCATCCAGCGCGAGTTTCCGCCTCCGCATTCGGCAATGATGCTGGTGGATGCATTGCGTTCGCTCGAGCTGGTCGCGCGCATTTTGCAACGCGATAGTCGCGCGATCATTTCCGGAAAGCTGCCCTGTCTCGTGTTCTTTCATCGGGACGAACAGCCCACCGGGGCCGATAGTGTTGCAAACCGGGACGGCGTCACGGACGCAGCATCTTCGCAGCGCGTACCGTTTGGCCTGGCTCTGCTGGTCAAGGCCGAAGCCGATCGTCTGCTCGTGTTTCCGGCGGGTTCCAACGAACCGATGGTCCTCTGTGCAGCCGAGTTCGACGCGCGATATGCAGGATTCGCCATGGAAGTGGCCTCGGCACCGGAGTCGGCGGCGGATGACGACGCTTCCGCCAACTCACAGGCATTCGGATTTCGCTGGTTCGTGGCTGAGCTTGCGCGTCATCGGCGGGTTTGGCGTGACGTCCTGCTGGCATCGCTGATGATTCAGCTCATCGCGCTGGCCACGCCGCTTTGCAGCCAGGTCATCATTGACAAGGTGATCGTGCATCAGACAACCAGCACGCTGATGGTCATCGCCTCCGCGTTGGCCATCTTTGTCGTATTCAGCGGGGCGCTCGGCTGGATTCGCCAATATCTCGTCTCACACACCGGCAACCGAGTCGACGCCGTGCTGGGTGCCGCGGTATTCCGCCACATGATGCGGCTGCCGCTGCGCTATTTCGAGCACCGGCCCACCGGCGTATTGGCGGCGCGCCTCAACGGCGTCGAAACCATCCGCGAATTCCTTTCGGGTGCCGCCATAACGCTGGTACTCGACCTGCCGTTTCTTCTCCTGTTTCTCGCGCTGATGTTCCTCTACAGCATCATGTTGTCGCTGGTCACTCTGGGCATCCTCGCACTCGTCGTCGGGTTGAGCGTGGCCGTGGCGCCCCTGTTTCGCGCGCGCCTCAACGAACAGTTCCTGCTGGGTGCTCGCAATCAGGCGTTCGTCACCGAGTACGTAGCCGGATTGGAGACCGTCAAATCGCTGCAGATGGAACCGCAACTGGAGCGGCGCTACGAGTCGCTGCTTGGCGGGTACCTCGAAGCCAACTTCACGACCCGGCAATTGGGCAATACGTACAACACGCTGGCGTCCGGGCTGGAACAGACGCTGAACATGACCATCCTGTGCCTTGGCGCGTGGCAGGTCATGCGTGGCCCGGACTTCACGGTCGGCATGCTGGTGGCTTACCAGATGTTCGCTTCGCGTGTGTCCCAGCCGATGCTGAAGCTCGTCGGACTGTGGCAACAGTTCCAGCAGGCAACCATCGCGGTGCGCCGCCTGGGCGACATCATGGACGTTCCGACCGAGCCGTGGACCGTCGCGCCCGCGCGCAGTGCCGGCAGCGCCGGTACCATCGAGTTTCGTGGAGTGGGTTTTCGCTATGCGCCGGACCGTCCCTACGTGCTGCGCAACTTCAACCTCGTCGTGGCGCCGGGCGAGTGCGTCGTGGTGATGGGGCCTTCCGGCGCAGGCAAGAGCACGTTAACCAAGCTCTTGCAGGGATTCCTCTGGCCAGGGGAGGGCGCAGTACTCCTCGATGGTCGCGACACGCGCCACCTTGCCGCCAACGAATTGCGAGCACACTTTGGCGTGGTGCCGCAGGAAACGATCCTGTTCTCGGGCAACATCCTCGACAACCTTCTTCTCGCCAATCCGATGGCCACGTTCGAGATGGCCGTCCAGGCCGCCAAACTTGCCGAGATTCACGACACCATCGAATCCCTTCCCGCAGGGTACAAGACCGAGGTGGGCGAACGTGGGATCGGCCTGTCGGGAGGGCAGAAGCAGCGCGTGGCTATTGCGCGGGCGCTGCTCAAGCGGCCACGCATCCTGATCTTCGACGAGGCGACCAGCGGACTGGATGTCGCCGTCGCTGATCAATTCGCGGCCACCATCGCCCGCTTCAAGGGCAAGGTAACGATCCTGTTCGTCACGCATCGCGCGCCGGAGAGACTGGCGCCGGATCGTATCGTGCGACTCGCAGCATCGGAAGCTGCACCGACCGATTGAGCCCGTTGCGAAAAGTGATGTTGGAAATGGCCAACGAAAAATGGCGGGTCCCTTCGGATGGCACGTAGCGATCTGGACGTGTACGGCAAATTGCCGTATTGTTGTGGCAAGGAGAACTCCAATGCCACCAGCCACGACCACTGCCAGGCTTGAGGCCCGCATCAGCACGGAATTGCATGCCACGCTCAAGCGCGCGGCAGAGTTGCAAGACCGGACCGTAACGGATTTCGTGATTGCTGCCGTGCAGGAGGCTGCGCAACGAGCAATTCAGCAGGCGGGTATTATCGCTTTGACCCTGTCCGATCAGGAGCGCTTTGCCCAAGCCCTCATTTCGCCGCCCAGGCCTAACGCCGCCTTGAGACGCGCATTTGACGCGCGGCGAAAATTGATCGCTCCAAGTTGATGGCGCAAGCTTATCGGATTGTTCCCCTGGATCCCGGGAGTGACAGAAGCACCTTTCACTGCGGTGTTGAAGCGCTCGACCGGTATTTTCACGAACAGGTAACCCAGGATATCCGGCGGCGCGTGACGACCTGCTTTGTCGCGGTCAACGACCAAGCGACTGTTGCTGGTTTTTATACGTTGGCCTCAGCCAGCGTTTTTTTGGCCGACCTGCCTGGCGCAATCGCAAAGAAGTTGCCAAGATTCCCCACCGTTCCGGCGATCCGCATGGGACGATTGGCCATCGATCTCCGAGCACGTGGGCAGAAGCTCGGAGCTGCCCTGTTGGCGGATGCGCTTGCGCGAACACTGGAGTCCGGTATCGCTGCCTTCGCACTTGTTGCCGATGCCAAAGACGACAAAGCGGTGGCCTTTTACCGCCACCACGGATTCATTGCACTGACCAAGGCTGCGAGAACGCCATTCTTGCCATTGCCAACCGTGAAATCGTTGTAACGCTGAGCATCAATCAATTCCATGAATCCTGGACTTCACCGAATCGCACCAATTGTCGTCGGCTTGCTGTTTTCCGCCGTTGCAGCGGCCGTCGACATCACCGTCTCCGGCCTTTTCACCAACAAGGCGGTGGTGCAGATCGACGGTGGCCCGCTGCAGACTATGTCCGTGGGACAAAAAACTCCACAAGGCGTGACCCTGCTTTCGGTGGATCGTGAATCGGCCACCTTCGAAGTGGACGGCAAGCGGCAGACATTAGGGCTGGGCCGCGCACGCATGGGCGCCAGCGCGCCCGCCGCCGAAACGGCGACGTTTACCGCAGACGTTCGCGGCCACTTCACCAGCGACGGCGAGGTCAACGGCAGGTCATTGCGCTTCGTGGTCGACACGGGCGCAACGCTCGTGGCACTCCCGGTCAGCGAGGCCCAGCGCCTGTCACTCGACTACAAGAAGGGCCAGAAGGTGCCGATGAACACCGCCAACGGCGTCACGGCGGGGTACCTGCTCAAGCTCGATTCGGTGCGCGTGGGGGGCATTACGGTGCGTGGCGTCGATGCCGTCGTGATCGAGGGCGGCGGATTCGCAACGCCTCTGCTCGGCATGAGCTTTCTGAATCGCACGAACATGAAGCGCGAAGGCGACGTCATGACGCTGACGCGCCGCTTCTGACGCAGGACCCGCTCAGTTCGTCACACTCAGTCAGTCACACTGAGTTGGTAACACTCAGTTGGTAACGAAAACGACGCGCGGCGCATTGTCATCCGCCACGCTGACGCCAAACGGCTTGGGCATGGCAATGCCAAAGCCCTGCGCATAGTCGACGCCGATCTCGCGCAAGCGCACCAGGATGCCCTCGTGCTCGACGTATTCGGCGATTGTGCGCTTGCCCATCACGTGGCCGATCTGGTTGATGGCCTCGACCATCGCGTTGTCGATGGGGTCCGACAACATGTCGCGCACGAAGCTGCCGTCGATCTTGAGGAAGTCGACGGGCAGGTGCTTGAGATATCCAAACGACGACATCCCGGAGCCGAAGTCGTCGAGTGAGAACAGGCACCCCAGCGCCTTCAGTTCGGTGATGAAGCGCGTGGCCTTGGCGAGGTTGGCAATCGCCGCGGTTTCCGTCACTTCGAAGCACACGCTGCCGTTGGGCGCGGTGGTCGCGTTCAATTCGGCGCGGATGAAGTCGAGGAAGCGCTCGTCGCCGATCGACGCCCCGGACAAATTGATGATGCAGGTTTCCTTTTCGCCGCGCGAGGCGACGCGGCGCTGCGCCATCGTGGTCAACGCGGTGTGCGTCACCCAGCGGTCGATCTGCGGCATCAGGTTGTAGCGTTCGGCGGCGGGGATGAACGCCATCGGCGGCACGATTTCGCCACGCTCGTCGATCATCCGCACCAGCAGTTCGAACATGCGCGTGGACTTCTGGCCGACGTCTACCGGCACGATCGTCTGCGTGTGCAGCACGAAGCGGCCGTCAGTGAGCGCGTCCTGGATGCGTCCCACCCATTCCATTTCGCCGTGGCGCAGCGCGAGCTCGGTATCCTTGGGGTGGTAGAGCTGCACGCGGTTGCGGCCTTTTTCCTTGGCCATGTAGCAGGCTGCATCGCCGGCGGAGAGTACTTCAGTGAGGGTGAGGGTGCCGTCGGCCATGTTCACCAGGCCGATGGACACGCCGACGGTGAAGGTGCGCTGGTTGACCACGAAGTGGAAGTCGGCAATGGACTGGCGCAGCGTGTCGGCGATGCGCACCGCGTGTTCGACAGGGCAGTTTTCCAGCAGCACGCCGAATTCGTCGCCACCCAGGCGCGCGAGCGTGTCGCCTTCGCGCAGGCGTTCCTGCAGCACGACGCTGATCTGGCGCATGAATTCATCGCCCGCCGCATGGCCACAGGTGTCGTTGACGACCTTGAACTGGTCGAGGTCGAGATACATCATCGCGTGGTGCCGGCCGTCCTCGCGCGCGCTGGTGAGCGCGCGATCCAGACGATGCTCGAACTCGCGGCGGTTGATGAGACCGGTCAGCGTGTCGTGCGTGGCCTGGAACGACAGCTGGGTGGCAAACTCACGCTCACGCCGTACATCGTGCAGCACCAGCACGACGCCGGTGATGGAGCCCACGCGGTCGCGAATGGGCGCGGCCGACTGGTCGATGGCGATCTCGACGCCGTCCCGGCGCAGCAGCACGACGTTGGACGTGACGCGCACGGTGGCGTCCTCGCGCAGCACGCGGGCGACCGGATCGGGAATGGGCTGGCGCGTCGTCTCGTCCATCATCGAGCACACGGTCGACAGCGGCAGGCCGCGCGCCTCGCGCATCTTCCAGCCGGTCAGCGCCTCGGCGATGGGGTTCAGGTATTCGACGCGTCCTTCGACGTTGGTGGTGATCACGGAGTCGGCAATCGAGGCCAGCGTGACCTGCGCGCGTTCCTTGTCCGCGTACATCTGAGCTTCCGCCTGCTTGCGGTCGGTGACGTCCGTGACCGAGCCGGCCATGCGCACCGCCCAGCTCGCCGCGTTGCGCACCGAACGGCCACGCGCGCGGAACCAGCGGTATTCGCCGGACTTGCAGCGGCAGCGGAATTCGATGTCGAACGGCGCGTTGTAGCGCAGGTGGGCCGTGGTGGCGGCGCGCGTCGGCTCGCGGTCGTCCGGGTGCAGCAACGCCATGAAGCCCATCGACGTGTTCTCCATCTCCTGCTCGGAGTAGCCGACCAGCTCGCGGCAGCGCGGCGAGAAATAGAATTCGTTGGTGAGCACGTTCCAGTCCCACAGGCCGTCGTTGCTGCCGGTCACCGCGAGATTGAAGCGCTCTTCGCTGGCGCGCAGCGCGTTTTCCAGATCGTTGCTACGCTGCAGCAGCCGGCGGGACAGAAAGATGCCAAGCAGCACGAACAGCATTGCGGCCATCACCGTCGCAAATTGCAGCAACGTCTGGGTCCTGCGGGAGGCTTCGCCCAACGTGTGCGAGAAGGCTTCCTCGATCGGCGTCAGCCGCGCGCTTGTCGCGTTGATCTCGTCCAGGATCGGACGCAACGCGGCAGCATCGCGATTGCCGGCCAGGATCTGCGCGTGGAGGCGGAGTGCACTCGCCTCGAGCGCTTCGATTTCCTTGTCGGCCTTGGCCCAGATGCCGATCGTCTGCTCCATGTAATTCACATGACGGAAGCGGCGGAACATCGTGATCATGCCGTCGATGTCCTCGGAATTGTTGCGGCCGTCCAGGAAACCCTGGCGGACAAGCGCGAAGTTGGGATCGGGCCGGTCCAGTTCCTCGCGCGCGCGACGATCGCCCTGTGGTACCGCGATCTCCTGCCGATAGCGCTGATAGTCGTTGTCGGCGAACGTGCGCCCGTACCGGTTGAGCGCGGCGACCGATTCCTTCTGCGACTTCGACCACAGGCTCTCGCCGCTGACATACGCGCGCACCGACGACATGATGCTCATGCTGACGTCGCTCAGGACGACCAGCAGAATGACGACAACCAGGAACGGCCAGACGATGCGCAGCAGCCGCTTGCTTAGAGGAACAAAGGTGAAGAACTGGCGCACGGGGAGGGTGAATGCGTCGGGGTGACAGTCCGTGGCGATCGGTTCGCGCCGATGTTTCAGCGCGCCTTCAGTACCGCCGGGTCTCCACTACGGTGCCGCTCAGTCGCCAAACTCCGCGATGATGGCCTCGATCTTGGAGCGGTCGGCCAGGAAGGCATCGACGCACGTCGGGTCGAAGTGCTTGCCGCGCTGGGCCTTCACGAAGTCGATGCTCTCGTCGATCGGCCAGGCGTGCTTGTAGGGACGCTCGCTCACCAGCGCATCGAACACGTCGGCCACCGCCACGACGCGCGCAACCAAGGGGATGTCCTCGCCGTGCAGGCCGTTCGGGTAGCCAAAGCCGTCGAACTTCTCGTGATGTCCAAGCGCGATGATTGCGCCCATCGACAGGTACTTGGACGGACTGCCCTTGAGGATGTCGTAGCCGATGCGCGGATGCGCCTTCATGACCTCGATTTCCTCGCGCGTGAGAGGGCCTTCCTTCAGCAGCACGGAATCCGGGATGCCGATCTTGCCGATGTCGTGCATTGGCGCCGCGACTTCCAGCACGTGCACCGTTTCGTTGCCAAGTCCCAGATGCTGGCCGATGAGCGCCGAATACTTGGCCATGCGCATCAGGTGATTGCCGGTGGTCTTGTCGCGGAACTCGCCGGCCTTGGCCAGCTTCGACAGCGTTTCCAGTTCACGCTCGTGGATTTCTGCCACTGACTTGTCGACCTGGTACTGCAACACGCGGGCCTGGTCGGACAACACGATCTTGTGGCGGCGCAGTTCGAGCAGGTTGGCACAGCGGGCGCGCGTCTCGTGTTCGTCGAGCGGCTTGATCAGGAAGTCGGTGGCGCCGGCTTCCAGCGCGTCATAGCGGATCTTGCGGTCGTCGACGACGGTGATCACGACAATTGGCACGTCCACGCAATGCGGCAGCGCGCGTAGTTGCTTGACGAGTTCGATGCCGTCGAATTCCGGCAGCTTGTAATCGGTGAGCACGATGTCGACGCGGTTGTTGCGCGCGAATTCCAGGGCGCGCGACGGCGTGTCGAAGAGCTCCAGGTTCAGCTTGCCGTCGATCTGGCGCACGATCTCCGCGAGCAGCAGGCGGCTGGAGAAAAGGTCGTCGATGATGAGGACGGTGTTGCGCTGGGCCCGCGCGAACGCGAGCTCCGATACGACCCCGGATCCGGGCATGGTATTTCTGGGTTGGGCGCTCATCAGGCTCCCCCTTCCGTTATTGGTAGACGCCATAGCAAGACCTGCAAGCAAAAACGATGCCGGCGGAGGGCTTCCCGCGACTCTGGTTGGACTGGATTCGATAAAAAGCCGGACCAGGTAGAGCGGTCCGGCTTGTTCTGAGACTCAAAATCAGAGTGGTCGGGGCGAGAAGATTCGAACTTCCGACCCCCTGCACCCCATGCAGGTGCGCTACCAGGCTGCGCTACGCCCCGACCGAACTTGGGATTATACCTGTCCATGGTCACCAAAGACCCTCAGGATGAGCCCAGAAGATGCCGGATTTCCGCAAGTTCTTGCCGCAGGTCGGCAGGATCGAGGTCGGATTCGCGAGGAGCGGCCACAACGGTGGCGGAACTGGTCAATGCGCGCGCGGCTGCCCTGGGCTCATTGGCCTCGGATTCGAGGCGATGCCGGGCCCCATTGATCGTGAAGCCCTGCTCATACAGCAGGTCGCGGATGCGCCGGATCAGCAGGACTTCGTGGTGTTGGTAATACCGCCGGTTGCCGCGCCGCTTGACGGGCTTGAGCTGCGTGAATTCCTGTTCCCAATACCGCAGCACGTGCGGCTTGACCGCACACAGGTCGCTCACCTCGCCAATGGTGAAATAGCGCTTGGCGGGGATGGGCGGGAGATCGGAGTTAACTCGGCTGGGATCCGGCATGGTTCGCGGCTTCGACCATGGCCTTCAATTTCTGGCTTGCATGAAACGTCACCACGCGACGCGCGGTGATCGGAATTTCCTCGCCGGTCTTGGGATTGCGGCCCGGGCGCTGCGGCTTTTCACGCAACTGGAAATTGCCGAAGCCGGAGAGCTTGACCGACTCGCCCGCTTCGAGCGCGATGCGCACTTCCTCGAAGAAGCGCTCGACCATGTCCTTTGCTTCGCGCTTGTTGAGGCCCAGTTGTTCAAAGAGCAGGTCGGCGAGTTCAGCTTTGGTGAGCGTCATTTTCAACTCGTGTAACTGGAGCGATTTTCCTAATTAGGGTCAGACTCGAATTTCGTGCCAATCTCGAAATTCGAGTCTGACCCTAATTAGGAACAATTATTGGCGAAGCGTGGCGCCGAACTTTTCACGTGCGACGGCCAGCAAATGGGCCTCGGTCGCCGCGATGTCCGCGTCGGTCAAAGTGCGGGAAGTATCCTGCATAAGCACCAGAATCGCAAGGCTTTTTTTACCTTCTGTCAGGCCGTGGCCACGGTAAACATCGAACAGGCGGATGGCATCGACATGGGGCGGCCGGGCGTCGTTCAAGGCATCGAGGAGGGACTGCGCGGGCACGCCTTCGTCGACGACCAGGCTCACGTCCCGCCGCACGATCGGCAGGCGGGACACCGGCTTGCCGGCGGGCATGGGGCGGCTCCCCAATGACTCCACGGCCAGTTCGAACACCACGGGTGCGCGGGGAAGGTCAAAGTGCCGGACCAGGCGCGGATGCAATTCGCCGAGCCAGCCGGCCTCGGCGCCATCAATGGCCACGGCGGCGGAACGTCCCGGATGCAGCGCGGGGTGGGTGGTCGACACCGTGGTCAGGCGGCGCGGCGCGACCAAAGCCTCCAGGTCGCCTTTGACGTCATAGAAGTCCACGCTCCGGGCCGGGCGCTGCCATTGCTCCGGGGCCTCGTCGCCGTACGCCAACCCACCAAGGCGCGTCGGCTGCGCGTAGCCGGCCGCCGCATGGTGGAACGTGCGGCCCATTTCAAACAGCCGGATTCGCGGTTCCTTGCGGTTTAGATTGGACTGCAGCGTTTCAATGAGGCCGGGCAACAACGTGGTGCGCATGACGTCGCGCTGGCTCGCGATGGGATTCAACACGCGCACCGGTCGCCCTTGTTGTGAACCGGGTGGCGCGATTATGGCTTCGACATTCGAGTCGACAAAACTGAACGTCACGATCTCCTGCCAGTCGAGGTCGGCCAGCGCGTGCTTCAGTGCGATGGGCGAGCGCCGCGTCTCCGGGTCGGACAGCATGTGCTGCACGTGCGCCGCCGGCCGTGCGGGGATCGCGTCATAGCCATACATCCGCGCCGCTTCTTCGATGAAGTCTTCCTCGATCCCCAAGTCGAAACGGAACGACGGCGGAGTGACGACAAAGTCGTCGCCGTCGCGCGTGAACGCAAACTTGAGACGGGTGAATGTGGCGGCGATCGAATCGGCCGACAGGGTAACGCCCAGGATTCGCGCCACGCGCGCGGTACGCACGCGCACGGGATCGCGGCGCGGCAGGTTCTCCTTGCTGATTGCATCGGTCAGTGGCCCGGCGTGACCGCCGCAGATCTCGATGATCAATTGTGTTGCCCGTTCGACGGCGCGTACGCAGCCATCGAAATCGACGCCGCGCTCGAAGCGGTAGCCGGCATCGCTTGAGAATCCCAGTCGCCGCATCTTGCCCTGGATCACCGCCGGGTTCCAGAACGCGCCTTCCAGGTACACGCGCGTGGTGTCGTCCGCGATGCCCGAATGTTCGCCGCCCATGATGCCGGCGAGGCCCAGCGGTTTCTTCTCATCGGCGACGAGCAGCAGTCCAGGCTCGAGGTCCAGCACCTCGCCGTTCAGCAGCGTCAACTGTTCGCCCTCGCGCGCGAAGCGCACGATGACGTCGCCATCGAGCAGGCGATCGTCGTAGGCGTGCAGCGGCTGGCCTACCTCGAGCATTACATAATTGGTGATGTCGACGACGGCCGATATCGAGCGGATGCCGCAGCGCTCGATGCGCTGCTTCATCCACGCCGGCGTGGGCGCCTGCGGATCGATACCGTCTATCAGTCGCGCTACGAAACGCGGGCAGGCCTGCGCGTCCATGACGCGAACTGTGCGGTTGCCGTTGAACGTGACCGGCGTGGGTCTGGCCTCTGGCAGCTGCGCCGGGGCATCGGTGATCGCGGCAACTTCGCGCGCGATACCGGCCAGGCAGAGGCAGTCCGCGCGATTGGGTGTGAGCTTCAGCGTGATCAGCTTGTCGTCCAGCGCGAGGGCGTCGCGCAGGTTTGTGCCGGGAACGTGCGCGGTGCCCGGCGAGGTGCCCAGTGAGGGATCAAGCGCGAGCAGGCCGCTGGCGTCGTCGTTGATCCCGAGTTCCTTGGCGGAGCACAGCATGCCGCGCGACTCAACGCCGCGCACTGTCGTGCGCTTGATCGTGAGTCCGCCAGGCAGTATCGCGCCTTCCAGCGCACAGGGCGCGAGCATGCCGACCGCCGCGTTCGGCGCGCCGCAGACGATCTGCAGTTTTTCATTGCCGCCGACGTCGACGCTGCAGACCCGCAGCCGGTCGGCATCCGGATGCGGAACCACGGCGTCGATTCGCGCGACAACGACGTTCGCGAACGGCGGCGCAGCTGGCGTCGCCTCTTCGACTTCGAGGCCCGACATCGTCAGCTTGTCGCACAGCGCTTCGCTGGACAGTGGCGGATTGCACAGCGTGCGCAACCAGAGTTCGGAGAATTTCATGGTCGCGGCCGATCAGGCGAACTGGCGCAGGAAGCGCAAGTCGTTTTCGTAGAACAGGCGCAGGTCGTTCACGCCGTAGCGAAGCATCGCCAGCCGATCCGGACCCACGCCGAATGCAAAGCCCTGGTACTCCTCGGGATCGATGCCGACCGCGCGCAGCACGTTGGGATGTACTTGTCCGGCGCCGGCGATTTCCAGCCAGCCGTCGTCCCCGAACGCCATGTCGATTTCAGCCGAGGGCTCGGTGAATGGAAAGAACGATGGCCGGAAGCGAACGCGCATGTCGTCGCGCTCGAAGAAATTGCGCAGGAACTCGGTGATCGTGCCCTTCAGGTCGGCGAAGGTCACGTCGCGGTCGATCCACAATCCCTCGACCTGGTGGAACATCGGTGAGTGCGTCGCGTCGCTGTCGACGCGATAGACGCGGCCCGGCGCGATGATCTTGATCGGCGGCTTGTGCGTTTCCATGTAGCGGACCTGGATCGGCGACGTGTGCGTACGCAACACCATGCCGCCCTCGACGTAGAACGTGTCCTGCATCGAGCGGGCAGGGTGGTTCTCCGGCGTGTTCAGGGCGGTGAAGTTGTGGAAGTCGTCTTCGATTTCGGGGCCGTCGGCGACCGTGAAGCCGAGCGAGCGGAACAATGTCTCCACGCGTTCGAGCGCGCGCGTCGTCGGATGCAGTCCACCGCGGCCGCGGCCGCGGCCCGGCAGCGACACGTCGAGCGCATCGGCAGCGAGCTGCTGCGCGAGCTTGGTCTCCGCCAGTGCCGCGCGACGTGCGTCGAGCGCCTGCTCCAGGGCCTGCTTGGCGACGTTGATGGCCGCACCCGCTGCGGGCTTCTCCGCGGCCGGCATCTTGCTCAAGCCCTTCATCAATTCGGTGAGCGTGCCGGCCTTGCCCAAGTACCTGGCCTTGGCATCTTCCAGCGCGGCTGGATCGACGCAGCGGTCGAAGTCCGCGCGGGCGTTGGCTACTATGCTTGCCAGGTCATCCATGATTTTAGTAGGGTCAGATTCAATTGGGGTCAGACTCGAATTTCGGCGAAGTTGGGAGCAGTGTCGAAGAGAGCACGGAAATTCGAGTCTGACCCTAATTAAATCGATCAAAAAAAAAGGGAGGCGGTTCGCGCCTCCCTCTGTTTTGGCGGATTCGATCAGGCCAGAGAGGCTTTGGCCTGCTCCGCGATCTTGGTAAACGCCGCCTTGTCGTACACCGCGAGGTCGGCCAGCACCTTGCGGTCGATTTCGATCGACGCTTTTTTCAATCCATTCATGAACGCGCTGTAGGTCATGCCGACTTCACGCGCAGCGGCGTTGATCCGCGCAATCCACAGGGCGCGGAAATCGCGCTTCTTCTGGCGGCGGTCGCGATACTGGTACTGACCGGCCTTCATGACCGCTTCCTTGGCGATGCGGAACACGCTGTTCCGGCGACCGCGGAAACCCTTGGCCTGGTCCAGGACCTTCTTGTGCCGCGCGCGAGCGGTTACACCACGTTTGACTCTTGGCATGGTTCGCTCCTTACGCGTACGGCATCATGGCACGCACCGAAACGATATTGGTGGCGTGGATTTCGGCGGAGCCGCGAAGCTGACGCTTGGTCTTGGTCGACTTCTTGGTGAGGATGTGGCGCTTGAACGCCTGCGAGCGCTTGATCGAACCACTTCCGCGAACGCGGAAGCGCTTCTTGGCGCCCGACTTGGTTTTCATTTTCGGCATGACAAAGGTTCCTTAACTTTCTATTTTGCTGCCCTCGGCGGTGCTCTCCGCTGGTTGCGGGGGAGAGGCTTTGGCGGGCTTGGCCGCACCGGCTTCAGGCTTGGTTTCGGGATGCTTGGTTGCCACTTTCGCTACAACCAACGTCTTCTTCGGGGCCAGCAGCATCACCATTTGCCGGCCCTCCAGCCTCGGCCACGACTCGACCACACTGTGCGGTTCGAGATCGTTCCGAATGCGTTCCAGCAATCGCACACCGAACTCCTGGTGCGCCATTTCGCGCCCGCGGAAACGCAGCGTGATCTTGGCCTTGTCGCCTTCACCCAGGAACCGCGTCAGGTTCCGTAGCTTGATCAGGTAATCGCCTTCGTCAGTGCCTGGCCGGAATTTGACTTCCTTGACCTGGATCTGCTTCAGCTTGAGCTTGGCTTCGTGCAGTTTCTTCGCTTCCCGATATTTGAACTTGCCGTAATCCATGATCCGGCAAACCGGGGGCTTGGCCGTCGGGGCGATCTCGACCAGGTCGAGTTCCGCCGCTTCGGCCTTGGCCCGTGCATCGGCCAAGGAAACTATTCCGAGCTGCTCACCTTCTTCACCTACCAAGCGAATTTCGGGAGAGGTGATGTCCGCGTTGATCCGCTGCTGCTTATCGAGGGCTATTGTGTATTCTCCAATGACGACAAAAAACGGCCATGCCCCGGGGAACGCGTCTGGCCCGAATTCTCCAAATATGCCAGGAAAATCAGGGCGTTATCGACGCGCAGCGACCTCATTTCGGAGGCGCTCGAGCAAGGCATCCAGGGCAAAAGCCCCGAGATCCTCGCCACCGCGGGTACGCACGGCCACCGTTTCGGCCTGCATTTCCTTATCGCCGACGATCAACTGATAAGGCAATTTTTGCAAGCTATGTTCCCGTATTTTATAGGTTATTTTCTCGTTACGCAAATCGGCCGTGGCTCTTAAGCCGGCTGCCTTCAGGGCCCCGACGACCCGCTCGGCATAGGCCGCCGCACGGTCCGTGATATTGAGCACGACCACTTGCTGGGGCGCGAGCCACAGGGGCAGGGCCCCGGCATAGTGCTCGATCAGGATGCCTATGAAGCGTTCCATCGACCCGACGATGGCGCGATGGAGCATCACCGGTACCTGCCTCGAATCATCGGCGGCGACATATTCGGCGCCCAGCCGTCCTGGCATCTGGAAGTCGACCTGCATCGTCCCGCACTGCCATGAGCGGCCGATCGAGTCCTTGAGGTGGTACTCGATCTTGGGGCCATAGAACGCACCTTCGCCGGGCAGCTCGATCCATTCCGCGCCACATTCGCGCAGCGCATTGCGCAGCGCACCTTCCGCGCGATCCCACGTGGCGTCATCGCCCAGGCGCTTCTCGGGACGCAGCGCGATCTTGATCTCGATGTTGTCGAAGCCGAAGTCCTTGTAGACCGCCAGCGCGAGCTGGTTGAAATGCATCACCTCGGGCTGGATCTGCGCTTCGGTGCAAAAAATGTGGCCGTCATCCTGCGTGAACGCGCGCACGCGCATGATGCCGTGCAGCGCGCCCGAGGGCTCGTTGCGATGGCACGCGCCGAACTCGCCGTAGCGCAGCGGCAACTCACGGTAACTGCGCATGCCGGCATTGAAGATCAGCACGTGGCCCGGGCAGTTCATCGGTTTCACGGCGAAGTCGTGCTTATCCGACTCCGTCGTGAACATGTTGTCCTTGAAGTTCTCCCAGTGTCCGGAGCGCTCCCACAACGACCGATCGAGAATCTGCGGCGCGCGCACTTCCTGGTAACCGTTGTCCTGGTACACGCGGCGCATGTACTGCTCGACCTGCTGCCACACCGACCAGCCTTTCGGGTGCCAGAACACCATGCCGGGCGCTTCGTCCTGTTGGTGAAACAGGTCGAGCGCGCGCCCGAGCTTGCGATGGTCGCGCTTTTCCGCTTCCTCGATGCGCATGATGTACGCCTCGAGGTCTTCCTTCTTCGCCCACGCGGTGCCGTATATCCGCTGCAGCATCTCGTTGCGCGAATCGCCGCGCCAGTACGCGCCCGCCAGCTTCATCAGCTTGAACACCTTGAGCTTGCCCGTCGACGGCACGTGCGGGCCGCGGCACAGGTCCGTGAAGGCGCCTTCCGCGTACAGCGAAATGGGTTCGTTCGACGGAATGGCGGCGATGAGTTCCGCCTTGTAGTGTTCGCCCAGCCCTTCGAAGTACCTGACGGCGTCGTCGCGTGGCATTTCCGAGCGCACCACCGGCTCGTCCTTCTTCGCCAGCTCGGCCATTCGCGCCTCGATGGCGGCAAGATCTTCCGGCGTGAACGGACGCTTGTAGGCGAAATCGTAGTAGAAGCCGTCCTCGATCACCGGGCCGATCGTCACCTGCGCGTCGGGAAACAACTCCTTGACCGCGTAGGCGAGAAGGTGGGCCGTCGAGTGGCGGATGACGTCGAGGCCTTCCGGATTCTTGTCGGTGATGATCGCGAGCGAGACATCGCGGTCGATCACGTAGGACGTGTCGACGACCTTGCCGTCGACTTTTCCGGCAAGCGCCGCCTTGGCCAGGCCGGGTCCGATGGAGGCAGCGACGGTGCCGACCGAAACCGGGGCATCGAATTGTCGGATCGAACCGTCGGGAAGTTTGATGGCAGGCATTTTCAGGGCTCCAAAAACAAAAAAGTGCGGACGAGCCGCACTTTTTCACTGGGACAGACAACGACGATCAGGCGTGCGGGCGCTTACGTGATTACCGGGTTTCCCTGCACGTCAGCGGTGTCATAACCATGATGTCTGATCCTGCACTCATTTTTCTTGATTTGCTTTGGGCAATTGGTAGGCGCGATTGGACTCGAACCAACGACCCCCACCATGTCAAGGTGGTGCTCTAACCAGCTGAGCTACGCGCCTGGATGCCTTGAATTATAACGCCATTTCCCGCAAGTGTCACACGAACCAGGACGGCGGCTTTCGCGATCGTCAACGGCCGACGGTCACGAAGAGCGCGCCGAGCAGCAATGGCTGGTGGACCATGTAGATGGCCAGGCTGTGGCGGCCCATCCATCCCATCCAGCGCGGCAATTTCCCGGCAACTGAAATGGGCCTGAAAGCTTGGCGCACCAACGCGTGTCCGGCGGCGATACCCACCAGCAAAACCCCCGCCCACGGAAACAGCGGCACGTAGTCCTCGGTTCGTGGTTTGGCGGTCATGAAGCCGATCCAGCCAAACGCGCGACCGTCGAAAGCAGGGTGCGCGAACAGGTTGCCCGCCGCAATGACGGCGATGCCGACAACCAAAGCGAGCGCAGGACGCCGCACCAGTGGCCGCCCAAGGACGATCGATACGGCAATGGCGTGAAGCACGCCGAACCAGATCCACGATCGCGGGAACAACGCATAGCTTGCTGCGCTGACTGCAATCGCGCACGCGGCGATGGTGCCGACGTGCCGCCAGAATTTCGCACCGGCATCGCGGCGGTTCGCCAGCACCAGGCTGATGCCGGCAAGCAACAGGAACGACGACAGGATCGCTGTTCGCGCGTGGAGCCAGAACGGGTCGTGGTAAAAATCCCACTGCGTCAGGCGAAAATAGCGAAGGTCGAAACAGAAGTGGTAAACGACCATGGCGATGACCGCGAGGCCACGCAGGTTGTCGACGGCGACAATGCGCGCCAGGGGAGAAGCGGAGGTCGGAACGTCCGCCGGCTCGCGACTTGCGGCACGATCTGCGCGGCGGCGACTCACGTCAACGCGGGCCGCTGCGCCACTGCAGGCGCACGGCACCGGTGCCGTCGGGCGTGCCGAGCGCGCCCAGCGCACGCGCGATGGCGGGCGGGGTGGTAGGAAGGGGAGCAATCGAGAGGTTGACGTCGATGTCCGCATTGCCCAATGCGATGTCACCGGCGACGCGCACATCACCGCCGCGATTTTCGACGCGACCTACCAAGCGGCCACCGCGCGGCGCGAAGTTCACCGTCACGATACCCATGGCCACGTTGCCCACTGCAGTGGCCGCGCGCGCGCCGTTCCATCGAATGATCGCCGCACCGTCGCCGGCCCCACCGCCACCTGCACCTGCATCACTCCAGCTTGCGTGCTGCAGGTCGACGACAAGGTTGCCTCCGAGTGCCAGCGCGCTGTCGGGTGCGAGCGAACCGTTGACCATGGCCGCCGGCAGGATGAACGCGACACCGTCCATCGCAATTGTGCCATCGCGCAATGTGATGTCGCCACGCGGCATATCGCCACCTTCTGCGGGTTGGAGCGTGATTGCCGGCGCGCCGCGGATGATTGACCACGGCTTTATTGTCCAGCCCACCGGCAACGACCAAGTGCGTTGCGCGTTCGTCATGGAGCCGCGCCCGTTCCATAGGGTTCCGGAGGCATCCGCCAATCGCACGTGGCCGCTGGTGGCAGCGGCCACACGACTATCCAGCAACGATGCCGGAGCGAACGTCGCCAGTGCAACCAGGAAAGCGATCACTGCGAACAGGACTGCGAGCGCCTTCATCGTCTTGTTCAGCGCGCGAGCGTGATTTCGGCGCGCACCGTCCCCGGATCGACGCGCGCCGCCAACGTCGCCTCCACCGGCCGCAGTCCGTCGGCTTTCGCCAGCGCATCGAGCATGCCGACCAAGGCATCGAAGCCGATCGCGGCGAAGGTGACCAGCACGCGATCGTCCTTCACCACCATTGAGGTCATGGCCGGCTTCAATCCGCGTTCGCCCAGCACGCGCTCGATGGCCACGCGCGGATCGCTGCCGGGCGCTGCTTGGGTATTTGGGCGCGGAGCTTTGATCTCCGCGACCTGCAGCCCAGCGATGGCCAACGCGGCACGGTCGCGCAGCAAGTCGCGTCGCGCGCGTTCCGCGTCAGCCTGCATCGGTTGCCAGAGCCACGTCCACGCGACCGCCAGCAACACGACAGCAACGGCCGCCACCACCAAGCCGTGTTCGCGCCGCGAGCCACGGTCCCAGGCGCGAACGGCCGCGGGTGGGATGGGCATGCGTGCCCGTTTTTGCCGCGACGTCATTGCGCCCCCGCGGCCAGCGATATCCGCAGTCGCGTACCCGTCACATTGGTCGCCTGCAGCGTCGACAATCCCGCGGCGGCAAGTTGGCGCTCAACACGGTGGGTCATGCCCGCATCCGGCTTCGCGAGATCGAACGTCCAGTAGCCGTCGCCATACGTTGCCGTCTTGAGCATGCCGGCCGGCAACAAGGCGAGCGCAGGGGCGGCTCGTGCAAGCAACGGCAGCGCGTCGATCGGCGCAGCAAGTCCGGCGCTGTGCCGTGTCACTGCGTGGCGGCGGGCGATGGCCCCAACCGAATCGTCGTTGCCGGTGACGCCGGCATCGCGGGCAAGCGACGCCAATGCTGATCGCGTGCGCGATTCGTCGATGCGCAGTGCGAGCCATTCGCCTGCCGACGCGACAACGTGCAGGACGACGGCCAATGCGGCGACGACGGCGGCGATGCGCAACAGGTGACTCGACGAGCGTGCCGCGACGGGCACCGTTGGCGCGAGTTCGCCCTGGCGCAAGTCGGTGGCGCCTGCAAACGCCGCGCTGCCGGCGTCCTGCCAACGCCAGGCATCTGTCGGCGCGAAGGGAGCGCCGCCGGTGACGGCGGGAATCGATTCGACAGCAAACGCCATTTGCACGGCGACGGGACCACTGCCCGCACGCGCCGCGTGGTCGAGGGCCAGCGACAGCTCGGCAGGAACGCCAGCGTGCGCGCTGGTGCCAAACGCGGAACCGTCCGGTCGGCGTACGAAGCCACCGCCTGTTCCAGATGCGTACCAGCGCCAGTGCCGCGGTGGCGGGCGCGGCGTCAGCGAGGGCTCGGCCAACACACGGTCGAAACGCTTGCCAAGACTTGCGATGAGCGCGCGGCTGGCAATGACGGCCTCCACGGTTCCGTCGGCATGTTGCGGGGACACCGCGATGTGCTGTTCGTTGACGGGGCCGGCCAGTTGGTCCTCGAGCGCAAATGCGGCTGCAGTCGCGACGCGGTCCGCCGGCAACGGCGGCAGCCGCAGGCTCACGATACGCACGCACGATGCCGCGACGATCGCTTCGCGGCGATCGGCCCTGGGCCAGGTTTCGGGGGCGCCGCGGCCGGCCTGCAACACGCGCCCGTTGTCGTCGAACAGCGCCCATGCGTCTGCTCTGCCCGCATCGGGCACGGCGTCGAGTAGTACACGCAATGTGGACATCGAGAATTGCCGGTGCGATTCCAAGCGCCTAGTTTACGCGACGGGCCACAATGGATTCACTCGAGGGTCTGCCAGACTACGAGCGGCCATTCCCGTCCGTCGCGACGCAGCAGCGCGCGCGCCTGCGCCACCGTGTCGCCCTGCCGTGCGCGGACGCTGACCAGGAAGTAGCTGCTCGCCACGCCAAGCGTGGTCTCATCCGGAACCGACGCGCCCTCCGGGAGTCGCGCCCGAAAGTCGGCCAACGTCGCATACGGCTTGCGCGCGCGCTCGGCGACCAGTGCCACCAGTCCATCGCCGGTGAGTCCGGTGATCGCGGCGGCCAGCACTTCCGGTCGCGCCGTATTGACGTTGAGTACCGTTGTGTTGGGCAAGGCGACGACGAACGGTGTCAATTGCGTGACGTCGCGCGCATTGACGCCACGTGCGGCGGACAACTCGGCCCAGCGCACCGGACGCAGGTTCGGCGGCAATGCGACCGGCGGTGCCGCGCCGATGGACTTCGTGCTTTCAATTGCGGGAACGGCGGGCTCCATCACCGAGGCCATGATCGCGTCGAACATCCGTGGAGTGATCCCGCGCGCGGCGAACAGGCGACCGAGGCGCGCGCGCTCTTCCTTGCCCAACGCGTCGACTTTCACGAGGTTGCCGATGTTGAATCGGCCTTGCGCATCCTCGATGCTGCCCTCGATCGAGCCGTTCTCGAGCGGCGTGCGCGGCAACGGAAACGCCCAGGCCTCGCCCAGGTGGTCGATGGTCCCGCTACGCGCATCGTCCTGCAGGATCTGGCGCGCCCATTGGATGCCGGCCAGCGCCAATGCCTGCGCCTGCACCTGATCGCGCCGATTGGCGACGTCGGAAAACCAGCGCTGCTGCTCCGCCGCGACCGCCACGGCGACCACGGCGGCGAAGGCCGCGATGAGCATCGCCAGCACCAGTGCGGCGCCGCGCGAACGGATTCTCAGCGCAGTACGAACCATCGCTCGATGGTCTCGCCGCTGTCCAGGGCGAGCAGGACACGCACGGCACGCGGCAGGTCCGCTTCTCCGGGCAATGGCCAGCGGTCACGCCACTGGCCGGCCTTGTTCAGGTAGTCGATGCGAAATGCGGACACGCCATCGATGAGCGAGAAGACCGTGGGCTGCAGGTTGGCGACGTTGTCCAGTTGCGGCCAATACGCTATTTCCACGGCATGACCACGCAGGCGGTAGCCAACCCTCTGTCCGGCGCGCCCGGGTTCGTCGGAGAATTCGGCGCCGGCGCGCGTGAACACCAATGCGGCGCTGTCTGCGCGGTCCGTCGGCAATGCAAGCCATGGCGGCTCGATGCCGGACGCCGTGCGCGACGCGCGCGGAACCGCCTGCCGGATATCCGCTTCAAAGCGTGTGAACAGCGCATCGAGTGTTCGCCATCGCTGTGCCGCAGCGGACAACTGCGCCTCGCCATCGGTCAACGTGGCCATGGCCCGATAAGAAAGCGCAGCAATGACGCCGAAAATGGCCAGCGCAAGCAGCATTTCCACCAGCGTGAAACCGCCGCGACGCGATGGAGTCGTGCGAGTGTTCATTGGGGTTGGGAGTTGCCGATGAAGCCGACCAGGCGCGCAACCTGGTAGTCGGGGCGGTCCGGCTCCATGATGCTGATCTCGATCTTGCGAAACGCGGGGTTGGGCGTAGCCGTGACCGTTTCCCGCCACTGGAACGGCGCGCCGGCCTGGTTGGAGTCTCCGCGATAAGTGCCCAGTGCGGGCCACGGTGTCGCCACTTGTGCGGCCGCGAGGCGGTTTTGCGCCACCCACAGCGCCAGCGTGCGTGCCTTCAATGCCGTTGCGCTGTCAGCCGACTGGGCAAGCGCGCGCATCCCCGCCGCCAGTGCAACTGCGATGATCGCGAGCGCCACGAGGATCTCGATCAAGGTGAAGCCGCGCTGCGTCGGTTTGCTCATGGCGATGGGCTTCACGGCGCGTCGTTTTCCGTGAGCAGCGACACGCGGTTCAATGGGTCTGCCGACAGCACAATGCGTGATGACTTGCCGCGCAGCAGGAATGCGAAGGGCTCGTTGCGGCCGGATGCACGAAGCGGAACGATCGCGTCGGCGGGAAGCGATTGCCCAGCGAACGAAAGCGGAACCACGGAGAATTCGACCGGGACCGCATGCGCCGCGAGCACCTCGTCGTCGGTGACGGGGGTCCAGCGGTTGGAGTCGGCGGCGCGACGCCAGAAGCGCCAGCCACCGCCGTCCGCGGAAACGCCGAGCGACTCGGCGCGCGATTGGGCGCGCGCACTGGCGTGCTCCAGGGCTCCGGCCAGGCGCTTCGCTTCGCGCGCGGCGACGCCACGGTCGTCCGGCGCGCTGGCGATCACCGCGATACCGGCCGCGATCGCGATGATCGCGACGACCACGAGGATTTCGATCAGCGTGAAACCGCGGGCGTCCCGCGCGCGCGGCGAAGCGGCACGCCCGCTCAGAGATCCCACGAGCCGATGTCGGCGTCTTTGCCCGTGCCGCCCGGTTGTCCGTCCGCGCCGAAACTGAAGATGTCGATTTCGCCGCGCAGTCCGGGATTGAGGTATTGGTACGGGTTCTGCCAGGGATCCTTGGGCAGGCGCTCGAGATAGCCGCCCGGTTTCCAGTTGGGCGGAACCGGCGACGCTTCGGGCTTGACCACGAGCGCGTTCAAACCTTGCTCGCCGGTCGGAAATCGCTGGTTGTCCAGCCGATAGAGCGACAGCGCGGCCTTGATCGTCGCGATGTCGCTCTTGGCGGCGACCGCGCGCGCATCGTCGGGACGCTCAAGGACCTTGGGCACGACCAGCGCCGCAAGTACGCCGAGGATCACGATCACGACCATGATCTCGATCAGCGTGAAGCCCAGGACCGATCGGCACGTCCCCGCGACGGATCGGCACGTCCCTGCGCTGCAATGGCGGTTCATCCGACGATTATAATGCGCGGCCCGCTGCCGCCGCCGAAATCTCCTTCCTCCATTCCCATGACCCTGTCGCGCATCGCCCGGTTCATTGCTGTCGTCATGCTCCTGCTGGCGATCGTCATGGGCGGGTTCGTGTGGTCGTTGGTTACGCGGCCGCTGCGGCTGCCGCAATCGCCGTGGGAATTCGAGGTCAAGTCGGGAATGTCGCTGTCGGCCATCGCGCATGAACTGGAAGCTTCCCACGTGATTACGCGGGCGTGGCCGATGATCGCGATGGCGCGACTGCAGGGTGTCGACCGCGCCATCAAGGCCGGAAACTACGAAATCGAATCGGGCATCACGCTGCCCGGGTTGCTCTCCCGCCTGTCGCAGGGCGATGCCACGCAGACGTCGGTGGTGTTCATCGAGGGGACGACCTTCGCGGACATCCGCCGCGCGCTGCGGTCGCAGGCGCAGGTTAAAAACACGGTCCTCGACCTTCCGGATGCGGATTTGATGGCGAAACTGGGCGCGCCGGGCCAAGGCGCAGAGGGCCGGTTCTTTCCCGACACTTATTTCTTTGCGGCCGGGAGCAGCGACGTTGCGGTGCTCAAACGCGCGCACGACACCATGACCGCGCGCCTGGCGGCGGCGTGGGAAAAGCGCGCGCCAGATTTGCCGCTGGCATCCGCCGACGAAGCGCTGATCCTGGCGTCGATAGTGGAAAAGGAAACCGGCAAGCCGGTGGACCGGCCGCTGATCGCTTCCGTCTTCATCAATCGCCTGAAGGCCGGCATGCGCCTGCAGACCGACCCCACGGTAATCTATGGCATGGGTACCACGTTCGACGGCAATCTGCGTCGCCGCGACCTGGACGCGGATACGCCGTGGAATACCTACACGCGGGACGGATTGCCGCCGACGCCGATCGCGATGCCGTCGCAGGCCTCGCTGGACGCGGTACTGCATCCCCCGCCGACCCCGTATCTGTATTTTGTGGCAAGGGGCGATGGCTCGTCGCAGTTCTCGGCCAATCTCGCTGACCACAACCGGGCCGTGGCAAAATTCCAGAAAGGCGGCCATTGATGCGCCTCCCGATATTTCCGACCGGAAAGCGAAGTGCATAGTGAGCATGCGCGGCCGCTTCATTTCTCTCGAAGGCATCGACGGTGCCGGGAAGAGCACGCACGCTGCCTGGCTCCGCGACGCGCTGCTGGCGAAGGGATGCACCGTGGTCGCCACGCGCGAACCGGGCGGCACGGCGCTGGGAGAACAACTGCGCGCGCTGCTGCTTGCGCATCCGATGACCCACGATACCGAGGCGCTGCTGATGTTCGCGGCGAGGCGGGAACATGTGGCGCAGGTGATCGAGCCCGCGCTCGCGCGCGGCGACTGGGTGCTGTGCGACCGCTTCACCGATGCAACCTTTGCCTATCAGGGCGGCGGCCACGGCGTCCCGGGCGAGCGCATCGCGGAGCTCGAGCATTTTCTTCCGGTGGGCTGCCGGCCCGACCTGACGATCCTCTTTGACGTGCCGATCGCCGTGTCCCGCGAACGCCTCGACCGTGGGCACGCCAAGGGGCGCGAACTCGACAAGTTCGAACGCGAGGCCTCCGATTTTTTCCAGCGCGTGCGCAATGTCTATCTCGAACGCGCCGCGGCGGAGCCCGCGCGTTTTCGCGTGATCGACGCTGCGCGTCCGCTGGAGCAGGTGCGCGAGGACCTGCAGCGCCTGGTGGCGTCGCTGTGACGGCGGCGGCAGTCGTCGACGAGCCGCAGGTGCCGGCCTGGCCGGCGTTGCTGCCATGGCAGGAGGCCACCGCGCGCGAAGCGCTGGTTGCACGCGCCACGTGGCCGCATGCGCTGCTGATCGATGGCCCGCGTGGATTCGGCAAGCGAACGCTGGCGCTCAACTTGGCGCGCGCGCTGCTCTGCGAATCCCCGCGCGCTGACGGCATGGCCTGCGGTACCTGTGCCAGCTGCGGCTATGTTGCCGCGGGCCAGCATCCCGATCTGCAGACCATCGAACCGTTCATTCTCGACGACGATGGCGAGATCAAGGTGCAGGACCCGATCCCGGTCGATCGCATTCGCGCGCTGATCGAATGGGCGCAGCTGACCAGCCACCGCGGTCGCGCCAAGGTCGCGGTGATCGTCCCGGCAGAATCGATGCACCCTGCAGCGGCCAACGCATTGCTGAAAACGCTCGAAGAGCCGCCGCCGGAAACGTTCCTGATGCTGGTCGCGCATCTGCCGGGACGCGTGCCGGCGACGTTGCGCAGCCGATGCCGCCGCATGGCGGCGCCCCGTCCCACCACGGACGAGGCCTTGGCGTGGCTCGAGCAGCAGGGCGTGGCGAAGCCGGGGCTCGCGCTGGCACAGGCTGCCGGCGCGCCACTTTCCGCGCTGACGATGACGGGTGCCGTCTGGCAGGCGGAGCGCATGGCGTGGATGCACGCGCTGGCGAAACCTTCGACGCTGTCGCCCGTCGCGCTTGCGGCGCGCATTGACGCCGCACCGAAGGACGTCCGCCGCGAAATGCTGCGGCAGGCCATCGATTGGCTGATCGCATGGACCGTTGACCTGAGCCGCGTCGCCGCCGGCGGCCGGGCTTCGCGCAACATCGATTTCGCCGCGGCACTAGGGCCCCTGGCCGCGCAAGTGGCGCCGGTCCCTCTGTTTCGCTATCATCGGACACTGCTTCGGGAACGCGCATGGGTTGCGCATCCGTTGCAGCCGCGCCTGGTCGCCGAGTCGCTGCTGATCGGTTATCGCGAATTGTTCCGTTAGGAAACGAAGGCATGGCGGATCGCAAGGTACCTCCCGCAGCACCGGTCGCCGGCGTCGCGCGCCCCGGCGTGCTGTCGCTCAACATCCGCGAAAAGGCGGCGCTGTATGCCGCCTACATGCCGTTTCTCAAAGGCGGTGGCATCTTCATCCCGACGTCACGCCAATATGCGCTGGGTGAGGAGGTGTTCATGCTGCTGTCGCTGATGGACGACCCCAACCGCCTGGCGGTGCAGGGCAAGGTCGTCTGGATCACTCCCGAAGGTGTGCAGGGCAACCGCACGCAGGGTATCGGCGTGCAGTTCACGCTCGACGACACCGGCGCCGCCGCCCGCGCCACCATCGAACGGGTACTGGGCGAATCGCTGGCCTCGACGCGACCCACGCACACGATGTAGCGCTGTCGGGTTCGACCGATATGTTTGTCGACTCGCATTGCCATCTCGATTTTCCCGAGCTGCGCGCCGAATTGTCGCAGCTGCTTGCTGCCATGCGCGAGAACCTGGTCACTCACGCGCTGTGCATCGGCGTGGACCTGCCGGCATGGCCGGGTGTCCTGGAGATTGCCCAGAACCACGCCAACCTGTATGCAACGGTCGGTGTCCATCCCGACTACATCGATACGCCGGAGCCTTCCGTCGCCGACCTGGTGCGCCTGGCGCAAGCGGACAAAGTCATGGCCATCGGCGAGACGGGCCTCGACTATTACCGTCTGGAAGGCAATCTCGACTGGCAGCGGGAACGCTTTCGCACCCACATCCGTGCTGCGCGGGAAACGGGTAAGCCGCTGGTGATCCACACGCGTGCGGCGGCGGCCGATACGCTCGCGATCATGCGCGAAGAGAAAGCAGGCGAGGCGGGCGGCGTCATGCATTGCTTCACCGAAACCTGGGACGTGGCATCGGCCGCGCTCGACCTGGGTTTCCACATTTCTTTTTCGGGCATCGTCACGTTCAAGAATGCCGTCGAGCTGAAGGACGTTGCGCGCCGTGTGCCTCTCGACCGCATGCTGATCGAGACCGACAGCCCCTACCTGGCTCCCGTGCCGTTTCGCGGCAAGCGCAACCAGCCGGCATGGGTGCGTCATGTCGGCGAGGCCGTCGCGCAATTGCGCGGCGTGCCAGTGGCGGACATCGCGCAGGCCACCTCCGAAAATTTCTTTCGCCTGTTCAACATTGCCGGAGTTGCCGATGCACGTACGCACTGACCGTACTTTCGCCGTTGCCCGGATGTTTGCCCTGGCCCTTCCGTTCGCCGCGCTATTGGCGGCCGTCGCAGCGGGAGTCGCCGGTGCCGGCGCGCTCGAGGACGACTTCGCCATCGCTGTGGCCAACGATCGCGTCGGGCAGGTCAAGGAGATGCTGGCGCGTGGCATGGACCCGAACTCCGTCGACGCCATGGGCGACCCGGCACTGGTCGTAGCGGCCCGTGCCGGCAACGTGAATACCGTCCTGGTCCTGCTGAACGCGCGTGCCGACGTGAACGCCCGCGGCAAGACCGGCGACACCGCCATCATGGTCGCGGCGCTGACCGGCAATATCGCCATCGTGAAGATGTTGCGTACCCGCGGCGCGAACCTCGAGAACTCAGGTTGGACGGCGCTGATCTACGCCGCGACCGGCGGCCAGGACGCCATCGTCACTTACCTGCTCACGGAGGGGGCCAACATCAACGCGCCTTCGCCCAACGGCACCACGGCGTTGATGATGGCGGTGCGGGAAGCGAGGATCTCGACGGTGGAACTGCTCATTGCCAAGGGCGCGGACGTCAATCTGCGCAACCAGAACGGTGCGTCGGCGCTCCAGTGGGCGCTGCGCGGCAACGAAAACAAGATGGTCGAACGGTTGCGCCGCGCGGGCGCGACGGCGAATTGATCAGTTGCTGCCGTCGGCCGCGGGAAGCGGCATCCACAGCGGGTTCGCGGCTGAAGGCAACTGTGCGACCGAGGTCGGCTGCGGCAACGGCGAAGTCATCGTCGAACTCGCTTGCGTAGTCGGCAGCGGCGCGGCGGTCGCGCTCGGAATGAGCGACGGCATCACGCCGACCAGGCGCCGCGCGCCATTGAAGTGCTTTTGCCAGTAGGTTTCCGACAGGCGCGAGATCTCGACTTCGCTGCCGGTCGATGGCGCATGGATGAAACGGTTGTCGCCGAGATAGATGCCGACATGCGAGAACGGCAGGCGGCGGGTATTGAAGAAGACGAGGTCGCCGGGGGCCAGGTCGGCGCTGGCGACGCTGTTGCCCAGCCGGCTCAGTTCCTTCGACGTGCGTGGCAATGTGACGCCGGTGACCTGCTGGAACACGTAGCGGACCAGGCCGCTGCAATCCACGCCCGATTCCGGCGTGTCGCCACCATAGCGATAGTCGACGCCGATGAGTCCCAGCGCATAGATGGCGACGTCCTGCGCGCCGTTCCAGGCAAAGCTGGCGGCGTCCTTGGCCGAACTTGCGAACGTGCTTTTCGGCGGCGTCGACTGCGCGTGGGCGAGTTGCGGCAGCGCGATCGCGCACGCCAATGCGGCGGCGACCGCGCAACTTCTGGCAGCAGCGAGCGCGATACGTTTCCGGCGTGGGTGGAGCGGGCACATCCGCCCATTGTCGCGGATTTCGCGATTTCGAGCAAAAGCGTTGCTCAGGCGCCCGCGCGTCCTAGCTACGCGACTTGCCTTTCGGGCCCGGGGCGGCTGCACGTTCCTCGGCGCGCGCGCGCCGGATGAACCCGGCGTCGGCGGTGAGCGGCCGCGTCAATTCGACGCGGTCGCCTGTGCGCAACGGTGTATTGCCGCGCACGCGTTGGCCAAAGATCGCGAATTCCAGGTGCGCCGGATCAAGCGCAAAGTGGGCAACGATGCCGCACTTCGCGACGGCGTCCGCGACGCAGGATCCTGCTTCCAGTTCAACGTGGACGAGTGACTCGATGCCGGGCGCGGCATAGGCAACCGTGACGAGCATGGGCACGACGGTCACGCGGGCCTGGAATAGATGGCTTCGGCGCGCCGGACGAAGGCGTCGATGAACGTGTTCGCGATGTGGCTGAATACCGGTCCCACGACGACTTCCAGCACATGTGTCGAGAATTCGTAGGCGAGTTCGAACTCCACCTTGCAGGCAGCGTCGGACAGCGTCCGGAAGCGCCACTCGCCATGCAGGCTGCGAAACGGGCCGTCGCGCAATGTGATGACGATGGATTCCGGCATTCGATTCACGTTGTCGGTCGTGAAGTGCGCTTTCACGCCGTGATAGTCGATGTCGATGCGCGCGGTCTTGCCATCCGGACGCTGTTCCATGACGTTGGCCCCACCACACCAGGGCAGGAATTCCGGATAGCGCGCCACGTCATCGACCAGCCCGAACATGCGCGCAGCGCTGTAGGGAACGAGAACCGATTTCCTGACGCGCTGCATCGATTGTTAGAATGAGGGCCGAAGACCGCCCACGGGCAGCGCATGAGCATCGTTGAAAATCGCAAGGCGTTCCACGACTACTTCATCGAGGAGCGGGTCGAGGCGGGGTTGTCCCTCACCGGCTGGGAGGTGAAGGCCATCCGCGCGGGACGGGCCAACATCAAGGAAGCGTATGTCGTCGTCAAGAACGGCGAACTGATGCTCATCGGCGCCCACATTGCGCCGCTGACCACGGCGTCGACGCACGTCACTGCGGACCCGACGCGCACGCGCAAGCTGCTTCTGCATCGCGAGGAAATCAACCGCCTGGTCGGCAAGGTGGAGCGCGCGGGATACACGCTGGCGCCGCTGGACCTGCACTACAAGAACGGCCGCGTGAAGATCGAGGTCGGCCTGGCGAAGGGCAAGAAGCAGCACGACAAGCGCGACACGATCAAGGACCGCGATTGGGCGCGCGAGCAGCAGCGGCTGATGCGCAATCGACCCGGCAGCGCGCGCCTGTAGCGCCAGGCACGTCGCCTTCGCGGCCTTCGCAGCCTTTTCAGGCGGCTTCATCGCGGACGTCGGACAGCAACGCATGCGCGGCCGCAATGCCGCTGCGCACGGCCGCCTCCAGCGTTGCCGGATACTCGGCGTTCATGTAGTCGCCCGCGAGATAGACACCGGGAACGAGACGACTATCCGCCAGCCGGGCGCGCCCCGGCGTGCAGGCATACGTGGCGCGGCGTTCCGCGATGACCTGGAACCACACGCAAGGCGGACGATCGGGCTGCAAGCGCCGCAACTGGTTGTCGATGTCGAGCGCCAGCATGCCGTGGTCGAGCGACTCGTGCGCGCCGCTGGCGCTCAGGATCACTGCGAGCAATTGTTGCAGCGGAGGACGGTCGGCGTCGGGTTGCGCGTGTGCCAGAACATCGGGCCGGTCGACGACCCATTGTCCCGGCGCGTCGTCCAGCCGCGCAATCGGCAGGGGCAACGCCATTGCCTCGCCGTAGCCCAGCCATACCGTGTAGATCGGCTCGAAGGTGAGGGTGGCCAGTGGCGCAAGTCTCGCTTGCAGGTCGGGCTGGGCTGCCATTGCCTCCGGCGCGAACGCGCCTTGCACCTGGTGCGGACCCACCGCGACGATGGTGGCGCGCGCAGCATGCAGCGTGGTACCGGTCAGCACCGTGGTGCCATGCTGCGTGGCACGCACGACGCGTGCCGGGGCCGAGGTGCGGACCACGCCGCCGCGGATTTCGATGAAGCGCGCGGCAGCTTCCGGGAACATTGTCGAAAGATCGGTCGCCGGGAGCAGGAAGTCCGAGGCATTCGCGCGGCCGGCAAAGGTGGCGCGGAGCACGTTGGCGAAGACCTGCGCGGAGGCATGGGCCGGCGGCGTGTTGAGCGCTGCCAGGCACAGCGGTTCCCACAGTCCGCGCGCAACGCGCGGTGGCAGCGGACTCAGCATCTGTGCCACCGTTTCATAAGGCGCGCGCACGAAGCCGGTCTTGGTCAACTTCCGCATCCACGCGATGTTGGCGATGCGTTCACGCCAGGTCAGTCCGCGCGCGCCGAGCAGACCGGTCAGCAAGGCCATCCGGCCTTCGCCCGCGCCGCGGATCAACGTCAGCGCGTTGGCGTGCTGCGGGTCCAGCGGCACGATGGCCAGCGGATGCCGCGTGAACGTCGCGCGCGCGTCCGCGACGCCATGCACCGTGTCCATCAGCGCGCATGTCTGTTCGTAGGCCCCGAGCAGCAGGTGCTGGCCGTTGTCCAGCGGCAACCCGGCGCGCAGCACGCGGCGCGCGCGTCCGCCGAGGACCGGCGCGGTCTCGAACAACACGACACGGACGCCGGCCTGCGCCAGGGTAACGGCGGCCGCGCATCCCGCCCAGCCACCGCCGATGATCGCGACGGGCTCGTTCATGCGGACCTCCAGGTCCGCCATGCCAGCCAGAGTTTGCGCAGCGGTGTCAGCGACGTGCGGCGGTCGAGCACCTTGTAGCCGTCGCGGGCGATTTCGTTGAGCAGCGTCCGATAAATTGCCGCCATCACCAGGCCTGCGCGTTGCGCTTTCCGGTCCTGCGCGGGCAACTGCGCGAAAGCGCGGTCGTACCAGATGCGCGCTCGCTCGGTCTGAAAGCGCATCAGGTGGCGGAACTCGGAGGTGTACTGGGCACGCAACAACGACGACCCCGAGACTCCGAAGCGCTGCAGCTCGTCCTGCGGCAGGTAAATGCGCCCGCGCCGCACGTCCTCGCCCACATCGCGGATGATGTTGGTCAGCTGGAAGGCGACACCCAAATCCCGCGCATAGCCCTTGGTCGCAGGATCGGCGTAGCCGAAGATTTCCGCGGACATCAGGCCCACGACGCCGGCCACGCGATGGCAATAGAGTTCAAGCGCGGCGAAGTCGAGGTAGCGCGTCTGCGAGAGGTCCATGGCCATGCCATCGATCACCGCCTGGAAGTGAGGTTCGGGCAGGTCGAATTCGCGCACCACGCTCTGCAAAGCAAGTGCCACCGGATGCGACGGCTGGCCGTTGAAGACGAGCGCGACTTCGCGGCGCCACCAGGCGAGCTTGGCGGCGGCCACTTCCGGATCGCTGACTTCATCGACGACATCGTCCACTTCGCGGCAGAACGCGTAGAGCGCGATGATGGCGCGCCGGCGCGGCGGCGGCAGGAACAGGAAGCTGTAGTAGAAACTCGATCCGCTGGCGGCGGCCTTTTGCTTGCAGTATTCGTCGGGCGTCATGAGGCAACCGCCTTGGCGGGAAAAATTGCCCGCCACGCGACGACCAGCCAATCGGGGGTCGCGAGCACCGGACGGCGCGTGAAGATGTCGCCGCCAACGGCGTCGATGCGATCCAGGATGCGCAATCCGCCGCTGATGATCGCCGACAGCTCGAGACCCAGCCGCCACGGCAGCGCACGGGTCAACGGGCGTCCCTGGTGAAGAAGTGCGCGCGCACGCGCCACTTCGTAGTCGAGCAGCGCGCGCCAGTTGTCGTCCACGCGCGCGTCCGCGATGTGCGCCTCATTGACGCCGAAGCGCGCCAGGCTGTCCTGCGGCAGGTAGACGCGATCCTTTTTCCAGTCGATGGCGATGTCCTGCCAGAAATTGGTCAGCTGCAGGCCCGTGCAGACGGCGTCGCTTGCCGCAAGGTTGGCCGGCGTTTGCGTGCCGTACAACGCCAGCAACAGGCGCCCGACCGGATCTGCAGAGCGACGGCAGTAGTCCTGCACGGCATCGAAGGATGCGTAGCGGGTCACGGTGACATCCTGCCGGAACGCGGAAACCAGATGATGGAACGGCGCCATCGGCAATTGATGTTCGCGGATGGCGGCGGCGAGCGCGGGGAAGGGCGGTGCGGAGGGCGTCTCGCCGCGCAGGATGCGGTCGAGTTGCGCGTCGAAGTCATCGAGGGCGGCGACGCGCGCATGTGCGGGCGCATCACCTTCGTCGGCCAGGTCATCGGCGGCGCGCGCGAAGCGATAGATCGCAACGACCGCCGGCCGCAGCCGCGCCGGCATGAGCCACGACGCGACGGGAAAATTTTCGTAATGGCCGACGGACACGCGATTTGGGCGAAACAGTTCCAAAAGGGCAGGATTGCACCCGTCGAACGTTGGCAAGGTGGCCGCCGCCGTGGCCAATAACGACCGCTTTGCGCTATACTTGCACGTTCGACGAAAGAGGTTCTCGGGGCGCCGTGAATATAGTGCGGTGACTTCTGCTGCGGCGCAAGCTGCAGTCGATGATACGTCGAGCAAACCTGAGTGCAGACCGCGAGAGTGGCGGAATTGGTAGACGCACCAGCCTTAGGAGCTGGCGGGGCAGCCCGTGGGGGTTCGAGTCCCCCCTTTCGCACCACCAGATCAAAATAGCAAGGAATCAGCAGGCATGCAAACCGCCGTGGAAAACACCGCCGCCCCCGCGATTGAAACGCTGGGGCAACTCGAGCGCAGGCTCAACGTGGCCGTATCGCTTGCGAAGATCGAAGGCGAGGTCGGCAAACGTCTCGCGCGCCTGGCCAAGACGGTCAAGGTGCCCGGCTTTCGCCCGGGCAAGGTGCCGCTCAAGATGGTGGAGGCGCAGTACGGGCCGTCGGTACGCTCGGATGTGATTTCCGATGCCGTGCAAACGAGCTTCTATGACGCCGTGCGCGAACAGAACCTGCGCGTCGCCGGCTATCCGCGCATCGAGCCGAAGCAGGGCCAGGATGCCGATGGCGAGGCGCTCGAGTTCTCCGCGGTATTCGAGGTGTATCCGGATATCAAGCTGGGCGATCTGACCACCATCGCGATCGAGCGGCCCCAGGTCGCCGTCACGCCGGCCGACGTCGATCGCACCGTCGACGTTCTGCGCCAGCAGCGCGCTGTGTTCGAACCGGTGACCCGCGGCGCGCAGAATGGCGACAAGGTGCAGGTGGACTTCACCGGCACGATCGATGGCGTCCCATTCCCGGGCGGACAGGCCGTCGACTTCGCGATCACGCTGGGCGAGGGCCGCATGCTTCCGGAATTCGAGGCGGCCGTGGTCGGCGCCGCGACCGGCGAAACGCGCACGTTTCCGCTGACGTTTCCCGCCGACTATCACGGCAAGGAAGTCGCTGGAAAGTTAGCCCAGTTCGCATTGACGGTAAAACAGGTGACGGCGCCCAACGTGCCGCCGCTGGACAGCGCGTTCGCTACGGCGTTCGGCATCAAGAGCGGCAACGTCGACGAGCTGCGTACCGAAGTCGAGGCCAATCTCAACCTCGAACTGAAGCGCAAGCTCGACGCCGTCCTCAAGGACCAGGCGCTGAAGGGCCTGCGGCAGTCCACGCAATTGACACTGCCCAAGTCGCTGGTCGAACAGGAAGCGCTGCTGCTTGCGCGGCGCATGGCCGCCAACCTGGCGCAACAGGGCATGAAGCAGGAAGACATCAAGCTCACGCCGGAGATGTTCCGTCCGCAGGCGGAGGAACGCGTCGCGCTCGGCTTGATCCTGGCCGAAGTCGTTCGCGGCAAAAATCTGGAAGCGCGGCCGGAGCAGGTGCGCGCGCTGATCGACGACGTCGCCCAAACCTACGAGCAACCGGATGCGGTCGTGCGCTGGCACTACGAAAAGCCCGAGCGCCTGACCGAATTCGAGTCGTTGGCCATTGAACGCAATGTGGTCGAATGGCTGCTGGGCCAGGCCAAGGTCAGCGACGTGCCGACGACCTTCGAAGCGTTGATGGGTCCCGCAAGGACCTGATTGACCGCATGCACCTGCAGGCGGCATTTTGACGTCGTCTGTCGGGATGGCTTGACGTAGGCGGCTGCCGGACCCATCTTGGCGGTAACGACGGGCATTCCGTTGCCGATCTGTATCCCACAATAATCGCGCTAATTTCGCTCAACTCTCCAGGAATCTCCAAGTGGCGTATGAAACCCTGATGCAACGACCGATGGATTCCGGCCCCTCCAATCTGGGGCTGGTGCCGATGGTCATCGAGCAAAGCGGTCGCGGCGAGCGGGCCTACGACATCTATTCGCGCCTGCTCAAGGAGCGCATCGTGTTCCTGGTCGGTCCGGTCAACGACGGCACCGCCAACCTGATCGTGGCGCAAATGCTCTTCCTCGAGTCCGAGAATCCGGACAAGGACATCAGTTTCTACATCAATTCACCCGGCGGATCGGTTTCGGCCGGCATGGCGATCTACGACACCATGCAGTTCATCAAGCCGGATGTGTCGACGATGTGCGTCGGCATGGCCGCCAGCATGGGCGCGTTCCTGCTGGCCGCGGGCGCCAAGGGCAAGCGCTTTGCACTACCCAATTCCACGATCATGATTCACCAGCCCTCCGCAGGATTCCAGGGTCAGGTGTCGGACATCGAACGGCACGCACAGTACTCGATTGACTTGAAGCGCAGGTTCATTGAAATGATGGCCAAGTTCACTGGCCGTCCGGTGGAACAGGTCGAGCGCGACCACGACCGTGACAACTTCCTGTGGGCAGAAGCCGCCAAAGAATACGGAATTGTCGACAAGGTCTTGCAAAACCGGGCCGAGAGCGCGTAAAGTCAACTGAGATTTCCCCACAGGTTTCTGATACAGGTCATTGAATGGCCGACAAATCTTCCGGCGACAAGCTTCTCTACTGCTCCTTCTGTGGCAAAAGCCAGCATGAGGTGCGCAAGCTCATCGCGGGCCCGTCCGTCTTCATCTGCGACGAGTGCATCGAGCTTTGCAACGACATCATCCGCGAGGAAGGTGCCGGCAGCGAAGCTACGCGCTCCGATCGAAACAAGCTCCCTACGCCGCACGAGATCAGGCAGAGCCTCGATCAGTACGTGATCGGGCAGGAGCCGGCCAAGAAAATCCTTTCGGTCGCGGTCTACAACCACTACAAGCGGCTGGAGTCGGTGACCAAGGAAGACGACGTCGAACTGACCAAGTCGAACATCCTGCTGATCGGGCCCACGGGTTCGGGCAAGACGTTGCTTGCGCAAACGCTGGCGCGATTGCTCGACGTGCCGTTCGTCATTGCCGATGCAACGACTCTGACGGAAGCCGGCTATGTCGGCGAGGACGTCGAGAACATCATCCAGAAGCTGCTGCAGAAGTGCGACTACGACATCGAGAAGGCGCAGCGCGGCATTGTCTACATCGATGAAATCGACAAGATCTCGCGCAAGAGCGACAACCCGTCCATCACCCGCGACGTGTCCGGCGAAGGCGTGCAGCAGGCATTGCTCAAGCTGATCGAAGGCACGATTGCCTCGGTGCCGCCGCAGGGCGGGAGCAAGCATCCCAACCAGGAGTTCGTGCAGGTCGACACGACCAACATCCTGTTCATCTGCGGCGGCGCGTTCGATGGCCTGGAAAAGATCATCCGCCAGCGTTCGACCAAGACCGGCATCGGTTTCGGTGCCGAAGTTGCCAGTCCCGAAGATCGCAAGAACATCACCTTGCTGCTGCGTGGCACCGAGCCGGAAGACCTGATCAAGTTCGGGCTCATCCCCGAGTTCGTCGGCCGCCTTCCGGTCACCGCAACGCTGGATGAACTGGATGAGGTCGCCTTGATCCAGATCCTGGTCGAGCCCAAGAACGCGCTGATCAAGCAATACCAGAAGATGTTCCGCATGGAAGGCGTCGAACTCGAAGTGCGCGAGCTGGCGCTGCGGGCCATCGCCAAGAAGGCGCTCGCCCGCAAGACCGGCGCGCGCGGACTGCGTTCCATCCTGGAGCAGGTGCTGCTCGACGTGATGTACGACCTGCCATCGCTGTCGAACCTGGCGCGCGTGGTCGTCGACGAATCCACGATCGCCAACGACGGCAAGCCGCTGCTGATGTTCGCGGATCCGCCCAAAATGGCGGCGGCGCACTCGTAGCTATTCCAAGTACCTGATTCCAATAAGAAATGGCAGGCGTAACCGGATCGCGGCTTGACAGGCCGCCCCGGCGCCCCCATTTTCACGTCAGCTACACTTTCAGCGGACTCTCTACTTCCCGGTTTCCACTCAGTTTCCACTCAAGGCCCGCATGCCCAACGACACACCGCTTCCCGCCGACCTGACCGCGCTTCCGCTGCTGCCGCTGCGCGACGTGGTGGTTTTCCCGCATATGGTCATCCCGCTCTTCGTCGGGCGGCCCAAGTCCATCAAGGCGCTCGACATGGCCATGGAAACGGGCAAGCACATCCTGCTGGTCGCGCAGAAGCAGGCGGCCAAGGACGACCCGGCCGCGGAAGACCTGAACGAGATCGGCACCATCGCCACGGTGCTGCAGATGCTGAAGCTCCCTGACGGCACGGTGAAGGTGCTGGTGGAAGGCACGCAGCGGGCACAGATCTCCGAAATCGAGGACCGCGGCGAATATCTGGTCGCGCGCGCGCTGCCCATGCCTGGTGAACCGGGCAGCGCAAACGAAGTCGAGGCCATGCGCCGCGCGCTGCTCGCGCAGTTCGACCAGTACGTGAAGCTCAACAAGAAGATCCCGCCGGAAATCCTCACGTCCATGTCCGGCATCGACGAAGGCGGACGGCTCGCGGACGCCATCGCCGCGCATCTGCCGCTCAAGCTCGAGCAGAAGCAGCACATCCTGGAAATGAGCGAAGTCGGCAAGCGGCTCGAGCACCTGCTGGGCGTGCTCGAAGGCGAGGTCGACATCCTGCAGGTCGAAAAGCGCATCCGTGGCCGCGTCAAGCGCCAGATGGAGAAGAGCCAGCGCGAGTACTACCTCAACGAACAGGTCAAGGCCATCCAGAAGGAATTGGGCGAGGGCGACGAGAACGCCGACCTCGAGGAAATGGAAAAGAAGATCAAGGCCGCGCGGCTGTCGAAGGAAGCCGAGGCCAAGGTCATGGGCGAGTTGAAGAAGCTCAAGATGATGTCGCCCATGTCTGCCGAGGCTACGGTTGTTCGCAACTACATCGACACGCTGCTGGCGCTGCCCTGGCGCAAGAAGAGCAAGATCAGCAAGGACCTCGCCAATGCGGTGAAGATCCTCGACGCCGACCATTATGGCCTCGAGAAGGTGAAGGAACGCATCGTCGAGTACCTGGCGGTCCAGCAGCGCGTGGACAAGCTGAAGGCGCCCATCCTGTGCCTCGTCGGCCCGCCCGGCGTGGGCAAGACGTCGCTCGGCCAGTCGGTGGCCAAAGCCACCGGACGCAAGTTCGTGCGCATGTCGTTGGGCGGCGTGCGCGATGAGGCCGAGATCCGCGGTCATCGGCGCACATACATCGGTTCCATGCCCGGCAAGATCCTGCAGAACATGACCAAGGTCGGCGTGCGCAATCCGCTGTTCCTGCTCGATGAAGTGGACAAGATGGGCCAGGACTTCCGCGGCGACCCGAGCTCGGCGCTGCTGGAAGTGCTCGACCCGGAACAGAACGACACGTTCGTCGATCACTACATCGAGGTCGAGTACGACCTGTCCGACGTGATGTTCGTCGCGACCGCCAATTCGATGAACATCCCGGCGCCGCTGCTCGATCGCATGGAAGTCATCCGCCTGTCGGGTTACACCGAGGACGAGAAGATCGCCATCGCCAAGCAGTACCTG
>JANMCH010000135.1:0-35726 GCA_031361045.1 Betaproteobacteria bacterium | reverse complement strand
CGCAAATGTGATTCTCGATCAGGTGTTGATGGTCGGGGAGGGCGAGAGCGTCCGTCTGGGTCAGCCCACCGTCGCCGGCGCGACGGTGACTGCAACGGTCGTCGCGCATGGTCGCGGCGACAAGGTGAAGATATTCAAGATGCGCCGCCGCAAGCATTACCAGAAGCACCAGGGCCATCGCCAGAACTACACCGAACTCAAGATCGACGCCATCGTCGGTTAAACAGGACGCACACTCATGGCACATAAAAAGGCAGGCGGCAGTTCGCGCAACGGCCGCGACTCCCACTCCAAGCGACTCGGCGTGAAGGTGTACGGCGGCGAAGTGATTCGTGCCGGCGGCATCATCATTCGCCAGCGCGGCACGTCGATCCACCCGGGCGTCAACGTCGGCATCGGCAAGGACCACACGCTGTTCGCGCTGGTCGATGGCAATGTCGAGTTCCGCACCAAGGGACCGAAGGGCTCCAAGTTCGTCAACGTCGTGGCAGCTCCAGTCGAAGCCGTCGCAGCGTAGCAAGAACACGCAACATCGAAGTTCGAAAACGGCGCCTGCGGGCGCCGTTTTCTTTGCTTATCGCAGTTGATTTCTGTTCATTGCGGCGGCAGCGACCGCGCCAGCGCGGCCCCACCCACCGCGATGTCCGCTACGCCGACGGCCGACGCGAGCGTGGAGCAGCCTGTACGCTGCGGACGAATCTGGAGCCGTCGGCACCGTGCGTGCGCCCAGGCAAGCGAAGTCTGGTGTTGACGAGCGCCGCCGCGGCGAAACACGCACCTGACGACACGGTTGGCGACAGCTGAGTCCGCGGCGTATGGGCTGCTCAACGCAACCTGCTCGACGAAAATTCGAGTCTGACCCTAATTATCGCCGCTCGATGTACCACTGCATCGCGAACGCCAGCGCGGTGAATGTCGCCAGCGGGAACAGCGCGGAGAACATCGGCGGCCAGGCATTGAGCACGCCCAGGTACGAGAACAACCGGCCAACCAGGAAGAACGTGAGGCCGAGCATCGTGCCGGCAAAGAGGCGAAAGCCCATGCCGCCCTGGCGTCGCTGGAATTGCGCGAACGGGAGCGCCAGCAACATCATCACCAGCACCGTCACGGGATAGAAAAGCTTGCCCCACAGCGCGATCTCGAAGCGCGACGTCTTCTGGCTGCCGCCCAGCACCCGGATGTTGTCATACAGCGTGGCAATCGCCAGTCGTTCCGGCGCGACCTGGTAGACGGTCAGGATCGAGGGTTTCAACACCGTTTCCCACATCCAGACCGGCATGCTCGACACACTTGCGCTGTCGCCTTTCAATTCCGTCACTTTCACGGCCTCGAGTCGCCACTTGCCGTCGCCGGCAAAGCTGCCGGATTCCGCGCTGCGCACGGTCGTGAGGCGCAGCTGCGGGTCGAATTCGTAGATGCGGATGCCGACCAGTTTCATGTCCGCGAGCACAGTGCGGATATTGACGAACGTCAGGTCCTGCTTGAACCAGAATCCGGAATCGAATTGCTGCGCGACCATGCCGATCGAGTCGCCACGTGCGCCGGCGCGCAGGTTTTGCGCCAGCCGTTCGGCAGGCGGCGCGACGAATTCCCCAGCGAGGAATGTGGCAATCGCCAGCGGAATGCCGACGCGCACCACTGCCCAGCCCAGTTGCAGCACCGACGCGCCCGACGCGCGCATCACGGTCCACTCCGAATTGGCGACCAGCTGCGCGATGGCGAAGAGCGTGCCGATCAGCGCCGCGACAGGAAAGAGCTCATATAGCCGCGACGGGATGTTCAGCGTGACGAACATCAGCGCGGCGGTCATCGTGTAGTTGCCCTTGCCGACATCCTTCATCTCGTTGATCAGGTCGAAGAACGAGAACAGCATCAGCAGGGCGGTGAAGATCAGCAGCGTGGAGAACAGCACGTCGCGGCTGACGTAGCGGGTGAGCGTGCGCATGTCAGGCGGCCGGTACGGGTGGATCGGGCAACGTTGCGCGCGGCCGTCGCGCGAACAGGCCGGAAATCGACAGCTGATGGCGGAACAGGATGAAGACAAGCAACGCGGCGATCGCGTGCGGAATCAGCAGGCCGGTCCAGAATCCGATTCGGCCCTGCGCGATCATGCTCTGCACGATGTTGAGGCAGTTGGTGTAGACCATGTACAGGAACGCCGCCGCGACGAGATTGAGCGAGCGGCCGATGCGCGGATTGACATACGCCATCGGGATTGCGAGAAAGGTCAGGATCAGCGCCAGGATCGGCACGGACACGCGCCAGAAGAGTTCGGCGCGTTCGGTCGGCCCGTCGAGGAAGACCAACGTGGTCAGCGGCATCGCCTTGTTGGTGGTCGGAATGGCGCGCGCCTCTGCCGGCTCGATGCGCCGTCCCAGCTTGTCGAAGGCGATGACCTGGTATTCGGCGGTACCCGGCTTGCCCTCGTAGCGGCTGCCGTTTTCCAGAACCACGAAACGGTCGCCGTTGGGTTTCTCCTCGAGATGACCCAGTCGCGCGACGGTCGTCGTGTCCTTGGCGTCGTCGACCGAGTGCAGAAAAACGTTGCGGATGCGCCCATCGATGGGATTGACGCTCTCGACATAGACGACCAGCCCGGCGCGCTTGAATTCCTTGAAGAGCCCCGGCGCCAGCACGCCGACCTCGTCGCGCTGTTCCAGTTGCCGTTCGAATTCGAGCTTGCGCTGCTCGGCCCACGGCGACAGGAAAAGCGACAACAACACGATGGCGACCAGAAAAGGCGCGGCGAACAGCATGATCGGCCGCAGGCAGGCCGTCAGCGACTGCCCGGAGGTGAACCACACGACCATTTCACTATCGCGGTACCAGCGGGACAAAGTGAGCAATACGGTCAGGAACAGCGCCACCGAGAGCAGCAGGTTCAAATAGAACATCGCGTTGAAGCCGATCAGCGCGAGAACGCCGTCCGCGGCGATGGCGCCCCCCGCGGCGCGCCCCAGGATGCGGATGACGGATTGCGTGAACAGGATGGCCAGCAGGACCAGGAACAGCCCGATTGTCGTGGCCGTCAGCTCCCGCACGAGGCTTCGCCGGAAAATCATGACATAAGGAAAAGTTTTGACTTTTTCGGGCGAATTTGCCGATAATGGTCGGCAGGTCGCCAAACGGCAACAAAATGCCGAGACCGCAGACGAGGGAACGCGATGGAATTTACCATAAAAAGCGGCAGCCCCGAGAAGCAGCGCAGCGCCTGCGTTGTGGTCGGCGTGTTCGACAATCGCAAGCTTTCCCTGTCCGCGGAGCTGATCGACCGTGCCAGCAATGGCTACGTGAGCGAAATCATCCGCCGCGGCGACATGGAGGGCAAGCTCGGCGCTACCCTCCTGCTGCACAACGTCC
Source organism: Betaproteobacteria bacterium (assembly GCA_031361045.1). Taxonomy (GTDB): domain Bacteria; phylum Pseudomonadota; class Gammaproteobacteria; order Burkholderiales; family Casimicrobiaceae; genus VBCG01. Next base: position 32,366 of record JANMCH010000135.1, on the reverse strand, counting down.
GCGGCACCTTGGCCGATCGCGTGCTGCTGGTGGGCCTGGGCAAGGAGCGCGACTTCCGCGACCGCGAGTTCCGGTCGGCGATCCGCTCGGCCGTCAAATTACTCAACGAAACGGGTTCCTATGAGGCGGTCGTCTACCTGACCGAGGAAAAGGTCAAGCGGCGCGAAGTCGCCTGGCGCGTGGAGCACGGCGTCGTGGTCGCCATGGAAGCGGTCTACCGCTTCGAACAGCTGAAGAGCCAGCCCACCGAAGTGCGGCGGCCGTTGCGCAAGTTGACTCTGTCGGTGCCGCAGCGCTCGGACCTGACCGCCGGCGAGGCCGCCGCGGCGCGCGGCCTGGCCATCGCGCACGGCATGGACACCGCACGCGATCTGGGCAACCTGCCCGGCAACATCTGCACGCCGACCTATCTGGCCGAGTCCGCAATGAAACTCGGCGAAGAATTTCCCGACATCAAAGTCACCATCCTCGAGCGCAAGGAGTGCGAGGAGCTCGGCATGGGTTCGTTCCTGTCGGTGACCAACGGGAGCGTGCAGCCACCCAAGTTCATCGTGTTCGAATACATGCAGTCGAAAAAGACCGGCGCCCGGCCATCGGTCTTGGTGGGCAAGGGCATCACGTTCGACACCGGCGGCATTTCGATCAAGTCGGCCGCGACCATGGACGAGATGAAGTTCGACATGTGCGGCGCCGCGTCGGTTTTCGGCACATTCCGCACCATTGCGGAAATGAAGGCGCCGGTGAATCTGGTGGGTCTCATCCCCGCGTGCGAGAACATGCCGTCGGGCAGCGCCACCAAACCCGGCGACGTCGTGACCAGCATGTCCGGACAGACCATCGAAGTGCTCAACACAGACGCTGAAGGACGCCTGATCCTCTGCGACGCACTTACCTACGCCGAACGCTACGAGCCCGTTGCGGTCGTCGACATCGCCACGCTGACCGGCGCCATGGTCGTTGCGCTGGGACACGTCACCACCGGACTCTTCAGCAACAACGAAACGCTTGCGCGCGCGCTGCTTGCCGCAGGCGATGACGCCTACGACCGCGCGTGGCAGTTGCCGATGTGGGAGGATTACCAGGAAGGGCTCGCCAGCAATTTCGCGGACTTCGCCAACATCGCCGGGCGCGGCGCCGGCAGCATTGTCGCGGCGTGCTTCCTGTCGCGCTTCACCAAGAAATACGACTGGGCGCATCTGGATATCGCCGGCACAGCCTGGAAGGACGGCAAGGACAAAGGGGCCACCGGCCGCCCGGTGGCATTGCTGGCCACGTGGCTGCTGGCGCAGGAGAACCCGCCGGCGTGACGCGGCGAAACGGGGTCAACGTTCTGCGATGACCACAATCGATTTCTACACCCACGTGTCCGACCGTCTCGACGTCGCGACGCGGATCATCGCCAAGGCACATGCGGCCCACGGCAGCGTGCGCGTGCTCACGCCCGATGCAGCAACCACCGATGCGCTCGATCGCCGGTTGTGGCTGCTGCCGCCCACCGGCTTTCTCCCCCACTGCAGCACCGATAGTCCGGTGGCGTCGGACACGCCGATCCTGATCGGCCACTCGCTGGAGCACGCGGGACCCTCCGCCGTCCTGGTGAATCTGCACGCGTCACCGCCGCCGTTCTTCAGCCGCTTCGAACGCGTGGCGGAGATCGTCGGCACCGACGCCGCCGCCGTGCAGGCCGGGCGGGAGCGCTGGAAGTTCTACAAGGAACGCGGATACGAACTGCGCCCGCACAATCTGTCGGGAAAGGACTGACCGGTGGCCACGGCGCGTGAACTGCTGGAACAAGCCGATGCGCTGATGCGTCGCAATCGTGCCGGGGTCAACGCAGCCGACGACATTCCGGTCCTGACCGACGCCGTGCCGTCGGCCAGGGAAGCGCAGTCGCGGTTCGCGCCTGCGCCCCCGGCCGCGCTGCCGCCGTTGGCCGCCGCCGACGGCGAGGACAGCGTTCCCCTGCTGACCGACGAAGTCGAGGAGATCGACGCCGCCGCGCTCGACCCGGAAGTCGACGAAGGCGAACCGTCGGTGTGGCTCGACCTGGAGCAGGGTGAACCTTCGGTGATCGACGACGCGCCGGATTCCATCGCCATCGTGCCGCCGGTGAACCTGCGCCGGCCGCCGCCGGCGCCGGAAGTCGACGAATTCGATGAGTTGGATGAGGAACTTGCGGCGGCGATCGCCGCTGCGCCCATCGAAGAGGAAACGCTGCAGCCGCCGATGGTCGCGAAAGCGCCCCCGCCAGTGGCAGAACCACCGCCGCCAGAGGTTGCTCCGCGGGTTACGGAAGTCATCGCCGGCGGCGCCGCGGCGCTGTTGCACGGCGACTTGCCGGTCGCGGCCCCCGTGACCGCGCCCCCCTTTGTATCGCCGATCGCAACTCCCGCCGTAGTGGCATCGGTTCCCGTCGTTGCCGCGCCTGCCGTACCCGACGCCGCGCATTGGGAAGCGATGGCCGAGGAAATCCGCATGCAGGTCCTGCAGCGCATCGATCTCTTCACCGACACGGGGTTGCGCACGCAGCTGGGCGCGCGCCTGCAGCCGATCGTCGATCGCGCAAGTGCCGACCTCGTCGCCACCATCAACCAGCATGTCGGCGAACTGCTGCGCGCCTATGTCGCCGAGGCCATCGAACGCGAAATCGACAGCTGGCGACGCAACCACTGAATCGTTGCCTGGTATCGTGTTAGACTAATTTCATGACTTCGTCGTCGTCCCCTCTGTCTAGCCTTCCGCCCGTCACGCGGCGGTACGCGTATGCGTATTTTTTCTATTTTTGGGCGAACTCCCAAGGGGACCGTACGCGACCGTAGATTTCCAGCAGTAAACAGGATTCCACGATGCGGGCGGCCCCAAAAGGGTCGCCCGAATTTTTTTGTGCTGATTACCTTTCCATTGCCATGCAAGTCGACCACCGCCAGGAGAATGCCATGATCGTCGTGATGCAACCGGATGCGGGCGACGCAGAAATCGCCGCCGTCGAGAGACGAATCAACGCGGAGGGATTGGGCGTACACATTTCCCGCGGCACTGAACGCACGCTGATCGGCGCGATCGGCGACGAGAGAAAGCTCGATCCCGAAATGTTCGACACGCTGCCTGGTGTCGAGCGCTCGATGCACATCGTCAAGCCCTACAAACTCGTTGCGCGCGAGTGGCACAAGGCGAACACGGTCGTCAGCGTGCGCGGCATCCCGATCGGCGGCACCGCCGTGCAGATGATCGCCGGTCCGTGTTCGGTGGAGACCGAGGCGCAGATGTCCGCAGCGGCCGATGCCGTCGCCGCCGGCGGTGCGCGGATGATGCGGGGCGGCGCGTTCAAGCCGCGCACCAGCCCCTACGCATTCCAGGGCAAGGGTGTCGACGGACTCGCGTTGCTCAAGGACGCCGCCGCACGGCACGGACTGCCCGTCGTCACCGAACTCATGGATGTGCGCATGCTGGACACCTTCCTCGCGCAGAAGGTGGACGTGATCCAGATCGGCACGCGCAACATGCAGAACTTCGACCTGTTGAAGGAGGTCGGTCGCGTCGACGTTCCGGTCGTGCTGAAGCGTGGCATGAGCGCCACGATCAGCGAGTGGCTGATGGCCGCCGAGTACATCGCGGCCGGGGGCAACCATCGGATCGTGCTGTGCGAACGCGGTATCCGGACTTTCGAGACGGCGTACCGGAATGTGCTCGACGTGACCGCCATCGCGGTGCTGAAGCGCGAAACCCATCTGCCGGTCATTGCCGATCCATCGCATGCCGGTGGCAAGGCATGGATGGTCTCGGCGCTTTCCTGCGCGGCAGTCGCCGCCGGCGCGGACGGACTCCTGGTTGAAGTTCATCCGAATCCACCCGAGGCATGGTGCGATGCCGACCAGGCGCTCACGCCGGTCGAATTCGCCGCGCTGATGGACAGGCTCGACGCGGTTGCGATGGCGGTCGGGCGCTCACTGGACAGGCGGCCCGTGCTCGGCCAACCGGCGGAACGCCTGCGAACTGCGGTCGTCTGATCATGGCCTGCGCCAGACCTGTTAGATTGGTCGCATGTTCGCATTGGTTGGAGTGCTGCATCGCTATGGATCGGTGATCGCCGCCGAGGTTCCCGAGTGGCGTGCCGGTGCCGGTGAAGCGTGGCTTCTCGCGGGACAGTCCGGTAGTGGCAAATCGACGGTGCTCCACATCCTGGCCGGTCTCACGCGGCCCACCGCCGGCTCGGTCGTCGTCAACGGGACCGACATCGCTACGTTTGGCGAAGGTGAACGCGACCGTTTTCGCGGACGCAACGTAGGCCTGGTACCGCAGCGATTGCATCTCGTCGGCGCGCTGGACGTACGTGACAACCTTCGACTCGCGCGTGCGCTGGCCGGACTGCCCGCGGACGACGCGCGCATCACGGCATTGCTGGAGGCGGTCGGCGTCGCCGAACTCGCTCAGCGCTTTCCGGCGCAGTTGTCGCAAGGCCAGGCGCAGCGGGTGGCGATTGCGCGGGCCGTCGTCAATCGGCCGGCGCTGCTGCTGGCCGACGAGCCGACGGCCAATCTCGACGACGCCCACGCGGCACAGGCGCTGGAACTGTTGCGCGGCCAGGCGATCGAGGCGGGTGCCACGCTGGTCGTCGCCTCGCACGACGCGCGCGTACGCTCGCTGCTGCCACATTCGTATGCATTGCCTGCCCGGAGCGCAGCGGCCCCGTGAGTATTTTCCGACTCGCGATGGCCTATGCCCGGCGACGCCCGCTTTCGACGCTGCTGGTCGTCCTGATGCTGGCGCTGGGTGTGGCCACCGTGACGCTGACGCTGCTGGTCACGCGCGAACTCGAAGCGCGCCTGACCCGCGACGCCGAAGGCATCGACCTGGTCGTCGGTGCCAAAGGCAGTCCGCTGCAGATCGTGCTTGCCGGCGTCTATCACGCGGATGTTCCGCCGGGAAACATCCCGCTTTCGGCGGTCGACGCGTTGCGCAGGAATCCGCTGATCGCGCAGGTGATTCCGCTTGCACTGGGCGACTCGTTCCATGGCTTTCGCATCGTGGGCACCGAACCGGAATTCGTTGCGCGCTACCGCGGCACATTCGCGCAAGGCGCGCTTTGGAGCAAGCCGCTCGACGCGGTGCTGGGCAGCGAGGTCGCGCGAGCGACGAAATTGCGAACCGGCGACAAATTCGTCGGCTCGCATGGCCTGGCGGAAGGTGGCGGCGAACACGGCGACGCGCGTTATTCGGTGACCGGCATCCTGGCGCCCACGGGAACCGTGCTCGATCGTCTCGTCGTGACGTCGCTCGCCAGCGTGTGGGCCGTGCACGAGCATCATGGCGTCACGGATGGGGTTGTAGATAGTGCTGTGGACAAGGAGGGCGACGATCACGCCAAGGCGCGTGAAGTGACACTTGCGCTGGTGAAATATCGCACACCGCTTGCCGCCGCGATCCTGCCGCGCGCCATCGACCGTGAAACGCAACTGGTCGCGGCATCACCCGCGTACGAAACGGCACGGCTGCTAACTGTGTTTGGCGCCGGCATCGACCTGATCCGCGCGTTTGCCGCATTGCTGGTCGCAGCGTCTGCGTTGATGTTGTTCGTCGCCTTGGCGCAGGCGCTGGACGAGCGCCGCTATGACCTGGCCATCATGCGCACACTTGGCGCATCGCGCGCGCAGGTAGCGGCCGTTCTGCTGACCGAAAGCCTGGTCCTGACCGCTGTCGGAGCCGTCCTCGGACTCGTTCTGGCCCACCTTGCGGCGTCGGCAATCGGACATTGGTTGCCGCAGGCCGCGCCGCTGGCGAGTGCGGCGCGCGCCTTTCTGCCGCAGGAGTGGGCGGTCGTCGCGTTGGCGCTGGCCGCGGGTATAATCGCGGCGTTGTGGCCGGCATGGCGAGCCTATCGCCTGGACGTTGCCGCAACGCTCGCCGAAGGTTGAGGTCATGCGTCGCCTGTTGCCCGTTGCCACGTTCGCCCTGCTTGCGTTGATTGCGGATTTCGCGATCACTGCGTCCCCGCCTGCCTTCGCGCTCAACACCGCCATTGCCGGCGCGGGACTTCCTGCAGCCTCCGAATACGCATCAGGCATTCTTCCCGAGCGGGCAGGCGTCGTCTCGTGGAAGACGCTGGCGCAGGTGGAACCGCTGGCAAAGAACGGCAAGATGGTTCCCGGATTTTCCAAGGAGATCCTGGGTCTCGATCGCACCGACGTCAAAGTGCAGGGTTTCATGATTCCGCTCGACATCGGCGACAAGCAGAAGCGCTTCCTGTTGTCGGCGGTGCCGCCGCACTGCCAGTTCTGCCTCCCCGCCGGCCCCGACGAAATCGTCGAAGTCGAGGCCCGTACGCCGGTCGCGTACACGTTCGATCCGATCGTCATCGCCGGCAAATTCTCGGTGGTGAAGGACGACGCCTCCGGCATCCTCTACCGGCTGACCGGCGCCGCGCGCGTCGACGAGGCGCTCCCGCCCCGCTGACAGCATTGCCGCACGGATTCGGGCCGTTCCGCCGTTCTCCTACAACAACATGCACTCGGTAGCGCCAGGAACTTCGGCGGCACCGAAGAAATAGCCGCCACGCACCCATGGAACTCGCCAAGAGCTTCGAACCCCACGCCATCGAGGCGAAGTGGTATCCGCTATGGGAATCGCGAGGATATTTCAAGCCCTCGATGAAGGCCGGCGCGCCGGCGTTCTGCATTCCGCTGCCGCCGCCCAACGTCACCGGCTCGCTGCACATGGGACACGCGTTCCAGCAGACGCTGATGGACCTGATGGTCCGCTATCACCGGATGCGCGGCGACAACACGCTGTGGCAGGTCGGCACCGATCACGCGGGCATCGGCACGCAGATCGTCGTCGAGCTGCAATTGAAGGCCGAAGGCAAGTCGCGGCACGACCTCGGGCGTGAGAAATTCATCGAGCGCGTGTGGACCTGGAAGGAAGAATCCGGCTCCACCATCACCCGGCAGATGCGGCGGATGGGCGCGTCAGCGGACTGGACGCGCGAGCGCTTCACGATGGACGAAGGCCTGTCCGCGGCGGTGCTGAAGACGTTCATCCGGTTGTACGAAGACGGCCTGATTTATCGCGGCAAGCGCCTTGTTCATTGGGATCCCAAACTCGGCACGGCGGTTTCGGATCTTGAAGTCGAAAACGAGGAAGTGCAGGGCAAGATATGGGAAATCCGCTATCCACTGGCCAGCGCGGCGGGTAACGCCAATGACGGAACTGCGGAGTCCCTCGTCGTGGCCACCACGCGACCGGAGACGATGCTGGGCGACGTCGCGGTTGCGGTGAATCCGGCGGACGAGCGTTACCGGAGCTTTGTCGGCAAGCAGATCACGCTGCCGTTGACAGGGCGGACCATTCCGATCATCGCGGACGAGTACGTCGACCGCGAGTTCGGTACCGGTTGCGTCAAGATCACGCCGGCGCACGACTTCAACGACTGGCAGGTGGCGCAGCGGCACCAGCTGGCACCGATCACGATCTTCACGCTCGAAGCGAAAGTCAACGACAACGCGCCGGAAAAATATCGCGGCCTGGATCGCTACGCCGCGCGCAAGGCGGTGCTGGCCGACCTCACCGCAGCGGGCCTGCTGGTTTCCGAGAAGCCGCACAAGATGGTGATTCCGCGTTGCGGTCGCAGCGGCGAAGTGACCGAGCCCATGCTGACCGACCAGTGGTTCGTGGCGATGACGACACCCGCGCCGGCCACGCATCCGTACTTTCCCGGCAAGTCGATTCAGGACCTGTGTCTGGCCGCGGTGGATGCCGGCCTCATCCCGCCCGCAGGCGGCGAGCCGGAGAAAGTGCAATTCGTTCCGGGCGAATGGCTGTCGACCTATCACCATTGGATCAACAACATCCAGGACTGGTGCATCTCGCGCCAGCTGTGGTGGGGACATCGCATTCCGGCGTGGTACGACGCCGCCGGCAACATCTTCGTCGCGGCCACCGAGGCGCAGGCGCGGGTAATTGCTCTGGCGAAACTCGGTCGCGATCCGGGAACGCTGACGCAGGACAACGATGTGCTCGACACCTGGTTCTCGTCGATGCTCTGGTCCCATTCCACTCTCGGCTGGCCCGCGGACACACCGGAAATGCGCACGTTCCTTCCGGCGTCCGTGCTGGTGACCGGGTTCGACATCATTTTCTTCTGGGTCGCGCGGATGATCATGGCCACGACCTACTTCACCGGCCGCATCCCGTTCCGCGATGTCTACATCAATGCGCTGGTGCGCGACGAACATGGGCAGAAGGTGTCCAAGTCGAAGGGCAACGTCATCGACCCCATCGACCTGATCGACGGTATCGAACTCGAGGCGCTGGTCACCAAGCGCACGGCCAACATGATGGACCCGCGGCAGGCGGAGTCGATCGCGACGCGCACGCGCAAGCAGTTTCCCGCCGGCATTCCGTCGGTCGGCGCGGATGCGCTGAGGTTCACGTTTGCATCGCTCGCGACGTTCAACCGCACGCTGAACTTCGACATGGACCGGTGCGAGGGCTACCGCAATTTCTGCAACAAGCTGTGGAACGCCACGCGCTTCGTGCTGATGAATGTCGAGGGCAAGGACGTCGGCCTCGACGAAGCGGCGCCGCGCACGCTGACGTTCGTCGATCGCTGGCTGCTGGGCCGCCTGCAGCAGGCCAAGCACGACATCGCCGGGAACATCGACCACTACCGCTTTGACCTCGCCGCGCGCGCGCTTTATGAATTTGTCTGGGATGAGTACTGCGACTGGTACGTCGAGATGGCCAAGGTCCAGCTGCAGCGGGCGGAAAACGATGGCGATGTCGCCGCGGCCCGCGGCACGCGCTCGGTGCTGGTGCGCGAACTCGAGGCGGCGCTGCGACTGGCTCATCCGTTCATGCCGTTCATCACCGAGGAGCTGTGGCAGACGGTTGCGCCACTCGCCGGCAAGGCGGGCGAGACGATTTCGCTGCAGCCCTATCCGAAAGCCGACTTTACGCGCGTCGATGCAGTGGCCAACGCCAAGATGACGCTGCTCAAGGACATGGTCAACGCATGCCGCGCGCTGCGCGGAGAGATGGGCTTGTCGCCGGCGCAGAAGGTGCCACTGATCGCGACCGGCGACGCCACGACGCTGGCGGAGTTCGGGCCCTACCTCATGCCGCTGCTCAAGCTGTCGGACGTCAAGATCGTGGCGGAACTGCCGTCGTCGGACGCGCCGGTGCAGGTCGTCGGCGAATACCGGCTGATGTTGCACGTGGAAGTCGATCCGGTGGCCGAGCGCGAGCGCATCGGCAAGGAAATCGCGCGCATCGACGGAGAAATCGTCAGGGCCCAGGCCAAGCTCGCAAATGAAGGCTTCGTCGCGCGTGCGCCCCCCGCCGTCGTGGAGCAGGAGCGCGCACGCCTCGCCGGCTTCACCGCCACCGTCGAGAAATTGCGGGAGCAGGTCGGGCGCCTGGGGGGCGCTTAGGGGCGCTCAGTTGCCAAATCGGCAGCGGCTGCTTCCGGCCGCCGCTTGCCGGTAGAGCCGGTCAGGCGTTCTCGGGTTCCGGCGTGCGGCGCTTCATCAGCAGCGCGGGAACCGGCTTGGCGCGGCCCGTGCCGTGGCGATGCGCGCCAGACCCATGCATCAATGCGGACTTGCCCGCACCCGCTTCGCCGGCAGCAGGGTTGCTGAGCGGCTGATCGGGATTGTTGGCGTAGACCTCGTCGCGCTGGCGTTCGCGCACGCTGCGGCCATCTCCGCTGTGGCCCTCGCCGCGATCGCGAACGCGCGCCTCGGCTTGTGGCGTCGCGGGCGCTGCGGCGTCGGCATGCGACGCTTCCCCTCGCGCGGCGGCGTCGGAAGGCGATGCGTCCGCTCGCGCTGCGGGTCGGCGCTCGCCGCGAGGCGAACGTTCGGCACGCGGCGCACGCTCACTGCGTTCACTGCGTTCACTGCGCTCACGGATTGGGGTACGGGCTTCGGCAGCCGCGGCGTCAAAACCTTCGGCGGACTCGACCGGCACCTTCTTCTTCAGCATCCGCTCGATTTCGACCAGATATTTCTCTTCGTCCGGTGCGACGAACGATATGGCCTCACCCGACGCGCCGGCACGACCGGTGCGGCCGATGCGATGCACGTAGTCTTCAGGCGTGTGCGGTAATTCGAAATTGATGACCAGCGGCAGGTCGTCGACGTCCCGGCCGCGCGCGGCGACGTCGGTGGCGACCAACACCTGCAGCTTGCCTTCCTTGAACTTGGACAGCGCCTCGAGGCGCGCCTGCTGCGTCTTGTCGCCGTGGATCGCTTCGGTGACCAGGCCGTCTTTTTCCAGCTGACGGGCAAGGCGCGAGGCGCCGTGCTTCGTGCGCACGAAGCAGAGCACCTGCCAGACGTTGCGCGACTTGACGATGTGCGTGACCAGTGCACGCTTGGCGTCCTGCGGGCACTTGTACACACGTTGCGTGACGGTGTCGGCGGCTTCGTTGCGCCGCGCGACTTCGATCAGCTGCGGCTCGTTCAGCAGCGTGTCGGCGAGGCGCTTGATCTCATTGCTGAACGTGGCTGACCAGAGCAGGTTCTGGCGCTTGGACGTGGCCGGCAGCAGCGCCATGATCCGCTTGATGTCCGGGATGAAGCCCATGTCGAGCATGCGGTCGGCTTCGTCCAGAACGAAGATCTCGACCTGGCCCAGATTCAGGCTCTTGTGTTCGATGTGGTCGAGCAGTCGTCCCGGCGTGGCGACGAGGATTTCGACGCCGGCACGCACGATGGGCAACTGTTGCTTGATATCGACGCCGCCGAACACGCAGGTCGAACGCAGTCCGGTGTACTTGCCGTATTCCTTGATGGCTTCCTCGACCTGGATCGCCAGTTCGCGGGTCGGGGCCAGGATCAGCGCGCGTACCGGATGGCGGGCGGGCGAGGGGCTGGTATTGGCGTATTGCTGGAGGCGTTGCAGGATCGGCAGGCCAAAGCCTGCGGTCTTGCCGGTCCCGGTCTGTGCGCCGCCCATGACGTCCAGGCCGGCCAGCACGACGGGAATGGCTTGCGCCTGGATGGGTGTGGGTGTGGTGTAGCCGGCTTCGGTCACGGCCCGCAGAATTTCCGGGCTGAGTCCGAGCTCATTGAAGCTCGTGGCACTCATTCATTGCTCCTGTTGCGGCCTACCGCCCGTTGAGCGGTTTCCGGTCCAGGCAGCGCAAATGACGTTGCGTGGGTTTGGGCGGGCGGTGGCTTGATCGTCGGCCACGACATTCCCGCTTTGGGTTGGGCGGTGACCGGAAGGGCCGCCCGAAATGTGATTGTAAACCGAGCTATAGCCTAAGTCACGGATTATTCAAAATAATTGTGGCGTAAATGGCTTATTGCACTGTATAATCGACTGTTTTTGCTGCGGTGCCGCATATGGCTTGGAACCCCAAGTCGGGAAATGGACGGCAACCGGCGCAACCCTCAATCGGAACGAACACGCCATGACCACGCCGCGCCAGGACCTGCGCAACATCGCCATCATCGCCCACGTCGATCACGGCAAGACCACGCTTGTCGACAAGATGCTCGTGCAGGCGGGAACCTTCGCCAAGCACCAGCACATCGGCGAACGCATGATGGACAGCAACGATCTCGAGCGCGAGCGCGGCATCACCATCCTGGCCAAGAACTGCTCGATCCGCTTCGGCGACACGCGCATCAACATCGTCGACACGCCGGGCCACGCCGACTTCGGCGGCGAAGTCGAGCGCATCCTGGGCATGGTCAACGGCGTGCTGCTGCTGGTCGATGCCGTCGAAGGCCCTATGCCCCAGACTCGCTTCGTCACGATGAAGGCATTGCAGCAGGGCCTGCAGCCGATCGTCGTCGTGAACAAGGTCGACCGTCCGGGCGCGCGTCCGGAGTGGGTCGTCAACCAGACGTTCGACTTGTTCGACAAGCTGGGCGCGACCGAAGAGCAACTGGACTTTCCGGTTGTCTATGCGTCCGCGCTGAACGGCTGGGCGACCATGGACGTCAACGTCGCCAAGGCTGGCACGGCGCCGGAAGGCACCGACATGCGGGCACTGTTCGAAACGGTGCTGAAACACGTACCCGCGCCCGTCGGCGATTCCGACGGCCCGTTCCAGTTACAGATTTCCGCGCTCGATTATTCGAGCTACGTTGGCAGGCTTGGCATCGGCCGCATCCGCCGGGGGCGCATCGCGCCGGGTCAGGAAGTTGCCGTGCTGAACGGTCCGCTGGCCGAGGGCGAGGTTCCGAAGAAGGCGAAGATCGGCCAGTTGTTCTCGTTCTCCGGTATGGAGCGCGTTCCCATCGAAACGGCCGAAGTCGGCGACATCGTGCTGGTGACCGGCGTCGAGGAACTGTCGATCGGCACCACGCTGGCGTCGGTGGAATTGCCCGAAGCCCTGCCGCCGATCATGATCGACGAGCCCACGCTTTCGATGTACTTCCAGGTCAACACGTCGCCGCTGGCCGGCCGCGAGGGCAAGTACGTCACGTCACGCAACCTGCGCGACCGCCTTGCCAAGGAAATGCTCACGAACATGGCGTTGCGCGTCGAGGAGACGGGTGACACCGATGCGTTCCTGGTCTCGGGTCGCGGCGAACTGCATCTCACCATCCTGATCGAGAACATGCGCCGCGAGGGCTTCGAACTCGCGGTGTCGCGTCCGCGCGTCGTGTTGCGCGAAATGGACGGCGTGACCTGCGAGCCGTACGAGTCACTGTCGGTCGACGTCGAGGAAACGCACCAGGGCGCAGTGATGGAAGCGCTCGGCACGCGCCGCGGCGACCTGACCAACATGGAGTCCGACAGCCAGGGGCGCACACGCCTTGACTACCGCATCACCGCGCGTGGCCTCATCGGCTTCCAGGGCGAGTTCATGAACCTGACGCGCGGCACCGGACTGATGAGCCACGTATTCGACAGCTACGCGCCGGTGAAGGGCGAAATTCCGGAGCGTCGCAACGGCGTGCTGATCTCGGCCGAAGACGGGCCGGCGGTGGCGTATGCGCTGTGGAAACTGCAGGACCGTGGCCGGATGTTCGTGTCGCCGGGCGAAGCGCTGTACGAAGGCATGGTCATCGGCATCCACAGTCGCGACAATGACCTCGTCGTCAATCCGATCAAGGGCAAGCAGCTTACCAACGTGCGCGCATCGGGCACCGACGAAGCTGTGCGGCTCGTGCCGCCGATCCAGTTGAACCTCGAATATGCGGTGGAATTCATCGCCGACGACGAGCTGGTCGAGGTCACGCCGCAATCGATCCGGATCCGCAAGCGCTTCCTCAAGGAACACGAGCGCAAGAAGGCGAGCAGGGAAGCGGCATAGGTCAGGTACAACGGGTGGTTTCTTCTGCCTGCAGGGGCCGCCAAGTGCGGCCCTTGGCTTTTGCATGTTCCCGTCTTGCCGCGGGCATGTCGGACCGCGACAATGCCACTCGTTCCTCGTTGCCTGATCGCCCTCACCCATCATGACCAGGATGCCCGTGCTTTCGCATGAACTCGCCGCCTCGTTCGCTGACATCGCACTTGCCAATGTCGTCCGCGAATTTCCCAACAAGATGGACCACGTGATGGGCAGTACGGGTGATGTGCGCGGCCCGCGTGCGCTGCATCCGGCGTTCTACGGCAGCTTCGACTGGCATTCGTGCGTACACATGCACTGGCTGCTGGCGCGGGTGCGGCGATCGTTTCCGGACTTGCCGCAAGCTGCGGCCAGCGAGGCCTTGTTCGACGCTCACCTGACGGCCGCGAACATCGCCGCGGAGCGTTCCTACCTCGCGCGTCCGGAATCGCGTTCTTTCGAACGAACCTACGGCTGGGCGTGGCTGCTGGAACTTGCCACTGAACTCCGACGCGGCACCGACGCCGCATCGCGCCGCTGGGCCGCGACAATCCAGCCGCTTGCCGACGCGTTCGTCGATCGCTACATCGACTATCTGCCCAGGCAGCACTATCCTTTGCGGGGCGGCGTCCACTCGAACAGCGCGTTCGGGCTGCTGTTTGCGTTGGATTACGCGCGGTCGGCGGGCGCTGGGACGCTCGAGGCGTTGTGCATCGAACGTGCGCTGGCGTGGTTTGGCGGCGACCACGATGCACCGGTTGCGTGGGAGCCTTCCGGCGCCGATTTTCTCTCGCCGGTGCTGATCGAGGCGGAGTTGCTGCGACGCGTATTGTCGCCCGCTGCATTTTCGACGTGGCTCGACACGTTCCTGCCGGGCATCGCACTCCGCGATCCCGATGCGCTGTTCACACCGGCGCTGGTCAGCGATCGCACCGATCCCTTCATCGTGCACCTCGACGGATTGAATCTGTCCCGCGCGTGGTGTTTTCGCGGGATTGCGTCGGCGTTACCCGCATCCGACCCGCGTGCCGCGATTCTCGACGCCGCCGCCACTGTCCACATCGACGCCGGGATGGCAGGACTCAAGGCGGGCAATTACATGGGTGAGCACTGGCTGGCCACTTTTGCCGCGCTCGCGTTGTCCCGGTAGACTCCCAAGCACCATGGCCGAAGCAATGCCGATCATCGTACTCGTCCTGCTCGTCGTCGTGCTGCTGCTCGTCGTGGTCGGACTGGTGCGCGCGTCGGCAATGGGCACGCAGATCGCGCGGGTGGAGTCCGATGTGCGGCAGGACCTGGCCAACGCGCGCAAGGAGCAATCCGACGGCGCCGCCGGGCTGCGCACGGAGGTGGGCGGGGCGATCGGCACCTTTCGCGACGCGACGCAAAAGCAATTGACCGACATGGCAGGATTGCAGCAGCGCCAGTTGCAGGGATTCGGCGAACAACTGGCCAAGCTCACGTTGTCGAATGAGCAACGGCTCGAGGCGGTACGTGGCACCGTCGAGCAGCGGCTCGAAGCGTTGCGTGTCGACAATACGGCCAAGCTGGAACAGATGCGCGCGACCGTCGATGAGAAACTGCAGGCCACGCTCGAACAGCGCCTCGGCGAATCATTCAAGATCGTTTCGGAGCGGTTGGAGCAGGTGCACCAGGGCTTGGGCGAGATGAAGTCGCTGGCGGTCGGCGTGGGGGATTTGAAGCGCGTGCTGTCGAATGTGAAGACGCGCGGCATGTGGGGTGAAGTGCAGCTGGCGGCATTGCTTGCCGAAGTGCTGACGCCGCAGCAGTACGGTACCAATGTGGAAACCGTTCCCAACAGCAACAAGCGCGTCGAATTTGCGATTCGCCTGCCCGGACGCGGCGACGATGGCCGGCCCTGCTGGCTGCCGGTGGATGCCAAGTTTCCGCTCGAGGAGTGGCAAAAGCTGCAGGATGCGCTCGAGCGCGCCGATGCGCCCGCAGCGGACATGGCGCGCAAGGCGCTCGCGGAGTTCCTGCGCGCACAGGCGCGGCTGATCCACGATTCCTACGTTTCACCGCCGTTCACCACCGACTTCGCGATCCTGTTCGTGCCGACGGAAGGGTTGTATGCGGAAATGATGGCGCGCCCCGGCTTCGCCGAGATGCTGCAGCGCGAGTTCCGCGTCACGCTGACCGGCCCCACCAACTTCCTGGCATTGCTAAACAGCCTGCAGATGGGCTTTCGCACGCTTGCCATCGAACAGCGTTCCAGCGAAGTGTGGAAAGTGCTGGGCGCGGTCAAGACCGAGTTCGCCAAGTTCGGCGATGTCATCGCCAAGACCAAGGACAAGCTCGACCAGGCGAGCAGGACGCTGGACGAGACCGGCGTGCGCAGCCGCGCCATCGTCCGCGAGTTGCGCAAGGTCGAATCGCTGCCGGAATCCGAGACGCTGTCGGTGCTGCCGCCGTCGCTGCTGCTCGACGCAGACGACGTGCCCCCCGAGACCAGGTAGAGCGGCGCCAACACCATGTTCGCGACCCTCAGGCGCTGGCGGCAGCAGCGCGTCCTCAAGTCGCAGGCGATTCCCGAGGCGCTGTGGCGTGATTCGCTCGAGTCGCTGCCGTTTCTCGCGATCTATACCGACCAGGAAATCGCCCGGCTGCGCGAGAAGGTCGTGCTGTTCCTGGACGGCAAGAACATCACCGGCGCGCGCGGACATCGCGTCACGCCGCGGCAACGCGTGGTGATCGCGTTGCAGGCCTGCGTGCTCATACTCAATCATGACATCAAGTTCTACGACGGCTGGCAGAACGTCATCGTGTACCCGGACGAATTCGTTCCCGGCTGGGAATGGGAGGACGAGGCGGGCGTCGTGCACAAGAACGAGGACGCGATGGCTGGCGAGGCGATCGAAGGCGGTCCCGTCGTCCTGTCGTGGGCCGATGTGGAAGCGAGCACCGACTGGACGACTGCGGGAATGAATCTCGCGATCCACGAATTCGCGCACAAGCTCGACATGCGCAATGGCGTCGCGAACGGTTGCCCGCCGTTGCCTGTGGAAATGCCGCCGCACGTATGGAAGAAAACGATGATGGGCGCCTACGAGCATTTCCAGATGCGCGTCGCGCGCGGCGACCGCACGGCCATCGACCCGTATGCGGCCGAGAGCCCCGCGGAATTCTTCGCGGTGCTGTCGGAGGTGTTCTTCGTGGACCCGGCACTGCTGCGCCACGAATATGTGGCGGTGTACCAGCAGTTCGCGCGCTTTTACCGGCAGGAACCGGCGGCGCGCACCGAACTGCTGCTTGAGGAGTAGAAGGACCCCCACGCTCACCTGCGGCGCTCAGCCTCCGTTCGACGGACGCAGCGCGCTCTTCGGCCGGAAGGCCTTGCAGATTTCGTCGTGCGTCTCGATGTACGGGCCGCCGATCAGGTCCACGCAATAGGGCACCGCGGGAAACACGCCGTCGAGCGTTTCCTTGATCGCTTTCGGCTGGCCGGGAAGATTGACGATCAGCGCGCCGCCGCGAATCACGCCGACCTGCCGCGACAGGATCGCCGTCGGCACGTACTTGAGGCTCACCTGGCGCATCTGCTCGCCGAACCCCGGCAGCACCTTGTGGGCGATGGCGAGCGTGGCCTCGGGCGTGACATCGCGCGGCGCGGGACCGGTTCCGCCCGTGGTGAACACCAGTTGGCAGCCGTGGATGTCGACCAGCTCGATGAGCGTGCGCTCGATGACGGGTTGCTCGTCGGCAATGAGGCGCGTCATCGCCGTCCACGGCGATTTCAGCGCGGCGCCGAGCCACTCGTTCAGTCCGGGCAGCCCTTTGTCTTCGTAGACACCCGCCGACGCGCGGTCGGAAATGGACACGAGGCCGATGATGAGCGGGTCAGGCATGCTGTCGCACTGTTCGGCTCATCGTTCCAATCATTGCTCTAACGCGACCACGGCCTTCAGTTGCCGGAAGAGTTCCCGGTAGCGATGCGGCGGACCGCCACGCACGCGCTCCAGGTTGGCGTCATTGATCAGCGACTCCAGGTGGCGGCGGTCGGCCTGTGGATATTCGCCGGCGAAGGCGTCCAGCGCCGCCGGTTCGGCCAACAGTCGGTCGCGCCATTTTTCGACCTTCGCGAAGCGCGCGTTGTCTTCCTTGGGACCCTTGGACCAGCCTTCGAGCGCCGCCTGCAGCGGTTCCGGGTCGACGTTGCGCATCAGCTTGCCGATGTACTGGATCTGGCGCCGGCGGCCCTCGTGCGCCGTAATGCCCCGGGCCTGGATGACGGCATCCACCAGCCGTTCCGGCAGGTCCAGGCCCTTCAGCCGCCGCGGGTCGAGCGCGACGAGCGCCTCGCCCAAGTCCTGCAGCGCCTGCATCGCGTGTTTGCGCCGGGTTTTCGACGGCGGGGCGTCGGCCTCAGCGGCCGTATCGTGCTGCTCGTCGGGTCGGGAGTTCATTCGGTCGGTCGGGACGCCCTGAATGGCGCCGGAGCTTGGGCGTTTGCTATGATAACCGACCGAATCCCCCCAGGCGGTCCGGGTATCGTGCGGGCTGCCTGCCGCGCTGCCTTCTCCGCATACAAATACTGCACATGACCGTCTCGCTCAACGTCGGCCACACACCGCCTGCCCACCTGCCGCAACGCGACGGCGCGCCCGACGACCACTTCCCCGTGCCCACGGCCGAGCTCGAGCGCGTGGCAGCGGCGATTCTGTCGGCGGCCAGGTCTGGCGGAGCCTCGGCGGCGGAAACCGAAGTGTCGCAAGCCGTCGGCCAGAGCGTGACCGTGCGCCGCGGCGAAGTCGAAACGATCAACTACAACCGCGACAAAGGCATCGGCGTCACGGTGTTTGTCGGCAAGCGGCGCGGCAATGCAAGCACGGCGGACTTTTCCGATGAATCGATTCGCGCCACCGTCGACAAGGCCCTCGCCATCGCGCGCTACACGGCAGAGGACGATGCGGCGGGCCTGGCCGACCCGGCGCGACTGGCCAAGGACTGGCCGGACCTCGATCTCTATTTTCCGTGGGACTTGTCCGTTGAGCGCGCCATCGAGTTAGGGCGCGAAGCGGAAGCCGCCGCGTTGCGCGTGGACCCGCGGATTACCAACACGGAAGGCGCCACCGTCGCGCGCGGCGAATCCGAATTCGTCTACGCCAATTCGCTGGGCTTCGCGGGAGGCTTTCGATCGTCGGGACACCACATCGACTGCTCGGTGATCGGCGAGGACCAGGACGCGATGCAGCGCGACTATTGGTACACCTCCGCGCGCTCGCCCGCTGATTTGATGGGTGCGGATATCGTCGGCCGTATTGCCGGCGAGCGCACCGCGCGACGACTGAATGCGCGGCAGCTGGGTACGCTCGAGTGCCCCGTGCTGTTCGAGGCGCCGGAGGCCGCGGGCTTGATCGGCTGCTTCGTGCAGGCCGTGTCGGGCGGCAGTCTCTACCGCAAGTCGTCGTTCCTGCCCGATTCGCTGGGCAAGGAAGTGTTCGCACGCCACATCAACCTGCGCGAGGAGCCGCACCTGCCGCGCGGCCGCGGTAGCGCACCGTTCGACAGTGAAGGCGTGGCCACGCAAGCGCGCGACGTCGTCAAGGACGGCGTGGTGCAGGGCTATTTCCTCGGCAGTTATTCGGCGCGCAAGCTGGGAATGGCATCTACCGGCAATGCCGGCGGCAGCCACAATCTCGTGCTGCGGCATGGCGACGATGACCTGGCGGCGTTGATGAAGCGCATGGGCCGCGGCCTTTTCGTCACCGAACAACTGGGGCAGGGCATCAATCCGGTGACCGGCGACTTCTCACGCGGCGCGGCAGGCTACTGGATCGAGGATGGTGCCATCGCCTATCCGGTCGAGGAGATCACGATTGCCGGCAACCTGCGCGACATGTTCCGCGACATCGTGGCGGTGGGCAACGACGTGGACCTGCGCGGTTCGCGCCATACCGGTTCCATCCTCGTCGGGCGCATGACGGTCGCCGGACACTGACCATGGGCATGGCCATCGCCCCCGACGAGACGCGATGATGGGCAACATGCTCGAATGGGTGCGGTCGCTCTATGACCCGTTGTCCAGCGCCAAGCACGCCGGACGCTGGATCGCACAGCTGCCTACGTCGGAAGCCATCGCTATCCAGCGCGAAGCCCTCGAACTCGTCTCAGGCTTTCCCGGCTCGCGCAAGGAACCCGGACCGGGGCAGGTGGAAGCGCTGCTGCGCATCGACGCCCGCCTCGAGCCCGTGGTGGCGCAGCTCACGCAGCAATACACGGCCAACTACCAGAAGAGCACCGCGGTCGAGTCGCGCCTGTGGCATTCGGTGTTCGACCTGGTCAAGGCATTTACCGCCGCCTACCAGATCGCGCTCAAGTCCGGTTATCCGCGCACGCAAAGCAAACGCTGGCGCGCGACCTTGCCCTGGGTGCTGGTTCGACTCGCGCACTACAAGGGGCTGGACGGGAAGTTCCGGCTGTTCCGCTACAGTCACTGGATTCCCGCGCAGTGGCGGGAATTCCACGAACTGTACGAATTCGCACGCATGCGCGGCTGGCAGCGCGAGCAGTTGCTCTATGGCGTCGGCGGGTTTTCGAAACCCGGCGTCTCCTTCGAGCAGGAATATCTGAAGACGTTGCTGCTGATGCGCCTCGATTCCGGCAATTTCACGCCCGATCAGGTCGAATGGGTGTCGCGGCAGCTCGAGGACTGGACGCCCACGTTGGCGTTGACGCCTCCGCCGTCCGAAGGCGCGCCGTTTTGCGTCGACCTGTCCGGCAACTCAGGCTTGCGCCGGCGCGATCGTCCGCACAGCGGTGGCCGCATGCTGTTCCTGGACGCGAGTCCGGTCTACGCGCGCATTGTCGAGCGGATGCGTTGGCTGCCCGAGCATGATGAGGAAGTCACCGCACAGGGTGACCTGCCATCGCGCGAACAGAAACTTTTGTTGATGCGGCTGGCGTCGCTGTTCGGTCCCGATGCCATCGCACAGGCGCCGCGTTCGCCGCGCTTCGCCACCGACGGCGACGTCCGCGTGGTGGTCGGCCTGCAGGCGCTGACGCGCGCCGTGGCAGAAATCGACCGCCTGCCGGAGCAGGCGCGCACGCCAGGTGTCGCCACCAGCTACGACGAAGTCACGCAGCTGGTCAATCCGACCGCCAACCCTGAATCGGTGGCACGGCGCATTCGTGGCACGACGTGGAAGCTGACCGACCGCAGCGAATCGGGCTGCCGCCTGCTGGCCCCATCCAAGGACGCTCCGGCCAAGCTGGGCGAACTTATCGCGATCAAGGACGGCGACCAGTGGATGCTCGCCGTCGTGCGTCGTATGCAGCGGCAGCAGGTTGACCAGGTCACTGTGGGCGTCGAGATCATCGCGCGGCGACTGGTGCGCGTGCTGATGCGCTCGTGGGTGACGCCTTCGGATGCCGGAAAGACCCGCGCTGACCGCCCGTTTTTCGGGATCTACCTGCCGGCCCATCCGGAAAACCGGCAGGCCGCCCAACGCAGCATCATCGGGCCGGACGACAAGTTCATCCCCGGCGGCATGGTGGAGCTGGACACGGGCAATGCCCGCTACCTGATCCGATTCACCCAGACGCTGGAGCGCCAGGCCGGATGGTCATGGGCGCTTTTTACCGCAGTACGCAAGTTGTCAGCCTAGCCCTTCGCGGCCCGTCGCTCGGTGCGGTTGCGCCAACGGGAAATCCGCTAGAATCGTTCAACGCCAGCTTTGCGTCTGGCATTTTCGGAGGAGTATCGATGGAACGTCGTTCCTTTATCAAACATGCGGGCCTGGCGGGCGTGCTTGCCGCCGGGACGGCGCCCGCCTTCGCGCAGGCCCAGCCCGAAGTCAAGTGGCGGCTTGCTTCCAGTTTCCCGAAGAGCCTCGACACCATCTTCGGTGCCGCGGAAACCATCTCGAAGCGTGTGTCGTCCGCCACCAACGGCAAGTTCCAGATCCAGGTGTTCGCCGGCGGTGAAATCGTCCCTCCTTTCGGTGTCGTCGACGCAGTGCAAAACGCGACGGTCGAATGCGCCCACACCGCGCCGTACTATTTTTTCGGCAAGGATCCGACGTTCGCCTTTGCCTGCGCCATTCCATTCGGCATGAATGCCCGCCAGCAGAACGCCTGGATGTACCACGGCGGCGGCATGGCCTTGATGAGGGACTTCCTCAAGGGCTACAACATCATCAATTTCCCGGCCGGCAATACGGGCGCGCAGATGGGCGGCTGGTACCGCAAGGAAATCAAGACGGTCGCCGACCTGAAGGGCCTCAAGATCCGCATCGGAGGCTTCGCCGGCACGGTATTGGCCAAGCTCGGCGCGGTTCCGCAGCAGATTCCCGGTGGCGACATCTACCCGTCGCTCGAAAAGGGCACGATCGACGCCGCGGAATGGGTCGGACCGTACGACGATGAAAAGCTCGGCTTCTACAAGGTCGCCAAGAACTACTACTACCCCGGTTGGTGGGAGGGCGGTCCCGAGCTCGATCTGTTCGTCAACGACAAGGCGTTTGCCGCACTGCCGAAGGACTATCAGTCGGTGCTCGAAGCGGCGTGTTACGAAGCCAACATGGACATGCTGGCCAAGTACGACGCGGTCAACCCGCCCGCACTGCGGCGGTTGGTGGCCAACGGCGTGGCGTTGCGTCCGTTCCCGCGGGAAGTGATGCAGGCGTGCTACAAGGCGGCCCTGGAGGTGTTCGACGAGACGATGGCCAAGAACGCCGCGTTCAAGAAGGTCTACGAACCATGGAAGAAATTCCGCGACGAGGAAATCCTCTGGATGAGCGTTGCCGAAAAGAACTTCGACGACTTCATGATCGGCGCCACGCGTACTCCGGCGGCGCCTGCCAAGAAGTAACGTTCCACGTCCCACGTAATACGAAAAGCCCCGCGGTTGCGGGGCTTTTTCATGATGGTGCACCACTGCTCGATTGTTGACGTTTGGCGCGCGTGGCAGCCCTTCCGCCACGGGCTCAGCTGTCGCCATGCAGTGTGTTGGGTGCGTGTTACGCCGCGCGTCGGCGTTCAACCCACGACCACCTTCCGCGCGGCGCACGCACTGCGCCGACGGCTCCAGATTCGCCCGCAGCTGAAGGGCCGCCCCGCTCCGCGTTGCGTCCTCGCTTCGTGTCGGGGCATCGCAGCGGCAAGTGCCTCGCCTGCGCGCGTGAGTCGCGCCGGCCGTCGCGGGTGGCGCGGCAAGTGAAGTCTTGTGTTGACGAGCGCAGCCGCGCCGGGCACCCGCAGGCTGGTGATTGCGACTCCCAAGCGCAGGCGAGGCGCTTACCGCTACGATGCAATCGCGAGATAGCTCTTCGACGATCGCCGCCGTTGCGGTCGCGCTACTTCTTCGGCGCCTCGGGCGCTGTCGCGGGAGCCTTGAACGCATCCTGCAACGTCTGCGCGGTGTCGTTCGCCTTGTCCTGCTTTTCGCCTTCGGTTGCGGGCGCCCCGTACGGATTGGCCACCGGCGCGTCGCTTTCCTGCTGGATGTTGAATTCGACCTTGGACGGGTCGACCGTCGATTCGCCGGCCTTGTACACCATCACCATCTGCGGAAACGCGATGACCAGCGCCACCATGATGATCTGGATGACCACGAAGGGCACGGCGCCCCAGTAGATCTGGCCCGTGGTGATCTTGGCCGTGAGTTTGCCCGTGATCTTGTCGAGGTAGTCCTTGGCGGGCGCCACGCTGCGCAGGTAGAACAGCGCAAAACCGAACGGCGGATGCATGAACGACGTCTGCATGTTGACGCCCAGCAACACACCGAACCAGATGAGATCGATGCCCAGCTTTTCCGCAACGGGCCCGACCAGCGGGATGATGATGAACGACAGCTCGAAGAAGTCGAGGAAGAAGGCCAGGAAGAAAATCAGGATGTTGACGACAATCAGGAAGCCCAGCTGGCCGCCGGGCAGGCCCGACAGCAGGTGCTCGACCCACACGTGTCCGTTGACGCCGTAGAACGTGAGACTGAACACACGCGCGCCAACCAGGATGAACACGACGAACGCGGTGAGCTTGGCCGTGGTGTCCATGCCTTGCCGCAGCAATTTCCACGTCAGCCGGCCGCGCGCGAGCGCCATGATCAGCGCACCGGACGCGCCCATCGCACCGCCTTCGGTCGGCGTGGCCACACCCAGGAAAATCGTGCCCAGCACGAGGAAGATCAGCGCCAGCACCGGGATCAGCACGAACACGACGCGTTCGGCGAGTCGGGAAAGGAAATTCAGCTTGAGGGCCTTGCCGATCAACGCGGAGAAGAACGCCACCGCCGTGCCCATGGACGTGGCCACGACGATCATTTCGTCGAGCGGAGCACCGGGCGGGTAGTACCACTTGGCGAACAGGACCGCCGCAATGGCCGACAGCACGAACAGCACGAGCAGCGAACGCGTACCGGTGTCGCCGTTGGGCTCCTTCATCGTACGCGCCTCGGCCGGCAGCGCCGGCGCCCACGACGGCTTCACAACGCAGACCCCCATCGTGTAGACGGCGTAGAGCGCGGTGAGCACGAGGCCGGGAATGAACGCGCCTGCATACATGTCGCCGACGGACTTGCCCAGCTGGTCGGCCATGATGATGAGGACCAGCGATGGCGGGATGATCTGAGCCAGCGTGCCGGACGCGGCGATGACGCCCGATGCGAAGCGGCGGTCGTAACCATAGCGGAGCATGATCGGCAGCGAGATGAGGCCCATCGAGATCACGGAGGCCGCGACCACGCCGGTGGTGGCGGCCAATAGCGCGCCGACGAAGATCACCGCATAGGCCAAGCCGCCGCGGACAGGACCGAACAGCTGGCCGATCGTCTCGAGCAGGTCCTCGGCCATGCCGCTGCGTTCGAGGATGAGTCCCATGAACGTGAAGAACGGGATCGCCAGCAGCGTGTCGTTCGACATCACGCCCCAGATGCGCTCGGGCAGCGCCTGGAAAAGCGTCGCCTGCAGCAGGCCCAGCTCGATGCCGATCAGGCCGAAGCCGATGCCGACCGCGCCCAGCGCGAACGCCACCGGGTAGCCAAGCAACATGACGATGATCAGCGACGCGAACATCAGCGGCGCCATGTTCTCGATCAGGAAGGTGGTCATGCCTGCTCTCCGCGCTGGCGCAGGATTTCTTCGGCCAGTTCTTCCTCGGCTGACTTCTCGTGCTGCTTCTGCGCGGGGTCGGGAATCAATCCCTTCAGGAAGGCGACGCGCTTGATCAGTTCGGAAATTCCCTGCAGCGAGAGCAGTAGAAACCCGATCGGGATCATGAGCCGGGCAGGCCAGATGACGAGGCCACCGCTGTTGGTGGACACTTCATTCCGTTCGAATGCCTGGACGAATACGGGCCAGGACAGCCACATGATGATCAGTGACATCGGCAGCAGCATGAACAGCGTGCCGAAGATGTCGATCCACGCCTGCGCGCGCGGAGAGAGGCGGCCAGCGATGACGTCGATGCGCACGTGCTGATTGCGCAGCAGGGTGTAGCCGGCGCAGAAGAGGAACACCATGGAAAACAGGTACCACTGGATTTCGAGGAACGAATTCGAGCTGACGTTGAACGCCTTGCGCACCACGGCGTTGGCGGCGCTGATGAGCACGGCTGCCAGCACCAGCCAGTACACGGCATGGCCGACGCGCTCGTTCAACCGGTCGATGGCACGGGAAAGGGCGATCAAGGCGTTCAAGCATCCTCCGGTCGGCGTGCAGCCGTTGCACGGTTTCCGGAATGCTCGGATGCGCGCGCGGCCGTCGATTGGGCGCGGGGCCCCAGGCCTTCGCGCGCAATATTGGCCGGATTATAAGGGGAATGTGCCTTTTGCGCCGGTCATGCCGAACCGCGTGCGCCTGCGCCGAAGCAGTGCGCGCCGATGCTAAAATGCCGAATTGCCGACGCGCCTCCCAGGGTCTCCCCCATGTTTACCCGGTCCCGAACGCTTGCCGACGCCGACCCCGAGCTTTGGCATGCCATCGCTGGCGAGAACACGCGCCAGGAAGATCACATCGAGTTGATCGCGTCCGAGAACTACGCCAGCCCGGCGGTCATGGAGGCGCAGGGCTCGCAGCTCACCAACAAATATGCCGAGGGCTATCCGGGCAAGCGGTACTACGGCGGCTGCGAATTCGTCGATATCGCCGAGCGCATCGCCATCGAACGTGTCACCAAGCTGTTTCACGCCGAAGCGGCCAACGTGCAGCCGCACTCCGGCGCCCAGGCCAACCAAGCCGTGTTCTTCGCGGCATTGAAGCCCGGCGACACAATCCTCGGCATGAGCCTGCCCCATGGTGGTCACCTGACGCACGGCTCTCCGGTCAACGTCTCGGGCAAATGGTTCAAGGTCGTGGCCTATGGCCTCGATCCCGCCACCGAACTCATCGACTATGCCGAAGCCGAACGCCTGGCGCACGAGCACAAGCCACGGCTGATCATCGCCGGCGCGTCCGCGTACTCGCGCGTGATCGACTGGAAGCGGTTTCGCGAAATCGCCGATTCCGTCGGCGCACTGCTGATGGTCGACATGGCGCACTACGCGGGCCTGGTCGCGGCGGGACTCTATCCCAGCCCGGTCGGCATCGCCGACTTCGTGACCAGCACGACGCACAAGACGCTGCGCGGTCCGCGCGGCGGGCTGATCCTGATGCGTGCCGAGCACGAAAAGGCCATCAACTCCGCCGTCTTCCCGGGGCTGCAGGGCGGGCCGCTGATGCACATCATCGCGGCCAAGGCGGTCGCGTTCGGCGAGGCGCTGCAGCGCGACTTCAAGCTCTATCAGGAACACGTGCTGGACAACGCGCGCGTGCTGGCCCGGGTGCTTTCCGACCGCGATCTGCGCATCGTTTCCGGCGGCACGGATTCGCACATGTTCCTGGTCGACCTGCGCGCCAAGAAGATCACCGGCAAGGACGCGGAGGCGGTGCTGGGACAGGCCCACATGACCGTGAACAAGAACGCCAATCCCAACGATCCGGAGAAGCCGTTCATCACGTCGGGCATCCGGCTGGGCAGCCCGGCAATCACCACGCGTGGATTCACGGAAATCGAGTGCGAGGAATTGGGACACCTGATCGCCGACGTGCTGGACCATGCGCGCGACGAAACGGCCATCGCGGCGGCGCGCAAGAGCGTGGCGGCGCTGACTGCGCGCTTCCCGGTCTACCGCTGATCGCTGGCACGCACTCATTTGAACAATAAGCGATGAAGTGTCCGTTCTGCGGCAGCGTCGATACGCAGGTCATCGATTCCCGCGTATCCGAACCCGGCGATTCCATTCGCCGCCGTCGCCGTTGCGTTGCCTGCCAGAAGCGCTTCACCACCTACGAGAACGTCGAACTGCGCCTGCCGCAGGTCGTGAAGACCAACGGCAACCGCTCCGACTTCGACGCCGCAAAAATCCGTGTCGGCTTCCAGCGCGCGCTGCACACGCGGCCCGTGCCCACGGATTATGTCGACGCGGCGATCGATCGCATCGTGCAGCAGGTGCTGTCGCTGGGAGAGCGCGAAATCCCGTCGCGGCAGATCGGCGAAATGGTGATGCAGGAATTGCACAAGCTGGACAAGGTCGGGTACATCCGTTTCGCCTCGGTCTATCGTTCGTTCCAGGACATCTCGGATTTTCGCGATGCGCTGAAGGAAGTCGAGGCGCCACCGCCCGTGCCGCGCCGCACCCGCCGCTAGCCGCGAAGATGACGGCTTTCACCGCGACGGACCGCGAACACATGACGCGCGCGCTCGCGCTTGCCGCAGGTGGCCTCTTCACCGCGACGCCCAATCCGCGCGTCGGTTGCGTCATCGTCAAGGACGGCGCGATCATCGGCGAAGGCTTTCACCTGCGCGCAGGCGAACCACATGCCGAGGCCAACGCCCTTGCCGACGCGCGCCAGCGCGGACGCGAGACGCGCGGCGCGACGATGTACGTCACCCTCGAGCCGTGCAACACCCAGGGCCGCACGCCGCCGTGCGTGGACGCGGTCATCGCTGCCGGCATCGCGCAGGTCGTGTTCGCGCTGCCCGATCCCAATCCGGCCCAGGCGAATGGCGGCGACCGTCTGCGCGCCGCGGGCGTCGCTGTCGCCCATGGCCTGCTCGAAGAAGAAGCGCGCGAACTGAATATCGGCTTCGTGTCGCGCATGACGCGCGGCCGCCCGTGGGTGCGCGCGAAGCTGGCGGCCAGCCTCGATGGGCACACCGCACTGGCCAGCGGCGAGAGCCAGTGGATCACGGGGCCTGAGGCGCGCGCCGACGGCCACGCGTGGCGGGCGCGCGCTTGCGCCATCCTGACGGGTGTCGGCACGGTGCTGCACGACGATCCGGAACTCACCGTCAGGTCCGTCAAGACGCTTAGGCAGCCGCTGCGCATCGTCGTCGACCGCCACGCGCAGACGCCGGCGTCGGCGCGGGTGCTCGCCGGCAACAATGCGCTGCTGGTGACCGCAGGCGAGCGCAATCCCGCCTGGCCGGCGGAGTGCGAGGCGATCAGCCTGCCGGATGCGAATGGTCGCGTCGACCTGCCGGCGCTGATGAGCGCGTTGGCGGCGCGAGGCGTCAACGAATTGCATGTCGAGGCCGGCGCCAAGCTCACCGGCGCGCTGCTCGACGCCGGTCTCATCGACGAGCTGCTGTTCTACGTGGCGCCGCTGGTGATCGGCGACCCTGCGCGCGGCATGTTCGAACGCGCATCGCCGTTGAAGTCGCTCGACCTGGCGACGCGCTTTGCGTGGCATGACATCACACGCATCGGCGGTGACCTGCGCGTGATGGCGCGCAAGTTGCCGGAAGTGGGCCGCTGATGTTCACGGGCATCGTGCAGGCCGTGGGAAGGATCGCCCACGTGGCACCCGCCGGCGACGGACTGCGCGTCACCGTCGACCTGGGTATCCGGGATATCGCCGATGTGGCCCTCGGCGACAGCGTCTGCGTCAACGGCTGCTGCCTCACCGTGACGGCGATGCACGGCGCGTCGCTCGAATTCGACGTGTCCGCGGAAACGCTGCGCTGCACGTCCGGGCTGGCGAACATCGGCGACGTCAACGTCGAATTGGCACTGCGCGTCGGCGACCGCCTGGGGGGCCACATGACGTCAGGTCACGTCGACGGCGTCGGTACGGTCACGCGTTTTGCGGCCGTGGCCGGCGACCCGCAGGGCAGCTGGTTCCTGGAAATCGACGCTCCGCCAGCGCTCGCGCGCTTCATCGCCGCCAAGGGATCGATCGCGGTCGATGGCGTCAGCCTCACCGTCAACGAGGTTGCTGGCGCACGTTTCGCGGTGAACCTGATTCCGCATACTCTCAACGTCACGACACTGCGGCGCCTCACCCCCGGTGCCGCGGTAAACCTGGAGATCGACCTGGTCGCGCGCTACGTGCAACGGCTGGCGGAGTTTCCGACCTAGTTCCGCCGACTGCCTCCCACGCTGGTTGCCAAACTAGCTGGCGGGCTTGGCGATGCCGAATTGCCACAGCAGGAACGTCCACCGGTCCGCGGTGCGCAGTTGTGCCTGGCTCCGCGTGCCACCGACGCCGTGGCCACCGTCATATTCAAGCCGCAACAACACCGGTCGGCCGCTCGTCGTGGCCGCCGCCAGCCGCGAGGCCGTCTTGAGCGACATCCAGACGTCGACGCGGCTGTCATTGACGCCGTGCTCGAACAGCGCCGCCGGATAGTTGACGCCGTCGCGAATCGTCGCGTACGGGCTCATCTCCAGCAGCGCGCGGAATTCGTCCTCGCGCTTGACCGTGCCGTACTCCGGAATGTTGCCGACGCCATTGGCGCGCGTCTCCGAACGAACAAGATCGGTGTTGCCGACCGCAATGACCGCCGCGGCGAAGAGGTCGGGACGCGCCGTCGTCGCGCGACCGACGAAGATGCCGCCCGCGCTGCCTCCCATCACGGCAAGTTTCGCAGGCGACGTGTATTTTTGCGCAATCAGCCACTCGGCAACCGCGATGCCGTCTTTCCATGTGTTGGACTTGGTCGTCTTCTGTCCAGCGCGATGCCACGCGTCGCCGAAGACGCCACCGCCGCGCACGTGCGCGATGACGAACACGCCGCCGCGCTCGAGCCACGCAAGCAGTCGTGGACTCCAGCCCGGCTCCTCGGTGATGCCGTAGGCGCCGTAGCCGTACAGGATGGTCGGGTTGCTGCCGTCCAGCTTGGTGTCGGCGCGCATGATGATCGACGCCGGCACTTCGACGCCGTCGTGACTCTTCACCCGCACTTCGCGCGCGACCAGGCCCTCGGGCGCGTCGAATTTTCCCGCGGGCTCGAAGGGCAGCAAGGCGACCTTCGATGAAACTGGCTCGAAGGCATAGAACTTGGACGAACGGATCCAGCTGCCGAGTTCGAACACCGCACCGACCTGATCCGCATCGGTGAAGCCCAGATTGACATGGCCGGCGAACGGCAGCGTTACCGGGACGGGCGCAATGGCTTTCGTGTGCGGCACGCGCAGCAGCCGCGTCAGTGGTCCTTGGCGCTGCGTGACATAGAGGGCGTCCTGCGCAGCGCCCAATTCGACGATAACGTCGTCGCCTGGGGGAATCACGACCTCGGCACGGGCGAGGTCGAGTTCGGCCAGCGGCAGCCGAAGGATCTTGTAGCGCGGCGCGTTGGAAGAAGACTTCGCATACATCCATCCGCCGGCGAAGGACACGGCGACGATCTTGTCGTCCTCACCGAACACGCGCCTCCACTTGGCCTTGCCCTCGAGGATCGCGGCGAGCTCGGCAACGTACAGCGACCACTCGCGCTTCACGCCGTCGGACACGATGGCGGCGACCAGCGTGGTCCCGGGGACGGTATGCACGTCGCCGCTCGCCGTGCGGGGAATGGCAACTGCCGGATCGACGCCGGGGCCGAATACGGGCGGGTCCGGTGTCGTCGAGCCAAGCTTGTGGAAGAACGTCAGGTTGTCGAGAAAGCGCTCCGTTGCCGGAACGGTTGCCCAGTCCTTGCGCAGCCGAAGATAGAAGTAACCGCTGCCGTCGTCCAGCCAGGCGACGCTGCCGCTGCCGCGGATACCTTCGATCGGCGCGTCGACGGTACGCCCGTCCGTTGCCTCAAGTACCTGCAGTGAACCAATCTCGGTGCCGTCAGTGGAAATGGAATAGGCAACCCGCTTGCCGTCCGGCGACGCCGAGAAACCTCCGATGGCGTGCGGCTTGCCGGTCGCCTTCTGCAGCGCATCGGGATCGACGAGGATGACATCGTCGCTGGTCAAGGTGTCGCGGCGCACCAGCTTGAACTGATTCTCGCCGGCATTGCGGCGCATGAAGAACCAGCGTCCCGACGTCGTGCGCACGACATTGGTGACGACGGTGGGTACCGCGTCGTCGATCTCTGCGATGCGCGCGCGAAGCTCGGCCCGCACCGGAAGCTTGGCCAGGATCGCCTCGGTTGCATCGGCCTGCGCCTTCATCCAGGCCTGGACTGCGGGGTCCTTGGTGGTCTCCAGGAACCGGTACGGGTCGTTGACCGGCGTGCTCCAGTACGTGTCGACGACGTTGTTGGCTGGCAACGGCGGGGGCACCTCGACACCGAGAAACGACGCGGCAGATGCGGGCAGCGCGACCAGGGCAAATGCAGTGCCAACCACACCGGTGATGGACGACAAATAATTCATGGCAATTCCGCGAATGGGCAAAGCCGCATATTCTAGCGCGCCCGCGAAATCTCACTTGACGGTCGCTGGCACGCTGGCGAGTTGTGGTGCATTGATGGCGAAGCGGAATTCCAGTGCCAGCGGATAGCGAATGGGCTGGCGGTAGTTCCACGCGGGCACGAACTGCGCGTCCTTGACCGCCGCAAGGACTTCATTGGCGAATTCTTCCGTGCCTTCGGTGACGGTCACTTCCTCGACGGCACCGCTCACGTCGACGACAATCCAGACCGCGACCGAATCCTCGCGTCCCGCGGCAAGTGCGGCGGGAGGATAGCGGGCGCGCAGTGCCTCCTTGAGCTTGACGGGAAATTGGATTTCCACCGGAAATTCGCTCATCTGCCGCGATCGCAGTTCGCCCAGGCGGTCCATGTCCGCCAGCGGCTGGCCTTCGACGCGAATATCGACAGCGCCACCTGCGCCGAGCGTCCGGGAGGGTGCCTGTCCGGTCGCGACAACCGCGACTTTCTGGTCCGGAACCGGCGCGGCTTGCTGTTCGAGTTCGACCGGTACGGGTTCGACGCCGACGGCAGCCGCCACCGGCTGTTCCGCCGCCGCATCGGGAACGGGAGCGACTGCGGGGACCAGCAACGCCTGGATGGCGACCCCGGGATTGACTGCCGCGCTGGGTCGGTTGCCCGGCGCGCCCAGCGGCATGGCGACGAATGCCGTGTGCAGAGCAGCCGACGCGGCGAGCGCCCACAGCAGCGGCGCCGGGAGCGTGCGGGCGCTAATGCGCGGAGTGTCGGTGTCGGTTATCGGCATCTCTAAAAGACCATCGACCCGCCACGCGCAGCGCGACGGGTCGATGATGATTGCAGCAAGGGGGCGTCGACTGTCGCCGGATTACCGCCCACTCACGATCCACTCACTGTCTTCTTACTGTCCGGTAAGCATCCGCCACGACCACCGGGTACCAGGACCCGTGACCGGATTCTTGATGGTCACAGGCTCAACGGGTTTTGCCGCAGAGCCCGCGGGCGGGGGCGGTGGAATACCAATGACGATCAAACCCAGGCTGCCGTCGGAACGGGTGCCCGCCGCAATGGCGGCGATGTTGAGGCCGTTTCCAAAATCGTAATATTTCCCGCCAGCCCCGCCGCCCACGATCAATGATTCAGCCGACGTGTAATCGCGGGCATACAGGGCAGCCGGCAGATTGATCTGGCACGGGTCGTCCTGCGCCCGGGTGCCCACGTAGGATGCGATGTTCACGCTGGACTGTGGATCGATGACGATTCGCTGCGCGCCGCGGACCGTGTCGGCGGGATTGTTCGGCAAATCCTGATACCACCCGTTGGGCGCGCCGCCGACTATTGCGCTTACTTCATCGCCATTGATAGGCGACATGGTCACGCGCGGCTGGATGGGCAGGCCTGTGGTCTTGACCGAAACCAGTGTCCCGTCGCGAACCGCGTAGTAAGTCTGCTGCTGCGGAATGGCAGGTATGGCGAAGTCATC
>JANMCH010000133.1:0-7151 GCA_031361045.1 Betaproteobacteria bacterium | reverse complement strand
GTTTGGGCGTTGAAACCATAATTGCCCTTGCCTTCGACGACCTTGTTGACGACGACCGACGGCTCGTCGCCGGCGTTGGCAACGATCTGCCGCAGCGGCTCTTCCAGCGCGCGCAGCACGATCTTGATGCCGGCGTCCTGGTCGGCGTTGTCGCCCTTCAGGCCCTTCAGGTTGGTGCGGGCGCGCAGGTAAGCGACGCCACCACCGGCCACGATGCCTTCTTCGACGGCCGCACGGGTTGCGTGCAGGGCGTCTTCGACCCGCGCCTTCTTTTCCTTCATCTCGACTTCGGTGGCTGCACCGACCTTGATGACCGCGACACCGCCGGCCAGCTTGGCAACACGTTCCTGCAGCTTTTCCTTGTCGTAGTCGCTCGTCGCATCCTCGACCTGCTTGCGGATGTTCTTGACGCGCGCTTCGATCGCAGCTTTCTCGCCATGTCCGTCGATGATCGTCGTGTCTTCCTTGCCCACTTCGATCTTCTTGGCGCGGCCCAGATCCTTCAGCGTCGCGTTCTCGAGCTTCAAACCCAGTTCTTCCGCGATGACCGTGGCGCCGGTCAGGATGGCGATGTCATCGAGCATGGCCTTGCGGCGATCGACGAAGCCAGGCGCCTTGACGGCGGTGGTCTTGAGGATGCCGCGGATGTTGTTCACCACCAGCGTGGCGAGTGCTTCACCGTCGACGTCTTCGGCGATGATCAGCAGCGGCTTGCCGGCCTTGGCCACCTGCTCGAGCAACGGCAGCAGGTCACGGATGTTGCTGACCTTCTTGTCGTGCAGCAGGATGTACGGATCCTCGAGCAGCGAAACCTGCTTGTCCGGATTGTTGATGAAGTACGGCGAAATGTAGCCGCGGTCGAACTGCATGCCTTCGACCAGGTCCAGTTCGTTCTCGAGACCCTTGCCGTCTTCCACGGTGATCACGCCTTCCTTGCCGACCTTGTCCATCGCTTCGGCGATCGTCTTGCCGATCGACGAATCGGCGTTGGCCGAGATCGATCCGACTTGCGCGATTTCCTTGCTGGTCGTGCAGGGCTTGCTGATCTTCTTGAGCTCAGCAACGATGGCCACGACGGCCTTGTCGATGCCGCGCTTCAGGTCCATCGGGTTCATGCCGGCGGCCACGTACTTGAAGCCTTCCTGGCAGATCGCCTGCGCGAGAACGGTTGCCGTCGTGGTGCCGTCACCGGCCACGTCCGAGGTCTTGGACGCGACTTCCTTCACCATCTGCGCGCCCATGTTCTCGAACTTGTCCTTCAGTTCGATTTCCTTCGCGACCGACACGCCGTCCTTCGTGATCGTCGGCGCGCCGAAGCTGCGCTCGAGCACCACATTGCGGCCCTTGGGGCCGAGCGTGACCTTGACGGCGTTGGCGAGGACATTCACGCCGACCATCATCTTGTTTCTTACGCCTTCGCCGAAGCGGACGTCTTTGGCTGCCATGGTTCGTTTCTCCTGAAGCTTTGAGTTCTGGGAATACCGTTAGCCGACGATGCCGATGATGTCGTCTTCGCGCATGTGCAGAAGATCGTCACCGTCCATCTTGAATTCCTGGCCGGAGTACTTGCCGAAGAGGACCTTGTCGCCGACCTTCGCACCCATCGGCTGCAGCTTGCCGTTGTCGTCGGTCTTGCCGGGGCCGACGGCCACGACTTCGCCCATCGAGGGCTTTTCCGCGGCGGTGTCCGGGATGACGATGCCGCCGGCCGATTTACGCTCTTCCTCGAGGCGCTTGACGATCACGCGATCGTGCAGGGGACGCAGTTTCATGGTTAGTACTCACTCTTAGAATATTTCGATTGAAATTACAACGACTTACATCGCCCTGGCGGTTGCGAGTTGCGACGTCGGTCGTTGTGGCCGAATCGGCGAGAGCCGCCTGTTGGGCGTTTGGTCGCGGCAATGCCACCCGCTGAACGCCCTTGTTAGCACTCAACGGCTTCGAGTGCTAATAATAGTGCATTCCTGCGGCGTATTCAAGGCCCGAGCGGTCAAATCGTTGCTTTGCGCACGGTTCCCGTCGGCATCTCCAGTCCAGTTGTAACAGGGCGTTAGGACTCATTCACAGCCCTGTCGCTGCGCGCTAATGTATGACGAGGACATGAATGCAGGAGGCATTGATCATGCTCGCTCCCGCCCATGCCGGCCATCTGGGCTTGCTGCAGAACTGGATAAAGAGTGGCGCCGCGGAAGGCAGCTTCGACCGCGAGCTGGCAGCGGATTCCGCCGAGAGCTCGCTGTTCTTCGCGAATCTCAGGCAGGCGCTGGTCGTCGGGTATTTCGTGCAGGAAGGTTCCCGAGGCGAACTCGTCACCCGTTCGGCGTCGGGATACCTTTATTGCCCGGACCGCGCGGGTGATCGTTCCAATCCGATCGGCTTCGGGCTGTTCAAGTCGCTGCCGAACCTGGGCTATGAACTCTGGCTGACCGGCGTGGACCGCGCGTGGCGCGGCCTTGGCCACGGCCGCGCGATGTTGTCCGCGATGCTCGCCACGCCTGCGGGGAAACGCGCCTACGTCGTGCGCGTCGACCAGACCGGCGCAAGCGGCGCGACCATGCAGCACCTGCTGGAGACGCTCGATTTCACGCACGTCCGCCAGACGGGGGACCTGCGCTGGTATGTTCGCACCGATGCACCCGCGGACATTGCCACGCGCATCCGCTCCGCACCGTTGGTGCAGCCGCACTAGCCTGCCGTTCAGTGCCCATTCGCAACCGCCGGTAAGTCCGCCTACAAAGCCCGCCTGCAACGCGCTAACTTGGCGTCGTCACCCACCGGGACGACGTCCATGCTCCAGCCCGCCCACGTAGGACATCTCGCGCTTCTGCGCTCGCTCATCCGGCAGGGCGCGGCGGATGGCAGCTTCGACCGCGATCTCGCCGTCGATTCGCCGGGCGCGGAGGAATTCTTCGCCAAGCTGAAGCGCGCGCTGGTCACCGGATATTTCGTCGAGGACGTTGGCAGCGGAAAGCTGGCCACAGTAGCCGTCCCGGGCTACGTGTTCTGGCCGGACGACCGCCACAGCGGCATGCCCCCGGTCGGCTTCGGCCTTTTCCGGTCCATCGACGGCAGCAGCTACGAACTGTGGCTTGCGGGCCTCGACCTGTCCGCACGCGGCGGCGGCCAGGGCCGCGCTCTGCTGGCGTCCCTGTTCGCAACACCGCCGGGACAGAAGACCTACATCGTCCGCGTACAGCGCGATTCGCGCCACATCAATGCATTGCAGAACCTGTTGACCGAGTTTGGCTTCAACGCCATCGGCGATACGGCGCGCTTGCGCTGGTTCCTGCACAGCGACGCGCCGGAGACGCTCGCGTCGCGCGTGCGCAACGCCGTCGGCGGGCATGTGCCGCTGAACTAGCGGCACAGCAGGTTCCACCGTTGCCGCCGAACTGAGGTTTGCCCAATGCCGACGGCTTCGCCGCCGTCGCACCGTGCTACCGTGATGGTCACGAGACCTTCTCACCGCACAGGCGATTCCCATGGCAACGCCCTTTACTACGCAGACGCAGCCCGATCCCGTGATCACGCCGCGCGTCGTCCCTGCCGGCACGGGCGCGACATGGTGGGCCGACGGTTGGCGAGTCCTTGCGGCCAGCCCGGGCACGTGGCTTCTTATCATCGTCGTCTACTTCGCGATCCAGATCCTGCTCGACAACGTGCCGCACATCGGCTCGTTCGCAAGCTGGCTGCTGACCCCGGTCTTCGCAGGCGGAATGATGCAAGGATGTGCCGCACTGGGCCGGAGTGAGCCATTGCGCGTGTCGCACCTCTTCGACGGCTTCAAGGCCAACCACTTCGTGTCGTTGCTGCTGCTCGGCGTGTTCAACATGGTGGCGTGCCTGATCGCGATCATCGTCTGCGTCGTCGTGATGATCGCCGATATCGGCATTGGCGGACTCACGGACCTGACCAACTTCGCCAGCGATCCGTGGCGGATACTTTCCACGCTCGGTATCTCGTTCCTGCTGGTGGTCGTGATGGCAATCCTGCTCACCGCAGTGCTCGCCATGGCCAACTGGTTCGCGCCCGCGCTGATCGTGTTGCGCGACGCGCAGCCACTCGCCGCCATGAAGACCAGCCTGCGCGCCTGCATGCGCAATTGGCTGCCGTTCCTGGTCTACGGCCTGGTCGGATTGGGGCTTGCCATCGTGCTTGGCGGGATGTTCATGGCCGCGATGGGCTTCATCGGGTACGAATTCATCGTGGCGATCTACAACGGCGTCTTTGCGTGGAAGTCGATGGGCTTCGGTGTGCTGTCGTTGTTCGCGATCGGCATTGCTCTGACGGTTGTCGGCTCGGTGGTGATCTTCGGCTCGACCTGGGCCGGGTATCGCGACACGCTCGCCCCCGCGTCTGCCGATCTGGACCCGCCCCGAATTTCCTAGTGCGCCTGATCCCAGTTGGCGCCGGTACCGACATCGACCACCAGCGGCACGCGCAGTGTGGCGACGTTGGTCATGAGACCCGGCAATTCCCGCTGCACGCGCGCCACCTCGGCGTCGGGCACCTCGAGCACCAATTCGTCATGGACCTGCAGCAGTAGCCTGGTAGCAAGCGCTTCCCGGTCGAGCCAGCCCTGGACCGCGATCATCGCGAGCTTGATAAGGTCGGCCGCGGTGCCTTGCATAGGCGCATTGATCGCCGCGCGCTCGGCGCCCGCACGGCGAGGTCCGCCACCGGCCTTGATGTCCGGCAGCCACAGGCGGCGTCCGAAGACGGTTTCCACGTAGCCCTGCCCGCGCGCAACCTCACGCGTGCGCTGCATGTATTCGGCAACACCCGGGTAGCGCGCGAAATACTTGTCGATGAACTGCTGCGCCGCGCCGCGTTCGATGCCCAATTGCTGCGCGAGGCCGAACGCGCCCATGCCGTAGATCAAGCCGAAGTTGACGGCCTTGATGTAGCGGCGCTGGTCGGTGGTTACCTCTTCCGGTTTGACGCCGAAGATCTCGCCTGCCGTGGCGCGATGAATGTCCTGCCCGGCGTGAAATGCAGCGAGCAGCGCGGGGTCCTCCGACAGGTGCGCCATGATCCGCAGCTCGATCTGCGAATAATCCGCCGAGACGAGCAGGTGACCGGGAGGAGCGATGAACGCCTCGCGGATGCGCCGGCCTTCGGCGGTGCGCACGGGGATGTTCTGCAGGTTGGGATCGGTCGATGCGAGCCGTCCGGTGACGGCGGTCGCCTGCGAGAACGTCGTGTGCACGCGCCCGGTGCGCGCATTGACCATCAGCGGCAGCTTGTCGGTGTAGGTAGACTTCAACTTCGACACCGAGCGGTGTTCCAGCAGTACCTTGGGCAGCGGATAGTCGGCCGCCAGTTCCTGCAGCACTTCTTCGTCGGTGGACGGCTGCCCGGTCGCGGTCTTCTTGACCACCGGCAGCCCCATCCGCTGGAACAGGATCTCGCCCAACTGCTTCGGCGAGCCCAGGTTGAACGGCTGCCCCGCGAGTTGGTGGGCCTGCTGCTCAAGCGCCATCACGCGCTCGCCCAGTTCGCGGCTTTGCTGCGCAAGCAACTGCGAGTCAATCAGGATACCGTTGCGTTCCATGCGAAAGAGCACTTCACGAACGGGCATTTCTATATGCGCGTAGATGTAATCGAGCTTCGGGTCAGCGGCGATGAGCGGATGCAGCGCGTGATGCAGCCGCAGCGTGATGTCCGCGTCCTCGGCCGAATATTCCGTCGCGCGCTCGATGGCGACCTGCTCGAAGGGTATGCGCGACGCGCCCTTGCCGGTGACGTCGTCGTAGCTGATCGTCGGGAGGTTGAGGTGCCGCGACGCGAGGTTGCCCATGTCGTGCGGCTTGTGCGACTCCAGCACGTAGGATTCAAGCAGCGTGTCGTGCGCCACGCCCTTGAGTGCGAGATTGTCGTTGGCAAGCGCGTGCTCGTCATATTTCAGGTTCTGCCCGACTTTCCGCTTGGCCGGATCGGCAAGCCACGGCGCCAGCCGTGCGAGTGTACCGTCGCGGTCGAGCTGGTCCGGCGCGCCGGCATAGCGATGCGCGAGCGGGATGTAGCACGCCTGTCCCGGCACGATCGCCAGCGAAACGCCGACGATGCGCGCCTGCATCGGATCGAGGCTGGTGGTCTCGGTGTCGAAGGCGACGAGTTCGGCGGCGTCGATGGCCGCGAGCCAGCGCGCGAGCGCCGCTTCATCGCACACCATTTCGTAGTGCGTCGCGATCGGCGCGGCGACCGAACCGGAAGCGGACGCCGTGGCCTCCGCCACATTCGTGTCCCAGCGCCGGCCGGCGGTGTCGTTCGCCGCGCGCTGGGCAATCGCATCGGCCGCGTCGGGCACGCCACTTGCACCGCCGATGTCGCGCAGCCAGCTCTTGAACTCGAAGCGCTCGTACAGCGGCTTCAGGGTGTTGACGTCGACCGGCGCCAGCCCCAGGTCCGCCACGTGCAACGGCAACGCGCAATCGGTCTTGACGGTGAGGAGCCTGCGCGCCTGCGGCAGCCAGTCGAGCGTTGCGCGCAGGTTCTCGCCGACCACGCCGGGAATTTCCGCGGCGTGCGCGACGATGTTGTCGAGCGAATCGTATTGCGCCAGCCATTTCGCGGCCGTCTTGGGCCCGACCTTCGGCACACCGGGGACGTTATCGACGGTGTCACCCGTGAGCGTGAGCAGGTCCAGCACCTGGTTGGCGCGCACATTGAACTTGGCGAGCACGCCGGCTTCGTCCAGCGTCTCGTTGCTCATCGTGTTCACGCAGGTGATGCGCTGGGTGACAAGCTGCGCGAGATCCTTGTCGCCAGTCGAGATGATGGTGTCGATCCCGGCCGCCGCGGCCTGCGTGGCGAGCGTACCGATCACGTCGTCGGCTTCCACCCCTTCGATCATCAGCAGCGGCCAGCCATTCGCGCGCACGAGTTCGTGCAGCGGCTTGATCTGCGCGACCAGGTCTTCGGGCATCGGAGGCCGGTTGGCCTTGTATTCCGGATACCATTCGTCGCGGAATGTCTTGCCCGGCGCGTCGAACACGACGGCAAAGTAGTCGGGCTTGCCGTCGTCGACCAAACGGCGCAACATCGACAGCACCCCGCGCAGCGCGCCCGTCGGCTCGCCCTTCCGCGTACGCAGATCGGGTAGCGCGTGGAATGCCCGGTACAAGTACGAAGACCCGTCCACCAGC
>JANMCH010000131.1:0-5254 GCA_031361045.1 Betaproteobacteria bacterium | reverse complement strand
CATCGTCTCTTTATTGTTTCTTGTACCTACGATATCTTCATCTTCAGCTAAACAGTTTCGCTTCTCGACGGTCTTGCGATCTATGGCCTACCAGTTCGTTTGCGCGCAGGCGATCCTGCTGACCCCCGACGCGCAAATGATCGAGCGCGTCGCGGCATGTGCGCAGCGGCTGATCGTGGACATGCCGCGTGCGGACATCATCAAGGCGTCGTTCGCGCGGCGCGGCGCGTTGATCAAGACGCGCGACCTGGCGGAAGCCTGCGCGATCTCCAACCGCGTGGCGCCGGAGCATCTGCAGTTGGCCGTCGCCAACTCGGACGGCATGCTGGACCTGATTCGCCACGCCGGCGCCATTTTCATCGGCCACTACGCCTCCGAGGCGCTGGGGGACTACTGTGCGGGCCCGAATCACGTGCTGCCCACCGGACGTACGGCGCGCTTCAGTTCACCGTTGTCCGTGTACGATTTCGAGAAGCGCTCCAGCGTGCTGCGCATTTCCCGCGCCGGGGCGCAGAAACTGGGCGCGGTCACCGCGACGCTTGCGCACGGCGAGGGCCTGACTGCGCACGCCCGCGCCGCCGAGGCACGGATCGACAAAGTTTGACCAGGTTTGACAAGGTCTGGTGAGGGGGAGGAGCGCATGGCCAAGATCATCGCGATGTACAAGACGCCCGCCGATCCCGCGGCCTTCGACCGCCATTACTTCGGAGCGCACCTGAAGCTCGCCAAGGCGATTCCGGGGCTCAAGGGCTACGAAGTGACGCGTGGCCCGATCATGTCGCTCGCCGGACCCGCGCCCTGGTACCTGGTCGCGGTACTGACCTTCGACTCGATGGCGGCGATCCAGGCCGCGCTGACTTCGCCGCAGGGGCAGTCCGTCGCGGCCGACCTCGGCAATTTCGCCTCCGCCGGCGTGGAAATCCTGATGTCGGATTCCGAAGCGATCTGATGTTCGACCCCGTCCTCGTTGCTGAGCGCGTCGCGGCCACCGTTCGCCCGGAGATCCGCGCGTTGCATGCTTATCCGGTGGCCAAGGCGGAAGGCTTGATCAAGCTCGACGCGATGGAGAACCCGTTCGGCTTGCCCGCCAATGTCCGCGCGCAGGTGGCCGCTGCCGTGGCCAATGTAGCGATCAACCGCTATCCCGACGGCGGCGCGGAC
This sequence comes from Betaproteobacteria bacterium, assembly GCA_031361045.1. Taxonomy (GTDB): domain Bacteria; phylum Pseudomonadota; class Gammaproteobacteria; order Burkholderiales; family Casimicrobiaceae; genus VBCG01. The sequence continues at coordinate 4,093 of JANMCH010000131.1, read as the reverse complement.
GCCGTGAGGGCCGCACTGCGCAGGTCGCTGGCGCTGCCCGAAGATGTCGGGCTGATCCTGGGCAACGGTTCGGACGAGCTGCTGCAGATGCTGACGACGGTGATTGCGCAGCCGGGCGCTGTTGTGCTGGCGCCCGATCCCTCGTTCGTCATGTATCGGCTCAACGCGCTGCACGCCAACGTACGTTTCACAGGCGTGCCGCTTAAGCCCGATTTCACGCTCGATGTCGACGCGATGCTCGACGCCATTGCGCGAGAAGAGCCTGCGCTGGTGTGGCTTGCCTACCCGAACAACCCGACCGGCAACCTGTTTGACGCAGCAGATGTCGAGCGCATCATTGCCGCCGCGCCGGGAATCGTTGCGGTGGACGAAGCCTACTACGCGTATGCCGACAGCTCGTTCCTGCCGCGTGTGCTCGACTTCCCGAACCTCATCGTCGTGCGCACGGTATCGAAGATCGGCATGGCGGGCGTGCGGCTGGGCTATGCGGTGGCGCATCCGGCATGGATCGCCGAGATCGAGAAAATCCGGCCGCCCTACAACGTCAATGCGCTGACGCAGGCCGTGGTGCCCGTGCTGCTGGACCACGAGAACCTGCTGCTGGAGCAGGCGGCCTCGCTGCGGCAGCAACGCACGCGCATGGCGGCGGCGCTGGCCGCGCTGCGCCGGGTCGACGTGTTTCCGACGCAGGCCAATTTCGTCCTGGTCCGCGTGCCTGACGCGGCGCACTGGTTTGCGACATTGCGCGATGCGGGCATACTGGTGAAGAATGTGTCGGCCATGCATCCGCTGCTGGCCAATTGCCTGCGCATCACCGTCGGCACGCCTGCCGAGAACGATGCGCTGCTCGAAGCGCTGTCACGATACCAATGAACTCATCTGCCACCCCACCTGCCACCTCCGCTGCCGACTCAGTTGCCCGATTCGGGAGCCGCACTGCGAGCGTCGAGCGCAACACCAATGAGACGCAGATCGCCGTCGAGCTCAATCTGGACGGTGCGGGCCACGCGGACGTCGCGACCGGCGTGCCCTTCCTCGACCACATGCTGGACCAGCTGGCCCGCCACGGCATGGTCGACCTCAAGGTGCGCGCCAAGGGCGACCTGCACATCGACGGACATCACACCGTCGAGGACATCGGCATCACCATCGGCCAGGCCTTCAAGGCAGCCATCGGCGACAAAAAGGGCATCGTGCGCTATGGTCATGCCTATGTGCCGCTCGACGAGGCGCTGTCGCGCGTGGTGATCGACCTGTCCGGCCGCCCGGGACTCGAGTTCCATGTGCCGTTCACGCGGGCGATGATCGGCACGTTCGACGTCGATCTCGCCCACGAATTCTTCCAGGGCTTCACCAACCACGCGCAGGTCACGCTGCACGTGGACAACCTGCGCGGTGACAACGCCCATCACCAGGCGGAAACGGTGTTCAAGGCGTTCGCCCGCGCGCTGCGCATGGCGTGCGCGCGCGATGCCAGGGCGGCCGGCGTCCTGCCGTCCACCAAAGGGGCCTTGTAGCGCCTCGTGATGGCTGACAGCGTGGTCGATATCGCCGTCATCGATTACGGCATGGGCAACCTGCGCTCGGTCGCCAAGGCCCTGGCGCACGTCGCCCCCGACCGCAATGTGGTGGTCACGTCCGATGCGCAGGTCATCAAATCCGCGCGACGGGTCGTGCTGCCCGGGCAAAGCGCCATGCCCGACTGCATCAAGGGCCTGAACGAGAGCGGACTGCGCGCCACGGTGCTGGAAGTGGCGGCCGACCGCCCATTCCTGGGCATCTGCCTGGGGCTGCAGATGCTGTTCGACATGAGCGAGGAGGGCCCCACGCCCGGCCTGTCCGTGATGTCCGGACGCGTGGAGCGCTTTCGCCACGCCGGCATGATCGACGCGCGGGGCGAGCGCCTGAAGGTCCCGCACATGGGCTGGAGTCCCGTGCACCAGACGCGCGCCCATCCCTTGTGGCGCGGCATCGAGCAGGATGCGCGGTTCTATTTCGCCCACAGCTTTCATCCGGTCCCGCACGATGCCAGCCTGACGGCGGCGACGGCCGCCTATCCGACGCCGTTTACTTGCGCCATCGCGCGGGCTAATATCTTCGCTACCCAATTCCACCCGGAAAAGAGTCAACGCGCCGGACTTTTGCTCCTGGCCAATTTCATCGCCTGGGACGGGCACGCGTGACAGCGGCCCCCCGACCGCTCCGACCCGCCGTTTCCACAGTTCCCCTCAGTTCCCTCCGTACCCCTCCATCCTCGTACCGCGATGCAGATCATCCCCGCCATCGACATCAAGGACGGCCACTGTGTGCGCCTGAAGCAGGGCGACATGAATTCGGTGACGGTGTTCTCCGAAGACCCCGCCGCGATGGCCCAGCACTGGCTGGAGCAGGGCGCGCAGCGTCTGCACATCGTGGACCTCAACGGCGCGGTGGCGGGTCGGCCGAAGAACGAGCCGTCGATCCGCGAAATCGTCAGCGTCATCGGCGAGGAAATCCCCGTGCAACTGGGCGGCGGCATCCGCGACATGGACACGATCGAGCGCTATCTGGATGACGGCATCAGCTTCGTCGTCATCGGCACCGCCGCGGTCAAGAACCCGGGCTTCCTGCACGAGGCGTGCTCGGCGTTTCCGGGTCACATTCTGGTCGGACTGGACGCGCGGGAAGGCAAGGTCGCCACCGACGGTTGGTCAAAGATGACCGGGCATGACGTCGTCGACCTCGCGCGCAAATTCGAGGACTACGGCGTCGAAGGCATCATCTACACCGACATCGGCCGCGACGGCATGCTGTCCGGTGTGAACATCGAGGCCACCGTCAAGTTGGCGCGCGAGATCAAGGTGCCGGTCATCGCTTCCGGCGGCCTGTCGACCATCGCCGACATCGAGCGCCTGGTGCAGCACGAAGCCGACGGCATCATCGGCGCCATCGCCGGCCGCGCCATCTACGAAGGCACGCTCAACTTCAAGGACGCGCTGAAGGCCGCCCAAGGAAAGTGAGGGCAAGTAGGGCGGCTGAGCCCGCGACTCGCGGCGCGCGTTGCAGGCTGCGCAGAACTGCAAGCCGAATCCACGATGGTTGCCAGAGGTACCGATGCGGACCGAACCCGGCGAGTACCTCGTTGGGGCGTACCTGAAACTCGTCGAGGAGTGTGACGTCGTCGACTACAACGTTCGCACTCCTGGCGGCGGCCTCGAAGGCCGCGGTGAGCTTGATGTTGTGGGCCTAAATTTCAAGAACAAGACCGCGTACATTTGCGAAGTTACAACCCACATTCTTGGCCTGCTTTACAAGAACAAGGTCGAGTCCGTCGAAAGGGTGCGCCGCAAACACGACCGTCAGCGCCAGTACGCCAAGAATTTTCTCAGCACCTTCAAGACCCATCGTTTCATGTTCTGGTCGCCGGTAGTCCCGAAAGGCTACCTGACGACCAATCTCGCCAAGATAGAGAACTTGGATCTCGTGATCAATGGCCGCTACAAGGATTGCATCGAGGAACTGCGGAAATTGGCTCGTACAGCAACCCATGAGACACAAAATTCGTCATTTCGCGTACTTCAGATTCTGGAACACCTTCGAAGTGACGCGTAATCTACGTTAGGCGGCAAGTACTGTGGAGTCGCAACATGGAGGTATGCGCATGAAGAAAGGAATCACATTCGGAACATTCGATCTCTTCCATGCTGGCCACGTATTGATGCTTCAGGAAGCTCGGACGGTTTGTGACTACTTGATCGTCTGCATTCAAACCGATCCTTCGGCCGACCGGGTAGAAAAGAACAAGCCGATTCAGAGCATTGTCGAACGGCAGATACAGGTCGCGGCGTGCAAGTACGTGGACGAGATCATCGTGTACAACACCGAGCGCGACGTTCTCGAAATTCTCAAGTCCGTCGAGTGGGACGTCCGCGTTATTGGCGACGAGTACCGCAATAAGAGTTTCACTGGTAGAGAGGAAACCCTGGACCGGTGCTATTTCAACCGTAGGCCGCACCAATTTTCGAGCTCGGAGTTGCGTCTTCGTGTAGTCAAGGGGGAGAGCAAAAGTTGAGGCCCAACTTCCCGCCTAACCCGTCGCTCAACGCGGACGTCC
>JANMCH010000109.1:0-7317 GCA_031361045.1 Betaproteobacteria bacterium | reverse complement strand
ACGCCGTCTTCGGTCCGGCATATTCCAGCTGCGCGCCGGACTTGAACGTGCTGGCCGCGCGCGCGCGGTCTCTTTGCGCTTCCATGGCCGCGTTGAAGCCGGCCTCGTCGACGATCACGTCGTGGCCACGGCACACGTCGGCGGTCAGGTCCAGCGGAAAACCGAACGTGTCGTAGAGCGCGAACGCCGTCGCACCGTCGAGCGTCGTGCCCCCGGTCTTGGCCAGCGTGTCGAGCGCGGCACCAAGAATTTTCATGCCGTTCTCGAGCGTCTCGCCGAAGCGCTCTTCCTCGGCTGCCAGCACTTTTGCGACGCGCGCCTTGTCCTTGCGCAATTCCGGATACGCATCACCCATCTGCGTGTCGAGGTCGGCGACCAGCTTGTGGAAGAACGGCTTCTTCTGGCCCAGTTGATAACCGTGGCGGATCGCGCGGCGGATGATCCGGCGCAGCACATAGCCACGACCGTCGCTCGACGGAATGACGCCGTCGACGATCAGGAACGAGCATGCGCGGATGTGGTCGGCGATGACCTTCAGCGACGGATTGTCGAAATCGGCCGTATGGGTTTCGCGCGCGGCGGCGCGAATCAGCGCCGCGAATAGATCGATCTGGTAATTCGAATGGACATGCTGCAAGACGGCGGCGAGACGCTCGAGGCCCATGCCGGTATCGACGCATGGCGCAGGCAGCGGCGTCATCGTGAATTGACCATCGGCCGCTTTTTGGCGGTCGAACTGCATGAACACCAGGTTCCAAATTTCGATGTAGCGATCGCCGTCCTGATCGGCTGAGCCCGGAGGCCCGCCCCAGATCTGCGGGCCGTGGTCGAAGAAAATTTCGGAGCAAGGGCCGCAGGGTCCCGTGTCCGCCATTTGCCAGAAATTGTCGCTGGCGTACTTGGCGCCCTTGTTGTCGCCGATGCGCACCACGCGTTCGGCCGGGATGCCGATTTCCCTGGTCCAGATGTCGTAGGCCTCGTCGTCGTCGATGTAGACGGTGGCCCACAATTTTTCCGGCGGCAGGCCGTAGACGTTGGTCAGCAGGTCCCATGCGAACTTGATGGCATCGCGCTTGAAGTAGTCGCCGAACGACCAGTTGCCGAGCATTTCGAAGAACGTGTGATGCCGCGCGGTATAGCCGACGTTTTCGAGATCGTTGTGCTTGCCACCGGCGCGCAGGCACCGCTGCACCGACGCCGCACGCACGTAGCTGCGCTTTTCGGTGCCCAGGAACACGTCCTTGAACTGCACCATGCCGGAGTTGGTGAACAGCAGCGTCGGATCGTTGCCGGGGACCAGCGGCGAGCTCGCGACGGCCGTGTGGCCCTTCGCGACGAAGTAATCCATGAACTTGCGGCGGATGTCGGCGACTTGCATGGCGCTTTCGTAGGTTGCGCGTGCGCCGCGTACGTCCTGAAACCGCAGCAAAACGCCTTACCTGATCAAAAGCTTGAATTTTAGCCGGTTTTGCGGCTAAGCGTCCTCGTCAGCGGAGGTGCCCGCCGCGCGGAGCACGCGCAGCGCCACCGACATGCCGTAGCCGCGTGACAACAGGAAACGCACCTGCCGCGCCTTCTCCTTTTGATTCGACGGCGGCGTGCCGAAGCGCTGCTGCCACAACACGGTGGCATCGGCGAGTTCGTCCGTCGTCGCCAGCGGCGCCATGGCGGCGAGCGCCTCCGGCGCGGCAATGCCTTTTTCGCGCAATGCGTACGCGATGGCGCGCTTGCCGAAGCGGCCGCTGCGCTGCGCCACGACAGCCTGCGCGTAACGCGCGTCGGACAGGTATCCGCTGGCAGCGAGCTCGTCCAGCGCGCGCTCGACGTCATCGCGGGCAATGCCCTTGCGCACAAGGCGCTGCGTCAGTTCGGCGCGGCTGTACTCACGCCGCGCCAGCATTCTTACCGCCAGCACCTTGGGTGATGCCGGCGGCTTGTCTGCGGCGGACTTGGCGCCGCCGGGCGACGCGCGGCGCGGGCGCATGGCGGTTTTCCGTCAGCGCCCCGCCGTTCTGGTCACTCTTCCGCGTCCGGCATCGGCGTGATGCGTCCCGGCATGGGAATGTCAACGGCGGCGCGGATCTTGGCTTCGATTTCGTCAGCGAGCTCAGGATGCTCGCGCAGGAATTCGCGCGCGTTGTCCTTGCCCTGGCCGATCTTTTCCCCGTTGTAGGCGTACCAGGCGCCGGATTTTTCGACGATGTTGTGGACAACACCCAGTTCGACGATTTCCCCTTGGTGCGAGATGCCCTCGCCGTACAGGATGTCGAACAGCGCCTCGCGAAACGGCGGCGCGACCTTGTTCTTGACGACCTTGACGCGTGTTTCGTTGCCGACGACTTCCTCGCCGCGCTTGATGGAGCCGATGCGGCGGATATCCAGCCGCACCGACGCGTAGAACTTGAGCGCGTTGCCGCCCGTGGTGGTTTCCGGGTTGCCGAACATCACGCCGATCTTCATGCGGATCTGGTTGATGAAGATGACGAGCGTGCCGGCGCGCTTGATGTTGCCCGCGAGCTTGCGCAGCGCCTGGCTCATCAGCCGCGCCTGGAGGCCGGGCAGCTGGTCGCCCATCTCGCCTTCGATTTCCGCCTTGGGCACCAGTGCCGCCACCGAATCGATGACGATGATGTCCACGCCGCCCGAGCGCACCAGCATGTCGGCGATTTCCAGGCCCTGCTCGCCGGTGTCCGGCTGCGAGATCAGCATGTCGCCGACGTTGACGCCCAGCTTGCCGGCGTAGACCGGGTCGAGCGCGTTTTCCGCATCGATGTAGGCCGCGATGCCGCCAGCTTTTTGCACCTGTGCGACGACCTGAAGGCACAGCGTGGTCTTGCCGGACGATTCGGGTCCGTAGATTTCGACGACGCGTCCGCGCGGCAGGCCGCCGACGCCCAACGCGATGTCGAGGCCCAGCGAGCCGGTGGAAACCACCGACAGGTCGCTCGCGATTTGGGCATCGCCCATTTTCATGATCGAGCCCTTGCCGAACTGCTTTTCGAGCTGGAGCAGCGCCGCCGCGAGGGCCTTGCTTTTGTTGTCGTCCATGCTGGAAGTCCTGGAGTCGAGGGGCATGATGAGAGTCCTTTGCTTGGGATAAGGGATAGGGTCTGTGCACCTAGGACAGAACGACCGTTCTATACTGTGGCGCGATTATGCAACGGAACGATCGTTCGATGCAACGTTCCGCCTGGCCTAATCCCTTCGCCCTATTGCGCTGGGCCTGTTATGTCGATAAGTCCTTGTAATGAATGAATAACTGATGCCCGTCGAACGGCCGCCCGGTCCCCCGGAAAATGCCGGGTAGCCAGCAGAGCCGGTCCGTCCCGCACGGCCCAGCCGAAGCAGACCATCCCGACCGGCTTGGCCGCGGTACCCCCCGCCGGACCGGCCACTCCGGTAATCGCCACCGCGAAGTCCGACCTGCCGACCCGCAGCGCGCCTTCGGCCATGGCCCGCGCGGTTTCCTCCGAGACCGCGCCGTATCGGGTCAATGTCTCCGGCAAGACCCCGAGCAACTCCATCTTCGCGTCGTTCGAGTAGGTGACGTACCCGCGCTCGAACCAGCCGGAACTGCCCGCGATATCCGTGATTGCGCCGGCCACCAGTCCACCGGTGCACGACTCCGCCGTCGTGACCAACGCGCGACGCGCGGCGAGGCGCCGCCCCAGCTCTGCGGCAAGCGTCGCGATTTCGCCGTCGGTCATTGGCATTCGCCGGGCTTTCCGCGGTAGTGATAGGTGTAAGCGTCGGCAAAGCCGAACTTGCGATAGACCGAAATCGCCTTCTCATTATCTGCGCTCACCTGCAGGTACGCATGGGTCGCGCCGTGTTCCCATGCCCAGCGGAGCATGGTCGCGAGGATGGCGCTCGCGATGCCGCGGCCACGCTGCGCGGGAAGGGTGCCCATCGTGAAGATGCCGGCGATGTTGTCCTCAAGCATCACGGCGCCGGTACCCACGCTGCAGCCGTCGCGCAACGCCGTCACGTTGCGCGACTTGAGCGGCGACTGGAGCAACCGCTCCAGATAAGCCGCGCGCTGCTCGGCGCTGGTCTCCTGGATTTCTCCTACTGCTTCGGCGAATGCCGACGGCGCAGGCGTCACGAGGTCGATGTCCGCCAGTGGCGGCGAATCGGGCGGATGGTCGAGGCGCATGACCTGCACCCGGGTCGGTTCGAAGGATTCATAGCCGCGGGCCGCGAGTTCTGCTTCCAGATCGCGCGGGTGCAGGAACGGCGTGATCCGGAACAGCGCCGGCAACCCGCGTTCCGCGTACACGTTCTCGCAATAGGCGATCTTGTGCGACACGGGCAGCGTCGAGCCGAAATGCGCGTTCACGCTGCGCGCGCGCTTCGCCTTTCCCGGCGACACGCGCAACAGCCAGCCGTCATAGAACAACTGGCGCTGCGTCTGCAGCGCGTTGAGGCCGATCTCCTCGACGCGCGCGAGATCGACGCCTTCGAATGTCGGCCGCTCGCTCATCCGGCCATCCGTTGCCAGATCGCCAGGATGATCAGCGTGTAGCCCGCCGCCAGCAGGTCGTCGAGCATGACGCCGACACCGTTTTTCAGCGCGGCGTCGAGTTGCCGGATCGGCGGCGGTTTGAAGATGTCGAATAGGCGGAAGACAACGAAGGCAAGCGCGATTTGCGTCCAGTCCGTTCCCGTGAAGAAGAGCACGAGCAGGAACGCCGCGACCTCGTCGATGACAATGCAGCCGGCATCCGGCACGCCGAGATTGCGACCGGTCACCTGCGACGCCCACGCACCGACCGCGAACAGGACCACGATCACCGCAATGAATTCCGCATCACCCCCGTAGGCACGCAGCAGCAGCGCGATCGGAATGGCCACCAGCGTGCCGAAGGTGCCCGGTGCCGCGGGTGCCAGTCCGGCACCGAAACCCAGCGCGATGAAATGCGCGGGGTGGTGCAGCAAAAAAGCCAGCGTGGGGCGCACGGTAGTCATTCGCTCAGTTGTCACTCGCTCAGTGCGCACCCGCTCAATTGCCACCAAAATGGTCGAACGAACGCGGCAGATGGCCCAGCGGCGCGCCCCGCTCGTCGCGCACGACGAGCCCGGTACCGGACCTGATGGAGCCGATGCGCGTCAACTGCAGGCCGACGTCGCGGGCGACATGCGCGAGCACATCGCGCGCCGAAACCGCCGCCGTGAAGCACAACTCGTAATCGTCGCCGCCGGCCAGCAGGCAGGCAAGCGCCAGGTCGCGTGCGTTTCCGTCGACCATTGTGGCAAGCGCCAACGTATGTGGGATTTGCGCCAGGTCGATCGTCGCGGCGACCACCGATGCGTCGAGGATATGCGTGAGATCGCCGGTAAGGCCGTCGGAGATGTCGATGGCCGCGGTGGCGATGCCGCGCAGACGTACGCCCAGCGCGACGCGCGGTTCGGGTGTTTCCAGGCGCGCCCGCGCTTCCGCCAGCGCGTCGGCGGCAATTTGTGCGCGCCCCTGCAGCACCGCCAGAGCCAACGCCGCATCGCCCAACGTGCCCGAAACGTAGATGTCGTCGCCAGGTTGCGCGCCGGCGCGGGTGAGCGCGTTGCCCGCCGGCGTTTCGCCGATGATGGTCAGGCACAGGTTGCGCGGACCGCGCGTGGTGTCGCCGCCGATCAGCGCGACCCCAAAGCGGTCGGCGAGTGCGAACAATCCGCGCGCGAAATCAGCCAGCCAGCGTTCGTCGCTGTCGGGCAGCGCGCCGGCGAGCAGCGCCCAGCGCGGTGTGGCGCCCATCGCCGCCATGTCGGAAAGATTGACGGCCAGCGTCTTGTGACCGAGTGTGACCGGATCGACGCCTGCGAGAAAGTGCCGGCCTTCGACCAGCATGTCGACGGAGAACACAAGATCGCAGCCCGGTGCCGGAGCGACCACCGCGCCGTCGTCGCCGACGGCGACCCTGACCGCAGGGTCGCGCACGTCGCGGCGGAAGTAGCGGTCGATGAGCGCGAATTCGTCCATGGCCCGCGTGGCTACTTGAGTGAGTCGCCGATTTCTTTCTGCCAGCGCGACAGCAATCGCTTGCGCAGTTCCGGGTCTCCGAATTTTGCCGGATCGACGTCCAGGGTCTTGACGTTGGCAAATGCCGCGGCCTCAGCGCGAATCTCGGCTTTCGCGTGCGCAGGAACCAGCAGGTTCTTGGTGCGGTTGGCGAGTTCCTGCGCCGGCCTGGTCAGCGCCCAGTCGTAGAACGCGCGCGCCTCATCCGGATGCGGACCGCCGGTGATGATGGCCATGCCGCCCAGCGCATCGCCGGTGCCTTCGCACGGGATGCCGATGTCCACCTCGAAACCCGCGAGTTGTTGCGTGATGAACTCGTGGACGAAGGAAACGCCGACGCCCACTTCGCCGTGCGCCACCGACGGACCCTGCGCCGTGCCCGATTGCGTGTAGCGCACCACGTTCGGACCCAGTTTCTTCATGTACGCAAACGCGCCATCCTCGCCGTACAGCGTGACCAGCGTCGCCAGGATCGTGTATCCCGTTCCGCTGGTGACCGGATTGGCGAGCTCGACTTCCTTGCTGTACACGGGAGCCACGAGGTCGGACCAGCAGCGCGGCGCGACCAGCTCCTTCTGCTTCAGCACCGTCGGACTGGTGCCGAAGCCGATGATGATCCGGTAGATGGCGGTGACCTTGTAGTCGGCGCGCTCCGTCGCTCGCCGCGCCCAGGGTTGCAGATCGGCAATGCCGGGAGAACGGTAGGCAACGAACAGCCCCTCCGCGGCGGCCTGCAGGAACGGGTCGATCGTGCCGCCGTACCAGACATCGGCCTTCGGGTTGGCGCGCTCGGCGCGGATCTGCGCGTAGAACTCGCCGGTCGGCTTGCGGGTGATCGCCGTCTCGATGCCGGTATCGCGCTGGAACGTCTTGGCCGCGAGTTCGCAGGCATCCGGATCGTGGCTGCAGTAAACAACCAGCGAGCGCGCGTGCGCGCCGCCGCACGCGAGCAGGGCCGACAAAACGAGCAGGCGCAGGTGCCGCATGGCGCTGGGGTCAGCTGGCCGCGGCGGCGCGAGCGTGCGCCGCGATTTCCGGCGCACGGATGTTTGCGGCGAACTTGTCGAGGACGCCGTTGACGTAGCGATGTCCGTCGGTGCCGCCGAAGGACTTGGCGATTTCCACGGCCTCGTTGATCACCACCTTGTAGGGAATTTCGATGCGGTGCGCCAGTTCCCACGCGCCGATGACGAGTATGGCCCGCTCGATCGGCGACAATTCCGCGGGCTTGCGGTCGAGGTACGGCGTCAGCGCGACCAACAGGGCTTCATCCTCGCGCGTCACGCCATCCCACAACTCGC
>JANMCH010000089.1:0-69758 GCA_031361045.1 Betaproteobacteria bacterium | reverse complement strand
GCGCTTGGCGGCGATGAGCTCGTCCTGCTTGGCCAGTTCGTCGTTGACGTTGGTGAGTTCGGTTTCCATGCTGGCCGGTTTGGGCCGATCGCCGAGCGCGGCAATGCGCGTCGTGATTTCCTGCTTCCGCTTGTTGAGCGTCACGGAGAACGCCTGCGCCGATTGCACCTGACCTTCGATCGTGCCCAGCGCGCGCTTTTTCGAGAGGTCGATTTCGGCCTCGTTGGTGTAAGACTGCATGAGCGCGCGGTCCTTGCGCTGGATTTCTTCGCGGATCTTGGCGGCCTGGCGCGAGCGCTCTTCCTCGGCTTCGCGTACGCGGCGCTGCTCCGGCGTCAGCGCCGGTTCGATTTTCTTGACGGGGACGCCCTGCTTGTTGAGCTCGACGCTGCCCTTGTTGATGGCTTCCGGAGGGATTTTATCGCTGTAGTGGACCACGCCCTGGTCGTCCACCCACTTGTATGTCGCCGCGTGAACCGCCGGCGCCATCACGATCGACACCGCGAAACCGAGCACGGCAAGCCCGCGCGCAACCCGAGGCAGCGCCGGCCTGCGCCGCGCCCCCGGTGCGCCTTGCGGTGTGTTGTCGCGGTTCATTGTCATTTTTATTGTCAGCATTCCCGGGACGTCAAACCTGCTCCCGTTTACCGCAAGAAACCCGGCATGGCACCCGCATGGCAACCTCAATGCAACCTCATTGCAACTTCTACGCGCCGTATTGCTGCCGGTAACTCGACACCGCACCGGTGTGGCTGGCCAGTTCGGGCCGGGCACCGATGAATGTCATCAGGTCGTCCAGCGTGGCGATGGCCACTACGGGTATTCCGAATTCCTGTTCCAGCTCCGCAATGGCGGACTGTTCGCCGCGTCCCCGCTCCATGCGATCGAACGCGATCAGTATGCCGACGGGGTTGGCGCCGTGCGCGCGCAGCAATTCGATGGCCTCCCGCTTGGCGCCGCCGTCAGTGATGACGTCGTCGACGATGACCACCCGACCCCGCAGCGGCGCACCGACGATGACTCCACCCTCTCCGTGATCCTTTGCCTCCTTGCGATTGAAGCTGAACGGCAAATTGTGCCCTTTTTCGGCCAAGGCAATGCCGGTCGCGGCCGCCAGGGTGATCCCTTTGTAGGCAGGACCGAAGAGCTGGTCGAAGTCGATTTTCGATGCGAGAAGGGCTTCCGCGTAATAAGCCCCGAGCCGCCGCAGGCTTTCGCCGTCGTCGAACAATCCCGCGTTGAAGAAATAAGGACTCTTGCGCCCCGCTTTGGTCGTGAATTCACCAAATCGAAGCACGTCGCGTGCCAACGCAAAGGCCAGGAATTCCTGTCGAAAATCGGTCATGGCAAGCATATTCAGATAGTTACGGCGATTATAGCGTGCCGGTCGCCACGAAAAGATGTGATTATTCGGCCTCCATGCGCATCATTACCCTAAACGTGAATGGCATCCGTTCCGCTGACCGCCACGGCTTGGGCGCCTGGCTGGCGCGCGTCGAGCCTTGGGATGTCGTGTGCCTCCAGGAAGTCCGGGCAGACGAGGCCGATGTGCCGAAATCGCTGCTGGCGCCCCGCAAATGCACGGCAGCCTTTCATCCGGCACAACGAAAGGGGTACGCAGGCGTCGCCGTGTACTCCAAGCCCGCCGCCCGGTTCGTGAAAGGCTTCGGCCACAGCGAATTCGATGGCGAGGGCCGGTATCTGCAGGCTGACTTCGAGAACCTGTCGGTGATCAGCCTGTATTTGCCTTCCGGTTCGGCCGGCCCGCATCGGCAGGCGTCCAAGTTCCGCTTCCTGGAGGCGTTCCTGCCTCATCTGACCAAGTTGCGCCGTGCAAAGCGCGAGATCGTCCTGTGCGGCGACTTCAACATCGCGCACCAGCAGATCGACCTCAAGAACTGGCGCAGCAACCAGAAGAATTCGGGATTCCTGCCCGAGGAGCGCGCGTGGCTGACGCATGTCTTCGACGAACTGGGATTCGTCGACGTGTTCCGCCGCATCGACCCGCGCCCGGAGCAGTACACGTGGTGGTCCAACCGCGGCGAGTCGTGGGCCAAGAACGTCGGCTGGCGGCTCGACTATCAGATCGCCACGCCCGGCATTGCGGCCAAGGCGCATGCGGTGTCGATCTACAAGAACCGGCGCTTCTCCGACCACGCGCCGCTGATCATCGACTACGACTTCCCGATTCGGTAGGCCATGCTCCGCATCACCAACTTAACGCTGGCCCGCGGCGTCAAACGCCTGCTCGAGGGCGCCAACCTGACCATCCACACTGGGCACAAGGTGGGGCTGGTCGGTGCCAATGGCTGCGGCAAGTCCAGCCTGTTCGCCGCCATCCGCCACGAACTGCTGCCCGACGCAGGATCGCTTTCGCTGCCACCGTCGTGGACGATCGCGCACGTTGCGCAGGAGACGCCCGCGACCGACATACGCGCAATCGACTACGTGCTCGACGGCGACCGCGAACTGCGGGAAATCGAAGGCGCACTGGCCGCAGCCGAGCGCGATCACTCATCTGACAATTCGCTCGACGGCGAAGCACTGGCCAACCTCCATCACCGCTTCGACGACATTGGCGGCTACAGTTCGCGCGCGCGCGCAGCGACCTTGCTGGCGGGACTGGGCTTTCCCGAGTCACGACACACCGACGCGGTGACCAGCTTTTCCGGCGGCTGGCGGATGCGTTTGAATCTCGCGCAGGCGCTGATGTGCCGCTCGGATCTGCTGCTGCTCGATGAACCCACCAATCACCTCGACCTCGACGCCGTGCTGTGGCTCGAGGAGTGGCTGGCGAAATATCCGGGCACGCTGCTGCTGATCACGCACGATCGCGACTTCCTGGACGGCGTCGTCGACGTCATCGTCCACGTCAATGCGCAAAAGCTCACGGCGTACACCGGCAACTACGCGCAATTCGAACTCGAACGCGCGCAGCAGCTGGCGTTGCAACAGGCGTCGTATGCCAAGCAACAGCGGCAGGTCGCGCACCTGCATTCGTTCATCGATCGCTTCCGCGCCAAGGCCACCAAGGCCAAGCAGGCGCAAAGCCGGATCAAGGCGCTCGAACGGATGGAACTGATCGCGGCCGCGCACGTCGACAGCCCGTTCGAGTTCGTGTTTCCACCGGTCGATGCCGCCGCGCGGCAGCTGGCGCTGCTCGAGCACGCAACGCTCGGCTATGAAGGCAGGCCGCCGGTGCTGGCGAATGTCGACTGGGGAATTCTCGCGGGAGATCGCATCGGATTGCTCGGCCCCAACGGCGCGGGCAAGTCGACGCTGCTCAAGGCCATTGCGGGCACGCTGGCACCGCTTCGCGGCGAGCGTTCGACCTCGCAACACTTGAAGCTCGGCTACTTCGCGCAGCACCAGGTCGAGCAGTTGCGCGAAGAATATTCGGCGCTCTGGCATCTTCGCCAGATCGATCCCGGTGCGCGCGAGCAGGAGCTGCGCGACTTCCTGGGCGGCTTTGATTTTCGCGGTGACATGGCCAGTGCCGCAGTGGGTCGTTTTTCCGGCGGCGAGAAGGCGCGCCTGACGCTGGCGCTTATCGTGCGGCAAAAGCCGAATCTGCTCTTGCTCGACGAACCGACCAACCACCTCGACATCGAGATGCGCGAAGCGCTGACCGAGGCGCTGCAGGACTACGGTGGCGCCCTGGTGGTCGTCGCGCATGACCGTCACCTGCTGCGCGCAACCACCGATGTGCTGTGGCTCGTCGCCGACGGCAAGGTCGCCCTGTTCGACGGCGACCTCGACGACTACCGCGACTGGGTCTTGAGTCTTCGCCGGCGCGAACGCGCTGAACCGGCCGCGCCTTCCATCGCCGCGCCCGCGGATCGCAAAGTGCAAAAGCGCGAGGAAGCAGCCGCGCGACAACGGCGGGCCAATGCGCGACGGCCGCTGTCCGCGCGCCAGGCGGCAATCGAAAAGGAGATTGCCGGCTACACACGCGAAAAGGAACAGCTCGATGCGTGGCTCGCCGCGCCCGACGCCTATACCGAAGCGATGACTGAAGAGTTGCGCGCGCGCGTCGCGCGCCAGGGCGAAGTGGTGTGGCAACTGGCGCGGCTCGAGACCGCGTGGCTCGAAGTCGCCGAAGCGCTCGAGAAAATCGTCGCGTGAGCCGACTCGGTCGTCGCTAGCACCGCACAATCATGGGTCCACTCGCAGGCGTGAAGGTGCTGGAGTTCGAGGCCATCGGCCCCGCGCCGTACTGCGGCATGATGCTGGCCGACATGGGCGCCGACGTGCTGCTGGTCGATCGGCCGAGCGACCCGCACCTGGGGCTGGAACGCGAGCGCTGGTACGACGTGATGCTGCGCGGCCGACGCTCGGTCACGCTCGACCTCAAGTCCGCGTCGGGTGTCATCGCAGCGCGGGACATGGCACGCAAGGCGGATGTCGTGCTGGAAGGATTCCGTCCCGGCGTGATGGAAAGGCTGGGACTGGGTCCGGACATCCTGCTCACGGCCAATCCGAAGCTCGTCTATGGGCGCATGACCGGCTGGGGCCAGGACGGTCCGCTGGCGCCGCGGGCCGGGCACGACATCAACTACATCGCCATGTCGGGCGTACTGCACGCCATCGGCCGCGTCGGCGAACGCCCCGTGATGCCCCTCAACCTGGTGGGCGATTTCGGTGGCGGCGGCATGCTGCTGGCGTTTGGTGTCGTGTGCGCGCTGAACGAGGTGCTGCGCTCCGGCCGCGGGCAGGTCGTCGATGCGGCCATGGTGGAAGGCGCCTCGCTGCTGGCGACGATGTTCTGGGGCATGCGCGCGGGCGGCCAATGGAGCGACACGCGCGGCGCAAACATCCTCGACACCGGCGCTCCGTGGTACGACGTGTACGCCACGCTCGACCACCGGTTCGTGGCCATCGGCCCCATCGAGCCGCGGTTCTACGCAGCGCTGATCGAGCGTCTGGGACTGTCCGATGAAGCGCTGCCCGCGCAGCATGACCGCAGCGGATGGCCGGAACTGCGACGCCGCTTCACCCAGCTTTTTGCTTCGAAGACGCGCGACGCCTGGTGCGCGGTATTCGAGGGCTCGGACGCGTGCTTCTCGCCGGTGCTGACGTTTGACGAGGCCGCCCATCACCCGCACAACGTTGCCCGCGGCGGTCACATCACGCTCGGCAACGTCCAGCAGCCGGCGCCCGCCCCACGATTCTCGCGCACGCCGGGAGCGGCGCACTCTCCCCCGCCCGAACGGGGTGCGGGCGGTGCCGCAGCGCTCGCGGCATGGGGATTCACCGGCACCGAAATCGAGCAACTGCGTGCGCAAGGGGTTGGCTTCGCGTGATGGCCCTGGTCTCGGCGCACGAATCCACACACGCACGCGCCGGATTGCGGTAAAAACAATTTTCCGTCGACGCCGATTCAAACCATGACCCCCGCACCCCGCCAGTACAAGTACTACGACCTCGTGATGGCGGCGTTCGTCACCGTCTACATCTGCTCGAACCTGATCGGCCCCGCCAAGGCAGCGACATTGTTCGGCTTCACCTTCGGCGCCGGCGTGCTGTTCTTCCCGATTTCCTACATTTTCGGCGACATCCTCACCGAGGTCTACGGTTACGCGCGGGCGCGCAAGGTCGTGTGGGCCGGGTTCGCCGCGATGGCCTTTGCGTCGTTCATGGCGTGGGTCGTGGTGAGCCTGCCGGCGGCGAAAGACTGGCCGAACCAGGCGGTTTATGAAACGGTGTTCGGGCAGACGCCGCGCATCGTCGCGGCATCATTGATCGCCTACTTCTGCGGCGAGTTCGCCAACTCGTTCACGCTGGCGAAGATGAAAGTGTTGACCAATGGCCGTTGGCTGTGGACGAGGACGATCGGCTCCACTGTGATCGGCGAGGCGGTCGATTCGGTGCTGTTCTACCCCCTCGCGTTCTATGGCATCTTCAGCAACGAGCTGCTGATCACCGTGATGGTCACCAACTACCTGCTGAAGACGGGCTGGGAAATTCTGATGACGCCGGCAACGTACAAGGTCGTGGCGTTCCTCAAGAAACACGAGCACGAGGACTACTACGACCGCGACACCAACTTCACGCCGTTCTCGCTCAAAACGTAGCTGCTCTTCTCAGGCGCCACCATGAGAAACGCGGCGGCGCAGCAGCTTGAGACCCGACCATGTCGCGTCGATTGCGCACACTTTCACGTCGACGATGCCCAGCGGCAGCGCGACATCGCGCACGGTGTCCTCGGTGACATCGGTAACCACCCCGGATGCCTTCTTCGGCCACGCGACCCAGATCATTCCGCCATCAGCCAGCTTGGGCAATGTGCGCGCAACGGCCGCGGCAAGCGCCACGCGCGAGGTGACGAAGACGATCGCGATGTCGAATTCGGCGAAGCGCGTGAGGCGCACCATGCCCTTGGGCGCGCCGGCAAGCAATGCCGGCAGGTGCGCGGGCGCGTCGGAAACATAGAGCCGCGCGCCTTCGCGCAGCCCCAGCTTCTGCCAGAGCGCCTTGCCGGAATAGCCTGTGGGCGCGGCAACTGCCATCAGCCCATCCGCGAGCCCGGCCGATAAAAGAGATAGATCGCGAAGCCGAGCGTGTCGCGTCCCCAACGCAGGTAGGCATCGCGCCAGCGGCGGCTGCGTTCGAGCATCGCAGGGATGTCGGTGTCTTCCGGTTGTTCGCGCGCGTAGCGTTCGATGGCGCGACAGTACTTCCATTCGTAGTCGTCCCACTCGTCGATCGACGCGGACGTCGCATGCATCGGGATCAGGCCGGCGTCAATGCCGGCCTGCACGTTGCCGCGATGGTCGAGCAAGTGCGCCTCCTTGGTACCGAGCAGCGCAAGGTATTCGGAGTGCGGTTTCTTGTGCCAGAAACCCTCGCCGACCAGGATGTAGCCGCCCGAGCGCGTCCAGTGCTTCAACTGGGTGCAGATGCCGGCCATTCCGCCTTTGATGCCGCCGGCGCCGAGCATGACGGTGAGGTGGAAATTCTCCGGGTCGGCGCGGTAGTCGGCGATGTCGACATCGTCCAGGTGCAGCTTGCCCAGCGCGCCGGTCCATTCGGCGCGTTCGCGTGCGGCGTCGAGCATCATCGACGAGCGGTCGACGGCCACCACGGTGGAGCCGAAGCGCTCGATGATGCGCAGCGCCAGCTCGGCGCGTCCGCAGCCCAGGTCGAGGACGCGCGACGTCTCGTCGAGCGGCAGCAGGTCGAGCAGTCGCTCGATCTTGGCGGCGGCAATGGGGTTGCAGTAGTCGTGGTCGCGGTGCGCGATGGCGCTGAACTTATGCGGATTCATGGCCGAGCCCTCTCCTTGGCACGATCGTGCCATGGTGCGACACGCAAGAGTAATGCCATCCCGGGCAGCGCCAACAGCGTGCAGATGAGGAAGAAGTTGAACCAGCCGGTTTCGGCGACGATCCAGCCGGTCGACGCGTTGACGACCGTGCGCGGCACGGCGGCCAGGCTGGTGAACAGCGCGAACTGGGTGGCCGTGTAGCGAGGGTCGGTCGCGCGGGCGATGAACGCGACGAATGCGGCAGTTCCAAGCCCGACGCCCAGCGCCTCGAACGCGATGACGAATCCCAGCAACAAGCGATCTGGCTGATTCACCCAGGCCATCAGCGCGAAGCCCAGGATCGACACCAGCTGCACCACGCCGAAAATCCACAACCCGCGGTTGATGCCGATCCTCACCATCCACAAGCCACCCAGCATGCCGCCGACCACGCTCGCCCACAGTCCGGCGTTCTTGGCGATGATGCCGATGTCCGACCGCGTGAATCCCATGTCCAGGTAGAACGGCGTGGCCAGCGCCGTGGCCATGCTGTCGCCCAGCTTGTAGAGGAAAATGAACAGCAGGATCAGCACCGCGTCACGCCAGCCGGAACGCGTGATGAACTCGTGGAACGGCTCGACTACCGCTTCGCGCAGCGTCCGCGGCGTGCCCTTCGTCAACTGCGGCTCGGCCACCATCAGCGTCATCGCGATCCCCGGCAGCATGAACAGCGCCGTGACCAGGAACACCGACGACCATGGCACGTGGTCGGACAGGATCAGCGCCAGTGAACCGGGAATCAAGCTCGAGATGCGGTACGCGTTGACGTACACCGCGTTGCCCAGTCCCAGCTCGGCGTCGGGGAGGATCTCGCGCCGGAACGCGTCGAGCACGATGTCCTGGCTCGCCGAGAAGAACGCGACCACCGTGGCAAGATAGGCGATGGTCCAGATGTCGAGCTTCGGATGCAGCATGCCGAATACCGGAATCGCGATCAGCAACAGCACTTGCGTGGCCAGCATCCAGCCGCGACGGCGGCCCAGCAGCGGCAGGCCGAAGCGGTCCATCAGCGGCGACCACAAAAATTTCCACGTGTCCGGAAGCTGGATCAGCGCGAAGAGGCCGATGGCCTTCAGGTCCACGCCTTCGGAGCGCAGCCACGCCGGCAGCAGGTTGAGCAGCAGGTACAGCGGCAGCCCGGCGGAGAAGCCGATAAAAACACAGACCAGCATCCGCCGGTTGAACAGCGCCTGGCGCCAACTCTCCTGGCGCACTGTAATGGGGTCAGACCCCATTACAGTCGCAACAATTTGAAATGGGGTTCGACCCCATTACCTGATTCATGTCGATAAGGTTCCTGTCGCGGCCCTGGCCGGACCCTCGATCCATGACGGTCGCCGGTCGGCTGTGCGCGCCCCTTCGATTGTAGCTGGTGCAGCGGTCGCGGACGCAGAACGGGCCCGCGTGCGGCGATCAGCGCGCGGGCAGGTTTCGGGCGGGAGGCGCGGTTACGGGACTGGCCGCGGGAACACCGCTCGGACTCATGTCCGGCAGCCGGTGCGCGATGCCTTTATGGCAATCGATGCAAGTTCGCTCGCCGCTGCCCAGATATTTCCCGTGCATGGCAGCCGCACGCGGGCTCTGCCGCGTGAAGTCCATGTAGTCGTAGTTGTGGCAATTGCGGCACTCAAGCGAGTCATTGGCTTTGAATCTCGCCCACTCATGCTGCGCCAGCTCGAGGCGATGCTCGAGGAACTTTTCGCGGGTATCGATGGTGCCGAAAACTTTTGCCCACACTTCCTTCGACGCCTGCATCTTGCGGGCGATCTTGTCCGTCCAATCGTGTGGCACGTGGCAGTCAGAGCACATCGCCCGCACGCCGCTGCGGTTGGTGTAGTGAATCGTGCGCTGCAGCTCCGGGAACGGGTTTTCGCGCATCTCGTGGCAGCCGGTGCAGAACTGCTCGGTGTTGGTGAGCTCCATGGCGGTATTGAACCCGCCCCAGAATACGATGCCCGCTACAAAGCCCGCGATCACCAGCAGGCCGAAGCTGAAGTGGACGCTGGGACGCGACAGGATTCTCCAGTAACGCAGCAACCACGTGCGCATGCGGCTACTTCCCGGATGCCTTGCGTTGCGCCGCGCTCGCGGCCTGCCGGCGCACGATCTCCTCGACATCCTCGTACGTATTGGCGACCCGCGGCTTGGCGTCGACTTGCGTCACGTGGCATTGGACGCAGAAGTACCGGCGGGGCGACACCTCGGCCAGGAAGTTGCCGTCGCGGTCCATGTAATGCGTGACGCTCACTGGCACGGCCTGCGTCTGCGCGGTTCGCGTGCGGCGATGGCATTCGAGGCACGCATTGACGTTGTGGTCCAGCTGGTAGCCGTCGATCTTGTGCGGGATCGTGGGCGGCTGCATCGCGTAGGCGCGGTCGCGGCGGACATCGTTGTTCCCGGGATTGGCCAGCGGCGGAGGCGTGGACTCCTCGGCCAGCGGCGTGGGCCCGCGAAGGCCATCGACAAATTTTGTCTGCGCGACCACGGCGGTGGTCGCCAAGCCCACACACAACACGATCACCGCGGCGGCACGCACGGCTAGGCTTTCACGATCCGGACCGCACACTTCTTGAAGTCGGTCTGGAACGAGATGGGATCGGTCGCGTCCAGCGTGACCTTGTTGATGAGCTGCCCCGCGTCGAACCATGGGACGAACACAAGGCCACGCGGCGGTAGGTTGCGCCCGCGCGTTTCCACGCGCGTCAGCATGTTTCCGCGCCGCGACTCGATGCGAACTTCACTGCCTCGCCGCACCTGCAGCATCTTGGCGTCGTCCGGATGCATGAACACCACGGCATCAGGGAATGCCTTGTACAGCTCGGGGACGCGCCGCGTCATTGACCCGGAATGCCAATGCTCGAGCACGCGGCCCGTCGACAGCCAGAACGGAAACTCGGTGTCCGGCGCCTCCGCGGCGGGTTCGTACGGTAGCGCCCAGATCACCGCTTTGCCATCCGGATTGCCATAGAACTCGAAGCCCTTGCCCGGCTTGACGTACGGATCGGATCCTTCGCGGAAGCGCCACTTGGTTTCGCGGCCGTCCACCACCGGCCAGCGCAGTCCGCGCACCTTGTGATATTCGTCGAACGGCGCCAGGTCGTGGCCGTGGCCGCGTCCGAACTGCGCGTACTCCTCGAACAGACCCTTCTGCAGATAGAAGCCGAACGCGCGCGCCTCGTCGTTCGCGTACTCCGGGTCGATCTCCTTCGCGGCGAAGCGGTCGACATTGCCATTGCGGAACAGGACATCGAACAGCGTCTTGCCCCGCACGCCTGGCGCCTTGTCTATGAGTTCCGCCGGCCAGACTTCCTCGATCTTGAAACGCTTCGAGAATTCCACGAGCTGCCACAGATCCGAGCGCGACTCGCCGGGCGCATCGACGAGTTGGTGCCAGAATTGCGTGCGCCGCTCGGCGTTGCCGTACGCGCCTTCCTTCTCGACCCACATTGCGGTCGGCAACACGAGATCCGCGGCCAGCGTCGTCGCCGTTGGATAGACGTCGGAAACGACGATGAAGTTGGCCGGGTTGCGATAACCGGGCAGGCCCTCCTGCATCAAATTGGCCCCGGCCTGGATGTTGTTGTTCACCATCACCCAGTACGCGTTGAGCTTGCCGTCTTTTAGCATGCGGTTCTGCATGACCGCGTGGTAGCCGGGCTTGTCGGGGATGGTGCCCGGCGGCAGCTTCCAGATCTGCTCCGCTTTTTCGCGATGCTTGGGATTGGTGACGACCATGTCCGCCGGCAGGCGATGCGAGAACGTGCCGACTTCACGCGCGGTGCCGCACGCCGACGGCTGTCCGGTGAGCGAGAACGGGCTGTTGCCAGGAGTGGAAATCTTGCCGGTCAACAGGTGCAGGTTGTAGACCAGGTTGTTGCACCAGACGCCGCGCGTGTGCTGGTTGAAGCCCATCGTCCAGAACGACATGACCTTGATTTTCGGGTCGGCGTACATCTCGGCCAGCGCGTCGAGCTGCTTCTTAGGCACGCCCGACAACTTGGTCACGTATGCGGCGTCGTAGCGCGCGACGTAGCGCGCATAATCGTCGAATGAGATCGGTTTGCCGCCGCCGGCGTCGCCGGCATTTTTCGCCTTTTTTTGCCGCGGATCCTCCGGCCGCAACCCATAGCCGATGTCGTCGTTGCCCAGCTTGAACGTCGTGTGGCGGTCGACGAAGTCGCGGTTGACCTTGCCGTTCTTGATGATGTAGTTCGCGATGTAGTTCAGTATCGCGAGGTCTGTCTGCGGCGTAAAGATGATCGGCAGGTCTGCAAGCTCGAACGAGCGATGCTCGAACACCGAAAGCACTGCCACACGCGTGCGTGGAGCGCTCAGCCGGCGATCGGTTACCCGCGTCCACAGGATCGGGTGCATCTCCGCCATGTTCGAGCCCCACAGCACGAACGCATCGGCGTGCTCGATGTCGTCGTAGCAGCCCATCGGCTCGTCGATGCCGAACGTGCGCATGAAGCCCTGCACCGCCGACGCCATGCAGTGCCGTGCATTGGGATCGAGATTGTTGGTGCGAAAGCCCGCCTTCATGAGCTTGACTGCGGCATAGCCCTCGAAAATCGTCCACTGGCCGGAGCCGAACATGCCGACGGCCGTGGGCCCCTTTTCCTTCAGGACCTTTTTCCATTGCGCAGCCATCTCGTCGAATGCGCGATCCCAGGACACCGGCGCGAACTCGCCACTCTTGTCGTACTTGCCGTCCTTCATGCGCAGGAGGGGCGTGGTCAGGCGGTCGCCGCCGTACATGATCTTTGAAAGGAAGTAGCCCTTGACGCAATTTATGCCGCGATTGACCTCGCTGTTGATGTCGCCATGCGTGGCCACTACCCGGCCATCCTTGACCGCGACGTTGACGCCACAACCCACGCCGCAAAACCGGCACGGCGCCTTCGACCATTTGAGCTGGGTGTAGTCGGAATCGGTAACGATATTGCCGGCTGCGGCGTCGAGTGGGATTCCTGCGGCACCCACCGTCGCGGCGGCGGCCGACTGTTGGATGAACTCGCGTCGGGTGATTTTCATGGCAAGGGTCTCGTAGGCAGACGTGCGACGGAATCAGTGCCCGGAAGGCGGGCCAACGACCAACTGCACCATCCAGACCACAAACCCGTAGCCCCCGACAAATGCCACGGCAATCGCGGGCGCGACCACTGCTGTCAGCAGCAGGAAGGCCCGGAGTTCCTGGCCTCGAGTTGGCGTCGGGACCTGTTCGGAAGTCACGGGTCGCGGCAATGGGGAGGCCATGTAACATTCTCGTGCGCGTCATTCGACCCGTCAATACTCGCCGGTGCCTTTCTTGATTTTGCGCAAGCGACCGCCGAAATGGGGTCAGACCCCATTACACGGCCTGTCACTTTTTGGTGGACGTCCACGCGATCGAACTGGCATTCGCAGCGCTTCCAGCTCCGTTGGCGAGAGCGCTGTCGCAAACAGGTTGCGATACGCCGTCCGGCAGTCGTCGGGGGCAGCGCCCAATCGGGAAAAAATCGGATGCGGGGAGACTAAAGAGTCCAATTGGCCGAAGGCATTGGCGTTGTAGCTGGACCAGCGATAGATCTCCGGCGCCGAGACCATGGCAGCGCGAACAGGATTGGATTCGATGTATCGCATGCACGCCAGAAAGTGCGCGTCGTCCTGGATGAAACGACATTTGTAGCGGCCCTCGACGCGCGAGCCGCTACGCCCGTGCCGGATGTTGATATCCTGGACGTAGACCGACCCCAGCCAATGCATTGCTCGCGACAGGCTGTCCGGCCGTCCCGGCGTTGCAAGCATATGAACGTGGTTGGTCATCAGGACGTACGCATGGACGGCAAGGTCGAAGCGTCGCGCGGCGATGATTGCGCAGGTCCTGAAACACTCGAAGTCCGACGGATCGGCGAACATCGACGTGCGGTCGTTCCCCCGCTGGATGACGTGCACCGGGGCGTCGGGGAGGTAGATGCGCGGGGGTCGAGCCATCCGTGCACCGTAGTTCCCGCCGGCCCGGCCCGCTATCGTCCGTTCGGCCTGCCCCGAAATGTGCCAGGCCTTGTAATGGGGTCAGACCCCATTCCTAATCGCGCCGGAACCGGTAAATGGCGAGTTCGCCGCGCAGGTTGGGCAGCACCGACACCTTGTGGCCGCCGGCCAACACGACACGATTCTCCACCGTGTACCGACGTTCCGCCAGGAACGCGTCGAAATCCGCCACCGTGCAAAGATGGATGTTCGGCGTGTCGTACCACTGGTAGGGCAGCTTGTCGGACACCGGCATGCGCCCACGCAGGATCTGCCAGCGGTGCGACAGGTGGCCGAAGTTGGGGAAGGTGACGATCGCCTCGCGGCCGACGCGAAGCATCTCGACGACGATTTCCTCCGTGTGACGCATCGCTTGCAACGTCTGCGACAGGATCACGCAATCGAATGACGCGTCGTCGAAGGCGGCCAGGCCCTGTTCCAGGTTGCTCTGCAGCACGTTGATCCCGTTGCGCAAGCTGGAGAACACGCCCAGGTCGTCGATCTCGATGCCATAGCCGCGGACGTCGCGCTCGCGCTGCAGGTACGCAAGCAGGCTGCCATCGCCGCACCCCAGGTCGAGCACGCGCGCGCCCTTGTCCATCCAGCTTGCCATCGTGGCGTAGTCCGCGCGTTGAGCGTGGCGGTCGCGTTCCTCGATCTTGCGCTTCACTTCGCTGCCGAAGCGGAACGTCGAGTAGCCCTTGGCATCGGGCGCGATGCGGTCGAAGTACGCGCCGACCAGCGCGTGGTATTGCGGGTTGTCCAGCAGGAACGCATCGTGTCCGTGCGGAGCCTCGATCTCGGCGTAGCTGACATCGCGCTTGTGATCGACCAGCGCCTTGACGATCTCGCGCGAGCGCGCCGGCGAGAAGCGCCAATCCGTGGTGAACGACACGACGAGGAACTCGCATCGCGCGGGTTCGAGCGCGCGCGCCAGGTTGCCGCCGGTGGCTTGCGCCGGGTCGAAGTAGTCGAGCGCCTTGGTGATACGCAGGTACGTGTTCGCGTCGTAGTACTCCGCGAATTTCTCGCCCTGGTGCCGCAGGTACGATTCGATCTCGAATTCGGGCTCGAACGAGAACTTGAGTCCCGCGCGCAGCGAGCGCCCGAATTTTTCCTCCATCTGCTCGTCGGAGAGGTACGTGATGTGGCCGATCATCCGCGCGAGTCGCAATCCGCCGCGCGGCTTGGTGCCGTGTGCCTGGAAGTGGCCGCCGTGGAATTCCGGATCGGTGAGGATCGACTGGCGCGCGACCTCGTTGAACGCGATGTTCTGCGCCGACAGGTTGGGCGCGGCCGCGATCACGATCGCGTGGCGGACCCGCTCGGGATAGCGAATGGCCCAGCACAGCGCCTGCATCCCGCCCAGGCTGCCGCCCATCACGGCGGCGAATTGCGCGATACCGAGATGGTCGGCGAGGCGCGCCTGCGCGTCGACCCAATCTTCCACCGTGACGAGCGGAAAGTCCGAACCCCATGGGCTGCCCGTAGCGAAATTCTTGGACAACGGACCGGTGGACCCGAAGCAGCTGCCCAGGTTGTTGACGCCGATGACGAAGTACACGCTGGTATCGAGCGGCTTGCCCGGCCCGATCATGTTGTCCCACCAGCCCACGTTGTCGGGCTCGTCCGCGTAATAGCCGGCGACGTGATGCGAGGCGTTCAGCGCGTGGCAGACCAGGACGGCGTTGGACTTGTCGTCGTTCAATTCACCGTAGGTTTCGTACGCCAGCTCGTAGGCGTCCAGCGTCCGGCCGCAGGCCAGCGGCAGCGGACGGTCGAAAAACGCCGACCGGGACTCCACCGGGCCTACCGAGCGAGGCAGGCTGGAGGATGGGCGTGGGGTCGGTCTTGGGGTCTTGGAGGTCGACTGCGGCATCGTGTTCCTGCGGAACCTTCGAAAATGCAAAAAAGCCCGGCCAGCCGCCAAGGCTAGTCGGGCCGTCCGGGAGCAACCCCGCGCGTCGCTTTAGCCGCATTTGTTTTGAAAACCGTGAGTTACCAGCTTTCCCGCGCCCGCAAGCTGGGTCAAATCGGCGCGACGGACAAGTTTAGTCCGTTCGGGGCCGATTGGGAAATGCCCGGCCGGCGGCGCCGAACGGTAACCGGTGGCCCGGCCCGCCGCTCGTCGGCTGTCATGACGTTGTACTATGACATCGGGGTATGACGATGCCATAATTCGCGTATAGTCGGCAGTCTTGGCCCGCAAGCATTCCGCCCCCGCCTGACGCCGCAGTTCGGAGATACCCGAATGAAACGCATCCGCTCCGTTCCCTTGGCCTTGTTCGCAACGCTCGCGCTGGCGTGGTCAGTGCCGGCATCCGCGTTCGGCGATTGCAACAACGGCAAGGCGATCTACAACAAGAAGGTCGCCGGCGTGGACATCAGTTGTTCGCAGAGCAGCTGCCACAAGGCGAACTTGACCGGCAACAACATCACGAACGGCGCGAACAACCCCGGCCTCATCGACATGTCGCTCGACAACGTGCCCGAGATGAACAATCTGCGAGGCACGCTGAACCTGACGTTTTCGGACATCGACGACATCGCGACCTTCATCTTCTATTACCCGAATGCCTGTCCGTCCGGCGGTGGAACAGTGAACCTCCAGGCCGCGCCCGCGCCGGTTTCGCTGCCGTCGACGACGATCGGCGGGACCAGCGCGACGATGTTGGTGACCATCACCAATTCCGGAACCGCGGCCGCGGCCGCCGTCACCGCAACCAGCAACGACGCCACTCACTTCCCGCTGTCCAGCAATACCTGCACCGGCGTTTCCCTCGCGGCCGCGGGCGGAACCTGCAGCTTCCGTGTTGCATTCCACCCGACCGCCGTGGGCGCACTGAGCAGCAATGTGACGGTGAATCGCACCGGCGGCACGCTCACCGTCGGCGTCAGCGGTACCGGCACGACGGGCGCCTTGCCCGGCCAGTTGGCCGTGCCCGGGGCGATCAATTTCGGCAGCCAGACCATCGGCGTAACCAGTTCAGCGAGCAGCGTGACGATCAGCAACACCGGCGGAACGGCCGTAGCCGTGTCGAGTGTCACCAGCAACAACGCGACCGAATTCGCCGTCGTCAGCAACACCTGCTCCACGGTCAACGCCGGCGGAAGCTGCGTGGTGGGTGTGACGTTCAAACCGTCGTCGTCCGGTGCGCGCGCCGCAGTGATCACGGTGCTGAGCAACGGCACCGGCAGTCCGCAAGCGATCGCCGCCAGCGGCACGGGGACTTCCGTCACCAGCCCCGGCGCGCTGTCCATGAACAGCAGCATCACATTCGGCAGCCAGGCCGTCGGCCTGACCAGCGCGCCGACCAGCGTCAACGTCACCAATGTGGGCGGGGCCGCCGTCGCGATATCGAGCGTGAGCAGCAGCAATCCTGCGGAGTTCGCCATTACCAGCTCGAACTGCGGCATGCTCATCGCGGGAGCGTCCTGCCAATTCAGCGCGACCTTCAACCCCGGCGCGGTGGGCGCGCGCTCCGGATCGTTCACGGTGGTCAGCAACGGCACCGGCAGCCCGCAGGCGATCGGCGTCAGCGGCACGGGAACGTCGGGGCAGTCCGGATCGCCGACCGTCACCGTGGTCGAATATCACCATGCGTCGTTCGATCACTACTTCATCACGCCCGTCGCCGGAGAAATCGTGCTGCTCGACGCGCGCGCGCCGCCGTTCCAGGACTGGACGCGCACCGGAATCACCTTCAAGGCATATGTGAATGCAACGGCGCCCGCCGGGTCGGTGGCGATCTGCCGCTTCTTCAACGACCACTTCGCGCCGAAGAGCTCACATTTTTACGCGGCACACGGCGGCGGTTGCGAGGTGACGATCTCGCAATTCCCTGATTGGGGCCTTGAGGACGACAAACTCTTCAACACGATGCTGCCGAGTGCAGGCGGCACGTGCCCGGCCGGAACCAACCCGATCTATCGCATGTACAACCAGGGGCAGGGCGCCGCGCCGAACCACCGCTTCGTGACCAATCTGACGGATCAGCAGACCATGATCAACCAGGGATTCGCCGCCGAGGGCGTCGTCATGTGCGTCCCGCAATAAGCTGCGACGCAAACCCGAAGAACAATTGGGGTCAGACTCGAATTTTGCGAACGGGTTGGGCGGCATCGAGCCAACCTCGGCACAAAATTCGAGTCTGACCCTAATTATTGATTTGCGGTACCTTGGAGAGTGCCGTCCGGCGCGACGCCGAGCCATTGCACCTGCTGCGAATCCAGGAATTCCCGGCCGCCACGCTCCATCAGCATCGCGATCGTCGCGCAACTGCCGGCGACGATGCATAGCGGCGCGATGACGCTCACCGACTGCCAGTGCTCGACCGGCATGCCCGTGCGCGGATTCAGGATGTGGCAATACCGACGGCCATCCAATTCGAAGAAGCGCTCGTAGTCGCCACTGGTGGCCACCGCACCCGTCACCAGATCGAGTCCGGCGATCGTGACGCCGGGACGACGTGGATGGACGATGCCGATCCGCCACGGCATTCCGTCGGCCTGCGGGCCGAGCACACGAACGTCGCCCGCCAGGTTGACCAGCCCGTGCCGCATGCCATGCTCGATGCAGATCGTGGCCGCGCGGTCGGCGGCGTACTCCTTGCCGATGCCGCCGAAATCGATTTGCATGCCGGGTCGTGGCAGGCGGATCGAATGCTCATCCCATTCCACGGCAGCCCAGTCGACCAGCGCGCGCATCGCGATGAGCGCGCTATCGTCGGGAACCGCCGGCGGCTGCCGCTTGAAATCCCAAACGCGGCGCAACACGCCCGAAGTGATGTCGAAGAGTCCGCCGCTCAATGCGAAGCAGTGATCGGCATAGCGCAGCAACGCCGCGGTTTCGGCATCGATGGCAACGGCGGCACCACCGGCCGCCTGATTGATGCGCGCGGTGACGCTGTCCGCAAGGTAGCGTGAGAACTTGGCCTCGATGCGGCGCACGTCGGCAACCGCGGCGTCGGTTGCGCGTTGCGCGCACGCCATGTCGGGCGACCACAACTGGATTTCGTTCTCCGCCGCCATCGCGCGGAATGTCGTGCGCAGCAGGGGGGGCGCGGCTGACGTAACCGCGGACTCAACCGAAGATGCGACAGGAGGCGGGACCGCCTTCACTAAATTCAGAACGTCTTGGCCAATCCAAGCTCCAGCCACCGCGCAGAGAACGTATCGATGCCGGGGCTGCCGCTGCCGCCCAGGCGC
Source organism: Betaproteobacteria bacterium (assembly GCA_031361045.1). Lineage (GTDB taxonomy): Bacteria > Pseudomonadota > Gammaproteobacteria > Burkholderiales > Casimicrobiaceae > VBCG01. Next base: position 51,232 of record JANMCH010000089.1, on the reverse strand, counting down.
CAATCGGGTTTCTGGCGATAGAAGTCGGCGCGGAACCTGACGCTCCAGCCTTTTTCGAATGCCTTGGTGACCGTTGCGCCGGCTGTCAAGGCGCCGAAGGCCGCAAGCCGCGTGTCCGCACTGTAGGGCTGGCCTTCGACAAACCCGGTCAGGAACGGCGGGTTCATGTAGAAGTCGGCCGCGCTTTGCGTGTAGTAGCGCAGCGCGGGCGTGACGGTGAAACCGTACGGCAGCGCCTGCACCCACGACGCCTCGAACGTATTCGACACGCTGCCGAACGAATCGAAGAGCAGCCGGTAACCCAATCGCAGCGTCGCGTCGTACGCACCGAAATATTGGTTGTAGCGCGTCAGCCAAGCGACCACGTTGCGATGATCGGGCCGCGTGTCCAGCGGCTTGTACGGGTCGTCGTAATAACCATGCCCGGTGGAGTACGTGACGTTCGACTGGATGACCTGCGTGGGCGAAAGGTTCTGCGTGACGCCGGCCATGAATTCCAGCGTATGCCGCTTGGCGTTCACGACCAGATCGTTGGTCGGATTGATCACGTCGGCGTTGCCGCCGACCTGGAACGTCCACGTGCGGTTGCGATCGTCGCTGAAGAACTGCACCGCCACGGCGCCGCCGCGCGACAGAAAATCCTGCTCCGAGGAGATGACGCCGGTGGCGCTGACCGCATACGACCCGAAGTACTTGGTGACCTTCAGGTCGCCGGCTGTCCGGTAGTCGCCGACGGACGCGCCCGACAGCACGTTGAAGTAGAGCGGCGAGGCACCCGACATCGCGTCATAGACCAGCGAGCCCTCGACCACCAGCGTATCGGACACCGGATACAGCGCATAGAACGAAGGGCTGTCGACCGTCATTCGCGACTTCCCCGGCTGCCAGTCGCGGTAGCTCAGGTAATTCAGCTGGACCACACCCTGGTCCGGCGCGGCCTGCGCGTGCGCTGTCGCGGGCAGCATGCCAGGCAGCGCCAATGCCGCGGCGAGCAGCGCACCGGCCGGCGCGCCTGGTTTGGTGTGCGGCGCGCCGTTGCGGGCGCGGCACTTGCGTTTAGTTGCAGCCACACCCGCCTCCGCCGACGCCATACCCGCCGGCCGCCGCTTCCTTGCTCGTGTAGATGTGCTGCTGCGTGCGCGTCTCCAGCTTGTCGTAGTCGAACTGCATCGACGGACGGGCGAGATCGCCCTTCTCCCACGCTTGCGGCGGCGTCATCGACGCGCAGCCGCCCAGCGCGGTTGCACAGGCAAGCAGCAGGATGAGGCGCATGGTGTGGTTCTCCATCGACGTTGAGCGTCAGCGGCTGGCCAACAGCACCTTGATGCGTTCTTCCAGGTCCGCGCGGCTACCGTCCAGGAACCCGCGCTCCACGAACACCACGTTGCCGCGGGCATCGATCAGATACGAACTCGGCATGCCCTTGACGCCAAAGGCGCCCGGCGACGCACCGGCTTCGTCGAAGACGACTGGAAACGTTGCCGGCAACTGGGCCAGGAACTTCTCGGCATCGGCGCGCTTCTTGTCGACGTTGACGGCGACGATCGCGAGTCCCTTGCTGCCGTACTTCTGCTGCATTTCGTTCATCCACGGGAACGAGCGGCGACATGGCCCGCACCACGATGCCCAGAAATCGACGTAGACGACCTGGCCGCGCAGCGACTGGAGCGCCACGGTCATTCCTTGCGCATTGGGTAGCGCAAAGTTCGGCGCGGGCTGGCCGGCGTCGGTGGCGCGTGTTGCCAGCGGCGTGCAGCACAACACGCCCGCCAGCACAGCGGCAAAGAGGTTCATTTTCATGACATTGGCATTATGCCCAATATGAAGCCGATCCGCTACGGTCCGGCGGGGTGTCCACTGAGAGTCCACCGGACGCATGGCATGTGCCACGAAGAGCCTAGGAATTGAGCTTTTCCAGAATCTGGGCGACCTTCAGCGGGTCGTCGGCGCGGCGGATCCGCTCCACATGGGGCTTGGCCGCCGCGACCTCGGAGGTCAGCACGCGCTGCTTGACGGTCAGAAGATGCGCGGGGTGCATCGAATAGTTGCGTAGCCCCAGGCCGAGCAGCAGCCGCGTCATCTGTACCTCGCCGGCCATTTCGCCGCAGACGGCGATGGGCACCTTGGCCTTGTTGGCGGTGCCGATGGCCAGTGCCAGCAGGCGCAGGACCGCCGGGTGCAGCGGATCATAGAGATGCGAAACCGCCTCGTCAGCGCGGTCGACCGCGAGTGTGTACTGGATCAGGTCGTTGGTGCCAATCGACAGGAAGTCGAGCTTGGCACAGAACGCGCCCATGGCCAGCACGGCCGCCGGGATTTCGATCATCCCGCCGACTTCGATCTTGGCGTTGAACGGCACGTTCTGCTCGCGCAGCGACTCCTTCGCCTGCTCGATCAGCAGCAGCGTCTGGTCGATTTCCCCGGACGACGCGAGCATGGGAACCAGGATGCGGATGCGGCCATGGTGCGATGCACGCAGGATGGCGCGCAACTGCGTGAGAAAGAGTCGCGGCTCGGCCAGGCAGAAGCGGATCGCGCGCAAGCCCAGCGCGGGATTGGGCGCAACGCGCGACAGACCGTCCAGCCCTTCCTTGTGCTTGTCGGCGCCCAGGTCGAACGTGCGGATCGTTACCGGCAGGCCCTTCATGCCCACGGCGACGGCGCGATATGCCTCGAATTGCTCGTCCTCGGTCGGCAGGCCTTCGCGGTTGAGGAACAGGAACTCGGAGCGGAAGAGGCCGATGCCCGTGGCGCCATTTTCGAGCGACTGCTCGACGTCCTCCGGCATCTCGATGTTCGCGTGCAGTTCGATGCGCACACCGTCGATGGTCTCTGCCGGCTTGGTGCGCAGGCGCTTGAGTTTCTGCCGCTCGAGGTCGAGCTCGCTCTGCTTCAGCCGGTATTCGGCCAGCACGGCGCGGTCGGGGTTGATGATGACGACGCCGTTCTGGCCATCGACGATCAGCATTTCGCTGTCGCGGATCAGCGCGCGCGCGTTATGCGTGGCCACCACCGCCGGCACGTTCAGGCTGCGCGCGACGATGGCCGTGTGCGACGTCACGCCGCCAAGATCGGTCAGGAACGCACCGTAGCGATGCTGCTTGAACTGGATCACGTCCGCCGGCGAGAGATCGTGCGCGACGAGGATCGTCTGCTCTTCCGCCACCGGCGCGGGCAGCGCACCCGGCTTGCCCAGCAGCCGCTTCAGCACGCGCTCGCCCACCTGCACGATGTCCGCCTTGCGCTCGCGCAGGTACGGATCCTCGATCTGCTCGAACTGCTCGACCAGCACGCCCATCTGCTGCGTCAGCGCCCACTCGGCATTGCAGCGTTGCTCCGCGATGATCTTTTTCGGAATTTCCGAAAGCGTCTGGTCGTTCAGGATCATCCAGTGTACGTCCAGGAACGCGCCGAACTCGCCGGGCACGTCGCCGCTGGTCATGGCCGAATGCAGGGCCTCCAGTTCCGTCTGGACTTCCTTGATCGCAAGACTGAAGCGCGCGATTTCCCCCGCGACCTTGGCCGACGGGATCTGATAGTGCGCGACTTCGAGCGTGGCGTGCGAAATGAGCTGCGCCCGCCCGATCGCGATGCCGGACGACACGCCTACGCCATGGAGCGCGAAGCTGACCATCACTTAGTTGGCATCCTCAGTTGGCGCAATCAATTGGCACAATCAGTTGGCACAATCAATTGGCGCAATCAGTTTCCAACGTCGACTCCCAACACCGGCCCCAGGCCGGGGCGGAAGGTCAGGACCGCTCGCCCAGCCCGTCGTGGAAGAGCGCGGCGATTTCGCGCATCGCGGCCTCCTCGTCCGGGCCGTCCGTCTCCAGCCGCACCGTGGTGCCGACCGAGGCCGTCAGCAACATCACGGCGACGATGTTGCGCGCGCTGGCGCGCTTCCCCTTGACCACGAGGGAGACCTTGCATTGGAAGCGGGAGGCTATGTTGACGATGCGGGCGCACGCACGAGCGTGCAGGCCGAGTCGATTGATGATTGCGAGATCGCGTGTCTGCATGGAACACCTCCGGCATTGGGTGGAAATGAAAATCCTCGCCGCAATGCGACTGGATACAACCGTTGGTCGGCGGATTCATCCGTTGGTTCCGCAAACTATTCCCCAATCGTGTTTCCGGTTGTGACCGACAGTACCTGCAAAATGCCGGACCATGATGACTGTGGTGTGAAATGCGGGGTGTAACCGCTTACTGTCCCTCGCCGAAATAATCACCGATCAACGCCACGATGGCGTCCATCGCCGCGTTTTCATCGGCGCCATCGATCTCGATCGTCACCTTCGCCCCCTTGCCCGCCGCCAGCATCATCACGCCCATGATGCTCTTGGCGTTGACCTTGCGGCCATTGCGCGACATTTGCACGTCGCTTTGATACTTGGCGCAAAGTTGGGTCAGCTTCGCCGAGGCCCGCGCATGCAGGCCCAGCTTGTTGATGATCTCAACCTCGCGCTGCTGCATACACGGGGTCGACCTCGATGCGCACCACGCCGTCGCAGCCGCCCGAGATCGCCTTCTTGATCAACATGTCCATGCCTTTTGCGCGATACGTGAACGCGCGCACCAGCATCGGGAGGTTGACGCCCGCCACCACTTCGACATGCCCCGGCACCAGCAATTTGCTCGCGAGGTTGCATGGCGTGGCGCCATAGATGTCCGAGAAGACCAGCACGCCTTCGCCGGTATCGAGCTTGCGCACGAATTCCCTGGCGGTAGGCAGCAGGTGAAAAGGATCGTCGCTCGCCAGCACCGACAGCGTTTCGAACTGCGGCGGACGCGGGCCCAGCACGTGCGTGACGGCCTTGACCAGGCTGTCCGGCAGCGTGTCGTGCGCGATGATGAGGATGCCGATCATGAGGCGTCGGTGAAAACTGAGTGGGAACCGGGTGAGACCTGAGCGAGACGGGCGTGTCACCGGCGGATGACACCCGCACCTATTGACCAAAATGGTAGCACGATGGGCTTCGGACAGCCCGGGCGGCCCACTACGCGCAGGCGCGCTCCAGCGCACCGACGAACATGCCGGCCACGTCGAAGCCGGACTGCTGCGCGATTTCGACAAAGCACGTCGGTGACGTGACGTTGACTTCGGTGAGGCAGGGGCCGATCACATCGAGTCCGACGATCAGCAGGCCTTCCCCCCACAGCTTCGGTCCCAATGCCTCGGCGATCTCGCGTTCACGCGGGGTGATGGGCCGCGCCTCGCCACGTCCGCCGGCCGCGAGATTGCCGCGCGTCTCCCCTTTTTTCGGGATGCGCGCCAACGTGAACGGCACGACCTGGCCGGCGATCACCAGCACGCGCTTGTCGCCGTCGCTGATTTCCGGGATGAAGCGCTGGACCATGACCGTCTGCGCGCCGCGATGGGACACCGTCTCGACGATCACGTTGCGATTGGGATCAGCGTGGCCGATGCGGAAGATCGACACGCCACCCATGCCGTCCAGCGGCTTGATGATCACGTCGCGATGCTCGTCGATGAACGCGTCGATCAGCGCCGTATCGCGGGTCACGATCGTCGGTGAAATGAACTCGGCGAACCTGGTGATCGCCATCTTCTCGTTGTTGTCGCGGATCGCGCGCGGCCGGTTGAACACCCGCGCGCCTTCGCGCTCAGCGCATTCGAGCAGGTACGTCGAATACACGTATTCCATGTCGAACGGCGGGTCCTTGCGCATGATCACGGCGGTGAAGTCCCTGAGCGGTCGCGATTCCGGTTCGCCCGCGCGATACCAGTCGTGGTCGTCCGCGGACAGTGTCAGCGCGCGCGCGGCGCCACGCGTGACGCCGGCATGCCAGGACAGGTTGCCCTGCTCCAGCGCGAACACGCGGTGGCCGCGCCGATCGAGCGAGCGCATCATCGCGATGCTCGAGTCCTTGTAGGCCTTGAGCTCCGGCAGCGGATCGAGGATGAAGGCGACGTCCATGGCATGGGGCCGAGTCGAAACGGACGAGCATCGTAACGCATTGCCAAAACCGCGTGCACCCGACGCGGCAGGGTCGCCGCCAGGTGCGGCGACGGCGGCTCGTTTCCCGCACCCGGGGCGGTTGCCTCAGCGTGCGAGCAGCGCCAGGAAGGCCCGGATGTCGGCCGCGCCCGCCTTGGCTGCAGCACTCTCGATGCGGCGATAGCGGTGCACGACGTCGACACCGAGCGGCGTCAGTGCGGTGCCTCCGCCGCGGCGTCCGCCCGTTTCCGCATCCACCACGGGTGACCTGAAGCAACGGTTCATCGTATCGACCAGCAGCCACGCGCGGCGATAGGACATGCCGAGTTGCCTGGCAGCGGCGGTGATCGAGCCCGACTCCGCGATGGCCTCGAGCAGCGCGATCTTGCCCGGACCCACGGCGATGTCGTCGCCACGTGTGATGCGCAGGCGGAAATGGGCATCGGTCCCCTTGAGCATTTACCGGGCGCGCGCCGTCAAGGACCGGATTGAGTGATCAACTGCGTGGCGGCAACGTCTTGCGCGCGAGATTGGGCCGCGGCCCGACCCTGGGCTTCAGCACGCGCGATTTGCCAGCGAGTCGCAGCGCGGTCGCCAGGGCCTTCTCGAGTTGCCGGTCGTGTTTCGCCGTCGCATCCTGCGGCGCATTGTCGATCTCGATCTCCGGATCGGTGCCGTAGTTTTCGACGCCCCAGCCGACATCGGCGAACCAGAACGAGAACTCCGGCTGCGTGGTCTCGCTGCCGTCGGCCAGCGCGTGCCGTGGCCAGATGCCGATCACCCCACCCCAGGTGCGCGTGCCGACCAGCGCGCCGATGCCCATCAACTTGAAGCAATGCGAGAAGATGTCGCCATCGGAGCCGGCGTGCTCATTGGTCAGCGCGACCAGCGCGCCGGCCGGCGAGTCGCTCGGATAAGGTTCCGGCTTGCCCCAGCGCATCACGTTGTAGCCGATGCGCTTGCGCGCGACTTTCTCCAGCAGAAGCTGCGACACGTGACCGCCGCGGTTGTAGCGGACGTCGACGATCAGCGCGTCGCGGTCGCATTCGCCGCCGAAATAGCGGTGGAATTCCGCGAAACCGGCGGATTGCATGTCGGGCAGGTGGAGATAACCGACACGCCCGCCGGAATTGGCGTGCACCCAGCGGCGATTGCGCTCGACCCATTCGCGATAGCGCGCGGGCACGTCGTCCGCCAGCGTCGTCACCACCACGTTGCGCGTTTTGCCAGCGCGACCGCCCTTTGCGGCCAGCGTAAGTTCCACTTTCGTGCCCGCCTGATGCACCAGCAGCGCCTGCGGCGGCCGCTCGCGCGTGACCGGCTGGCCATTCACGGCGACGATCCGCTCGCCGACTTGCGCGTGCACGCCGATCGCATTTAGCGGCGAATCCGCCGTCGCGTCCCATGCGTCGCCGTCGACGATGCGCGCGATTTCGTACGCCGCGCCGCCATCGACCGACTTCAACTCCGCAGCGAGATGTCCCAACGCGACCTGCGGCGGCCGGCGATGGTCGCCGCCCATTTCATACGCATGCGACGTGCCGAGTTCCCCCTGCATTTCCCAGATCAGGTCCGACAATTCGCCGCGCGTGGCAACACGGTCGAGCAACGGCTCATAGCGGCGGTAGATGGCTTCCCAATCGGTGCCGGACATGTTCGCCACCCAGAATTGGTCGCGTTGCAGCCGCCACACTTCGCGCAACATTTGCCGCCACTCCGCGCGCGGCTCCACCGACAGGCGAATGCGGCCCAGGTCGAGCCAACCCGTCTTGCGCGACGGCTCGTCCGACGTTGCCGCGTCCTTGCCTTCCGGCCGCGCGTTGGCGCGAATGGCGCGCAGGCGCTTGCCGTCGCGCACCACCAGCGTCACGTGATCGGCGGCGAGCGCAAAACGCTCGGCGCGTTCAAGCAGCGGTTCGGCGCGCAGTGTTGCGAAGTCGAACAACTCCAGTCGCCCCGGCGTTTCCTTGTGTCCACCACGACCATGCGCGCCGGGAATGGGAAACGTCGTCCACAGCACTTTGCCGGCGGTTCCGGCAATCTGTCCGAAGCGTCCCTCGGCCACCGGGAACGCTGCCACGCGGCGCGCGATGCCGGGGAGATCGACGCGAACGGGCCGCGGCTTGGCGTCGACATGGTCGCCCTTGCGGCGATCGTCGGCGGGTTTGAGTCCCTTGGGTTCCGGGTCGAACGGCGGTCGCTGGTCGTCTTGCAGCGCGATCAGGTACGGCCGCGCGGCGCGCGGAAAACTCAGTTCGAATTGCACGTTGTCGTAGACCGGATCGAACGTGCGCACGGAGAGGAAATACAGGTACTTGCCCTCGGGGTCGAAGGCGGGCGAATAGTCGCGGAACTCAGGTGTCGTGACCAGCGTGCTCGTCTTCTTTGCGACCTCGTGCAATTTGATCGCGCAGGAGCGCTGATCGGTCCAGAACGAATACGCAAGCCACGCGCCGTCCGGCGACCATGCGAGGTCCTCGCTGCGGCCGTGGTCGCTGCGGTCGACGATCGCCATTTTTTTCGTCGCCAGGTCGCCGACCAGCACTTCGTTGCGATGATTGGTGATGGCCACGCGGTTGCCCGCGGGCGCGGCGCGCAGCGCCTGCACGCGGCCGACATCCCACGGCATCGTCGTCGTCTTGCCGTCGCGCTGGACGACGATGCGTTCCTCGCCGGACTCGTCGCTGACGGCGACCAGTGCCTTGCCGTCCGCATGCCATTGCCCGTGGCGATAGCGCGCACCATCGGGCACGCCGTGCTGTTGCACCGCGCCCTCCCACATCGCCATCGTGAACAACTTGCCACGCGTGTCGACCGCGATGCTGTGGCCGTCCGGATGCACGTTGAATCCCGCGAGATGGTCCGCAGCATTGGAGAACTTGCGTGCGGCCTGCGTGCGATGCGAGGGCACCTCGATGTCGACGCGCTCGGTGCGGTTGCGCGCCGGATCGAACAGCCAGATGTCGGCGCCGCACTGGTAGACGATGCGGGTGCCGTCGGTCTGCGCATTGCGCGCGTAATAGATATCGTGATCGGTGTGGCGGCGCGGGTCGGAGCCGTCGGGGCGGCACGAATAGATATTGCCGACACCTTCGCCATCGGACAGGAAATAGATGCGCTTGCCGATCCACATCGGGCTCGTGATGTTGCCGGGCAACTTCGCCAGGCGCCGGAAATTGCCGCTGCCGGTCGCGTCGGACCACAGATGCCCGGCGGTCCCGCCCCGATAGCGCTTCCAGCGCGCCGGGTCCGCCGTATTGCGGCCGATGACCTTTGCATTGCCTGGCCCGAACGACAGGTGATTGACCTGTCCCAGCGGCAGCATTTCCGGCAATCCGCCGGTAAGTCCCAGCGTGAACGCGCGGTAATTTCGAAAGAACGGTTGCCCGTGCGTGGTGACGAAAAGTATGCGGCCCTGCGGCGTCCAGCCGCGCACGAGAACGTCGGGGCCCAGCCACGTCATGCGCCGCGCGGGGCCGCCTTCCGCCGGCATCAGGTACACCTCGGGATGCTGTTCGTCGCGGCCGACGTAGGCGATCCACTTGCCGTCCGGCGACAACACCGGCGTGGCGGGCTCGCCCAAGCCCGCGGTCAGGCGCCGCGCGGTTCCGCCACCCGCATCGACGCGCCAGAGGTCGTCGTCGCAGACGAAAACAATTGCGTCACCTTGAATGGTAGGCTGGCGCAGATAGCCACGTTGGGTCATGAGTGCAATTCCGTAGGAAAATGGATGTGCCGCCGGTGGAAATTCCGGGAGCGGCGTGCCCGAGATAATAGCCCTTTCGATTTCCCACGGCATGCGGACTATTCAGGTTTGCGCCGCGGCAGGCCCTGCACCGCCCGGCAGAGGAGAAAGCTGATGGAACCGTTGTACCGGAATGGGAAGCTCTGGCTGTGGCTGGCTTGGCTGCTCGCCGTACCGATATCGACTCCGGTGGAAGGGCAGCCCCGCTTCGCCTTCGATTCGACGCCCGGCGTCCTGGCCAAGGACGTGGTCCCGTCGGAATACCGGCTTGCGCTCGACCTCGACCCGGCCAAGGAGTCCTTTTCCGGTGTTGTCGATATATCGTTGAAGGTACGTCGTGCGGTCGACGCCATCGTGCTCAACGCCTTTGAATTGACGGCACGTGAAGTGACGCTGACCAACGCCGCGGGCACGCGCTCGATGGCCGTGACTGCCGACAAGGGCAAACATCAATGGCGGATCGCTGACGATCGGTCGATCGACGCGGGCGAATACACATTGCGGATCGCCTATTCAGGCGTCGTGCATGCGGCCGGGGAAGGACTGTTCGTGGTCCCCTACACCACCGAGGGCAAGCCGGCACGAATGTTGGTGACACAACTGGAGCCCATTGCCGCGCGCACCCTCTTTCCGGGATTCGACGAACCATCTTTTCGCGCAAGCTTTGGGATCGCCGTCACCGCGCCCTCGACGTACGAGGTCGTCTCCAACATGCCTGTGCGCACTCGCGACGTCCAGGGCACCTCCACGCTATGGCACTTTGCGCCGACGCCGCCTATGCCGACCTACCTGGTCGCGGTCGCAATCGGGCAATTCGACGCCCTCGCAGCTTCGGTCGATGGCATTCCGCTGCGCATTCTCACCGCGAAGGGAAAGCGCGAATCCGCGCGCTACGCGATGGAGGTCACCAAGCAGGTCGTGCCGTTCTATCGCGAATACTTTGGCGTTCCTTACGCGTTGCCCAAGCTGGACCAGCTGGCGGTTCCCGGCGTCCGCAATGGCGCGATGGAAGACTGGGGGCTCATTTCGTATAACGAATCCAACCTGCTCTACGATCCCGCGAAGAGCTCCATTGAAACCAAACAGGGCGCCTTCGAGGTTGCCGCCCACGAGATCGCGCACCAATGGTTCGGCAATCTGGTGACGGCGGCCTCATGGGATGAAATCTGGCTCAACGAAGCGTTCGCGACCTGGATGGCGAAGAAGGCAACGACGCATTTCAATCCCGATTGGCAGATTCCGCTCAGTGGGGTCCTTTGGCGCCAGAGGGTGATGCGCGGCGATGCTGGCCCGGCCACGCGCGCAATCCGCTCGGGACCCGTCTACGAAACCTCCGTGTTCGACGTATTCGACGGCGTCACCTATACCAAGGGCGGCGCCGTGCTCGAGATGATCGAGACCTGGATCGGCGCCGATGCATTTCGCCGCGGGATCAATGCGTACTTCGAAGGGCAGAGACTTTCCAACGCGACAGCCGGCGATCTTTGGCACTATTTGTCGCTCGCATCCGGGATGGACATCGCCGCGGTTGCGCGAAGCTGGACCGACCAGCCGGGCTATCCTTTGCTGCTGGCGCGGACAAGTTGCGTCCAGGGCAAGCGGACGCTCGAATTCGAACAGCAGCGGTTCCGCACCGACGGCGTCGTCGAAAACACGAGTCTATGGAAAATTCCTTTGGCGGTGAACAGCGGCGGGGCTGCGCCGACCCGGTTCCTTCTGACCGAGCGCGAGGCGAAATTCATTGTCGGCCCCTGTACCGCATCGCCGCTTTTCATCGATTCGTCAGGCGGTTTCTTCCGCGTCCAATACGCACCCGACCACCTGCGCCAATTGGCAAACACATTTCACAAGATGGCACCTTCCGCCCGGCTGGCGTTGCTGACGGACACCTTCGCGCTGGGCCAGGCGGGGCGCATGCCGCTCACCGCGTACTTTGCCCTTGTGAGCCAGTTGCAACCGGCCGCCGATCCCGCGACGCAAGTCCTCTACCTGCAGATCGAGAATGCGCTGCTGAACCTCGACGGTGCGCTGGCCGGAACACCCGCGCAAAAAGCGCTGAGGAAATTCGGGCGCAGCAAGCTGGGGCCGATGTTCGCGCAACTGGGCTGGAAAGCAGCTCCCGGGGAAAGTGCGGTCACCCTTGGCCTGCGCAATGACCTGATCGACGCGCTGGGACGATTTGGCGATGAATCGACGTTGCGCAAGTCCTCGCAACTGTTCGCGTCGGAGCGCATGGGCGGTCCCATGATCGACCCCTCGATCCGACGCAGCGTAATGGCCAACGTCGCCCGCCGCGCAGATGCCGAGATCTACGCGGAACTGGTACGGCGGCTGGTCGGCGCGGAACGCGTCGAGGACGGCTGGCTGTACGCGTCCGCGCTGGCCCAGGTTGAGGACCCGAAACTCGCGCAGGGAGTGCTCGCACTGTCCCTCGACGACAAGGTGCCATCGCAGATCGCGGCGTGGATCCCAGGAATGGTCTCAGAATCCTATGTCCACGCCGAGAAGGCCTACGCGTTTGCACGGGACAACTACGCGGCACTCTCGCGCAGACAAGCCGAGGACCTTCGGCCGTTTCTGCTGTCCAGCGCCGCATCGGGATTCAATGACCCGGCACGCGCGAGGACCTTGATGGCCGACCAGCAACGCCTGCTCGGCGACGCAGGCGAGAAGGCGGCGAAGGAAGGCGCGGCCGACATCGAACTCAAAGGCCGCATCAAGAACCGGGAAAGCGGTTCCCTCGCGGCGAAACTCTCGCAACTCGCGACTGGAAAGCACTAGTGGCGAACGCCGGTCGGGTGCTGGTGACGGGCGGCACGGGTTTCGTCGGCTCGGCCGTCGTGCGCGCGCTGCTCGTCGCGGGCTATCCGGTGCGGGCACTGGTTCGGCCCGCCAGTCCACGCGCCAATCTCGACACGCTTGACGTCGAAATCGCCGAGGGCGACATGCGCGACGCGGCCTCTGTCACCGCTGCCATGGCAGGCGTCCGGTACGTCGTGCACGTCGCCGCGGACTATCGCCTGTGGTCGCCGGATCGCGACGAGATCCGGCGCAATAATGTCGTCGGCACGCAGACGGTGATGGCGGCGGCGCTGCGCGCGGGCGTGGAACGCGTCGTCTACACGAGCAGCGTGGCGGCCCTCGCACTGCGCGGCGACGGCAGCGCAGCGGACGAATCGACCGTACTGGTCGAAGGCGCCGCGGTCGGCGCCTACAAGCAAAGCAAAGTGGCGGCGCAGGACCTGGTCGCGGCGATGATCGTGAAGGACGCGCTCCCCGCAATCATCGTCAATCCGTCGACGCCGATCGGGCCGCGCGACATCCGCCCCACGCCGACCGGACGCATCATCGTCGAGGCCGCCAGCGGCCGCATGCCCGGCTATGTCGACACGGGGCTCAATCTCGTCCACGTCGACGACGTCGCGGCCGGCCATGTCGCCGCACTCGAGCGCGGCACCATCGGCGAACGCTACATCCTCGGCGGCCAGGACGTGCTGCTGGCGGACATGCTGCACGATATCGCGTTGCTCGTCGGCCGCCGGCCACCCTGGTTGAAAATGCCGCGTCGCCTGCTCTATCCGGCGGCGGCGATCGCGGAAATGCTGGCGACGCGCAGCGGACGCGAACCGTTCCTGACTCTCGATGGCTTGCGCATGGCCAAGAACCGAATGTTCTTCAGCAGCGCCAAGGCTGCCCGCGAATTGGGCTACACCGCGCGTCCGTACACCGAGGGACTCGCTGACGCTGTCGAGTGGTTTCGCGACGCGGGACGCATCAGGTGAACGCGCAGGTATCCATACCCGGCAGCGCGTGGCTGGTCGCGGCTCTGGCGTGTGCCGCCTGGGGGTGGCTGTTGCTTGCGCGCGGCGGATTCTGGCGCGCCTCCGTGCGCGACGACGACGCGGCAATCGCATCCCCGTCGCCGATGGCGTGGCCACGCGTCGTCGCCATCGTTCCCGCGCGCGACGAAGCGGGCGTCATCGCAGACTGCGTCACCTCGCTGCTGGGGCAGGATTACGCGGGATCCTTCGCCATCGTCATCGTGGACGACCACAGCAGCGACGGCACCGCCGCGATTGCCCACGCAGCGGCGGCGGGCGTCGCCGCGACCGCGGCGCGACCGCATGTGCGACTGCAGGTAATACAAGCCCCCGACCTCCCGGCAGGATGGACCGGCAAGCTGTGGGCCATGCATGGCGGCACAGCGCACGTCGACACGTCGCCGGACCCGCCCGACTACCTGCTGTTCACCGATGCCGACATCCACTACGCGCCCGATGCGCTGGCCACGCTGGTGGCGCGTGCGCAGGGTGACGGCCTGGTCCTGAATTCGCTGATGGCCAAGCTGCACTGCGCGAGCTTCGCCGAGCGCGCGCTGATCCCGGCATTCATCTTCTTCTTCCAGTTGCTGTATCCGTTTGCGTGGGTCAATCGTCAGGATCGGCGCACGGCGGCGGCCGCCGGCGGTTGCATGCTGATGCAACGCAAGGCGCTGCAGGCTGCAGGCGGCATTGCTGCCGTTCGCGGAGAATTGATCGACGACTGCGCGCTGGGGCGCCTGCTCAAGGCGCAAGGTCCGATCCGGCTCAGCTTGACCGATCGCGCGCACAGCCTGCGCGCATTTCGCGACCTGGGCGAAGTGCGGCCGATGATCAGTCGCTCCGCGTATGCGCAGCTCCAGTATTCGCCGTGGCTGCTGCTGGGCACCGTGATCGCCATGGCAACGACCTGCATTGCGCCGCCGCTGCTGGCGATCGGCGCGTCGGGCGCCACACAATGGCTCGGCGCCACGGCATGGGCGCTGATGGCCGTCGCATTCCAGCCGATGCTGCGCTTCTACGGCGTCTCGCGGTGGTGGGGTCCTGGACTGCCGGCCATCGCGGCCGTGTACCTCGCGTTCACGCTGGACTCGGCCTGGCAGCATGGGCGCGGCCGGGGTGGCATGTGGAAGGGTCGCGCGCAGGCGCCGGTTCCGGACCGGCGATAGCGCGGCCACCGCGCCCCATCGCCGGATCAGAATATAATTCCCTGTTGAGCCACGCGGCGTTCGTGCCGCGTGACGGGCGGAAAGGCCGCGCGTCAACCTTGCGCATGGAGTCCTAAGTTGATTGATGTGCCGGCAGGAGACCTGGCGTAATGGCGCACCTCATGCGCGGCACGGGGCGCGTCGTCAGGCACCCTGCCGCGGACCCTCTCGAACGCATCGGCCCGCGCCAGGTTCCGGAGCCCGGGCTGGATGACTGCATCGAGCGCGCGACCAATGCGCTTCTCGCCGAGCAGCGCCGCGATGGCCATTGGGTGTTCGAGCTCGAGGCCGACGCCACCATTCCCGCCGAGTACGTGCTGCTCAGGCGGTACCTGGGCGAGCCCGATGCGGCGCTCGAGGCGCGCATCGCGCAGTACCTTCGGCGCACGCAAGGCGCCCATGGCGGCTGGCCGCTGTATCACGACGGTCCGTTCAACACCAGCGCCAGCGTCAAGGCTTACTTTGCGCTGAAGGTCATCGGCGATTCGCCGGATGCGCCACACATGCGCCAGGCGCGGCAGGCAATTCTCGCGCACGGCGGCGCCGGCACCACCAACGTGTTCACGCGCATGTTGCTGGCACTGCACGACATCGTGCCGTGGCATTCCGCGCCGACCGTCCCGGTCGAGATCATGTACCTGCCGCGCTGGTTCCCGTTCCACCTGTTCCGCATTTCATATTGGGGACGCACCGTGCTGGCGCCGCTCCTGGTGCTGCAGGCATTGAAGCCGTCGTCGCGCCACCCGCATGGCGTAACGCTCGACGAGCTCTTCCCCGGCAGTTCGGCGCGCATCCGCCGTGCGCCGCGGGCGTCGCACCAGTCGCGCCCGTGGTTTGCGGTGTTCGCGGCCATCGATGCCGTCATCCGCTTCACCGAACCCTACTTCCCGGCGGGTCCGCGCAAGCGCGCCATCGCCAAGGCCATGGCGTTCGTCACCGAACGACTGAATGGTGAAGATGGCCTTGGCGCGATCTTCCCGGCGATGGCCAACACGCTGATGGCCTTCGATGCGCTCGACTATCCGCGCGAGCACCCGGCCGTCGTCACCGCCAGAAAGTCGATCGAGAAGCTGATCGTGCTGAAGCGCGACGAGGCGTATTGCCAGCCATGCGTGTCGCCGGTGTGGGACACCGTGCTGGCCGCCCATGCGCTTATCGAAGTCGGCGGCGAGCCCGCATTGAACAGCGCGCGCAAGGGCCTCGTGTGGCTGCTGCCGCGGCAGGTGCTCGACACCGTCGGCGATTGGGCCGATCAGCGGCCGAATGTGCGCCCGGGCGGATGGGCTTTCCAGTACGCCAATCCGCACTACCCCGACTTGGACGACACAGCCGTGGTCGTCATGGCCATGGAGCGCGGCGCACGACAACTCAAGATTTCCGGCGGCGAAGACTTCAGCGAGGCCATCGCGCGCGGCCGCGAATGGGTCCTGGGATTGCAGAGTCGCAACGGCGGATGGGGCGCATTCGACGCCGACAACACCAGCGAGTACCTGAACCACATTCCGTTTGCCGATCACGGCGCGCTGCTCGACCCGCCGACCGCCGACGTGACCGCGCGCTGCGCGAGCATGATCGCGCAACTCAACCACGACGCCGATCGCGGCGCGCTCAAGTCCGCGCTGGCTTTCCTGCGCCGCACCCAGGAAGCCGACGGCTCGTGGCACGGACGCTGGGGCATGAACTACATCTACGGCACCTGGTCGGCACTGTGTGCATTCAACGCGGCCGGCGTCAGTCCGCAGGCACCGGAAGTCCGGCGTGCCGTGAAATGGCTGGAGTTCATCAACAATCCGGATGGCGGCTGGGGCGAGCAGGGTTGCAGCTACGAACTCGACCATCGCAACCATCAGCCCGCGCCCAGCACCGCGTCACAAACCGCCTGGGCTCTGCTTGGCTTGATGGCGGCCGGCGAGGTGAACAATCCGGTGGTGGAGCGCGGCATCGAGTTCCTGCTGCGCACCAGTGACGCCGACGGACACTGGCCGGAGCCGCAGTTCACCGCTGTCGGTTTCCCGCGCGTTTTCTACCTGCGCTATCACGGCTATTCGAAATTCTTTCCGCTCTGGGCGCTGGCACGCTACCGCAACCTCAAGCGCTCCGGCGATTGCATCGCGCGCATCGGCATGTGAGCAGGTTGGTCGGGTCTGCGCCATGAGCGACGCAAGATTCGTCGTCGCGGTCACCGGTCTCAACTTCGAGGCACGCATTGCCGCAGGATCGGGTGTGCGCACGCTGGCGGGAGGCGGCGACCGTGAAGCCCTCGTTGCCGCACTCGAACGCGAATTGGCGGGTGGCGCCGTTGCCCTCATCAGCTTCGGCATCGGTGGCGGACTTGCCGCAGAGGCGTCCGCCGGCATGTGCGTGGTCGCCGATGCCGTCGTCACGCGTACGTCGCGCTGGCCCGTCGACGCGGCATGGGCCGAGGCGCTTGCGCATCGATTGCCCGGCGCGGCCCGGGGAAGCATTGCCGGTGCCGACGCCATCATCGCGTCACCGGCGGAAAAGCGTGCACTCGGCTTGGCCACCGGCGCGTTCGCCGTCGACATGGAGTCGCACGTCGCGGCTGCATTTGCCGCCACCCACAACGTGCCGTTCGCGGTGCTCCGCGTGATTGCCGATCCGGTGACGCAGGCGCTCGCACCCGCGACCTTCCGCGGCATGCGTTCCGATGGGACGGTCAATCAGCGCGCAGTGTTGGGCTCGCTGCTGCGCACGCCGGGCCAGTTGCCGCAATTGCTGCGCAATGCGCTGGACGCGCGCCGTGCATTGCGCGCGCTGTCACGCAGCCGTCGACTCCTGGGCCCGGGACTCGACTACCCGGATCTCTGACAGCTTCTGCTGGACGTGCTGCGAGAACACGTATTGCGCCGGGCGCTGCTGCGCCAGCGAAATTTCGGGCGCCATTGCGCCCTGGGTCGCCACGCCGCGACGGCTGACGCCGAAGGCTTTCAACGGGTGGCGCACGGCGTCCTGGACTGCAGTGGCCTCGAAGCCGCTGTGCACCATGCAATCGGCGCACTTTTCGTAATTGCCCGTGCCGTACTTGTCCCAGTCCGTTTCGCTCATCAGTTCGTCGAACGTCTTGGCGTAGCCTTCGCCCAACAAATAGCAGGGACGCTGCCAGCCGAACACGGTGCGCGTCGGGTTGCCCCACGGCGTGCAATGGTATTCCTGGTTGCCCGCGAGGAAATCGAGGAACAGTCCCGACTGGCTGAACGACCACGCCTTGCCGCCGTCGCCGCGCTTGAAGATGTCGCGGAACAGCTGCTTGGTCTTGGCGCGGTTGAGAAAGTGCGCCTGGTCCGGGGCGCGCTCATACGCATAGCCTGGTGAGACCGTGATGCCGTCCACGCCCAGCGCCTTGACGCTGTCGAAGAAGCGCGCAACGCGTTCCGGATCGGCATCGTTGAACAGCGTGCAGTTGATGTTGACGCGGAAACCGGCTTCCTTCGCCGCCTTGATGGCCGCGACGGCGCGATCGTAGACGCCGCTCTCGCATACCGAGCGGTCGTGCATTTCCTGGTCGCCGTCCAGATGCACGGACCAGACGAAATAGGGGCTGGGCTTGTAGAGCGACATGCGCTTCTTCATCAGCAACGCATTGGTGCACAGGTAGACAAACTTGCCGCGCGCGATGATGCCTTCGACTATGGTGTGCAGCTCCTTGTGCAGCAGCGGCTCGCCCCCGGCGATGGACACGACCGGCGCGCCGCACTCGTCGACGGCCTTGAGGCAATCCTCCACCGACAGCCGCTGGTCGAGGATTTCCTCGGGATAGTCGATCTTGCCGCAGCCGGCGCACGCGAGATTGCAGCGAAACAGCGGCTCCAGCATCAGCACGAGCGGGTAGCGCTTGCGTCCGGCCAATTGCTGGCGGACGACGTAGGCGCCGATGCGGGCCTTCTGCAGCAGGGGTATCGACACGTTGTACTTTCCGGCGATTGCGATCGCGGTGGGGAAAAATCATACAATCATGCCTCTTTGCGGCTGGGGCGACAAGCCGGTCAGCCTCCGCCATCGCAGTTCATTGCGGGTCGATCACGCGAGAAGGGATGGGCATTTGCGAGCATTGATAGCGCGCGTGGTCGGGACTTGCGCCAAGCATGCGTGGGTCGTGCTCGTCATTGCTGCCGTGGTTGGCGCGCTTGCGTCAGCGTACGCCGCGCGGCATATCGCCATCGACACCAACACGGCGACGCTGATCTCGCCCGACCTGCCGTGGCGGCAGCGCGAAATCGATTTCGCCAAGACGTTTCCGCAGCGTGTGGCTGTCATAGCGGTGGTAGTGGATAGCGCAACACCTGAATTGGCCGAGCAGGCGACCGCCGCGCTCGCGCAAAATCTGTCCGGCAATACGACGGCCATCGTGTCGCTGCGGCGGCCCGACGGCGGGCCCTTCTTCAATCGCGCCGGACTGCTGTACCTGCCGACGGACGAAGTCGCGCGCACGACGCAACAGATGATCGCGGCACAACCGTTGCTGGGATCGCTGGCGGCCGACCCGAGCTTGCGTGGCGTGATGGACGCGCTGTCGCTGGTGCTGGAAGGCGTGCGCCGCGAGCAGATCAAGCTGTCCGACCTGGCGCGACCCCTTGCTGCCTTCGCGGACGCGACGCAGGCGATCAACGCCGGACAGTTGCCGAAATTTTCGTGGCGCACGTTGATCATGGGCGGCGCGGCCGATCCGCGCGAGCTGCGTCGTTTCATTCTCGTGCAGCCGGTGCTGGACTTCGGCGCGCTGCAACCGGGCGCGCGTGCGGTTGCCGCCATTCGCGCGGCGGTGGTCGAGACGGGTTTTGCGGCCGATCCGCGCGTGAAGGTTCGCCTGACCGGCCCCGTGCCCCTTGCCGATGAGGAATTCGCCACGCTCGCCGAGGGCGCCGCACTCAACGCGATCGTCACGCTGCTCATCGTCGTGCTGCTGCTGTGGATCGCGCTGCGCTCCGGCCGCCTCATCATCGCAATCCTGCTGAGCCTGCTGGTGGGAATGGCCCTCACCGCCGCATTCGGCCTCTTCGTCTACGGCGCTTTCAACCTGATCTCGGTGGCGTTCGCGGTACTGTTCATCGGCCTGGGTGTGGACTTCGGCATCCAGTTCTGCGTGTGCTATCGCGCCAAGCGGCATCTGCATGGCGACCTGCAATTGGCGCTGCGCGATGCCGGCGCGGAGGTCGGCGTACCTTTGGCGCTCGCGGGCGCATCGACCGCCGCGGGCTTCTACGCCTTTCTGCCGACCGAATACCGCGGGGTTTCGGAATTGGGTGCAATCGCCGGAACCGGAATGGTCATTGCATTCCTGACCAGCATTACGCTCCTGCCCGCGCTGCTCGCGGTGCTGCGGCCCGGTGGCGAAAGCCGCGCGGTCGGCTATGCAGGGCTCGCCTCGCTCGACGCGTTCCTGGTGCGCCGGCGGCTGGCCGTGCTCATCGCGGCAGCGGTGTTGACCGTCGGCAGCATCGCGTTGATGCCGAAACTGCGCTTCGATTTCAATCCGCTCAATCTGCGCAGCGCACAGGCCGAATCCGTTGCGACTCTTCTGGATCTGATGAAGAGTCCCGACACGACGCCCAATACGATCGAGATACTTTCGCCTTCATTGTCTGATGCCGTGGCGCTGGCCAAGCGCATGTCCGGGCTACCGGACGTCAATCGCGCGCTGACGCTGCAGAGTTTCATTCCCGCGGATCAGGAACCCAAGCTCGCGTTGCTGGCGGACGCCGCCATGCTGCTCGACCCCGCGCTCAATCCGCTGGACGTCAAGGCGCCACCCACGGACGCCGAAGTCGTTACGGCGATGCGGCGTACCGCTCTCGCACTGGCGCAAGCGGCCGGGCCGCAGCCGGCCGGCGCAGCCGCAATCGACGCATCGCGCCTCGCGAAGTCGCTGACCATCCTGGCCGATGGCGATGCTGCGGGTCGCAATCGCTTGCGTGAAGCGCTGATCCGCGGACTGGTCGTCACGCTCGACCAACTGCGCACCGCCATGCAGGCCGAAGCGGTGACGCTGGCCACGCTGCCGGCTGACTTGCAGCGCGACTGGATGGCGCCGGACGGTCGCGCGCGCGTCGAAGTCTTTCCGAAAGGCGAGGCCATCGACAACGCGGCGGTGCAGCGTTTCACGGCCGCGGTTCGAGCGATCGCGCCAGACGCCACCGGTACCATTGTCGGGATCCAGGAATCGAGCCGCACCATCGTGCGGGCCTTCCTGATGGCCGGCCTGTGGGCGTTGCTGTCGATCACGTTGCTGTTGGCGCTGGCGTTGCGGCGTACCACGGACGTTCTGCTCACGCTCGCGCCGCTGACGATCGCGGGACTTGTGACTTTAGGCATTTGTGTTGCCATCGACTTACCGCTCAACTTCGAGAACATCATCGCGCTGCCGTTGCTGTTCGGCATCGGTGTCGCGTTCAGCATCTACTTCGTGATGGCGTGGCGCGCGGGGGCCACCAACCTGCTTCAGTCGAGCCTGACGCGCGCAGTGCTGTTCAGCGCACTGACCACCGGCACGGCATTCGGCAGCCTCTGGTATTCGCATCATCCGGGCACGGCAAGCATGGGCAAGCTGCTCGCCATTTCACTCGCGTTCACGCTGGTCGCGTCGCTGCTGTTCCTGCCCGCGCT
Organism: Betaproteobacteria bacterium; assembly: GCA_031361045.1. Classification (GTDB taxonomy): domain Bacteria; phylum Pseudomonadota; class Gammaproteobacteria; order Burkholderiales; family Casimicrobiaceae; genus VBCG01. The sequence goes on along the minus strand of JANMCH010000089.1, from coordinate 29,874 downwards.
GCTCGCGTCGGTGAAGCGGCGCCCGTGAACGCGTTGCGGTCGACCGCCGCGTTAGCGCTGTGCGTCCTGCTGTCAGGTTGTGCCAGCACGTCCGGGTCCCGCAGCGATGAGAACAACGACCCTTTTGAGCCGGTGAATCGCGCCGTATTCAACGCCAACGACGCCATCGACACGGCAATATTGAAGCCGCTTGCCGAAGGCTATCGCGCCGTGGTGCCGCAATTCGTGCGCGACCGGATCCGCGCCTTCGTCGACAACCTGCAGGAGCCGCGGATATTCGTGAACAACCTGCTGCAGGGGCGCGTCGACGCGGCCGGCATCACCTTCGGGCGCCTGTACGTCAACACGTTCCTGGGCATCGGCGGACTATTCGATGTTGCGAGCGGCCGTGACCTGCCGCGGCAATCCGGCGACTTTGGCGAAACGCTCTATTTCTGGGGCGCAGACACTGGCCCGTACGTGGTGCTGCCGTTCTTCGGGCCGTCGAACGTCCGCGATTCGTTCGGGCTGGCAGTCGACCTCTACACGACACCGCCGGCGCATTGGTTTGCCGGCACGACGGGACTCTGGATCAATGCCGGCATTTCCACGGTGAACGGCTTCGACCTGCGCTCGCGCAACATCGAAACTCTAGAACAGATCAAGGCCAACGCGCTCGACTATTACGTGCAATTCCGCAGCATTGCGCGGCAGTATCGTGCCGGCCAGCTGCGCGCTGCGCGTGGCCTTGCCGAGCATCCCGACGACCTGGCCGACCCGGAGGCGCCGGCACAGTAGCGCCGCCGACGGCGCATTTCACTTCAGACCTTCTTCATCTGCTTGTCGGCCTGCTGCGTTAGGCTCGCAATCAGCGCGGCGGGACCGCCGGATTTGAGGATGGCGCCGAACTCCGAACGTTGCGTCGCCAGCTCGCTGATCGTGCCGGTCAGGTAAATGTCCACAACTTTCCACGTATCGCCGTTGGCGCGCATCAGGTAGTTGAGCGTAACCGGCTCGTCCTTCGGTCGGATGATTTTCGTGCGCACAATGCGGCCGGTGTTGCGTGTCGTGACCTCGGGGTCCACTTCGAAGCTCTCACCCGAATAACCGTCGAAGCGGTTGGCGTACGTCGCAATGGTCATGCGCGCAAAAGCATCCTGTAGTGCCGTTTGCTGTTCGGGAGGAATCGTCGCCCATTCCGGACCCACCGCAATCCGCGTCATGGCCGGCAGGTCGAATGTCGCGCGGATCACGGGCGCCAATTTGTCGTAGCGGCCGCGAACGCCGAGCTGCGTGGCTTGCTTCATTGCGACGAGCAGCGCGTCGTAAAAGGCGCGGATGGGTGCGGCGGCGGGGTCAACTTCCGCGGCGCGGACACCTCGTGGAACCGCGACGGCGGCCATTGCTCCGCCCGTCGCGAACACCAGGCGGCGGCGGTTCGATTGACGGATTGTCAGCATCACAAAAGATTAGCACGGCCGGCCGCATACACTCGGGACGCGAATCCCTCGAACGCAACGAAGCGGATCGGGATTTGTGTGAGCCGGATCAGGATGTTGCTACTGGGCTTTGTCAGACCCATGACTCCATCGCCTGTAGGGGGTGGTCAGGGAAAGCAGCCAGTCCTTTGCATCCCCTTGGGCCATGACCCCGTTCGGCAATTCCTTGCAACCCGTCGCTTCCCAGAGGTTGGAGCAATAGCCATACTTGGTCAGGAAGCTGTGCAGCGCGAATTTTCCGATCTCGCCTTCAAATGGATTGGTGCGTGCGGCCCATTCCTGCATCAGTTCGTCTCGTTTGTCCGGAGCGGCCTCGTACCAGATGGCCATCACCTTGGGGTAATAGCTAGAGTCGGCGTACCGGAGGTCGAACACGTCAAGGATGAATACCAATAGGACGACGATTGCCAATCCGACCACGGCGATCAGGAATAGGGCAACCGCCTTGGCAATCTGAGTCAAACGGTGCGCTGATGGGGTCAAGGCTGGCAAAATGACGAGGAGTTGAGTCAGTACTATTGGTGGCGATTAGGCACACGGGGTCGCCGGATAGTTCCTCGCGACATTAGCAGAAGCTACGGAGTTTGCATTGCTCAAGTGGTTCGAACGAAGGGTCGACCCCTTTCCTGATGCCGCGCCAGAGTCGCCGCCACGCGGCTTCGCTGCGTTCGTCTGGTCCTGCACGAAGGGTCTGCGGCCGTATCTGCTCGGCATGACGCTGCTCACCGCAGTGATCGGTGCCTTCGAAGCGCTGCTGTTCGCGATGATGGGTCGCATCGTCGACTGGCTGGCCTCGGTTGCACCTGCCAAGTTGTGGATCCAAGAAGGCCCGACGCTGATGCTGCTGGCCGCCGTGCTCGTCGGCAGTATCGTGCTGGTCGCGCTGCAATCCGCGATCAAGCAGCAGGCGCTTGCCGCCAATTTCCCGATGTTGCTGCGCTGGAATTTCCATCGGCTGATGCTGGCGCAGAGCATGGGTTTCTACCAGGACGACTTCGCCGGCCGCATTGCGACCAAGGTGATGCAGACAGCACTCGCGGTGCGCGACGTGTGGATGATCCTGGGCGAGCTGCTGGTCTTCGTCGTCATCTACTTTGCGACGATGATGGCCGTAGTTGGAACGTTCGACGCGTGGATGCTGGTGCCGTTTCTGGGATGGCTAGTGTTCTACCTGACCGCGCTGTACGCGTTCGTACCGCGATTGGGCCGTGTCGCGCGCGAACAGGCCGACGCGCGCTCCTTCATGACCGGCCGGATCACCGATGCGTACACCAACATCGCGACCGTCAAGCTCTTCTCGCACGCCCGGCGCGAGGCCGGCTTTGCGCGCGCCGCGATGCAGGAGTTCCTGACGACCGTGCAGTCACAGATGCGCCTGGTGACCGGGTTCGAAATCATCAATCACACGCTGAGCATCGGGCTCATTGCGAGCACGACGGGTGTGGCACTCTGGTTGTGGGTGGAAGGCCGCGCGGGCGTGGGTGCCGTCGCGGCGGCAACGGCGATGGCATTGCGGCTGAACGGTATTTCGCACTGGGTGATGTGGGAAATGGCGGCGCTGTTCGAGCACATCGGCACGGTGCAGGACGGCATCAACACGCTCGCGCGGCCGCACGCCATTGTCGATGCGCCGGACGCAAAACCCATTGTCGTGACCCGCGGTGACATTCGCTTCGACAACGTGAGTTTCGGCTACGGCGGCAAGCAGCGCGTCATCGACGATTTGTCACTGTCGATTCACCCCGGGCAGAAAATCGGCCTCGTCGGGCGCTCGGGCGCCGGCAAGTCGACCATCGTCAACCTGCTGCTGCGCTTCTACGATTGCGAAAGCGGCCGCATCCTGATCGACGGGCAGGACATCGCGCACGTCACGCAGGAGAGCCAGCGCGCGCAGATCGGCATGGTCACGCAGGATACGTCGCTGTTGCATCGCTCGGTACGCGACAACGTTCTGTACGGCCGTCCCGACGCCGACGACGCCGACATGATCAAGGCGGCGGAACGCGCCGAGGCACACGAATTCGTCGGAGGCCTTACCGATCAGAAGGGCCGGAGTGGCTATGACGCGCATGTGGGCGAGCGTGGAGTCAAGTTGTCTGGAGGACAACGGCAGCGCATTGCAATTGCGCGCGTAATGCTCAAGGACGCGCCTATCCTGCTGCTCGACGAAGCCACGAGCGCACTCGACTCCGAAGTCGAGGCCGCGATCCAGCAGAGTCTCTACCGGTTGATGGAGGGCAAGACTGTCGTTGCCATTGCGCATCGACTGTCCACTATCGCCGCGATGGACCGGTTGATCGTTCTCGACAAGGGACGCATTGTCGAGGAAGGCGACCACAAGAGCCTGCTCGCGCACGGCGGCCTCTATGCGCGGCTGTGGGCGCACCAGAGTGGCGGATTCCTGGGTGAGGAGGACGATGGTGTTCCGGGAACCGCGGAAGCCGGGAGCGAGGACGGCGGCGCGCTACTCGACGATGAGCCCATGAGAATGGACACCGCGCATTCGAGCCACGATCGGCTGACCGGCTCGGAGCCGTTGAACAGCTGAAGTCGGCGAGTTGTAAGCGCCGCCGCTATCGGCCGATCTTGCCGACGTCGCCGGGCAACGTGATTTCCAGAAGTTCAAGGTCAGAACTCGCGTCGGCGAGCGCATACGTCATACCACCAGGAATGGTGATGCTGTCGTCCGCCGTGAGCACATGCGTCGCTCCCTCCAGTACGATCGTCACTGCGCCGCTCAAGACGAAATAGAAACAGAATTGGGTGTCATGGCTTTGGCGCACGGTGGCCTGCGCGCCCTTCGTACGCACCACGCGTATGCCGGCCAGCCCGCCCGTCGCTTTGGCGATACCGGTGTCGGTCGCCTCGAAGCCCCGGATGCGCCAGGGCGCCCACGTGGCCGCTGCCGCGACGTGGCGCACGAAACGCTGCCCGCCGAAATCCCGTGCGGGATAACGATCCGGCGTGGGGAGCGCGAGTTCGTGGTCGGCCTGCGTAATGTGTTCTGCGGGTGCGCCGATCTCGATCACTTCGGCGCCATCCGAACTCTCGAGCACACGATGCCGGATCAACGGCGGTTGCAACACGCAGTCGCCGGCCTCGAGCAGGAACGGTTCGCCCTGGCCTTCGTACACGACGCGCACCCAGCCCTTGCGGCAGAAGATCGCCTGGAACCGGATCGTGTGGAAGTGCACATAGTCGGGCACCGGGCCGCCATCGGGAATGCGAATGTGCGAAACGATGAATGCGCCGCCGTGGCGCTCCGGAAGCAAATCGCGATAGTGCATTCCGGCGCGGCCCGTATTCCAGGAGGCGGCATCCGTAGCGCGGGTCACCACCAGCCGTTGCAGCGTTACCGGAGCCGCCATCTGCGCGTTGGCCGCAACCAGTTCCACTGTCACACCATTCGGCGCGCGCAACGACGTGACCCCTGCGCCGGTTGCCTTGGGGTCGTCGCATAGCAGGAACACGACAGAGACGCCGCCAGTCGCGCCGCGGACCAGGCGTACGTTCAGGCCATGGCCGGAAATCTCTGCCGTCGCGGGGTCGTCCGCGGGATAGATGGCATCGACGCGGAATCCCAGCCGGCCAGTGAAGAAGCTCAGCGTGGGTTCGAGCTCGATGCAGGACATGAGCACCTGCGCGCCGCGAACGCCGGCCGGATCGATGGCCTGTTCGATGTCGCAAGGAGCTTCGGATTCCGGCGTTCGGGTCATGAATTAAGATACCAGACGTTACGCAACGAGTGAGCGCGCCGGAGACAAGATGGATCGTATCGCCGAATGCTTCGCAACTACCTATGTCGAGGCACGGGCCAAGTTCCTGGCCGCTGTCTCCCGGAGTGGCGCGCGCCTTTTATCCAGCCACACCAATCCCGCCAAGGGGCCGGACGGCGAGGACTGCATCACCGATGTTGCCTGGATCGGCCCCGACGATGCGCGAAAGCTGCTGATCCTGGTGTCCGGCACGCACGGCATCGAAGGCTACGCGGGCTCGGGTTGCCACGTCGCGTGGCTCAACGACCGATGGTATGCCCGCGCCGGCGTCGACGACACGGCCGTGCTGCTGATCCACGCGATCAACCCGCATGGCTTCGCCTGGGGCCGGCGGGTCAACGAAGACAACATCGACCTCAATCGAAATTTTGTCGACCATTCGGAGCCTCACCCTGAGAACCCCGACTACGAGGCGATACGCGAGCACATCGACCCTGCCGAATGGTCGCAGCCATCGCTCGGACAGCACAACAGTGCAATCGCCCGTTTCATCAAGCGCGACACCCATGACGTGACATGCAAGGCGATGCACGGTGGGCAATACGTGAACCCCAAGGGAACCTTCTACGGCGGCGTGGAAGCCACGTGGTCGAACCGGCTGTTCCGCGAACTGGTTGCCCGCCATGCAGCGCGTGCAGAACACGTCGCCATCATCGACTACCACACTGGCAGCGGCGTCTTCGGCTTCTGCGACCTCTTCATCGACGACGACACTGCCGGCGCCCGCACGCGGGAATGGTTTGCGCAGGTCAGCGTGATTTCCGAAGACAAGGCCGCGCACGGCAAGGATGCGCAGTCGGACATCCCGGGCAATCTCTTCAATTCGCTGACCGAGATTCTTCCTGGAAAAGACATCACGCGGTGTCTGGTCGAACTGCGGACGGGCGAGCTCGGCGGTTACGATGTGATCCGGGCCGAGAACTGGCTTTACCAGCGCGGCGACCCGCGCTCGGCGGACGGAATCGTCCTGCGCGCGCAGATGCGCGAACTCTTCTATCCGGCGCGGCCGCAATGGAAGGTGATGCAGGTCTACCAGTCCAATGCCATGCTGGCCGAAGCGCTGGCCGGCCTCAGTTCGCTCTAGCGATCCGACGCCGACATGCACATGAAGAACCCGACCAGGCTGTTGTGCCTTGCCAGCGCCATGATCGTTGCCGTTTGCCTCGTCGCGATGCCATGCGTCGCACAGGATTTCAAGATGGCGATGAGCAGTCCGCCGACATCGATGGACCCGCATTTCCAGAACATCACCAGCAACGCCAACGTGCTCGAGCACATGTTCGAGCCACTGGTGGCGCGCGACGCGGACGGCAAGCTCGTTCCGGGACTCGCGGAATCGTGGCACATGGTCGACCCGCTCACCTGGGAATTCCGGATCCGCACGGGCGCCAAATTCAGCGACGGCAGCGACGTCACGGCGGAGGACATCCTCTATTCGTTGGACAGGCCCGCCGGAATCCGGAACAGCCCCTCCAGTTTCACCCTGTTCACGAAAGCCATCGTCGGCAAGAAGGCGGTCGACGCGCGCACGGTGCGGCTGACGACGGGCCAGCCCTCACCGCTGTTGCTGTCGGACTTGACCTCGCTGCTCATCGTCAGCAAGAAGGCCACCGAAGGCCTCGCCAGCGAAGACTTTGCTGCCGGCCGCGGCATGGTGGGCAGCGGCCCGTACCGGTTTGTGAAATTCCAGCGCGACGACCGCATCGATCTGGCGCGCAGCGAATCCTACAACGGCCCCAACCGGTCGCCGTGGTCGACGGTCACCATCCGCTTCATCGCCAATCCGTCGAGCCGCGTCGCCGCACTGCTGGCCGGCGACGTGCAGGCCATCGAGAACGTTCCGCCGCAGGACATCGCCCGGGTTCGCGAAGATTCCAAACTGACGCTGGTCACGAAGACGTCGTACCGCGTGGTGTTCCTGTTCGCAGATTGGCGCGACAAGTCGCCGTTCGTGACCGACCGCAGCGGCGCCGTACTTGCGCGCAACCCGCTCAAGGATGTCAGGGTCCGTCACGCACTCTCGATGGCAATCAACCGCGACGCCATCCGCGATCGCGTGATGGATGGGCTGTCTGAATCCACAGAGAACCTGGCGGTGCCAGGCGCATCCGGCTACAACTTGAACCTCAAGCCGCCCAGGTTCGATACCGAGGGTGCGAAAAAATTGCTGGCCGAAGCCGGTTACCCAAACGGTTTTGGCCTGACGCTGCACGGGCCGAACAATCGCCTGGTCAACGATGAGAAGGTGGCGCAGGCCATTGCGCAGATGTTCACGCGTGCGGGTGTCGATACCAGGGTGGAGACTATGCCGATGGCGGTGTTCGCGCCGCGCGGCGGCAAGCACGAATTCTCGGTGGCGCTGATCGGCTGGGGCAATGCCAACGATCTCACCAATGCGCTGCGCGCGCTCATCGCCTGCGAGGACGCCGCAACCGGCATGGGCGTGGTCAACTGGTCGGCGTACTGCAATTCCAGGGTGGACGCATTGCTGGGCAAGGCGCTGGGCACGCTGGACGATGTAGCCCGCGCCAAATTACTGGAGGAAGCCGCTGCGCTCGTCAGCAACGATGTTGCGTTGATCCCGCTGTATTTTCAGGTGTCGGCGTGGGCGGTGAAGAAGGGCATTCGCTTTTCCGGGCGCGGCGACGAGAGAACCTACGCGTTCAGCTTCAAGCCGAATTCGTAAGTCCGACGTCCGCGATCATTCCACCGTCACTGATTTGGCAAGATTCCGCGGCTTGTCGACATCCGTCCCGCGCAGCACGGCCGTGTGATACGCGAGCAGCTGCAGCGGAATCACGTGCACGATCGGCGACAGCAATCCAGCGTGCTCCGCCACGCGAATCAAGTGGATGCCATCACCGCCGGTGACCTGGCTGTCGAGATCGGCGACGACGTAGAGTTCGCCGCCGCGCGCGCGCACTTCCTGCAGATTCGATTTGAGTTTTTCCAGCAGCGCGTCGTTCGGCGCAATGGCGACCACTGGCATGTCCGCATCCACCAACGCCAACGGGCCATGCTTCAGCTCACCGGCGGGATAGGCCTCGGCGTGGATGTACGAGATTTCCTTGAGTTTCAGCGCACCTTCAAGCGCGATCGGATAGTGCAATCCGCGTCCGAGGAAAAGCGCGTGATCCTTGGCGGCAAACGCCTGCGCCCACGCGATGAGATGCGGCTCCAGCGCCAGCGCGCCTTGAATCGCGCCGGGCAGATGGCGCAGCGCGGCAAGCCATTTGGCTTCGTCAGCCGCAGAGAGCTTTTCGCGCAGTTTTGCCAGCGTCAACGCCAGCAGGAACTGCACAATCAGCTGCGTTGTAAACGCCTTGGTCGACGCAACGCCCACTTCCGTGCCCGCGCGGGTCAGGAACAGCATCTCGGTCTGGCGCACCATCGAACTGGTCGCGACATTGCAGATCGCCAGCGTGTGCGCGTGTCCCAGTGACTTGGCGTGCTTGAGCGCGGCGAGCGTGTCCGCCGTTTCGCCGGACTGCGACACGACCACGACCAGCGCATCGGCGTTGGGCACGCTGTTGCGATAGCGATACTCGCTCGCGATCTCCACCGTGCACGGCACGCGCGCAAGTGTCTCGATCCACTCCTTGGCCACCAGGCTCGAGTAGTAGCTGGTGCCGCACGCGAGGATCAGCACCGACTTCACCTTGGGCAGGATCCCGGCGGCGCGTGCGCCGAACATCGAGGGGTCGATGCCGCCCACCGCCTCAAGCGTATCCGCGACCGCGCGCGGCTGCTCGAAGATTTCCTTCTGCATGAAGTGTCGATAGGGACCGAGTTCGACGGCAGCGCTGCCTGCGGGAACATCGACGATCGCGCGCTCGACGCGCCGACCCTGCGCATCGTGGATGACGTAGGAATCGACGCGGACATCGGCCACGTCGCCTTCCTCGAGATACGCCACGCGCCGCGTCACCGACGTCAGCGCCATGGCATCGGACGCGAGGAAATGGTCATCCTTGCCCAGCCCGACGACCAGCGGACTGCCTTGCCTTGCGCCGACGACACGACCGGGCTCGCGGGTCGAGATGGCCGCGATCGAATAGGCGCCGTGGAATTCCGCGACGGCGAGCTGTACCGCGCGCAACAGGTCCCCCGATCCCGCGCCATGCCAATGCGCATGAATCAGGTGCGCGATCACCTCGGTGTCGGTCTGCGTGCGGAAATCGTAACCTTGCGCCTGCAACCGTTCGCGCAATGCTTCGTAATTCTCGATGATGCCGTTGTGGACAACGGCCACTTCATTGCCTGACGTATGCGGATGTGCGTTGACCGACGATGGGGCACCATGAGTGGCCCACCGCGTATGCGAAATGCCCGTGGTGCCCGTCAGCTTGCGCGTGTCGGCTTGGGCGGCCAGGTCCGCGACACGCGCCACCGATACCAGCCGCTCAAGGACCGGCGAGGAACCGCCGTTGATGACCGCGAGTCCGGTCGAATCGTAGCCGCGGTATTCAAGCCGCCGGATGCCTTCGATCAGGACCGGAACCACGTTGCTGCGCGAGGCCGCGCCGACGATGCCGCACATGTCGCGTCCGCTCCTAGGTCTTGGGCTTCTTCACCGGCCGCTGCCAGCCCGCCACCGTCACCTGTTTGGCGCGGGCCACCGTGAGCTGGCCCGGCGGTACGTCCTGCGCAATCGTGCTGCCGCCGCCTATCGTGGCGCCCGCGCCGATGGTCACCGGCGCAATCAGCACGCAGTTCGAGCCGATGCTGGCGTTGTCGCCGATGACCGTCGCGTGCTTGTTCGCGCCATCGTAGTTCGCGGAGATGGCACCCGCGCCATAGTTGACGTTGGTGCCGACAATGGCATCGCCGATGTAGGCAAGGTGGTTGGCCTTGGTGCCGCGGCCCAGGGTGCTGGCTTTGACCTCGACGAAGTTGCCGATGTGGACGTCCTCGGACAGCTCAGTTCCCGGCCGCAACCGCGCGTAAGGTCCGATGCGGCAGTGGGCGCCGACCTGCGCATCATCGAAGTGTGAATAGGCGCCGATGCGGGTTCCGGCGCCCACCGCGACGTTGCGCAGCACGCAATACGGCCCCACCTCGACGTCATCGCCCAGCGTGACCTCACCTTCGAACACGCAGCCCACGTCGATGCTTACGTCGCGGCCGCAGGCAAGCCTGCCGCGAACGTCGATGCGCGCCGGATCGGCGAGGGTGGTGCCGGCGGCCATCAGTACGTCCGCGTTTCTCAGCTGCACGATGCGCTCGACGGCGGCCAATTGCGCACGGTCGTTGATGCCGCGCACATCGCGCTCATCGGCCGCGACATGCCCGACTACCGCTGTTCCATCGGCGACCGCCAGCGCGACGATGTCCGTCAGGTAGTACTCGTTCTGCGCGTTGTCCGGCGTGAGCGCCGCGACCCAGCGTCGCAGCAACGCCGTGGGTGCGGCCATCACGCCGGTATTGATCTCGTCGATCGCGCGCTGCGAAACGCTGGCGTCCTTTTCCTCGACGATCGCGCGCACCGCGCCCTGGGCGTCGCGGACGATGCGTCCGAACCCCGACGGCTCCGGCATATGCACGGTGAGTACCGCAAGTTTGCCGGCCTCCGCCTCGCGCACCAGCACAGACAGCGCCGCGGGCGGGACGAGCGGGATGTCGCCGATGGTCACCAGCGTCACGCCGTCGGCCGGAAGTGCCGCGAGCGCCACGCGGGTTGCGTCGCCCGTACCGCGCGGCGGCTCCTGCGTCGCGAAGAGAATGTCCGGCGCGGCAATCGCCGCACGCACGGCGTCGCCGCCGTGGCCGATCACGACGACAATGGCTCGCGGCGCGAGCGCGCGCACGGCGGCCAGGACATGGGCAATGAGCGGTCGGCCGGCCAGCGGGTGCAATACTTTCGGCAGCGCCGAATGCATGCGCTTGCCCTGCCCGGCGGCGAGGATCGCGACGTTGAGCGGGGAGGTCATAGGGAGTGAGCGAGATGATACGCCACCGGCCCCTCGATGAGCCGGCGCCGGGCTCCGCCGACGTGCAGCGGCTGCCCCCGGATGCTACAGTCTTGCGCTGGTCGGCACGCGGAAAAAGGCTTCCTGCCAACGCCTGCCACAAACTCTGGAGGAACGGCATGAAGTCGAATCGAAGCTCAAGCGCACTCGCCATCCTGTTTGCGGCAGCGACACTGGCAACACCGCTGTGGGCTGCCGACGCCTGCACCAATCGCGGCGAACTCGACCAGATGTACTGCGACGCGAACAAGGACATGGTCGCCGACGTGCCTGGCGACTCCAAGAAGTGGAAGAACCCGTCGACGATCGTGTTCACCTACACGCCGGTCGAAGATCCGGCGGTCTACGAGAACATCTTCAAGCCGTTCACCACTTACCTCGCCAAGTGCCTGGACAAGAAAGTCGTCTTCTACCAGGTGCAGAGCAACGCGGCGGAAATCGAAGCGATGCGCTCCGGCCGGCTGCATGTCGGCGGCTTCTCGACCGGGCCGACGGCGTTCGCGGTCAATCTCGCGGGGGCCATTCCGTTTGCCGTGAAGGGCAACGCGAAGGAATTCCAGGGCTACAACCTGATCGTCATCGTCAAGGCCAACTCGCCCTACCAGAAGCTGTCGGACCTCAAGGGCAAAAAACTGGCGCACACGGCGCCGTCATCCAATTCCGGCCACCTGGCGCCGCTGGCGTTGTTCCCACCGCAGGGGCTGACGCCGGACAAGGACTACAAGATCATCTTCTCCGGCAAGCATGACCAGTCGGTGATGGGCGTGAACTCCGGGGACTACGATGCGGCAGCAGTCGCCTCCGACGTGTTCCACCGGATGGCCGAGCGCGGACAGGTGAAGGAATCCGACTTCCGCATCATCTACCGCAGCCAGAAATTCCCGACGTCGTCGTTCGCCTATGCGCACGACCTGGCGCCCGCGCTCGCGGACAAGATGCTGTCGTGCTTCTACGATTTCCGCTTCCCGGCCGAGATGCAGAAGGCCTTCGACGGCGCCGACCGCTTCTTCCCGATCAACTACCAGACAACGTGGGAGCCGGTGCGCGCCGTAGCCAAGGGTTCGGGCGGCGGATTCGATAAAGCGACTTACGAGAAGGAAACCAAGCGCGAGGCCGACGACGCCGCCGCCAAGGCCAAGGCCAAAGCGGCACCCAAGTCGTAGTGAAGAAGGATCCCATCGAGGACACCTGCGCTTGCTGACGCTAAAGCACCTGGCCAAGTCGTATGTCGCGGGCAAGCCGGTCCTGACCGACATCAACCTCGAGATCGCGGCGCAGGGCGTCACCGCAATCATCGGGCCCTCGGGTACGGGCAAGAGCACGCTGATCCGCTGCATCAACCGGCTGGTCGAACCGTCGGCGGGAGAAATCCTGTTCGATGGCGAAGACCTGGTGAAATTGTCGCGCGCCGAACTGCGTCACGCGCGGCGGCACATCGGCATGGTGTTCCAGGAATACAACCTGGTCGAGCGCCTGACGGTGATGGAAAATCTGTTATCCGGCCGGCTGGGCTACGTTTCGTCGTGGCGCGCGTGGCGGCGCAAGTTTCCGCCAGAGGACATCCGCAAGGCCTTCGAGCTGCTCGACACGGTAGGGCTGGCGGGATTCGCGCACCGACGCGCCGATGCGCTTTCGGGCGGACAGCGCCAGCGCGTCGGCATCGCGCGCGCCGTGATGCAGGAACCGAAACTGCTGCTGGCCGACGAGCCGACCTCGTCACTCGACCCGAAGACGTCGGTCGAAATAATGGACCTGCTCGCGGGTGTCGGCCGCGCGCGCAACATTCCCGTACTCATCAACATGCACGACGTGGAACTCGCCAAGCGCTTCGCGGACCGCATCGTCGGCATGTCCGGTGGGCGCGTCATCTTCGACGGGCCGCCTGCCAACCTGTCCGATGACATCCTGAAGCAGATCTACGGCGGCGAGGATTGGCTGCAATGAGCTGGCCGCGATGAGATGGTTGCGATGAACAGGCTGCAATGAATTCCGCCGCCGCGACAGCGCAGGATCCCTTCCCGCGCAGCGTCTGGCCGCGGGTCGGCGGCGTGCTGCTCGCGATCTACGTGGTCTACGCTTGCGCGCAGATGGAAATATCGTGGGAGCGCGTCGAAGTCGGCTTGCACAACGCCGCGCATTTCTTCAGCCGCCTGTTCCCGCCGAATTTTTCGCGCTGGGAATTGCTGGTCAAGGGCCTGCTCGAAAGCCTGCAGATCGCGGTGCTGGCCTCCACCCTCGGCATCCTGCTGGCGTTGCCGGTCGGCCTTGCCGCCGCGCGCAACCTGATGCCGGCCTGGGTCACGTGGCCCGCGCGCATCATCATCGTGATGGCGCGCTCGTTTCATCCGGTGATCGTGGCCATCCTGTTCGTCAAGGCGGTCGGTTTCGGCGCGCTGGCCGGCATCCTCGCGCTGACGGTGGCGTCCATCGGTTTCATCGGCAAGCTCTTCACCGAGGCGATCGAGGAAATTTCCGAGAAGCAGGTCGAAGCGGTGCGCGCCACCGGCGCGCCGTTCGCTTCGGTGCTGTGGTTCGGCGTGCTGCCGCAGGTGTTCTCGCGCTTCATCGGTTTCGCGACCTACCAGCTTGACTCAAACCTGCGCAACTCGACGATGGTCGGCATCGTCGGCGCCGGCGGCGTCGGCGGCACGCTGTTTGCGGCATTCCAGCGCTTCGACTACGACTACGTGTGTGCAATCCTGATCTCGATCATCGCGCTGATCATGGTGGGCGAATTGCTGGCGCAGGCGGTGCGCGCGATCTTCATCGACAACGCGACGCTGCGCGATTTCGTTCGCCGCGGCGGCACGGCGAGCCGCGAGCGGCACCTGGAAGACGATTGATGGCCCATTCGGCAAGCGTGGGGGTCCTTCCTTGAGCGCGGCCGCCCTCTCCTCGCATAACCTGGCCTGGTACCGCTTCACCCGCGGCCAGCGCCTCGCGCGCTTCGTCGTGTACCTCGTCATCGTCGCCGCCATTGTTGTTTCGGCGCAGTCGGTCGAGATCATCCCGGAGTTCCTGGCCGACGCGCCGGAGCAGGTCGCCGACCTCTTCGCGCGGATGTGGCCGGTGGACTGGGCGCACTACGAGGGCACCGTGCACGACGCGCTGATGGAGACCATCCACATCGCCTCGCTCGGCACGCTGCTGTCGCTGCTGCTGGCGTTGCCGGTCGGCATCCTCGCCGCGCACAACCTGGTGCCGTTCACGCCGATCAACCTGGTCGCCAAGTTGATCCTGGTGTCGTCGCGGTCGGTCAATTCGCTGGTCTGGGCGCTGCTCTTCGTCGGCATCTTCGGGCCTGGTGCGCTGGCCGGCACGCTGGCCATCGCGTTCCGTTCGATCGGCTTCGTCGGCAAGCTGTTCGGCGAAGCGCTGGAGGAAGCGCATCCCGGCCCGATCGAGGCGCTCACCGCCGCAGGCGCGCCGTGGATGTCGCGCCTCACGTTCGGCTACTGGCCGCAGGTGCGCCCGGCGTTCTGGTCGATCGCGCTGTTCCGCTGGGACATCAATGTACGCGAATCCGCCGTCCTGGGGCTGGTCGGCGCCGGTGGCATCGGCATGGCGCTGGACGCCGCGATGAACCTCTTCCAGTGGGATCGCGTGGCACTGATCCTGATCGCCATCGTGGTCATCGTGGTCGTCGCCGAAGTCGTCGTCACGCAGGTGCGCAAGCGCGTCATCTGAGCAAGGTCCGCGAGGCTCCTAGCGTATCCTCCGCGCAATGGCGATCATCGCAGTCTTCAACCAGAAGGGCGGCGTGGGCAAGACCACGACGGCGCTCAATCTCCTCGCTGCCGTCGCGCAGCGCAAGGTGCGGCCCCTCGGCATTGACCTCGATCCGCAAGGCCACCTTTCGCACACTTTCGGCGTACAGCCGCGCCTGGCCGACGACACGGTCTACGGTTTCTTCATGAACCAGCGCCCGCTGGAGGACATTGCGCAGGTCACACGCAGCGGCGTCGTGCTGTGCCCGTCCCATCTCGAGCTGGCGAAGCTCGACTCGCTGTTGGGCAAGGGCGTGAACGTCGTCACCCGGCTGCGCCAGGCGTTGCACTCGCGCAACGCAATGCCCGGCCCGGTGATCATCGACTGCTGCCCGCTGCTCAATGTGCTGTCGCTCAACGCAGTGTTCGCCGCCGATGTGGTGCTGGTGCCGGTGTCAGCGGACTTCCTGTCGCTGCAGGGTGCGGAGCAGGTCGAGCGCGCGCTGAACGCCCTCGAGCCGGTGTTCAAACGGCGCCTGCCGCGACGCTACGTGCTGACGCGCTACGACGCGAGAAGGCGGATGAGCGAGGCGGTCGTTGCGCGGATGGCGCAGTCGCTGCGTCCCGACGAGATCTGCGTTACCCGGATCCGCGAAAATGTGAAGTTGGCGGAAAGTCCGGCGGTGGGACTGGACATCTTCCGCCACGCGCCGGACAGCCGCGGCGCGCGCGACTACGCGGCACTGCACGAGGAGCTACTGGGTGCCGGCTTTGTGACGTAACTGAGGACCTGACTGCGGGCGCAGCCGCGCAACGGTGGACGGAAATGACGGCTGAAATGCGGGCGGAGAACTGGCGCTGATCAGCCCGATCACGCCTTCGACGTCGAGCGTATCGACGCGCCGCGGCACCGCGTGCTCGTGGCACTCGACAATTTCGCAGTGGTGATACATCTGGCGCAGGCGGCGCTCCGCATCGTTGTGCGTGGCTGCCATGATCAGGATGTTCTCCACCCGCTGGCCATGTTTGGTCTTGATGTTGAAACCGTAGCGAATCACAACAAGCCTCCCTGCCGGTCTGCCGAACCCCTCTTCGGGATCGACCCCTAGACGCATCAAGGCGTTAGGGCCGGGCGCTGATATGATAGGACAGGTAGCGCATGCAATTAACGTACCGCCAACCATTTTCTCTCGATGCCGGACGCCCCACCGTCGCCACCCGCTTCCCCATTGACCGAAGGCGAGTCTGAACTAGTAGATTCGTTGCGGCGAATGGCGATAGTAAGCGCTGACCAACAAGTCAAGTTGACGCCCCTCACAGGCGGCGTCTCGTCGGATATCTATCGCGCCGACCTGCCCGACGGCGTCATTTGCGTCAAACGCGCGCTACCCCGCCTCAAGGTCGCCGCCGACTGGCGCGTGCCGGTCGAGCGCAATCGCTGGGAAGTCGAATGGATGCGCGCGGCCGGCAGCATCGTGCCCGGCGCGGTGCCGGAGATACTGGGCGAGGACCGCATCGCCGGTGCGTTTGCGATGAGCTGGCTGCCCCCGTCGGAATACCCGGTCTGGAAAAAGCTCCTGGTCGAAGGCGAGGCCGACACCCGGACCGCCGCCGCAGTCGGCGACGTGCTCGGGCGCATCCATTCCGCGACCGCCGACCGACCGGACATCGCGGCGCGTTTCCCCACCGATGCGCTGTTCCAGGCGCTGCGGCTCGACCCGTACCTCGTGACCGCCGCCCGCGCGCATCCGGACCTGTCGCGCCCCCTGCTGGCGCTGGTGGCGACAACCGGCTCCACGCGGCGCGCGCTGGTGCACGGCGACTTCAGCCCGAAGAACATCCTCGTCGGCGCCGAGGGTCCGGTTTTTCTCGACGCTGAATGCGCATGGTATGGCGATCCGGCCTTCGACCTGGCCTTTGTGCTCAATCACCTGTTGCTGAAAGGCGTTTGGCGGCCCGACCGGCGCAGCGACTACCTGACGATGTTCGCGGCGCTGTGCGCGGCCTACCGCCCGCGCGTGACCTGGGAACCGTGGGCCACGCTCGAAGCGCGCACCGCCGCACTGTTACCTGGCCTGCTGCTCGCGCGCGTCGACGGCAAATCGCCCGTCGAATATGTGACCGACGAACGCGACAAGGATGCGATCCGCGCCTTTGCGCGCACGCATCTGCTGCGTCCGGTGGAGAGCCTGACCGCGCTGGCCCGCGCGTGGTCGCCGTGAGCGCCGCTGCGTCAACGGCAATCGCGCGCGTGCATGCGCGCCGCGTCTGGGATTCGCGCGGTCGACCGACAGTGGAAGCCGAGGTAACACTGGCCGGAGGCGCCACAGGACGCGCCATCGCGCCCGCGGGTGCATCACGCGGCGCGCGCGAAGCCATCGACCTGCGCGACGGCGGCGCACGCTTCGGTGGCTTCGGCGTCGATCGGGCCATCGCCAACGTGACGGGACCCATCGCGAAGGCCCTGTCCGGCCTCGATGCCTGCAACCAGTTCGCCGTCGATACCACGCTCATCCATCTCGACGGCACGCCCAACAAGGCGAAACTCGGCGGCAACGCCACGGTCGCGGTGTCGCTGGCGGTAGCGGAGGCTGCCGCCGCCGCGCGCAACATTCCACTCTGGCGATATGTGGCCGGCGACGCAGCGGTATCGCTGCCGCTGCCCGAGATCCAGATCTTCGGTGGCGGCGCGCATGCCTCGCGCGCGCTCGATCTGCAGGACCTGATGGTGATGCCGATCGGTGCGTCGAGTTTTTCCGACGCCATGGCGATGGTCGCGGAAATCTATCGGTCTGCCGGTTCGCTGATGGCGGAGGCGGGCAAGCTTGCAGGCGTCGCCGACGAAGGTGGCTTCTGGCCAGAGTTCGCGACCAATGAGGAGGCCCTGGTCACGCTGGTGCGCGCCATCGAGCGCGCCGGATTCCGGCCCGGCATCGACGCCGCGCTGTCGCTCGACGTGGCGGCGTCGGAATTGGGAAGCGACGGGCGCTATACGCTCGCGCTGGAAGGCCGCACGCTCGACCGTGGCCAGTTGACGCAGCTGTTGCTCGATTGGCTCGACCGCTATCCGATCGCGTCCATCGAGGATCCTTTCGGTGAAGACGATCAAGAAGGCTGGTCGATGTTCGCTCGCGCGGCCGCCGGACGCGTGCAGATCATCGGCGACGACTACCTGACGACCAATGCGCTGCGCGTGAAGGATGCGGCCGCGCACAATTCCTGCAACGCCGTGCTGATCAAGATCAACCAGGCGGGCACGCTGACGGAAGCGCGTGCCGCGCTGGACGCAGGGAAAACCGTGGGCTTCGGCACGATCGTGTCCGCGCGCTCGGGCGAAACCGAGGACGTCGCCATCGCTCACCTCGCGGTCGGCTGGAATGCGGGCCAGTTGAAGGTCGGCTCGTTTGCGCGCGGCGAACGGATGGCCAAGTGGAACGAAGTCCTGCGCATCGAGGAAGCGATGGGCGCTGCCGCGGACTACGCGGGCGCCTCGGCGCTGCGCAGGTAGTTCAACCCATGGCCCCGGCGCGCGTCCTGGCAAACGCACGCGCCATGATCGGCGATTGGGTCGAGCACCGGCCAACGCTCGCCGCACTGGTCCTGGTCATCCTGTCCATCGCGACCCACGCGCTGATCGTTGCCGCGCCAGGTTTCTACGCCAACGACGAATGGCAGAAGTTCGACCACGTTCGCCTTCACGGTTTCCGGGATTTCGTGAGCGCATACGGCGCGCTCCGTCCGGGCCCCGAGTTCGGCTATCCGGTGCGTCCGATTGGCTTCATGCAGCAAGGCATTGCCGCGCTATGGATGCAATCCACGCCTTGGGCGTCGCACTTGATGGGCGTCGTCAATCACGCGCTGGTTGCATTGACTTTCGTCTGGGTGTTGCGGCGCGCGCGCGTTGCCGGTGCCACGGCGGGCCTGGCCGGCATTCTATTCGTGCTGTCGCCGCTGACGACCATGGCAACCGGTTGGCTGGCGGCCTCGTTCGACCAACTCTACATCCTGTTCCTGTTGCTCGCCGCGGCGGCGATCGTGCGGCTGCCCGTCGACGGCATGTCGATGGGTCGTGCGGCGTGGATCGCGCTGGCCACGACCGCGGCATTGCTGGCGAAGGAAACTGCCGTTGTCGCGCCGGCCGTCGTGTTGCTGATTGCGTATCTGCAGCGGGCCGCGAGTCCGGATCGCTTCCGGTGGCGGCCGTTCGCCATGGCCTTGGTCATTGTTCTCCTGCCCGTGGTTGCGTATTTGCTCTTTCGTGCGCCGGCCATCGCGGCATCGTTAAGCGCCAGCGCGGACCCGGCCTATACGCCGAATCCTGGCAACGCGCCGAACAATGCCTGGCGCTTCTTCGCCTTTCCGTTTCGCCTGAAGCTCGTGGAAATGTCGGCCGCCGTGTTCCGCTCTCCATGGCAGCCGCTCGCGGCCGTGACTGTTCATCTGCTTTTGATCGTTGCCGTGTATCGATCCTTCGGTTCGCGCTATGCCTGGGCCTATGTTGCCGGCTACTTCATTTTCCTGTTGCCCGTGCTGATGCTGCCCAACCCCGGCATTCATTGCCTCTACGGCGCGGCGCTGACCATGTCGTTGGCCATCGCTGCACTTCTCGAGCGCACCATGGGCCAGGGTCGCGCGGGGCAGGTCGCATTGATACTCACCGGGGTCGGCGCGCTTTTCGCGCACAACCTGGCGATCCAGCTTCATCTCCACGATATCGGCGAATGCCAGTCGCGATTCCTGGCGAGCGTCGACACGTTGTTGGCACAACAGCGGCCGGAGGTGCGGGGGATCGTGGTGGCGCCCGATTCAGGCGCCCCTTTGCGCGTCGCGATTCGTGCAGTATCGGCGCGCGAGCCCTATGTCGTGAATGGACGGCCGCTGGTCACGTTCGACACGCTTGTCCCGCCGCCCGTCGAACCGCTTGCGCAAGGGGCAGTTCGCGCGCGGATGACGGCGGCGTGCGTCGCGCTGCCGGAATAAGCAGGGTCAAAATAATTAGGGTCAGACCCTAATTATGGTGCGAGGAGGCAATCGACAAGTTCGACGAATCCGGCGCCCGCTTCGCGTTGCGTGATCCAGGCCGGCTTGGTTGCGATGCGGTCCAGGACCGGCAGGACGTTGGCCACGCCCACGGCGTTGGGGAAGAACGCGAACATCGGCGCATCGTTGGGCGAGTCGCCGACGAAGACAAAGTGCTCGCGTTGCGCATCGATGTCCACCGCGAAGACCTCGGCCATCAGCGTGCGCGTCATCGTGAGCTTGTCGTAGTCGCCGAACCAGCCGTTGACGTGGATGGAACTGACCTTGGCGGTCATGCCTTCTGCTTCCATCAGCGCAACGATTGCATCGACCGCGGCGCGCGGCAAAGGCGGCACATCCTCGCAGAAGTCGATGGCGAGATCCGCCTCGCGGTAGAGCTGATCGGACGCCAGTGCCGTGCCCGGCACCGCGCGCAGGATTTTCTCGCCGATGGTCATCAATCGCACGCGATTCGCCGCGCGCTCGGCCGGGCTTGCCTCGAAGCGCCGCACGAGCTTGTTGGCGGCGGCATCATGGCGCATGTAGAACGCGCCGTTCTCGCCGACTACCGCATCCACCGGCCACATGCGCGCGATGTGGTCGCACCAGCCTGCCGGGCGGCCCGTAATCGGGATGACCCGCTTGCCGGCGGCGCGCAGGCGCTGCATGGCCGTGTAGGCGTCGGCCGTCAGGCGGCCGTGCGTCGACAGCGTGTCGTCGATGTCGGTCAGCACGCCGCGAATGCCATCGCGCGTGGCACGCGGCATCTCGGCGAGCGGACGCAGCGCGCTCATGGCTTGGGCGCCGCGTCACGCAGCCACTGCGGCACTGGCGGCGGCTGCCAGTTTGCGATCGCCTCCAGCGCATCGTCGACGGAGGTCGCGCTCACCAGCAGCGAGCGGTGCTCGGGCTTAAGCAACCCATCGGTCACGGCGCGATCGAGCTGGGCCAGGAAGCCGGCGAAGTACCCTTCGAGATTGACGGCGACGAGCGGCTTGGTGTGGATGCCCAATTGATCCCATGTCGCCATTTCGCACAATTCGTCGAAGGTTCCGTAGCCCCCGGGCAGCGCGACAAAGGCGTCCGAAAGCCTGGCCATCAGCGCCTTGCGCTCATGCATCGTGGCGACGACGTGCAGTGGGTCGAGTCCTCCGTGGCCGACTTCGCGCACCATCAATTGCTCGGTGATGACGCCGATCACGCGACCGCCCGCATCCAGCGCCGACTGGGCGGCAATGCGCATCAGGCCGACACTGCCACCGCCGTACACAAGGGTGATTCCGCGTGACGCCAGCGTGCGGCCGAATTCCGCCGCCGCCTCGGCATACGCCGGTCGCGTGCCGGTGTTCGACCCGCAGAAAAGGCAAATGCTGGACACCGGCGCAGTCATGCCGAAGACGATGGCGAATTGGGTGGTGAAACGAGGCTGCGCGCATTGCCGCTGCAATACGCGGCCACAACTTCGCGCTGCGCCGGCGTCATCGGCAGGCCGCATTTGGTGCGCCGCCACAGTACGTCGTCGGCGGTTCGCGCCCACTCGTCGGACATCAGGTAGTCGACTTCGCGCGCGGTGAGTCCCGCGCCGAAGTCCTGGCCCAGGTCGGCCATCGTCGCTGCATCGCCCAGGATGAGCCACGCGCGCGTGCCATGACGACGGGCAAGACCGCGCAGGAATTCCGCCGACAACTGCGGGTACCGGCGGCATAGTTCCGCGAAGAACGCATTGCGATCGTGGTTCGGCAAGTCGCCTCCGGGCAACGGCGCGTTGCGCGTCCACGGCGGTTTCATCGCGGGAAAATAAGGCGCCAACAGTGCTAGTGCGGACTCGGCCAGCTTGCGGTAGGTCGTGATCTTGCCGCCGAAGATCGACACCACCGGCGCGCGATCGGGGCCAGGCTCACCCTCCAGCGCATCGACCTTGATCACGTAATCGCGCGTCACCGCCGCGGGGTTGGCCGATCCGTCATCGTGCAGCGGGCGCACGCCGCTGTACGACCACACGACATCGTCGCGCGTCAGCGGCTTGGCGAGATACGAGTTGACCAGCCGCAGCAGATAGTCGATTTCATCCTCGGTGATCGCCGGATGCTCGTACTCGTCGACCGGGATGTCCGTCGTTCCGATCAGCGTGTAGTGCTGCTGGTACGGAATGACGAACACGATGCGCTTGTCGGCATTCTGCAGTATGTAGGCGTGCTCTTCCGGATGCACGCGCGGCACCACGATGTGGCTGCCTTTGACGTGGCGCACGTTCTCGTTCGACGGCGCCGCGCTCACGCTGTCCAGCACCTGCTTCACCCACGGCCCGCCGGCATTGACGATCGCGCGCGCGCCGACTTCGATCGGTGCGCCCTCCCGCGGCTGCAGGGTGACGCGCCACAGTCCGCCGTCGCGGCGCGCGCCGGTGACGCGCATTTGCAGACGAATGTCGGCGCCTTTCGCTTGTGCATCGAGCGCGTTGAGCACCACCAGCCGCGCATCGTCGACGCGCGCGTCAGCGTAGACGAAGCCGCGCATGAATTGCTGCCGCAGGCCGGCGCCCCAGCGGCTGCCCGCGAGCTTGACGCCGACCGACTTGGGCAGCGTCATCGCGCCGCCCAGGCGGTCATAGAGGAAGAGCCCGACACGGATCATCCACGCTGGCCGCAGATGCGACTCGTAGGGCAGCACGAATGCCAGCGGCTCGATGATGTGCGGCGCATTGGCGAGCAGCACTTCACGCTCGCGCAGCGCCTCGGCCACCAGCCGGAACTCGTAGTACTCGAGGTAGCGCAGGCCGCCATGGATCAGCTTGGTGCTCCACGACGACGTGTGCGCTGCCAGGTCGTCCTGCTCCGCCAGCAACACCGACAGGCCGCGGCCCGCGGCGTCGCGGGCGATGCCCGTACCGTTGATGCCCCCACCGATGACGAGCAGATCGAATTGTGGGGCGGCGGCGGTCATGGTCGATGCGCAAGGGAGCGCAGAATTGTAACGCGACCCGCATCGCGTCCCTAAGCGCCGCGCGCGGCCGGCAACGCGTCCTTGCGCGCCGTGCGCGACGCTTTCGGCTATTCCAAGTGCCGCATGGCAAGCATGGCGGCAAAGAGTTCGGGCTCGTCCCACGGCACATCGACCGGAAGCTCCGAGAGACAGCGACTGCCCGGATCGCGCAACCATGCGCGCGGAAAGATCGCCACTTTTCCTCCGGCATCCTCGTCCATCCGTGGCGCCGCGTCGGCCGGCATGCCGTCGAGCGCGCGCAGCAGTGCCCGGGGAAGGTCTCGGTCGACCCGCTCTCCCAAATGCATGTGGGTCACGACCCGGCGATTGATCTCCAGCAAGTACGGCACGCCCGAACGTTCGTCGATGACGAACTGGACGTTGAAAAATCCTCCGATGCCGAAGCCTCGGCAGAGTGTCATGGAAAATGCACGCGTTTCCGGTGAAGACACGAAGCGCAGCACCACCGTCTGGCCCTTGATTGCGCTGGTGCCTTCGTGGCGCTCCCATCCGAAACTGGCCAACGGTACGCCGGGTCGCGCAACCAGCGCCTGCGCCTGGCAGGGACCGGCAATGAATTTCTGCACGAGCAATTGCGGCGCCAGGTCGTTGCCCAGGTCGAGCTGGTCGCGGCGCAACAGGCGCTCCGCGGCGGCGACCAGCTCGTTCGGCGTCGACACAATGGCTACGCCCTGCCCGGCGAAGCCGAAACGCCGCTTGAGAACCAAGGGGAAGTGCAGCGTATCGGCATGCGCGAGCGCGTCCGTCGCGCGGGCAACGACCGCATAGGGCGGCACCGGAACGCCCAGGGCTTCCGCCGCGGCCGGCAACATCGTCTTGTCGATGCTGGCGGCGTAGAAGCGAGGATCGCCCAGCGAATCCGTGATCAGGCTGACGAGTCGCGCGTGCCTCGTCTCGTCGATGCCCGAGGGTGGATCGAGGACCAGCGCAAACAACAACCGAACCGCCATTTCGTCGCATGGCACGAGCACATCGGGCGAGACCAGATCGACCAGGTGCATCAGCGCCAGCAGCCATTCCATCGGCGTTGCCGAATTGGAAAGGAACGCAACCCGCGACACATGACGGGATTTTGTCGCGAGCGAATCCCGGGGCGCGAGCAGCGCAACATCGAATCCCGCTCGCGCCAGAACGCGCGGCATGCGCGCAGTTCCCAGCCAGCGCGTCGCCGTGGAGATCAGCAATACGGTTCGTGTCGCGGGTTTCCGCGGCGCGTTCACTCTTTCGCTGTCCCCATGGCCTGAACGACTTCGGCCCAGTGCCGTGCATCCGCGCCCATTGCGTCGGCAAACTGCGCCGGCGTATTGCCCATCGGTTCCATGCCCAATGCCGCCAATTGCCGGCGCCAATCGGCGGTGCCGACAAGGCGCACCAATTCGCCATGAAGACGCGCGACAATAGGCGCCGGTGTGTTCGCCGGCGCGACGATGCCGTGCCAAGTCGTGACATCGAAGCCGGGATAGCCCGCCTCGGCGACGGTTTCAACCTCGGGAAATTCCGCCATACGGCGGTCACCGGTCACCGCCAACGCCCGCAAGCGGCCGGCCCGCAGAAGCGTCGCCACGGTCGCCAGATGGGTGAAGAGGACCGGTACCTCGCCGGAGAGGACATCCCGCAACGCCGCAGACGTTCCCGCGTAGGGGACATGGACCAGGTGAACACGCGCTCGTTGAAACAACAATACGGCAGCCATGTGCGAAGTCGATCCGGTGTTGCTGCTCGCATAGGAAAGCGTGCCCGGGACGCGCTGCGCGCGCGCGATCAACTCGGGCAGCGTGTCCACGCCCAACGTCGGCACGACGGCGATGACGATGGGAAGGCGCACCAGCATCGACACCGGCGCGAACATCCTGCGCAACTCCGGCGCGGTGGTTCCACGGCCCGCGGGAACGATCGCGTTGGCGCCGTTGTTGGCGAGCAGCAACGTATGACCATCCGGTGCGGCACCGGCCACGCGCTCAACGGCAATCTGGCCCGACGCGCCAGGGCGGGGATCGATCACGATGGGCTGTCCCAGCGCTTCACCGAGCCCGGTCGCGATGAGGCGCGCGAGCAGGTCGCTGGTACCGCCCACCGGCGAGGGCAGCACCAGGCGAATCGGACGATTCGGATAGGTACCGTCTTCTGCCGCATGCGACGGCCGGTAAATCCAGGGTCCTGCCGCAAGCGCGCACATCAGGAGCCGGCGCCGGCGAGGGTGTGGGGCAGCGGCGGTCATGTCGATAGGTACGGGAGCGCACGATTGTAACGCGGCCGAATTACGCAAATGACTGAATGCCACCTGGGAGTCCGGCTGGACGGCCGGCGTTTGCGTTTGCGGTACGATAATCATTTACTGCTGGAGCGTCCATGAACATCGTTCCCGAAATCGCTGCATTCGACGTCGAGATGCGCGGCTGGCGCCACAAGATCCACGCGCATCCCGAAACGGCATTCGAGGAAGTCGAGACTTCCGATTTCGTCGCGCAGGCGCTGGAATCGTTCGGGCTCGAGGTTCACCGTGGCGTGGCCAGGACCGGGGTCGTCGGCGTGTTGCGCAATGGCAGCTCGAAGGATGCGGTCGGCATGCGGGCCGACATGGACGCGCTGCACATTCACGAAAAGTCCGGCGTGGCGCATGCGTCGACAACCGATGGCAAGATGCACGCCTGCGGCCATGACGGGCACACGGCGATGCTGCTGGGTGCCGCAAAGGCGATGGCACAGCGCCGGAATTTCGATGGCACCACCTATTTCATCTTCCAGCCCGCCGAGGAGAACGAAGGCGGCGGGCGCGTGATGGTGCAGGAAGGCTTGTTCGACCGCTTCCCGATGAAGGCCGTTTACGGAATGCACAACTGGCCGCCGCTGGCTGCAGGAAAAATCGCGCTGCGCGCGGGGCCGCTGATGGGCGCCTACGACATCTTCGAGATCATCGCGACAGGCCGCGGCGCGCACGCCGCAATGCCGCACCTGGGACGCGACCCGATGCCGTTCGCGGCGCACGTCATCAACGCGCTGCAGACGATCGTCTCGCGCAACATCCATCCGCTCGAAGCCGGCGTGGTCAGCGTCACGCAGGTTCACGGTGGCGACACGTGGAACGTGATCCCGCAGGAAGTCGTGCTGCGCGGCACCGTGCGGTCGTTCCAGCCGCAGATCCAGGACACGATCGAGCGCAGGATGGGCGAGATCGTCGCAGGCATTGCCGCGACCTTCGAGATGACCGCAACGTTGCGCTATGAACGCCGCTATCCGGCCACCATCAATACCGCCGCGGAAACGCAGCACGCGCTCGCGGCAGCCACGGCGCTGATCGGCGCCGCCAACGTCGACACCGACCCGATGCCGTCGATGGCCTCGGAGGATTTTGCGTTCATGCTGCAGGCCAAGCCGGGCTGCTACATCTGGCTAGGCGGCGGGCGCGGCGCGGACACGCCTAACCTGCACAACCCGCACTACGATTTCAACGACGATGCCCTGCAGATCGGTGCGAGTTACTGGGTCACGCTGGCCGAGCAGCAATTGCCCGCCAAGGCCAGCGTGCGCCGCGCCGCCTAGCGGTTGAGGCCCAGGACGCTGTCAGGTCCGGGATCTCCCCGCGACTCTCGCAACATCTTGAGCTTGAAGTGCTTGGCGGCCAGCTTCTGCCGGGCCGCGCGCGCGACGTGCGAAATGCTGGTCGCCAGCATGCCCTGCCGTTCATGACGCCACTTGGTCGCCTCGGGAACGGCCCGGTCGAGCAGAAGGCACATCCACCGTGCCCGCGTGGCATGGATCGAATACTCGACACTTCGCCGCCGGCCGTTATCAACCATCGCGGCATATTTATCGGGTGATTCACGAAGGTGCAGCAACCACGCCAGCGTGTCGGCGGGCGAGTCGATCGAAAGGTAATCGAGACTACCCCGCAGCAGGCTGGCGTATGCGGGTTCGTCGGCCAGCAGCGCCGGCACGCCCGCATGCCATGCATTGGTGAGCTTGCTCGCCGGCTTTTGCCGCAGCATGGTCGGTGCTTCGTTGCGATGCGCGAGCACGACATCCACATCCGAATAGTCGAACCAGCGATCGTCGCGGATCTCGAACACCATGTTCATCGTGGCCAGCGCGGCGTGCCAGGCGGGGTCGAAGAACCACGCCGGCGCATTGGAGGCGCGCCCGAAGTACGCGACTCGTTCGACACGGCGGCCGCGCGCCGGATCGCGCGGGATGAGGCCGGGTTGCGGCCAGAAATTGAGGTAGTGCGTTCGCGCGCTTTCCGGTTCCAGGTCGTTCTGCACGATTTCGATGTCGCACCAATGCACCGGCGACCGGTCGGCGCGGATGCCCACGACGAAGCTTCGAAAGTAGGGTGTGAACAGCCGGTTCAGGCAGTCTCGGTGCGCCACGTTGACGCAATCGGGGACGAGTTTCTCGCCGATGGTAGGCGTCATCCCGACGGACGCCAGCGGAGCCCGCACGCGCAGATAGGTCTGGACGATCCAGTTGTTGATGCCGCCGCGAAAGCGCGCCGCGTGCGCCGCGATGTCCCGCTCTTCGAGGCGATGCATGTCCGGCCAGGTTGCTGCCAGCGCGCGTGCGACGAAGTGAATTCGCATGGGGCCAGCTTGCCTGTTCCGAAGCATTGTCGGGCCGTTGGTTTGTATCAAATTCTTTCGGAGAAGCGACAGGGAAGCATCAAAACCGTCACACCCCGGGATCGAGCGGCTCGTTATTTCCCGCGCTGGCGATGGATCGGGCACGTTTCATGCTCCAATCCGGACGACGGAACGCCCGTCGGGAGGGCTCTCCCTCTACGAGCGTGTTTCCGCAGGGGAGTTCCATTGAACAGTCGCACGACCCTTTGCCGGCACGTGGTACCCGCGCGCGCCCCGCATTCCCGGCTCCTTGCCGGCGCTCTGATTTGCGGGCTGCTTGCGGCGTTCGGTCCATTGACAGCGCGCGCGGACTTGATCGTTCCTCCCGGCGCCACGATGACGCTCAACGGCGGCATCGCCAATCTTGCGTGTACCGACCTCGTCGTGGGAGGAACGCTGCAGGTCGTGAATGGAACGGTCGACACCATTCGCAACGTTTCCATACAACCTGGCGTGATCGACGGCGGTTCGGGATTGCTGACGCTGGGCGGCGACTGGACCGACAACGGGAATTTCATCGCCGGTACAAGCGCGGTTAGATTCCGCGACTTGTGCGGTGCAGCGGGTGCCAGCATCGGCGGCAACACGTCGTTCCGCACGGCGAGCTTCGTTTCCACTTCCGCAAAGAACTACACGTTTGCCGGCGGCACCACGCAGACAATCACAGGATTGCTGGAGATCTCCGGTACCGGCCCGCAGCCGATCCAGTTTCGCTCTTCCACCCCTGGCCAGGTTGCATTCATCAACCTGCTCGGAGGCGGCACGCAGGCAATTCAGCACGTCGGCGTCACCGATGTGTGGGCAACCGGCCAGTGGCTGGCTCCCTCGCTGACGAACGAAGGCGGCGGTGGCAATGCCAGCAGATGGTTCGGCAACGGGGTCCCATCAACCATTACTCCCATTCCTGCGCTCGGCACCACCGCACAGGTTCTGCTCGCCCTGATGCTTGGGCTGATCGGCTTCTGCACGTTGAGACGGTCTTCGCGCTACTCGCCTCAGCCCACCCAGCGGCGTTGAGACCGCAACTATTTCCAGGGAAACATTCATGAACTCGAAACTGATCCGGCAACGTCTCGCAGCGGCCACATTGAGCACATTCGCGGCCGCGATGGTTCCGGCCGTCATGGCTGCGGATGTCGACGTTCGCACGCCACCCGGCGGCAATTTCGCCGTTCATGACAGTTCCGGCCTTTCGCTGCGATTGCTCGTCAATGGCTCAACCGGCGACGTGACCATCCCGTTTCTCACTGCCGCACCCGTGCAACCCAGTCCGGTGTGCTTTCAAGGCGGGACCGGCGTTCTGGGACAGTGTTCTGCCGGAACCTTCGTCGGCCCGGCAGGTCCTCCCGGACCACCCGGACCGGTGGGCGCAACCGGCGCGGCCGGACCGCAAGGACCGATCGGCCTGACCGGCGCGGCGGGTGCAGCCGGTGCGCCCGGTCCTGCGGGCGCCATAGGGCCCTCGGGTCCTATCGGTCT
This sequence comes from Betaproteobacteria bacterium, assembly GCA_031361045.1. GTDB lineage: Bacteria > Pseudomonadota > Gammaproteobacteria > Burkholderiales > Casimicrobiaceae > VBCG01. The sequence continues at coordinate 827 of JANMCH010000089.1, read as the reverse complement.
GACCGGCGCACCAGGTGCGCCGGGCGCAGCTGGCCCCGCAGGGCGTCCCGGTCCACAAGGTCCGATCGGCTTTACCGGCGCCATGGGCGCCACGGGCGCCACGGGCGCCACGGGCGCGACAGGTGCCACGGGCGCGACGGGTGCAACCGGAGCGGCCGGAGCAGCGGGCACCCCCGGCAGCAACGGAAACACGGTTCTCAGCGGCGTTGTCGCGCCGACATCGGAAGGTTCGCTCGGCGACTTCTACCTCAATACCGCTACTGAACAAATCTATGGGCCGAAGACCGGGGCGGGCTGGGGTTCGCCTACTTCCCTGGTTGGACCCATCGGCCCGACCGGAGTAGCGGGTGCAGCGGGAGCGATCGGCCCTGCTGGCGCGCAAGGCCCCATCGGCCTCACCGGGGCAACCGGCTCTACGGGTCCTGCGGGCGCCTCCGGTGCGCAAGGTCCCATTGGACCCATTGGGCCAATTGGGCTGACCGGCTCGACCGGCGCACAGGGTCCCATCGGCCTGACCGGCGCGGCCGGTGCGGTGGGTGCACCTGGCCCCGCGGGCATCCCTGGGACACCAGGTCCGATCGGCCCGATCGGCTTTACCGGTGCGACAGGCGCACCCGGAGTGCCAGGCGCTCCCGGAGTGCCAGGCGCTCCCGGAGTGCCAGGCGCTCCCGGCAGCAACGGAAACTCGGTTCTCAGCGGAGTTGTCGCGCCGACATCGGAAGGTTCGCTCGGCGACTTCTACATCGATACTGCTACTGCACAGATCTATGGGCCAAAGACCGGAGCGGGCTGGGGTTCGCCCACTTCTGTGGTTGGACCGATCGGCC
>JANMCH010000049.1:0-49475 GCA_031361045.1 Betaproteobacteria bacterium | reverse complement strand
GGGTGGCGCGACAAGCGAAGTCTTGTGTTGACGAGCGTAGTCGCGCCGGGAACCCGCAGGCCGGCGTTTGCGACCTGCGAATGCGTATAGGGCACCCATCGCTGCGATGAAACGGGAAGTGGGCGTTTGCGACCTGCGAATGCGTATAGGGTACCCATCGCTGCGATGAAACGGGAAGTGGGCGTTTGCGACCTGCGAATGCGTATAGGGTACCCATCGCCGCGATGGAACCAGCGAAGTCATGTGTTGACGAGCGACTTTTGTCCAGGCACGCATCGACCACTCACCGGCACTGCTGGTAGCATGGCCGCATGATCGATCAGCTCATCGTTGGCTTCGACCGCGCCCTGCGCACGCTCGCGGGGACCGCCACTTCATCCCGGCCCGTTCCCGGCGCCGCGCTGCCACTGCCTGAACTTGCCCCGGATGAGCGCAAGCACTCTGCCGGGCTGATGCGCGTCAACCATACCGGCGAGGTATGCGCGCAAGCCCTGTACGCAGCGCAGGCACTGGTTGCGCGCGATCCCGCACTACGCGCACGGTTCGCGAGTGCCGCGCGCGAGGAGGAGGACCACCTCGCCTGGACGCAAATGCGGCTGGCCGAGCTGAACGATCGCACGTCGCTGCTCAATCCGCTCTGGTACGCGGGTTCGTTTGCGATCGGCCTGGCGGCGGGGCTGGCCGGGGATCGCGTCAACCTGGGTTTCGTGGTCGAGACCGAAAGGCAGGTCGAGGATCACCTGGCCGGGCACCTGGACGCGCTGCCGGATGCCGATGCGAAGAGCCGCGCGATCGTGCCCACGATGCGCGACGACGAGGCACGGCATGGCGCGATGGCACAGGAAGCAGGGGCAATCGACCTGCCGTTGCCCGCGCGCGAACTGATGCGAGTCACAGCGAGCGTGATGAAGGCGCTGGCTTACCGGATCTAGGAAGCGGCTCGCGTTCGGCGCCAGGCGCGCAGCGCCCGCAACCGCGCGGTACGCACGGCCTCCGCAATTGCTGCATCGTCAGCCTTGGCATTCTTCGCGGCGGTTCTGCCCCTACCCACCTTGCGCGCGATGTCGCCGGCGTCGACCGCCTTGACGACGGCAAGCGCCTCGCGCAGCGGTTCCGCCTGCGGATACAGCTGCGCCGCACCAGGCAGTGAGCAGATGTCCGCTGCGCAGATGTCGAGAACCGTATCGAGCCGCCCCGGGCGGCGCAACGCGTCGGTCGCGTTCAGCAGGTCGAGGATGGCCGCGGGCGGCAGCGTCGCCTCGCGATGCACGCGAGAGCGGCAGCGCGCGGCAAGCATTGCGGCGTCGCGGCAAGGGAGTGGCACCTTCAGTCGCTCGGAGATTCGCTCCGCGAGTCGCAAGTTCGACCCGGCCGCGGAACGCGTGAGCGGCCACGCCTGGCGCTTCGCGATGCCCAGTCCAGTGCTGGATGCAAGAATGCCGTACCGGGTGGCAAGCGCGCTGTCCCGACCGGCCGACCAGTCCAGCGACTGCGCGACGTGCACGCCGGCGTCGATCGCACGATGTTGCGCCAACGCGAGCGGAACGCCGAACAACGCATCGACTTCGGGTAGCAGCTGCGCGAGCGCGCCGCATTGTCGCAATACGGCCAGGAGCCGCGACGGACGCGATTCGGACAATCCCTTGCCCAGCTCCTGCCAGACACGCTCCGGGGCCAGTGTGGCGAGCTCGCCGGAGTCCACGATGGTGCGCAGCATCGCCTCCGTTTCCGGCGCGACGACAAACCCCAATCGCGCGGCAAAGCGCGCGACGCGCAGTACGCGCAGCGGATCCTCGACGAACGCCGCCGACACATGGCGCAGCACGCCGGCGCGAAGGTCGGCCTGTCCGCCATGCGGATCGATCAGGACGCCGTCGTCGCCGCGCGCCATCGCGTTGATCGTCAGGTCGCGACGCCCGAGGTCCTCCTCGAGCGTGACGTCCGGTGACGCAAAGAACTCGAAGCCGCGATACCCGCGACCATGCTTGCGCTCGGTTCGCGCGAGCGCGTATTCGTCGTTCGTTTCCGGATGCAGGAAGACAGGAAAATCGCGGCCGACCGGACGGAAACCCGAAGCGAGCATCGTCTCCGGCGTGACGCCCACGACAACGTAGTCGCGATCCGCGGTAGGGCGGCCCAGCAAGCCATCGCGGACAGCGCCGCCCACCTCGAAGATTCGCGCGGGCTGGGGGAGTGGCCGTGCCATGGCCGTCAGCGCCGCCGGCGGGCGATCACAGCGCCAGGGTCATGACGACTTCACCATCGTCGACCTCGCCGGTTTCGCGGAATCCGAAGCGGGCGTAGAAGTCGCGCGGTGAACCGTCGGCAGGCACGAACGACAACGTGAACGTCGTCACGCCGGCGAGCGTCTTGACGTGCTCGATCAGCAGCGCCAGTGCCGCGCCGCCATGACCTTTGTGCTGGTGCGGCGCCGCGATCATGAAGCGCCACAGGTAACAGGTGGCGGGCATTTCGGGCGCTGTCGCACGCGTTGGGTCATTCAGCATGGCAAAGCCGACCGGCTCGTCGCCGGCGTAGATTGCGCGGAACCAGGCCGCAGGTTCGAAGTACGCCTGGGCAATCGAGAGCGCGTTGGGAGCGACCAGTCGTTCCTGCGCGGGTGTTACCCGCAGCGCGCATATCGCGCGCACCGTGTCGGCGTTGATCTCGCGCAATGTCACCACCGCCGCGGTTGAACCCATGGCAGCTAGCGGCCGCTTTCGGCGCGGAAGTTGTCGTAGCGGCTGCGCATCGCCGCCGGTGCCAGGTATTCAGGCGCAATCGCCTCGAGCGCCACGGGACTGAACCCGAAATCGGATGGAAACGGACCGCCGCATACGCTGTCCCCGGCCATCGAATCGAGGTTGTCGCGGCTCATCAGCGGCCCGGGCAGCATTTCGAGCACGGCGGCCTGCAGACGCGACAGCCGCGGACCCAGCGGAATGATCGGACGCACCGCGCCGCTGACCTCGCCGGTATAGCGCACGAGTTCGCGCAGCGTGTAGATCGACGGTCCGCACAGGTTGTGGCTGTCGCCATGGACTTTGGAATCCGCCAGCGCGTGGGCGATGCACCGGGCGACATCGCCAACATAGATAGGTGCGAAGCGCGCGTCGGGCGCGGCAAGTGCTATGACCGGGAACAGCTTTGCGATGCGCGCGAACAGGTTGAGGAAAGAGTCCTCGGGGCCGAAGATCACGCTGGGACGAAAAATCGTCCACGCCAGCGGCGACGCGCGGACGATGGCCTCGGCCTCGCCCTTGCTTCGCAAATAGCGGCTGGAGCCTTCCGGATCGGCATTGAGCGCGCTCAACTGCACGAGCCTCCGCACGCCGGCGTCCTGGCACGCAACCGTCAGTGTTCGCGCGAGGTCGACATGCGCACGCACGAACGTGTTGCGGCCGGTCTCGTGCAGGACGCCGACGAGATTCACCACCGCCGTCGCGCCATCGAGCAGCCGTGCGAGCGCCGCCTTGTCGTGGATGTCCGCTTCGACCACCGTCACCGTGGGGAGCAGGATCAGGTGCTTCGCCTGTTCTCGGCGGCGCGTCGGCACGACGATCTCAACGCCGGCCGCCGATAACCGTGCTGCCAGATGGCGGCCGACGAAACCGCTGCCCCCCAGGATCACGACGCGTTGTGCGGCCACGCTCATCTGCCCACACTCAGTGCATCCACACGTCGTGCGTTCATGGTCACTCGGCCTTGGCGGTTATCGGATCGGACACGACGGCGCCGCGTGGCCCAATGACGCCCAGGCGCGCGGTCAGCGACGGCGGCGCGCCGCCGAACGCCTGCGTGTACATCATCGAATTCGCGAGCACTTTCTTCACGTAGTCGCGGGTTTCGTTGAATGGAATCGTCTCGACCCAGATCGCGCCCTCGAGCGGCGCGGGTGGGCGCCACGCCTGCGCGCGACCGGGTCCGGCATTGTACGCGGCGGCCGCCAGTGCCGGCATGCGGTCGAGGCGGTCGAGCCAGTACTTGAAATAGAACGCGCCGAACTGCGTGTTCAATTCGACGTCGCCAATGGCGGCAGCACGATAGTCCTTGCGCCCGCTCTCTTTCGCGACCCAGCGCGCCGTTCCCGGCATCAGCTGCATCAGCCCCACCGCGCCTGCGGACGACACGATATCGGGCGCGAAGCGCGACTCCTGCCGCGCGATGCCATATAACAGTGCGACATCGACATCGTTGCCGCGCGACGCGGCGTCGAACTCCGGGCGGAACGGTGCGAGATAGCGCATCGCGTAATCGTGCCGCGACGTGGTTCGCTCGGCCGTGTTGATGGCGCGATCGTACAGCGCCACCCGGCGCGCGTAGTCGGCGGCGAGCAGCAGCACGTCGTCCGGCTGACCGCGCACGATGAACAGCCACTCGCGCTGCGATTCCGGCTTCATGTCGAGTTCTGCGAGCTTCACCACGCGCTGCACTCCGGGCTTGGCGGAAAATATCGCGAGCGCGGCCGGCTCCACCGTCAGCGGATTGCTCGCCGGCAAGGCAAAGCGCCGGCCCAGGCTTTCTGCCGCGAGCACGCCGTAGAAGTTTGCGTCGGCCGCCAGCGTTTCGAACAGCGCGTTGGCTTCCGCCGTCTGGCCCTTGGCGGCCAGTGCGCGCGCCCGCCAGTACCGCCATGCCGACTCCTGGCGCTGCGCCTCCGCCATCGCCTCGATTGCCGTCAGCACATCGGACCAGGCAAGCGCGCGCAACGCTGCGCGCACGCGCCAGGCCTGCATTTCGGGCGCCAGCGGCGCAGTGCCCGCCTCGCGGAACCAGTCGTTGGCGGCGGGATTGAGTTGTCGCGCCGCGTGATAGGCAAGGCGCGCATTGCCGTACTTGCGCTCGACTTCCGGAAGGTTGCCCCGCCACTTGACCCACGCGGGGCGCGCCGCCGCGGCATCGGTGCGCGCCACACGCTCAAGTGTGTAGAGCGCCATCTCACGGCCCGGACCGGTGGTCCATGCAAACGCGCCCGCATCGAGCGCGCGCTGGAAATCGCGGTTGGCGTGGAGGAATTCACGGTCGGCGATGCGATCCTTGCCCGGCAGGTCGGCGGCAATGGCCTGCGCCAGCCGCACGCTGCCGGCCTCCGACGCCAGGCGGAGCCGTGCGAGGCGGTCGACGACCGACAAGTCGCCGCGGGCGATCAACGCGGCGAACAGCGGATCGCAGGACTCCGGCGTTGCCTTTTCGCTGAACCACAGCGGCTTGGCATCCGCCAGCGCCGCATCGCCGTCGCGCTGGCGGCGATACTGGATGCCGTAGCACGCGAGTTCGACATCCTCGCCGGAGGGCGGCGGATAGTCATGCGCAAAGCGCCTCCAGTCCTGCTTCCGGGCCAGCGCCTTCAGCCAGTCGACGCGCAACTTTTCGGCGAGCGGCGTGTCCGGATAACGGTCGAGATAGTCGCGCACCGCGGCGGGCGCGGCGTCGTCGATCGACAGTTTGAGCCGCCAGTAATCGACATAGGGAAAGAGGACGTGATTGCCGAGCTTTGGGGCGAGCCCGGCGAGTTTGGCGCGATCGCCCTTTTCGAAGGCCGCCTTTGCAGCGAGGAAATCGGCGTCGGACTGCGCAAATGCCGGAAGGGCCGCGCCGGCGAACACGAGCGCGGCCAACCGGAGGAAGCGAAGGACGTTGCGCATCGAAGTACTCATTTTCATTGACTCATTTTCGTCGACTCAGCACAGCAAGACAACCCTGGTCGGTGAATGTTCCTCGCGCGGGTCGGCAATCCAGGGCTTTCGGTCGAAAACGCCCGGGCCGCAAATACAGGCGGCGGCGCAAAGCCCGAGCCGTTTTCCCCGAGGACGCCTCCGTCGTACGCGGTGAGCACCACGGCTAACGCCAGAAGAAGGGGGGCGGAATCGCGGCACCGGTGATTTCGTGGCGCGCCACTTCCCAGAACTCGCGTACTTTCGCGCGCACCTGTGCCGACTCCCGGCCCAGTATCTTGTAGACGAGGCCGGCGTCGTTGGGCAGCCGGCACGCACCGAATGCAACACCTTCCTCCAGGTCCACTTCGGCATTGACGCGCGCATGCACGCGCTCGGCCACGTCCGCAGGTGCGCACAGGATCACGTTGCCGAACACGTCAAAACTGTCCATCACGCCGGACTGCCGCATGGGGTTGCGCCGCGGCTCGATGACCAGCTTTTCGCTGAACAGTGGCTTTCCGTCGGGCCGCAAAGCCGTGGTCGCCAGCGACAGCAGCGTGGCGCCAAAGCACTCGTCGTGGTGGTGGTGCTTGCGCCCCGGCTGCACGATCTCGGAACAGAGCATCGATGCGGTCGGATGGATCACGATCCGGGTGTCGTTGGCGAAGCGCGCCTGACGGTGCGGGATCAGTGGATCGGGAAGAAATTCGAGGTATGCGCCCTCGCCCAGTGTGAACGTTTGCGTTTGCTGCGCGAAGTTGGCGTCCATCGAGTGGACCTTGGTCGCCGATTGCGTGGTGACATGCGCGCGCGCACCGGCCCCAAGCGAAACGTCCAGCGCCAGGCGATCGCCCTGCAGCACGCAGCCGCCGGTCGTGATCATGAAGAGCCACGCCATGTCCGGGAGCGCGTCGTCGCAATGCAATGCACGTTGCGCGAGAAACGGGGTGCGCGAGTCGAGATCGGCCAGGATCGTGCGCCCATCGCGCTGCTCGAAGCCCAACCGCAGGAACCCCGATTTGCCGACCGCGCCGCTGCGCATCTGCGGCGGCTCGTCGCCGTAGTGCGCAAACTCCGCGGGAGAAATGAACGGCGCTTTGCCCGCTACCTGTGTCGCAAGCGGGTTCCACATGAGGGCGCGCTCGGCCTCGCCCCGTTCGGCAACTCCCATCACGCAGCGTGACCCGCCGAAACCTTGAGGTCGAACAACAAGTCCTCACGGATCAGCGCGACGAGTTCTGGAATGCCTTCGCCGGTGCGGCAATTGGTGAACAGGAACGGCTTGTCGCCGCGCATCAGTTTCGAGTCATGCGCCATCACCTCGAGGCTCGCGCCGACATACGGTGCCAGGTCCGTCTTGTTGATGACGAGGATATCCGACTGCGTGATGCCGGGACCGTTCTTGCGCGGAATCTTGTCGCCGGCGGCGACGTCGATGACATAGATGAAGAAGTCGACGAGCGCGGGCGAGAACGTCAGCGTGAGATTGTCGCCACCGCTTTCGATCAGCACGACGTCGCCGTCGGGGAAGCGCGCCTCCATGTCCTCGACCGCCGCCAGGTTCATGCTGGGGTCCTCGCGCACGGCCGTGTGCGGACACGCCCCCGTCTCCACGCCGATGATGCGCTCCTCAAGCAGGATGCCCTTCAATGTGCGCTGGACATGCTTGGCGTCCTCCGTCGTCACGACGTCGTTGGTGATGATGAGGATCTTGATGCCCATTTCCAGCAGCGGCGGCGTGATGGCCTCCACGATCGCCGTCTTGCCGGAACCGACGGGTCCGCCGATGCCGATGCGCGTAATTTTCTTCACTTGCGTTTCACTCCAGAGAGTCAAATCAATTCATGAACAGCCGCACGTGCGCCTTGACGTGCACGGCCGCGAGAATTTCGGCGAGGGGTGCGAAGCCGGCCATATCGGCCAGTCCAGACTTTTCTGCGGTGGCGTAGGCCGCGTCCGCATCGGCATTGAGCGCGTAGAGCATCTGCTGCGTGTCGATGTGGCTGACGCGCATCAGGCGCAATGCGGCACCGAGAAGGCCGGAGGCCACGCCATATTGGTGAACGACGAAGGCATCGCGCGCCGACAATCCCTGCGCCGCGAAGTTGACCGCGAGCGCCACCGGATAACAGCCGGGCGTCGCGCCCGCAATGACACGCTCGCGCCAGTCGCGCAATTCGGGCGAGTCGGTCACATGCGCGCCCATTTCGGTGAACTTTCTTCCCATGCGTACCGACATTGTCCGCGTCTCGCCGGAAAGTTTCCGCGAGTAGATCAGCGCGTCAATCCGGACGACTTCGTCGACATCCGCTGCCCGCGCCGCGCGATGCGCGCAGATGAGCCCGATGCCGTCGCCGCGGCTGGCCTGCTCGACCGCGGTGCGCGCAAAGGCAAGCAACGTGGCCCGGTCCGTGACGACGCGCTTCTGGATGGCGGACTCGAGTCCGCAGGAAAACGCGAAGCCGCCGATCGGGAACACCGAATCGCCGAACTGGAGCATGCGCGCCAGGTGCGTCGCGGTGACGGGCAGCGCGGCGCCGTCATCGCCGGTGATCATGGCGGCGATTTCGCTTCGGGGTGCGGAGCGACGTGTGGAAGTTCGTTCGGATGCGCATGTGGGTGCGCGTGCGCACGCACCGGCGAGCGCCCGTGCACATGGCCGGTCTCCGGATCGACCACCGCGTAGCGATCGCCGGTGTGCGTGTGGATCGGACCTTCCGCGCCGCCGAAGAGCCGGCGCGATTCATGCGGCGCCAGGTAGGGAACGATGTCCTCGCCCGGCACGAACTCGTAGCGGATGCCTTCGAAGCGATGCGTCTTCATCACCGAGGCCATGACCCTGTGGTCGACGGTCAGCGGCACGAATACGCGCGCACCCTTGACCAGTGCCGGCCAGTGCTGGTTGCCCAGCGCGTGCCCGAGTTCGAGGCAGGTGCGCATCGCGTATTCCGGATCCTCTGCAGCCAACTGGTCGAGGTGGATGATCATCACGTCGCGCAGGCTGATCCTGGCCACCACCGCGCGGGCCGTGTCGGCATCCCACAGCAGCACGTCACCGTCGCGCAGGAACGCGCCGCGGTCGAGCGACACCGCAACCTCGACGCCACTCGCCGTCTTTTTGCGAAAGCGATTCTTCTGCGCTTCCCAGTGATCGAGGGCGAGCGATTCAACCGTGCCCGCGGCCAGACGCGCCGTCCATTCCGGATCGTTTGCGTTGCCCAGAACTTTTTCGATGAGTATCAAGGAGCGCCGATCAGCTGAAGAAATATTTCTGGTTGAGAGAAGTCGTCTTGAGTGGCGGGACCGTCGCGTGCACACCGTCAACAGTGACCGCAAACGTTTCCGGTGAGACCTCGATGTTGGGCGTGCCCGAATTGCGCACCATGTCCTTCTTGCCGATCTTGCGCGTGTTCTTCACGGCAATAACCTGCCGGTTGAGATTGAGGCGCTCCGCAACCCCGGCGGATTCCGCCGCTTGCGACACGAAGGTCACACAGGTTTGTGACAGCAACTGGCCGAAGGATCCGAACATCGGACGGTAGTAGGTCGGCTGGGGCGTGGGCAGCGACGCATTGGGGTCGCCCATCACCGCCCAGTTGATGACGCCACCCTTGAGCACGATCTTGGGCTTGGCGCCGAAGAACGCCGGCTCCCAGAGCACCAGGTCAGCGATCTTGCCGACCTCGACCGAGCCCAGCACGTGTCCGATGCCATGCGCGACGGCGGGGTTGATCGTGATCTTGGCGACGTAGCGCAGCACGCGGAAGTTATCATTGCCGGACGCATCCTCAGGCAGCTTGCCGCGACCCGTTTTCATGGCGTCGGCGGTCTGGATGCAGCGCAGCCAGCATTCGCCGATGCGGCCCATCGCCTGCGAGTCGCTCGAGAAGATCGAGATGACGCCCATGTCCTGCAGCACGTTCTCCGCAGCGATGGTCTCCGCGCGGATGCGGCTTTCGGTGAACGCCACGTCCGACGGAATGTCGGCGCTCAGGTGATGGCACACCATGATCATGTCGTACAACTCCGCCTGCGAGTTGACGCCATACGGGAGCGTGGGATTGGTGGACGCAGGCAGCACATTGGGCAGCGCCGACACCTTGATGATGTCCGGCGCGTGGCCGCCACCCGAGCCTTCGGTGTGAAACGAATGAATCGTCCGGCCTTCGAACGCGGCGATGGTGTCCTCGACGAAGCCGGACTCGTTCAGCGTGTCCGTGTGCATGCAGACCTGCACGTCCATTTCGTCCGCCACCGTCAGCGCGGAACGCAGCACCGCGGGTGTCGTGCCCCAGTCTTCGTGGCACTTGAAGCCGACGGCGCCGGCTTCGATCTGTTCGCGCAGCGCATCCTTGCCGTGACCGTGGCCCTTGCCCAGGATGCCGACATTGACCGGCCAGCCTTCGAACGCGCGCAGCATGTTCGTGATGTTGCCCGGCCCCGGCGTGACGGTCGTCGCATTGGAGCCATCGGTGGGACCGGTGCCGCCGCCGATCAGCGTCGTCGTGCCATTGGACAGTGCCGCATACGCCTGCTGCGGCGAAATGAAATGGATGTGGGTGTCGACACCCGCAGCCGTGAGTATCAGGTGATTGCCGGAGATGGCGTCGGTGGCGAGTCCGCATTCCAGTCCCGGCGTGATGCCGTCCATCGTCTGCGGATTGCCCGCCTTGCCGATCGCGCAGATGCGACCGTCGCGGATGCCGACGTCGGCCTTGACCACGCCCTGCACCGCATCGATGATGGTCACGTTGGTGATGACGAGATCGGGCGGTCCGTCCGCATAGATGATCCGGTTGTCCATGCCCATGCCTTCACGCAGGCTCTTGCCACCGCCGAAGACGATCTCGTCGCCGTACGCGCCGCGCAGGTCACGTTCGATCTCGACGAATAGACCCGTGTCGCCCAGGCGGATGCGATCGCCCGTCGTCGGGCCGAACAATCCCACGTATTCGTTGCGAGAGATGGTTGCCATAAAGCGAGTCTTAAGTGGTCCTTACCGGGGGGAGCGCTAACTTACGTTCCCGTTGCGGGTCTTTCGTCAGGGTTTCGAGCGGAAGCCGCGCTTGGCGGCCAGCGCCACAGCACGCGGCTTGGCGGCATCACCGGCCTTGCCCGACGTCGGCCCGTCGACGAGATTGTTGAAGCCATAGACGCCGCGCTTGCCGCCGTAGGGCACGAGCTTCACTTCGCGTTCATCGCCGGGCTCGAAGCGAAGCGCCGTGGACGCCGGGATGTTGAGGTGCTGTCCAAACGCCGCGGCGCGGTCGAACTCCAGCGCGCGGTTGACTTCGAAGAAATGGAAGTGGGAACCGATCTGTACGGGACGGTCGCCGGTGTTGCGAACTTTGAGGGTCGTAACCTTGAGCTTGTCGTGAAAGACAATGGGCGCGGCATGGCACACATAGCCGCCCAACGCGACTTTCTTCGTCGCGGGATCGACATCGGCGGCGATGACCGGGCCGGATTTTACGGCTGCCATGACAAACTCCTGGGGTTGTGCTGGTTAAGGAACCCGCCGGCTCAGACGGTGGGTCCTCATTGAATAGGCGTGTGGACAGTCACCAGGCGGCTGCCGTCGGTGAATACTGCCTCGACCTGAACCATGGGAATCAAGTCGGCCACGCCATCCATCACGTCGTCCTTGGACAACGCGATGCGGGCGGCCTTGGTGACTTCCTCGATGGATTTGCCGGCACGCGCGCCTTCCAGTGCGTTGGCCGAGATGACGGCGACGGCTTCCGGATAGTTGAGCTTGATGCCATTCGCTTTACGCTTCAGGGCGACGTCGGCCATCATGTGAATGATGAGCTTGTCGAACTCCCGAGGTGTCAGTTGCATCGCAATCTCCTTGTCGAACCTTGCGGGCCAGAGTAATACGAAGACATGGGGGGGTGCAACACCTCAAGCGCCTGCAATAGCCTCCAGTTCCGCGGCCTTGGAAATTTGGAGGGCAAAGCACCGGTCGCGATGCTAAAATCAGCCGCTAAAAAGCAATCCATCGCAGTGGGAGGACGGATGGCACAACGCAAGGCAGCACCGCTGGTCGGGGTCGTGATGGGCAGCGAAAGCGACTGGGAAGTGATGCGCCATGCGGTGGCACAGCTCGACGCATTCGGCGTCCCCAACGAGCCGCGCGTCGTGTCGGCACACCGCATGCCGGACGACATGTTCGAGTATGCAGAAGACGCGGCACCCCGTGGCCTGCGCGTGATCATCGCCGGTGCCGGTGGTGCCGCGCACCTGCCCGGCATGCTCGCCGCAAAAACGACGGTACCCGTGCTCGGCGTGCCGGTCCCCTCCAAATACCTGCGCGGCGAAGATTCGCTGTTGTCGATCGTCCAGATGCCCAAGGGCATTCCCGTGGCCACGTTCGCGATTGGCGAAGCCGGCGCCGCCAACGCGGGCCTGTTCGCCATCGCCATCCTTGCGGCAACCGATCCCGCGCTGGCCAAAAAACTCGCGGCCTTCCGCTTGAAGCAGACCAACACAGCGCGCGCCATGCACGTGCCGCTGGATGGCGGCAAGCCGGCGGCTTGAGCAGGTCAATGAGCGGTCCTTGGTGAAGTCCAGTCCGCCCGGCGCGTGGTTGGGCTTGCTGGGCGGCGGCCAGTTGGGCCGCATGTTCTGCATGGCCGCGCAAAGCCTGGGCTACAAGGTCGTCGTGCTCGACCCGGCCAGCGACAGCCCGGCCGGCGCCGTCGCCGATCGCCACATTCGCGCCGACTACCTCGACTCGAAGGCGCTGACCGATCTCGCGGCCGTCGCCAGCGCCGCCACCACGGAATTCGAAAATGTTCCCGCTGCCGCGCTGGAATTTCTCGCGCGCAACCGCCGCGTCACTCCCGCGGCGGCGAGTGTTGCCATCGCCCAGGACCGGATCAGTGAAAAGATGTTCCTGTCGGGCCACGACTTCGCGGTCGCACCGTTTGCTGTGCTGCGTTCCGGCGACGACGCGCACAACGTGGACGCGAAACTGTTGCCTGGCATCGTCAAGAGCGCGCGTTTCGGCTACGACGGCAAGGGCCAGGCCCACGTACGCACACTCGCTGACGTCGATGCTGCCTGGCGCGCGATGAAGGGCCAGCCGTGCGTGCTCGAGCAACGCGTGGACCTGGCATGCGAAGTGTCGGTGATCGTCGCGCGCAACGAGCGCAACGAAACGGCGACGTGGCCCGTGTCCGAGAACGCGCATCGCGACGGCATCCTCGACGTGTCGATCGTGCCGGCACGCATTTCCGCCGACCTGGCCGCTCGCGCGCGCGAAATTGCCACACGCATCGCCGCAGCGCTCGACTACCGCGGCGTGCTGTGCGTCGAGATGTTCGTGGCCAAGGACGGCGCGCTGCTGGTGAACGAAATCGCGCCGCGACCGCACAACAGCGGGCACTACACCATCGACGCGTGTGTGACGTCGCAGTTCGAGCAGCAGGCGCGCGTGCTGGCGGACCTGCCGCTCGGTGACACGCGCCAGCACACACCGGCCGTTATGGTGAACCTGCTGGGCGACCTGTGGTTCGCCGGACCCGAATCAACCGCTGCGCGGGAACCCGCGTGGCGCGCCGTTCTGGCGCAGCCGCAGGCCAAGCTGCATCTCTACGGCAAGGCGGAACCTCGCCGCGGCCGCAAGATGGGGCACGTGACCTGCCTGGGGACCACTCTCGAGGAGGCGCTCGCTTCGGCGCGCGTCGTCAAGCAGACACTGTCCATTCCCGGCGCCGACGCGCTTTGAGCGACGCCTGAACCAACGGAGTGAAACCTTGACGCTCTGCGCAACACCTCAAGCGCAGATCAGGATCGCTTCCGCACAGGTCCGGTGTCACGCGTGGCGCCCACCGGCATGAGCGCCGCGCGCGCATATTCAGGATCGGCCCAGCGACATCCGGCCGCCGCGTAGTCCGCGGCCATCTGCGTCGCGTCCGCGCCCCAGAACAACTCGCCGCGGATATCGAGCGTCGGCACGCCGAACACGCCGCGATTGATCGCCTCGTCGGTATTTCGGCGAAGCATGGCCTTCACTTCCGGCTCCGCGATCCGCGCATCCGCATTCGCGAGCCCCAGGTCGTGCGTCAGTTCCGCCCACTCGATGGGCAGGTCGGGCAGCCGTCCATCGCGCCAGACGAAGCGGAAGATGCGGTGGATCGCGTCGCCATCACAATCGCAGGCAATGGCCAGGCGCAGCAGCGGCAGCGGATTGAACGGATGCTCGTGCGGCAACTTGAGTGGAATGCCGAGCCGCTTCGCCTGCCAGATCACATGGCGATAGGTAAATGCGCGCTTGGCGGGAATTTCCGCGGGGCCTTTGTGCGCCTGCGCGCTGAGCAGCCCTGCGAAAAGCACGGGCTTGTAGCGAATCGTGATCGCGGGAGCAAGGCTCGCCAGCTGTTCGCTCTGCAGGTAAGCGAACGGCGAAATGAAATCGAAGTACCAGTCCGCCACCAGCGGCGTGGCGACGCGTGAATCAGCGTTGCTCATCGGCGCCGATCGTTGCGCTGTCGACGGCCGGCGGATGGGCCGCGCGGCGTTGCGCGAGCGCCTGCCACACCGCACTCTTCTCGTCGTTGTCGAGCACACTCCACACGGCGATTTCGTCGAGCGTGCGATAGCAGCCGGCGCACAATCCGGTTGCCGCGTCCATGGTACACACGCTGGTGCAAGGCGACGGAACGACGGCACCTGACGCAATCGCGGGCGAATTCATGCGGCCAGCGGCGACTTCGCGTTCAGCGCGCGCGCGACGCGCGAAACCGGCGGCCGCTGCAGGAAGTCCGAGATGAACTGCCCGGCGCGGCGCAGCGTGGTCATGTCGATGCCGGTGTCGATGCCCAGTCCCTGCAACAGGTACACGACATCTTCGCTGGCGACATTGCCGGTGGCGCCCTTGGCATACGGGCAACCGCCCAGTCCTGCCACCGAGCAATCGAACGTCGCGACGCCCTGCTCGAGCGCCGCATACACGTTGGTCAGCGCCTGTCCGTAGGTGTCGTGAAAGTGTCCGGCCAGCGCGGTGATGGGCACGCGTTCCGCGCACAAACGCAGCAGCGCGGCGGTATTGCCGGCAGTGCCGGTGCCGATGGTGTCACCCAGCGAGATTTCGTACGCGCCCATGCCGTGCAGCGCCTGGGCCACTTCGGCCACTTTGCGCGGATCGATGTCGCCCTCGTACGGGCAACCGAGCACGCAGGAAATGTAGCCGCGCACGCGCACGTCTTTCGCCTTCGCCGCGGCAAAGATCGGAAGCGCACGCTCGAGGCTTTCGGCGATCGAGCAATTGATGTTCTTCTGCGAGAACGATTCCGATGCTGCGACGAAAACCGCGACTTCATCGGCTTTCGCTGCCAAAGCCGCGTCGAAACCTCGCATGTTCGGCGTCAGCACCGGATAGCGCACGCCGGGCTTGCGCCGGATGCGCGCCATCACGTCGGCGGCGTCCGCCATTTGCGGCACCCACTTGGGCGAGACAAACGACGTGGCTTCGATGGCCGCGAATCCGGCATCGGTCAGCCGGTCGATCAGCGCGACCTTGACCTCGGTGGGCACCATCGACTGTTCGTTCTGCAGTCCGTCGCGCGGTCCCACTTCGACCAGGCGGACCTTTGCCGGCAGCACCATCAGTAACCTCGCTCGATGGCGACGACGCCGCTGACCGGCTCGCCGCGCTCCAATTGCGCAATTTTACCCGCGACCTGCCTGACCGCCTCCTCCGGCACCGTCAGGCCGGAAACGTGCGGCGTGACGATGATTTCCGGGCGGCGCCAGAACGGATGCTCGGCAGGAAGCGGCTCGGTGCGGAACACATCCAGCGTCGCACCCGAGAGCTTGCCGCTGTCGAGCAGCGCGAGGAGATCGTCCTCGACCAGCGCGGCGCCACGCCCGATGTTGACGACATGGGCCCCGTCCGCCAACCGCGAAAGTGTGTCGCGATTGAGGATCCCGTCGGTCGCCGCCGTTTGCGGCAACACCGCGACAAGAAAATCGAGCCCGTCCAGGAATGCGTTCAATTGCGACTCACCGGCGAAGACTGCCACACCTTCGACCCGTTTCGGCGTGGATGCATAGCCGCGCACGGAAAGTCCCTGCGCAGCCAAGGCGCGCGCGACCTGCGCACCAATCATGCCGAGGCCCATCACGCCCGCGCGCACCGTTGACGGCGAGCGCGCATAGTACGGCTCCCAATGCGCCGCGCGCTGCTGTCGCGCATAGACATCCAGGCGCTGCACGAAGCCCAGCGCCGCCGCGAGCACGTAGCGAATCATCTGTTCCGCCATGCCGGCATCTTCCAGGCGGACGACCGGCACGTCACGCGGCAGGTTGCGCATCCTGAGAAGGTGGCCGACGCCCGCGCTCAGCGTGAAGATCGCCTTGAGGCGGTGAGGTTCGTCGAGCAGCGACTCGCAGGGCCCGTAGGCGACGGCGTAATCGGCAGGAAGTGCGTGCGAGTCAGCCGCTGTTGCCGGGTCGCGTGCAATGATTTCGGCACTTGGCAACGACATGCGAAAAAGTTCGGGCCAGCGCGCGTCCGCGTCCGCCGGGAGACTCAGGATGACGCGCATCGGTAAGACTTTTCGCCATTCGCGCCTTGGGACGGCCCGGCGGCGCTCATTTCGCGTCCTCGAGATCGACCAGGTCCGCGCCTTCCGCCACGCGGTCGCCCACGCCGAAATTGACCGACGCGACGACACCATCGGCGGGCGCGACGATGGTGTGCTCCATCTTCATCGCCTCGAGCACGATCAGCGGCGCGCCGCGAATCACCTTGTCGCCGGGCTTGACCATCACTGCGACGATTGCCCCGGACATCGGCGCCGTCAGGTGTCCGCCCTGCGTTTCGTCCTGGCCGGCGTGCGCCAGAGGGTCGATGAATTTCAGCTTGCGCCGCATGCCGGGCGCGAAGACGTGGCGGTCGTCGCCGTCGGCGATGACCGTGACGGCGATCGCAGCGTCGTCGAATTCGAGCACCAGCCGATCATCGCGCTCGGTGAAGTGCACGTCGACGCTGCGCGACGGCAGCGTCACCGTGACGTCATGTTCGTCGCGTGGCCGCACGCGCACCGTCAGCCGCGCGTCGCCATCGGCGTAGATGAAAGGAACGCCGGTTGGAACCCCATTGAGCCACCACGCGTCGCGCTCGTGCCACGGCGAATACGGGTCGCCGGAATTGCCCGCAGCTTCGTCCGCGTCCTGCGCAATGCCGGCGTACTCAGAAATGGCCGCTGCGACCAGCGCAATCTCGGGCGTGGCGCCCGCAGCGGGGAACAGCGCCTCCCGATTCTTGTCGATGAGTCCGGTGTCGAGGCGTGCGTTGGCGAAGGCCTCATGCGCCACCACCCGTTCGAGAAACGCGATGTTGGTCGCGACCCCGACCACTTCGCATTGCCGGAGCGCCGCGATCATCTCGGCGCAGGCGGCGGCACGGTCCGGCCCCCAGACAATCAGCTTGGCCAGCATCGGATCGTAGAACGGAGACACTTCATCGCCCGCGCGCACACCGGTGTCGACGCGGACAGTCGCTGATTCCTCGGGCATTCGCCAATGCGAAAGCAGGCCGATTGACGGCAGGAAGCCGCGGTCCGGATCCTCCGCGTACAGTCGCGCTTCGAGTGCATGGCCATTGATCGCGAGTTCGTCCTGGCGTAGCGGCAGGTGTTCTCCCGACGCGACACGAAGCTGCCACTCGACCAGGTCCAGCCCGGTGATCATTTCCGTGACCGGATGCTCGACCTGCAGCCGCGTGTTCATTTCCATGAAGTAGAACGTGCCGTCCTGCTCCGCGATGAATTCAACGGTGCCGGCACCGACGTAACCGATGGCCTTGGCCGCGGCCACGGCTGCCTCGCCCATCGCGCGACGACGAGCCGGGTCCATGCCGGGCGCGGGCGCCTCTTCCAGTACCTTCTGATGCCGTCGCTGCACCGAGCAATCGCGTTCGAACAGGTAGACGGCATCGCCATGCGTGTCGGCGAACACCTGGATTTCGATATGGCGCGGCGACGTGAGGTAGCGCTCCAGCAACACGCGATCGTCGCCGAACGAGGCCTTCGCCTCGCGCTGCGCCGACGCCAGCGCGGCTGCGAATTCCTCAGCGCGCGTGACGGTCTTCATGCCCTTGCCGCCGCCACCGGCCGTGGCCTTGATCAGAACAGGAAAGCCGATTTTCACCGCTTCGCGCGCGAGCAGCGCCGGATCCTGGTCATCGCCGTGATAGCCGGGCACCAATGGCACGCGTGCATCGCCCATGATGATTTTCGCGGCCGACTTGGAACCCATCGCGGCAATGGCGCGTGGCGGCGGTCCGATGAAGACCACGCCCGCCTGCGCGCAATCTTCCGCAAACGCCTCGTTCTCCGACAGGAATCCATAGCCAGGATGGATCGCCTGTGCGCTGGACCTTGCGGCCACATCGAGAATGGCTTTTGTGTTCAGGTAGCTTTCGCGCGGCGCGGCGGGACCGATGCGAAACGCCTCGTCACAGCTTTGCACGTGCAGCGCATCGGCGTCAGCGTCGGAATACACGGCGACCGTCCGGATGCCCATCCGGCGCGCGGTGCGCGCCACGCGGCAGGCAATTTCGCCACGATTGGCTATGAGAATCTTGGTGAACATCGCTTCAGTTCTCTGGGTTCACGGCGGACTGCCCGTCGTCGGTCGACTGAGCCAGCCCGAAACGCGCGCGAAGATTGCGCGCAGCATGCGCCACACTTTCGGGATGAGCCAGATTGTCAGCGCAATCAGCACCGCAAGTACTGCGAGTGCGACCACCGGATGCGCAAACGCGAGCCACAGCAGCGTTGCTACTGCAAGGTCCTCGCCGAACGAGGCGGTCCAGTTCGAGAACGGCTCGGGTGAGGTGTTGATGATCGCGCGGCTGCCGGCCTTGGCCAGATGGCTGCCCGCGGCCAGTGTGCCGCCGACGATGGCCGCCGCCATCATCGATGCCGTGGACGAGTCGCCGAAGACACCGGCTGCGAGCGCCGCGCCCGCCGGCACGCGGATGAACGTCTGCACGATGTCCCACAGCGAGTCGAGGCCGGGAATCTTGTCGGCGAAGAATTCGACGAAACACATGAATCCGGAGGCCGCGAGCACGAACGGATGCGCAAGTACGTTCAGCGCCGATGGCAACGGAACCCAACCCAGGTAGCCGATAGCACCCACGATGAACAAGACCGCATACAGGCGCAGCCCGCTCGCCCAGCCGAGTGCTGCGGCCAATGCCACCAGCTGCAACGTATCGACGTGGTCGAGCGACGGCATTTGCTATTTCTTCGATCGCAGCGACGCGGGGACCCACTCGGCGCTGCGCTTGCCCAGGAACGCGGCCACGCCTTCGCGACCCTCAGTGGAGGCGCGCACGGCAGCGATGTGTCGCGCGGTCCCGGCAATGACGTCCTCGTCGATGGGCCGATGCGCGACGCCACGGATCAGCGCCTTGCACTCCATTTGCGCCACGGGGCCTGCAACCAGCAGCGCACCGAGCAACTCGTTGATGCGGCCATCCAGCTCAGGCTCCGGCACGATGTCGTGGAGCAGGCCGATCCGGAAAGCCTCCGCAGCGGTGAAGCGCTCCGCGGACAGGAAATAGCGACGTGCCTGCCGCGCGCCGATGGCCTCGATCACGTAGGGCGAGATCGTGGCGGGAATGAGCCCGAGCTTCGACTCCGACAATGAAAATATCGCGTCGTGCGCTGCGACGGCGATGTCGCAGCACGCGATCAATCCGACGCCGCCGCCGAACGCGGCGCCGCGAACGCATGCGACTGTCGGTTTGGAGAGCCCATTGAGCGTGCGCAGCATCAGCGCCAGCGCCTGCGCATCGGCGAGGTTCTCGGCCGGACTGTAGCCGGCCATTTTTTTCATCCAGTTCAGGTCGGCGCCGGCGCAGAAACTCTTGCCGTGGCCGGTCAGCACTACCGCGCGGACCGAGGTGTCGGAATCGAGCGCGGCCAGCACCGTCGTCAATTCAGCGATCAGCGTTTCATTGAACGCGTTGTGCAGTTCCGGACGGTTGAGCGCCACCAGCGCGATGTTGTTGCGCAGGTCCACGTCGAGCGTTGCGCATTCGAAGGTCGGTGCTTTCTTTTTGCTTGGCATGATTGTCGTTGTCCGGATTGCGCTCAGTTTTCACTTGCTTCCCTCAGCTACATTCTCTTCGCGGCTTCCTCGAGCATCACTTCGGTGGCGCCGCCACCGATGGCCAGAATGCGCGCATCGCGCCATAGCCGCTCGATGGCCGTTTCGCGAATATAGCCCATCCCTCCGTGAAACTGCTGGCAGGTGGTCACCACTTCGCCCGCGAGTTCCCCGGTGAGCGCCTTCAAGAGCGAGATTTCCTTGACGGTATCGCGCTGCTGCGACACGAGCCAGGCACAGTGGTACATGAAGCTGCGCGCCGCCAGTGTCCTGGCCTCCAGCAGCGCCAGCCGTTGCCGGATCGTCTGCTGGTCCCATAGCACGCCGCCGAAAGCGCGGCGCAGCTTGACATGTTCGAGGGCCAGGCGGATCGCCACCGTCGCGTGTCCGACGGCCATTGCGGCGAGCGCGATGCGCTCCCGCTGGAAATTGCGCATGATCGCGTAGAAGCCCTCGTTTTCGTTTCCCAACAAATTGGCCGCCGGAATGCGGCAATTGTCGAAGACCAGTTCTGCGGTATCCGACGAAAGCCACCCGGTCTTGGCCAGCGCGCGCCCGACCGAGAAGCCGCGCGCACCCTTTTCAACGACGAACATCGACACGCCGTGAGCGCCACGCGCACGACCGTCGGTCTTCGCCGCGACAAAATACAGGTCGGCGTGTACGCCGTTGGTGATGAACATCTTGGAGCCATTCAGCACCCACTCGTCGCCATCGCGGGTCGCGCTCGTGCGCATGCCCGCGACATCGGACCCTGCATCGGGCTCGGTGATGGCCACGGCGGTGATCACCTCGCCCCGGCAGATGCCCGGCAGCCAGCGCGCGCGCTGCTCGTCGGTGCCGGCGTGCACGAGATGCGGCGACGCCATGTCGGTGTGCACGAGCACGGTGATGATGAAGCCGCCAAAGGTCGACTGCGACAAGGCTTCGGCGAAGACCAGGTTGGTCAGCGCATCGGCGCCGGCACCGCCGTATTCCGGCGCGACCATCATCCCCAGCATGCCCAGCTCGCCCATGTGCCGCAGCACGGCGCGTGGCGTTGTCCCCTGCTCTTCCCAGGCGGCGGCGTGCGGTTCGACCTCTTCCGCGATGAAACGCGCGACCTGGTCGCGCAGCAGCGTGTGCTCCGGCGTTTCGTAGATCATCGGGGAAGCGTCGGCCACGTCTGGCGCAGCCACGCTACATCCGGAACACGCCGAACTTCGTCGCTTCGATGGGCTTGTTGAGCGCCGCCGAAATCGCGAGTCCGAGCACGCGCCGCGTGTCGGCCGGGTCGATCACGCCGTCGTCCCACAACCGCGCGCTGGCGAAATACGGATGCGCTTCGGAGGCCAGCTTGTCGCGAACGGGCGCCTTGAATGCCTCCTCCTCCTCCATCGTCCACGCCTTGCCGGACTTTTCGATCTGCTCGCGCTTGACGGTGGCCAATACGCTGCTCGCCTGCTCCGGCCCCATCACGCAGATGCGCGCGTTGGGCCACATCCACAGGAAGCGCGGATTGAACGCGCGGCCGCACATGCCGTAATTGCCGGCACCGTAGCTGCCGCCGATGATGACCGTGAACTTGGGCACCTGCGCACACGACACGGCCGTCACCATCTTGGCGCCGTCCTTGGCGATGCCGCCCGACTCGTATTTCTGTCCCACCATGAAGCCGGTGATGTTCTGCAGGAACAGGAGCGGAATGCGGCGCTGCGCGCAAAGCTCGATGAAGTGTGCGCCCTTCTGCGCCGATTCGGAGTACAGCACGCCATTGTTGGCGACGATGCCGACCGGATAGCCCCAGATGCGCGCGAACCCGGTCACCAGTGTTGCACCATAGCGTGCCTTGAATTCGTCGAACTCGCTGCCGTCGACGATGCGCGCGATCACTTCCCGCACGTCGTAGGGCTTCTTGATGTCGGCCTGGATGACGCCGTAGATTTCCTCGGCCGGATGCAGCGGCTCCACCGGCAGCCGCACATCGAGCGCGACATGCTTGACGCGATTGAGGTTACCGACGATGTTGCGCGCGATGGACAACGCATGATGATCGTTGAGCGCGAAATGATCGGCCACACCCGACACGCGCGTGTGCACGTCCGCACCGCCAAGTTCCTCTGCGCTGACGATTTCGCCGGTGGCGGCCTTTACCAGCGGCGGCCCGGCCAGGAAGATGGTCCCCTGTTCCTTGACGATTATCGACTCGTCCGACATCGCGGGCACATACGCGCCGCCTGCCGTGCACGAGCCCATCACCACCGCGATTTGCGGAATGCCCAGCGCGGACATCGTTGCCTGGTTGTAGAAGATGCGGCCGAAATGATCGCGGTCCGGGAACACGTCGTACTGGTTGGGCAGGTTGGCGCCGCCGGAGTCGACCAGGTAGATGCACGGCAGTGCGTTTTCGCGCGCGATCTCCTGCGCGCGCAGATGCTTCTTCACGGTCAACGGGTAGTACGTGCCGCCCTTGACCGTGGCGTCGTTGCAGACGATCACGCACTCCTGGCCATTGACGCGACCGATGCCGGTGATGATGCCCGCCGCGGCGATGTTGTCCTTGTACATGTCGTACGCGGCCAGCTGCGAGAATTCAAGGAACGGCGTGCCGGGGTCGAGCAGCGAACGCACGCGCTCGCGCGGCAGCAGCTTGCCGCGCGCTGTGTGCTTGGCGGAAGGCGCCGCGCCGCCGCCCTGTTCGATGACGGCGATCTTCGCGCGCAGGTCGGCCACCAGCGCCGCCATCGCGTCGCGATTCTGCGCGAAGACAGCATCGCGCGTGTTGAGCTTGGTTTCGAGGACGGGCATCGTTCGTTGGGTCAGGACGGCGCGGGACGCGGGTGCCCGGGCATCAGTTCGTACGGGGGCCGGTAACGGGGCTGCGCGGCGATGCGCGCCAGCCAGTCGCGCAAATTGGGGTATGCATTCCAGTCTACGCCGATCTCGTCGGGCCAGAACAGGTAGCCGCACAGCGAAAGGTCGGCGATGGTCAGGTGCTCGCCCACGACAAATTTTCGCCCAGCCAGGTGGGCATTGAGCACCCCCCAGGCCGCTTCCGCCCTGCCACGCAGGAAGGCAAGCACTGCCGGGTCGGGATTCTCGGCAAAGGTACGCATGAAACGCATGGTCGCCGTGTAACTGGTCAACTTGTGATTGTCGAACAGCATCCAGCGCAGGATTTCGCGCCGTTGCGCGGCATCGCGCGGTCCGAATTGTCCGAGCGTCTCGGCCAGATAGTCGAGAATGACGCCGGATTGCGACAACGTCTGCCCGTTGTGAACGAGCAGCGGCGCCTCGCCCATGACGTTGAGCGCGCGATATTCCCGCGTACGCGTCTCGCCGCCAAAGTAATCAACGAAGCGTGCTTCCCAGTTGGCATTGGCCAGCTGCAGCGTCAGCGCGGCCTTGTAGGCATTGCCCGACTGCGCGAAACAGTAGAGTACGAAATCGGCCACGTTCAGAATCCTCCGGTGGCCAGCCAGCGCTCGACCTGGTCGAAACGGTCGAGCCCCCAGAAAGGCTCGCCGTCCACGATGACGAACGGCGACCCGAACACGCCTGCGCGCATCGCGTCGTCCACTTCGCGTTTCAATGCATCCTTGATCGCAGGGTCATCGATGGCCGCGCGCGCCGCCACGCGGTCGATGCCTGCCACCTTCGCGGCGACAACTGCGGCAACATCGGGATTGGAGATGTCCTGGCCGTCGACGAAGTACGCGCGATAGAGGGTCAAAGTTACCTTTCCCGCCAGCGCGGAATCCTGCGCCCTGGCCCACAGCACGATGCGCGAAGGCGCCTGCGACGCGATCGGAAACACCGGCGGCATGCGAAACGGAACGCCGTGGAAGCGCGCGCTGCGGTCGAAGTCGCGCTTCGAATAGTCGCCCTTGATCGGAATCTGCGTCAGCGGCGCCATGCCGGTCTGCTTGAACACGACGCCGAGCAGCATCGGTCGCCAGTTGACCGTCCGCCCGAACCTGGCCGCCAGCGCGTCGATCTTGTTGGCGGCCATGTAGCCGTACGGCGACGAAAAATCGTAGTAGAAATCGATGGGAACGCTCACGTTTGCATCACTTTGTTTGTCCCGCCATTGGAAAGTCGGCCAGGCATTACCCGACGATCGCGCGGCCGATCACCAGCCGCTGGATGTCGCTGGTGCCTTCGTAGATTTGGCACACGCGAACGTCGCGATAGATGCGCTCGACCGGAAAATCCGAAACATACCCGTAGCCGCCGTGGATCTGGATGGCGTCCGAACACACGCGTTCGGCCATCTCGGTGGCGAAGAGCTTGGCCATCGACGCTTCCTTCAGGCAGGGCATATCGGCATCGCGCAGAGCGGCCGCATGCCAGATGAGCTGCCGCGCCGCCTCGACCTGCACCGCCATGTCGGCCAACCGGAAGTTGACCGCCTGATGTTCGGCGATCGGCTTGCCGAAGCTTGTGCGTTCGCGCGCATAGGCAATGGCCGCGTCGAGCGCCGCGCGCGCCATCCCGACCGCCTGCGCGGCGATTCCGATGCGTCCCGCCTCCAGATTCGACAGCGCGATCCGGTATCCCCCGCCTTCCGTTCCCAGCAGGTTTTCCGCCGGCACTTCGCAATTCTCGAACAGCAATTGCGCCGTGTCGGACGCATGCTGGCCGAGCTTTTCCTCGACGCGCGCCACGACGAAGCCAGGCGATTTGGTATCGACGATGAAACCGGAGATCCCCTTCTTTCCCGCGGACTTGTCAGTGACCGCGAAGACAATGGCGACATCGGCGTTGGCGCCCGAGGTGATGAACTGCTTGACGCCGTTCAGCACGAAACGATCGCCGCGGCGCTCCGCGCGCATTGCGATGGCGCCGGCATCCGAGCCGACGTGAGGCTCGGTCAGGCAGAAGCAGCCCAGCCATTCGCCACGCGCCAGCGGCTTCAGGTACTTCTCCTTCTGCGCATCGGTGCCGAAGGCGTTGATCGGCCCGCACACGACGGAGTTCTGCACGCTGACGATCGTCGACGTCGCGCCATCGCCGGCCGCGATTTCCTCCAGCGCCACGGCCAGTGACACGTAGTCCATGCCGGCACCATCCCAGCGATCCGGCACGACCATGCCCATCGCGCCCAGTTCGCCCAGCGCGCGCAACTGTTCGCGCGGAAAATGCGACTCGCGATCCCACCGTGCCGCGTTGGGCGCGAGTTGCTCCGTCGCAAACGCGCGCATCGTGTCGCGAACGAGTTGCTGTTCGTCGGTCAGCAGCATGGCGTCACCGGGTTCCCGCCGCAGCGTTGGCGGTTGATGCCGCCGGGGCGCGATTGATGATCCACACGCCGGACAGGACCATCGCGGCGCCGATCACCATCGACCATTTCAGGGGTTCGCCCAGCATTAGCACGCCCAGCGTGATCGCTACGACCGGAACCAGATTGATGAACACGGCCGTACGCGCCGGGCCGATCGCCTTCACGCCGTCGTAGAACCAGACGTAGGCGACGGCAGTGCCAATCACGCCCATGAAGGCCAACGACAGCCAGCCTTTCCAGTCCGCTTTCGGAAGCGCGAGTTCTCCCAGGGTTGCACACGCAATCGCCAGGATAACCGTGCCGGTCAACGCGGAGCAGGTAGTCGCGACCAGAGGCGACAGGCCCTCACCCAACACCCGCTTGCCCAGCAGCGTATAGGCCGACCAGGCGAGCACGCAGCCGAACATCGCCACCTCGCCGGTGCCGATGGGGCCGGTGAACATGCGTAGTGGATTGCCGTCGCCCAGGTCCACCGCGACGCCGACCAGCGCCAGCGCGATGCCCAGCACCCGCGGCCGTGTCAGCGGCTCATGCAGGAACATGGCGCCTCCCAGAAGTGTTGCGGCCGGAATCAGCGCCATGATCAGCGCGCCGCGCGAGGCAGTCACCGTTTGCAGCGCGAACATGAACAGCAAGGCGTACGCGGCGACGCCGATGGCGCCGAGCAGCGTGAATTGCAGCCACTTGCGCCACGTCAGTCGCGGCAGGCCATGTTCCAGGACGAATACCAGGATGAGCAGCGTCGCGGTCGCGATCACGAACCGTCCGAGCGCCGCGACGGACGCCGACATCTGCGCCGAGACGATGCGGCCGGCGATGAACGAGCTGCCCCAGGCTGCGGCGACGAGCGCGAGCTTGACGTAGATGCCGGTTGGGTTCGTGGCCACGGTCATCGCCGTGAATCCAGCGCCAGCTTGACGGCAATCGCGCCGAACACGCCGCTCAAGACCCATCGCTGCGCCGTCACCCACGCGGGACGCGTAGCCAGCCAGTCCGCAGCGCGCGACGCCGCGAGCACGAACAACAGGTCTCCGGCGATCGCGATTCCAATCTGCACGACCGCCAGCAGCAGCGACTGCACGAGCACGCTGCCGCGCGCGGGGTCGACAAACTGCGGGAACAACGCAAGATAGAACAGCGCGACCTTGGGATTGAGGATGCTGGTCAGCATGCCCGTGCGAAAGAGCATCGCCGGCGGCACTGTCGGCAGGTCCCGGCGCGCAAAGAGTCCGCCGCCACCCCGCGGACGCACGGCATCCCAAGCGAGCCAGAGAAGGTAGGCGGCACCGGCCCAGCGCACGAGGTCGAACAGCACCGGAACCGCGACGAATACCGCAGTGAGGCCGAACGCCGCCGCCAGCGCATAGAACAGCATTCCGCTGGTGGTGCCGGCGAGCGACACGATGCCGGCGGTACGACCCTGGCACAGCGTGCGCGAGATCAGGTACATGAGGTTGGGTCCCGGCGTGAGCACCAACAGCACGCAGGCCACGGCGAACAACGCGAGGCTGTCGAGCGGAATCATCCAATCTCCAAGCAACAGTTGGTCAGCGCGGGATTCATGCGAGCTCGATCGCCATCGCCGTCGCTTCGCCGCCGCCGATGCACAGCGCCGCGACACCGCGCTTCCTGCCGTGCTTGCGCAGCGCGCCGATCAGCGTGACGAGAATGCGGGCGCCGGACGCGCCGATCGGATGACCGAGCGCGGTGGCGCCGCCATGCACGTTGACGCGGTCGTGCGGCAGGTTGTGCTCCACCATCGCCGCCATCGTCACCACGGCGAACGCCTCGTTGATCTCGAAGAGGTCGACGCTCTGCGACGTCCAGCCGGTCTTCGCATAGAGTTTTTCGATCGCACCGACGGGAGCCGTCGAGAACCACGCCGGTTCCTGGGCATGCGTCGCATGCGCGACGATGACGGCCAGTGGCTTCAAGCCACGCTTCTCGGCATCCGAGCGGCGCATCAGCACCAGCGCTGCCGCACCGTCGGAAATCGAACTCGAATTGGCCGCCGTCACCGTGCCGTCCTTGCGGAACGCGGGCTTGAGGGTCGGTATCTTGTCCGGCGACGCCTTGGCCGGCTGCTCGTCGTGGTCGATCACGACCTCACCCTTGCGCCCCGAAATGGTGACCGGCGCGATTTCCCACGCGAACGTGCCGTCGTTGTTCGCCGCAAGCGCGCGCGACAGCGACGTCAGCGCGAACTGGTCCTGCGCCTCGCGCGTGAATGTGTACTTCGCGGCGCAATCTTCCGCGAACGTCCCCATCAACCGCCCCTTGTCGTACGCATCCTCGAGGCCGTCCAGGAACATGTGGTCCATGACCTGCTGATGACCCATCCGGTAGCCGGCGCGCGCTTTGGGCATCAGGAACGGCGCGTTGGTCATGCTCTCCATGCCGCCGGCCACGACGACGTCGTTGGAGCCCGCGACGATCAGGTCGTGCGCGAGCATCGTCGCCTTCATGCCTGAGCCGCACATCTTGGACAGCGTCGTGCAATTGACCGAAATCGGGAGGCCGGCCTTGAGCGCCGCCTGCCGCGCGGGCGCCTGCCCCTGCCCGGCCATCAGGCAATTGCCGAACAGCAGTTCCTGCACATCGCCGGGCTGGATGCCTGCGCGCTCCACAGCGGCCTTGATCGCCACGGCGCCCAGGTCGCTCGCCGCGAGCGACGCGAAATCGCCCTGGAATCCACCCATCGGCGTGCGCGCCGCGCCCACAATCACAATCGGATCGTTCTGCATCTCGTCACTCCTCTTTCAGCCTACCTTTGCTTTTCGCCGCGGCCGTGCCACCAGCTCACCACCGCAGTTCGGGCAGATTCCGTTCATGGCATCCGCGCATTCCACGCAGAACGTGCACTCGAACGTGCAGATCCGGGCGTCGCCGGCTTCTGCTGGCAGTGCCTTCGCGCACTGCTCGCACGCCGCTTTCATCTCCAGCGCCATCGTCACTTCGTCTCGTTGAACAACTCGCGGCCGATGAGCATGCGGCGAATCTCGGAGGTGCCTGCGCCGATCTCGTACAGCTTGGCGTCGCGCCACAGCCGCCCCGTCGGATATTCGTTGATGTAGCCGTTGCCGCCGAGCGCCTGGATTGCCTCGCCCGCCATCCACGTGGCCTTTTCGGCGGCGTAGAGAATGGCGCCGGCGGCGTCCTTGCGCGTCGTCTTGCCGCGGTCGCAGGCCTGTGCGACGGCGTAGACATAGGCCTTGCACGCCGTCATCGTCGAATACATGTCAGCGACCTTTCCCTGCATCAGCTGGAACTCGCCGATCGGCTGCCCGAACTGCGAGCGCTCGTGCACATACGGCAGTACCGCATCCATGCACGCCGCCATGATGCCGACCGGCCCGGCGGCGAGTACCGCGCGCTCGTAATCGAGCCCGCTCATCAGCACATTCACGCCGCGCCCTTCCAGTCCCAGTATATTTTCCACCGGTACCTCGCAATCCTGGAACACGAGCTCGCAGGTGTTCGAACCGCGCATGCCGAGCTTGTCCAGTTTCTGCGCGGTGGAGAAACCCCGCATGCCCTTCTCGATGATGAACGCCGTGATGCCCTTGGGCCCGGCCTGCGGGTCGGTCTTGGCGTAGACCACGAGCGTGTCCGCGTCCGGGCCGTTGGTGATCCACATCTTGTTGCCATTCAGGACGAAGCTCTCGCTGCCGCCGCTGCCTTTGCGGTCCGCGCGCAGGCGCATGGACACGACGTCCGAGCCCGAACCGGGTTCGCTCATCGCCAGCGCGCCGACGTGCTCGCCGCTGATCAGTCTGGGCAGGTAGCGCTTTTTCTGCGCTTCGCTGCCATTTCGCCGCAATTGATTGACGCACAGGTTCGAGTGCGCGCCATACGACAATCCCACGGAGGCCGACGCGCGCGAAATTTCCTCCATCGCGATCACGTGCGCGAGATAGCCCATCGCGGTGCCGCCGTATTCCTCCTCGACCGTGATGCCGAGCAGCCCCAGATCGCCCATCTTCCGCCACAGGTCGGCGGGAAAGAGGTTGTCGCGATCGATGGCCGCCGCGCGCGGAGCGATTTCATCGGCGGCGAACTGCTGCACCGTGGCGCGCAGCATGTCGATGGTCTCGCCATGATGAAAATCGAGTGCGGGAAAATTCAGCATGTCCGATCCCTCTCCGCTAAGCGTCCTGCTTGCCGTGCATCACCATCAGCGTCTGCTGCATCAGTGCCACCAGCGTACGCTGTCCGCCCTTTTCTGCGTGCACCTCGCCGCGCGTGATCGCGAGCGTGCGGCCCGGCTTGACGACGAATCCTTCCGCAACCAGCCGGTCGCCCTCGGCGGGCGCCAGAAGATTCAGCTTGAACTCCACCGTAAGCACCGAGCTGTCCGCCGGGAACAACGTAAAGCCGGCATAGCCGCCGGCGGTGTCGACAAGTGCTGCAACGATGCCTGCGTGCACATACCCATGCTGTTGCGAGGTTTCGGGTCGGGGCACGAGCGATATCGCGCAGTAGCCGGCCGCCAGTTCGGTGAGTTCCGCGCCGATCAGTTTCATCGCGCCCTGCCGCGCGAAACTGGCGCGCACACGGCTCGCGAATTCACGATCCTTGGCAATGAAGGCGGGGGAATTCATGGCGGCGGCGTGCCTGCAATAGGTCCAGCGGACGGCTCGATCGAGGAGAAGACGATTGTGTATGACGTTAACGTTAACGTCAACTTCGGTCTTCCCGCTTGCTGCTCATTTCTCCTGCCTCATATCTCTTCCCTCATTTCTCTTCTTTCAGCCGCCGCCGGCACTCGCGTTCGACGCCGTCGATCTCGGCCAGCACCGCATCGATGTCTTCCTTCTGTTGCATGAGCCTGCCGCGCCGATCGGCGAGCAGGTCGAGGAACTTGGCGAGTTGGGCCCGTTCGTTGCGGGCAATCTCGTACAGGTCGAGCAGTTCCGCGATTTCAGCGAGTGCCAAGCCCAACCGCTTGCCGCGCAGGACCAGTTTCAAACGCACGCGCTCGCGTTCGCCATAGATTCGCGCCCGCCCCTGACGGGTGGGCGCGACCAGGCCTTCGTCTTCGTAATAGCGGATGGTGCGCGTGGTCAGCGCGAATTCGCGGGCGAGTTCCGAGATCGTGTAGGTCGGCTCGCGCGTGCTCGGCTTGGCGGTGGGACGGCGGGCTGCGGACATGGAATGGCGTGGCGCAAAGGCCAGGGCGGCCGACCACGATACCATACTGGTTTGGCCGCTTTCGACCCCTTGAACGCTCCGCTCCCTCCGTTGCTCGACTATCCGTTTCCTGCGCCGCCCGCGCCCGGGGCCGCATGCACGGTCGCGCCCGGCGTGCTGTGGATCAGGATGCCGCTGCCCTTCGCGCTCGACCACATCAACCTGTGGCTGCTGCAGGAACACGATGGCTGGACCGCGGTCGACTGCGGCTATGGCGACAACGTCACGCGCGCGTTGTGGGAAAGGCATTTCCCGGACACGCTGCAGGGGCGGCCGATCACGCGCGTCATCGCGACGCATTTCCATCCCGACCACCTGGGTAACGCCGCATGGCTGTCGGAGCACTTCGGCTGCTCGGTGGTGATGACGCAGGCCGAGTTCCTGACCGCGCATGCGGTCTTCGAGCAGCGCGCAACGCATGCGTTTGCCGATACCTTCGCGCTGTTCGCTGCGCACGGCATGGCCGTCGATCACGTCGCGGGCCTTCTCGCGCGGGGAAACCTTTACATCCGCGGCGTACCGGAGGTCCCGGCGCGATTCCAGCGGATGCTCGATGGCGACGACGTGGCGGCCGGTGGCGCGTCGTGGCGAATCATCTGCGGTCATGGCCATTCGCCCGAGCACGCGTCGCTGCACTCGGCCGCGCAGTCGCTGCTCATTTCGGGCGACATGCTGCTGCCGCGCATCAGCACCAATGTGAGCGTGGCGGCCGCCGAGCCGGACGGCGATCCGCTGGGGCGCTTCCTCGACTCGATCGCGGTCATCGCGACATTGCCACCGGAAACGCTTGTCCTGCCCTCGCATGGCTTGCCGTTTCGCGGCATTGCGCTGCGCGTCGCCCAGTTACAGGCGCATCACACCGACCGGCTCGCGGAACTTGAAGCGGCCATCACCACGGCCATCGGACCGGTCAGCGCCACCGACATGCTGCCGATACTATTCCGCCGCGAACTCGACCTGCAGCAACGCTTCTTCGCGATGGGCGAAGCCATCGCCCACCTCAACTACCTGTGGCATCGCGGCCGCATCCGGCGTACCGTGGCGCGGTCGGGCGCCGTTCGTTTCCACGCCTGAATTTCACTCAGTTTCGCCACGTTTCGTTCCCACAACAACCAAGAGAATTGCGATGTCCACATTCGTCAAGGAATCGAAGCCCCCCTACGACCCGGTCGCGCTGGCCGAATCGCTGGCCTCCGCCGCCGAGAAAAGCGCCAAGATGATCGGCGACTTCGCGACGCGCAACGCGGGAAAGAGCGGCGTGATGCCGTCCGACGAGCTGGGACTGGGCAAGGCGTTCATGGAAGTCGCCGCGCAGATGCTCGCCAATCCGGCGCGGATGGCCGAATCGCAGATGAACCTGTGGTGGGACTACATGAACCTGTGGCAGGGATCGATGATGCGGATGATGGGCGGCACGATGGAACCCATCGCGACCCCGGCACCGAGCGACAAGCGCTTCAAGCACGAGGACTGGCACGAGCATTTCCTGTTCGACTACATCAAGCAGAGCTACCTCATCACCTCGCGCTGGCTGCATGACGAGGTGGCGAATGTGGAAGGCCTGGACGAGCAGACCCAGCGCAAGGTGAACTTCTTCACGCGCCAGTACATCGATGCGCTGGCGCCGTCCAACTTCGCGCTCACCAATCCCGAGGTGTACCGCGAGACGATCGCCTCCGGCGGCCAGAACCTGGTGAAGGGGCTCAACAACCTGCTGGACGACATCGAGCGCGGCAACGGCAAGCTCAAGATCTCGATGACCGACGCCAAGGCTTTCGAGTTGGGCGTCAACATCGCCACGACGCCCGGCAAGGTCGTGTTCCAGAACGACCTGATGCAGCTGATCCAGTATGAACCTGCGACGAAGAAACAGTGGAAGCGCCCGCTGCTGGTGATTCCGCCGTGGATCAACAAGTACTACATCCTCGACCTGCGCGAGAAAAATTCCTTCCTGCGCTGGGCCGCGCACGAAGGTCTCACCGTGTTCATCATCTCGTGGGTCAATCCCGACGAGAAACTTGCGCACAAGAATTTCGAGGACTACCTCACCGAGGGCACACTGGCCGCGCTCGACGCGATCGAAAAGGCCACCGGCGAAAAGGACGTCAACGCAGTCGGCTATTGCCTGGGCGGCACGCTGCTCGCGGCCACGCTGGCGTGGCTCGCTGCGAAGAAGAAGACACCCATCGCGACCGCGACGTTCATGACATCGCTGCTTGACTTCACGGCCGCGGGCGAGCTCGAGGTGTTCATCGACGAGGCGCAGGTGAGTTCGCTCGAGAAGAAAATGAACGAGCGCGGCTATCTCGAAGGCAGCGAAATGGCCGGCACGTTCAACATGCTGCGCGCCAACGATCTGATCTGGTCGTTCGTCATCAACAACTACCTGCTGGGACGCGATCCGTTTCCTTTCGACCTGCTGCACTGGAACTGCGATTCGACGCGCATGCCCGCGGCAATGCACAGCTTCTACCTGCGCAACCTGTACATGAAGAACCTGCTGCGCAAGCCAGGCGGCATCACGTTGGCCGGCGTCAAGATCGACCTGGCGAAGGTGACGGTGCCAACCTACTTCGTGTCGGCGATCGAGGACCACATCGCGCCGTGGAAGACCACGTTCGCGGGACCGCAGATTCTTTCCGGCAAGTCCCGGTTCGTGCTGTCCGGCTCGGGCCATATTGCCGGCATGGTCAACCCGCCCGCGGCCAACAAGTACGGCTACTGGACCAACGAAAAGCTGCCCGAGGATCCTGACGCTTGGTTCAAGGGAGCGAAGCAGCACGAGGGCTCATGGTGGACCGATTGGCGCAAGTGGGTCGAGCCGAACCTGGGTCGCGAAGTGCCGGCGCGCGTGCCCGGCAAGGGCAAGCTCAAGGTCATCGAACCTGCGCCGGGCTCCTACGCCCGCATTCGCGCGGATGGAAAATGAGGGCAAGGGAGGGAAAATGAGGACAGCCGATGAGTTCCGCCATTCCGATCAAATCACGCGAGGTATTCGCTCCATGAAAACCGTACTTTCCAACCTCCTGGTGGCCGCTGCGCTTCCCTTCATTCTCGCGGGCACGGCGATCGCACAACCGCCACCTCCCGGCGCTTGCCAGAATTGTGGAGTCGTGCAATCGGTGAACACAACGAAGCAGCGAGGTGAGGCGTCAGGGGTCGGCATCGTCGCCGGCGGCGTACTTGGCGGCGTCATCGGGCATCAGATCGGCAGCGGCCGCGGCAACACGGTCGCCACCATCGCCGGCGCGGGACTGGGCGCAGTCGCCGGCAACCAGGTCGAAAAGAACGTAAACACAAAGACGAGCTGGGATGTGGCGATCCGGATGGACAACGGAACGGTGCGCACGTTTCACTACAGCAACGCGCCCACCGTCGCTGCCGGCGATCGCGTGAAGCTCATCGATGGCGGGAAGCGGCTCGCGCTGGTAGTCAACTGAAGCCGCTACCCGGGGGCTTCAACTGAGGCCGCTGACTGACGGCAGTCTGCGTTACGGCTATCTGCCGTACGACTTTCTGCATTTTCGCTATCTGACCGCCGTGTCGGGGACCTTCACCACGGGCGCGACCGCCTTCTCCACCTTGGGCGCGTCCTGCGGGCGCCCCGCCGGCGCCCCGGCGGGTGCGGGCGCGGACACGTGCGGTGCCAGGGCTGGTGTGGACGCCGCCGGACGCGCTGCCTGCGGCACCGCCAGCGGCGACGGTTGCGTAGCTGCGGGCGTCGCAACGCTGGGATGCGCCACGTTCGGCATCGGCATGGGCGCGACGGCGCCACGCGGAACCGCAGGCGCCGCTGCGGGGGCGGGGGCCAAGGCGGGGGCGGGGGCGGCCGGGACGGTGGCGGGGGCCGGGACGTTGGCGGGGGCCGGGGAAAAACGCTGTACTGCTTGTGGGTTAGTGCTCACTGTCGGAACGGGCCCCGCTGGTTGAGGCCTGGCGATCATGGGCATCACAGCCCGCGACGACGACGACGGCGCGGCTCCGGGCGCCGGACGTGGCGCCGGCAGGGCAACCGATTGACCGGGAAGGACCTCGGCCGGCGTGGCGACGCGCTGCTGTCTCGTGGTGGGCAGGTAAGTCGTGGACGCCGGCCGCGGCATGCCACTCCCGGGCGCGACCCCAACGATCGACTGCGGCGCCGGACGGACCGGAGGCGCGGCCAGCACCGGGGCGCTCGCAACGGCGCCCGCAGGAACCGCGATGCGCTGTCCTTCCACCGGCTTGCGGCCGGTGAATACCGAACCGGACACCGCAGTAATCGCCCCGGGCGCCTGACCGTTGACCCAGCGTGGCGGCGGGGCATCGGACCGGCGTGTGACATTGACCGCGTACGGCGCATTGAAGCGTGACCAGCAACCGTCGCTGCAGCTTCTCCAGCGTGGGTGGTAGGCCTCGCCCCATCCCAGCGGCACCCAGCCGTAAATGGGACCGCCTTGGCCGACCGAGATACTCCAGCCCGGCCCACCCACCCAGCCGACGAGCGCCGGCGCCCACACGGGCCGCGCGACGTAACGGCCGGGGCACCAGCCCCAGCGGCCGTGGATGTGGGCCCAGCGTCCGTAGTGGAACGGCGCATAGCCCCAGGGCGCGGCATCGACCCAGGTCGGACCCCATACGCCGATTTCCGTCCAATAGCCGTTACGGTAGGGAGCCCAATCCGGCGCCACATTGGCCGGATACCAGACCGCGCCATATTCAGGCGCCGAATCCCAGGTGCCATACTCGTCCAGGTCGGCCTGGCCGACCATCTGCCGCGAGACCGGCGCGTTGGCGTATCCGCGCTCGTATCGGCGGTCGCGACTGGCGCTCCAGGTGTCGAAGCCGTCGGTGGCCATGCCGTTGCGCACGAGCGCGAACTGGGGTGCGCTGCCGTCCAGCGTCGCGTGTTGGCCGGGCAACACCTGCTGCACTGCTGCGCCGGTGTCGATTTCTGCCGCGCCTTCGCGGACCACGAGTTCGGTATGCAGGCGATCATCGGTGACGTCGATCCGATAGAGCCCCGGACGGGTGAGCGCGATCTGTGCATTTGGCGTGTCGATGCGCGCGGTGTCGCCGGTGTCGAGATAGCGCACGCGCAGGATCACGCGGCCCTGCGCGACGAACAGCGCGAGCTGGCGCTCGTCGAGCCTCGAAACATGCAAGCTCGTTTCGCCGGACAGGCGGAACTGGCCGCCGCCGAAGTCGACCTCGGCGCGCGAGTCCCGGCCCGCCCAGAGATTGTCGCCGGTCGTCACTGGATAGTTCTGCCCGATCGGCACCCATTGGTCCGGCGCGTCCTGAGGCGCCAGATAGAGTTCGCCGCCCGCGTCGGCGATGCGCCCGACACGCCCCGGCGGTTCGTCGTCCGCTTGCGCTCGCGCGGCCGTCGTACCCATCGCTACGATTGCCGTCAGCAACAGGACCGCGAGGCCGCGCAGGATATCGCGGTGCAGCATGTGCCCGAAACGTGGCGAAATGAGGTGCATGGACATGTTTCCAACAACGCATGGCGGGAGCAGGACGTTGACGGCGTACATGCGGCGCAGCCTCGTGTTTTGCGATAAGATTTCCGGTTCCGAGCGGGCCGATTGAAGCCCGCCGCAGTTCCAGCCCATCACCGAGGAGATATTCATCATGCGCAGATTCCGTCCGTCGCTCGTCGCCGGCGCCCTCGCGATGGCCCTTTGCACCGGTACTGCTTCCGCGCAGTTTTCCGGCACGTATATTTTCGGCGACAGCCTGAGCGACGCCGGCCAGTACGGCGCACGCTTCACGACCAACCCCGGCCTCACCGCGTCGATGTACGTCGGCGAGAACTTCGGCTTCACGTCGACACCTTCCTTCACCGGCGGCAACGACTTCGCCCAGGGTGGCGCCCGCGTGAACAATCCTCAGGGCGGCCTCCCTCCGGGCACGCCCGACCTTTCCATTGCGCAGCAGGTTTCGGCATTCCTTCCCAAGGTCGCCGCCAACCCCAATGCGCTCTACCAGATCCAGGGCGGAGGCAACGACTTGCTGGTGTTGGGTGGACAGTATCTCCAGGGACAGATCACCCAGGCGCAATTGCAGGCCGGTCTCGCGCAAGCCGCAATCGACTTGGCCACGCAGGTCGTCAAGCTCAATGCGGCCGGCGCGCAATTCGTCGTGCTGCAGAACCTGGGCGACGCGGGCAAGACACCCTATGCGATCTCGCTGAACCAGCAGGCCGCGTTCAGCCAGCTGGCGGGATTGTTCAACACCACGCTCAACTCGGCGATCGCCGCGACCGGCGCCCGGGTCATTCAATTCGACACCTTCAAGTTCCAGAATGAAATCGTCGCCAATCCCGCGGCCTACGGCTTTCTCAATGTGACGCAGCAGGTGTGCACGACGCAGAGCTCGCTGCAATGCACGTCGGCAACGTTGAAGGCGCCGAACGGCAACCTGACGTGGTTCTGGGCGGACGGCGTGCACCCGACCACGGGTACCGCGCTGATCCTCTCGCAGGCGATTTCCTCGATGATCACCGGACCGGAACAGGTCGCCGCGCTGGGCGATGCGCCGAGCGGAATGGAACGCGCCAACTGGCGCTCGATCGACTCGCGCATGATGTCCGGTATCGATCGTCCCGCCACCACCGCCACCTCCCGCGGTATCCAGGTCTGGGCGTCGTACGACTACGCCAACGAGGACATCACCGGTACCGGTCTGTCCGCGAGCGGCAACATCAACACGGTGGCGGTGGGCGGCGACATTCGCCTGTCCGACAAGCTGCTGGCCGGCCTCGCGTTCACGTACTCCGAATACAAGAGCGACTTCGACAACAGCGGCGGCAGTTTCAAGTTGACCGAGCCGATGATGACAGCCTATGTCGGCTACGGCGACGGCCCGTGGTATGTCGGCGGCACGCTCGGTGCCGGCTATCTCGACGTCGGCAACTTCAAACGCAACATCACGCTCGGTACCGCCACCCGCACGGAAAGCGGCAGCACAACCGGCTGGCATACCGTCGCGCGCGTTCTCGGCGGCTACTGGTTCAAGCAGAGCGGCTGGGAGCACGGCCCCTTTGCCAAGCTGACCTGGGAAAAGGCCGCTGTGCATCAGTTCAGCGAAACCGGCAACGACAGCACGGCGTTGACCTACGGACAGCAGGAAACCGAGGCGCTGATCTCCAGCTTGGGCTGGCAGGTGACCGGCAACTTCAACGGCTGGCGTCCGTTCGGTCGCGCGACGTGGGAATACGACTTCAAGAACGACGAGCGCCAGATCATGGTCAACCCGGTCGGCGTCGCGGGAACATACTTCGTTCCGGTGGCCAAGCCGGATTCGAACTACGCGCTGTTCGACCTGGGTGTCAGCAAGGACTTCGGCAATGTCACCGGCTATCTGGCCGGCAATGCATCGGCCGGCAAGAGCAACGGCGACTTCTGGGCGATCACGGTGGGTTTCCGCCTGCCGATCTAGCCTTCGCGCTCGTTCGAGATAAGGGCCGCTTTCGGGCGGCCCTTTTCATTGGGGCACATTCATTCCGCAAGCGATTCGCGAAATTGCGCCAGTGCACGCAATCCGGAAATTGCACGCACGCCGTACCACGACGTCCATTCGCCGTCGATCAGATGGGCCGGTTTGCGCCATTGCCGCGACAGTTGCTGTGCGTCGCGTTCGCGAAAAGCGTAGGGCTCCGACGAGACGAGAATGCGCTCCGCCTCGCGCCACGCGGCGTCGTCCTCCGCCAGTTCCGGATAGCGGCGCATCGCTTGCGCCGGAAGCGTGTCCCAGCCCGCCCTGGCCAGCGTGGCGGCAATGTAGGTGTCGCGCGCCACCGTCATCCACGGCTTGCGCCAGATGAGATAGAGCGCGCGCTCGCGCGGCGCCTTCGCCGCTGCCGCATCGAGCACCGCCAGCGCCTCGGCGAATTGCGTCGCAAGGAGCGCGGCCTCGCGTTCACGTCCGAAGATCGCACCCAGCAGCGCAAACAGGCGCACATTGTCCGCGGGCTCCAGCGGGTGCGTGACGATCACGTACGGAACGAACTCGCGCGCGGCGTCGACGATCTCGCGCCGATTCTCGTCGACGTTGACGACGAGGTGCGTGGGCGCCAATTCGCGCAGTCGCGCGAGGTCGACGTCCTTGGTGCCGCCGACCTTGGCCACCGCCTTGACCGCATCGCGCGGATGAACGCAGAAGCCGGTCCGCGCAACGATGTCGCGCCCCAGTCCAAGCGCGAACAGCAACTCGGTGAGGCTGGGTACGATGCAGGCAATGCGCGGACGACCCTGCGCGTGCGGATGCACACTGCCGGCCCAGTCAACGGGAACCGTGGCGGTCAACCTGTGTGCCGTGGCTTGCGTCCGGCGCGCGCGAACGCGAATTCATAAAGGGGACGCGGCATCAGCTTCAGCGCGCGGCCCACCCAGGCCATCTGCCAGGGCAGCACGTAGTAACGCCGCCGCCTGTCGATGGCGCGCGCGATGAGTCGCGCCGCTTTGTCGGCATCGAGCAGGAACGGCATCCGGTAGGGATTGTGCTCGGTCATCGGCGTCCTGATGAATCCCGGGCAGATGGTGATTACGGCGACACCGCTTCCGCGCAACTCGACGCGCAGGCTCTCTAGATAGGAAATCGCCGCAGCCTTCGACGCCGAATAAGCGCCGGAACCTGGCAGGCCACGCAAGCCCGCGACGCTGGCCACACCCACCAGCGCGCCGCTGCGCGCACCGGTCATCGCGGCCAGGAACGGCTGGAAGGTCTGCACCAGACCCTGCACATTCGTGGCAAACACTGCTTCGAAAACCGCCAGGTCCGAGGTTTCGCTGGTCAATACACCGCGCGAAATGCCCGCGTTGCCGATAACGATGTCCGGCACACCGAAACGCGCGATAAAATCGGCGCCGGCGCTGGCGAGCGCCGCGGCGTCGCGTACGTCGCCGA
The DNA here is from genome assembly GCA_031361045.1 of Betaproteobacteria bacterium. GTDB lineage: Bacteria > Pseudomonadota > Gammaproteobacteria > Burkholderiales > Casimicrobiaceae > VBCG01. Next base: position 10,346 of record JANMCH010000049.1, on the reverse strand, counting down.
CGTAGGTTGCGACCGTTGCCGGCGCCAGCGCGGCGGCGACCCGGTCCAACTCCGCCGCGCGTCGCGCAAAGAGGCCCAGCGTTGCGCCTCGGCCAGCGTACTCGCGGGCGAAGGACTCACCCAATCCCGACGAGGCGCCCGTGATGAAGACCTTCACGCTGCGCCCGGCAAGGTCAGCTCTTGGGCCGCTCCGCGCGGGCCTTGGCGACCAGTTCGTTGATCACGCCCGGCGTTGCCGCGTGCGATCCTGCGCGCCCGGGACTGGTGATGAACTTGCCGTCGACGATCACGGTGGGCACTTCCTGGATGTTGTAGACCTGCGCCAGTTGCGTGGCGCGGTTCACCTTGCCCGAGATCGTGAACGAGTTGAACAGGTCCTCTACCTTCTTGCGATCGAGTCCCTTGGTGGCCGCCCAGTCGAAGAACTTGTCCGTGTCCCACAGCGCCAGGCCCTTGCTGTGAATGGCGCTGAACAGTTCCGGCGACAGCTTCTGGTCCTCGCCCATCGCCTCCAGCGTGTAGTAGGCCTTGGCCAGGTTTACCCACCTCGGCTGGAAGTTGACCGGGATGCGGCGAAACGAGACATCGGCGGGCGCCGACTTCAGCCACTCCTGCACCGTAGGCTCGAACTCGCCGCAGTGCGGACAGCCGTAGGAGAAGAACTCGATGACCTCGATCTTTTTTCCGGATTCGACGGCAACTGGCTTGATGCGCGCATATTGCTTGCCTTCGACGATCCCCTGCGCCTGGGCCGGTGCCACAAACGCCAGGGTCGTCGCTGCGGCCAGCAGCAATCCGGTAACCAGGGACAATGCCCCTTTTCTCAATTCTGCGACTTCAATGCTCATCCTTGCTCCCGTGATGCGCGCCAAAGCGGCGCGCGGCGATTGAATAGGGGTAAACGTCCGTTGGTCAACCAACGCCGACATGAAGTTCCTGCGGACCGGCGCGGCAACCAGCAAACGTCGGGTAAACGTCAGAACTTGATCACCGCGACGTCGAAGCCCTTCTTTGCGAGTTCGGACTTGATCCGATTGAGCTCGTCGGTGTTGTCATAGGGCCCGAGGCGCACGCGATAGCGAACGGCCTTGTCCGGCATCGTGCCCTGCTGCACGCCGGCCTCCCAACCCGAAAGGGCCAGCTGCGCCTTCAGGTTTTCGGCGTCGGACTCCGCCGAAAACGACCCTGCCTGCAGCCAGAAGCGGTCGTTGGCCTTGACCGCCTTGGCGGGCGGTTCGGCCGCCGCAACCTTGGGCGGCGCCCCCGTGTCCTTGTCGCGGGTCGGGTCGCGCGCCTTGTCGCGGGCTTGGTCGACCAAGGCGCGGTCCGCCGCTGGTTTCCTGTCGACCTGTACTTTAGGCTCCTCGCCACCCGGCAGGATCTTGTAGAAATCGAAGCGCGGCTTCTCGGCCGCCGGCGCGTCGGCCTTGGCCGCCTTGGCTGTCTCGCGCGACGGTTCACGCATGTCCTTGGCCGGCTGCGCGGTGTACGGAGAGTTGGCCTTCGCGACGTAGTACGCAACGCCCGCGGCCAGCCCCAATCCCAGCACCAGTCCGATGAACACGCCGAGCAGCGTTCCGCCGCGACCATGGCCGCGCGATGCGCGTGCACGGGGGGCGGGAACGGTATTGCGCGGAGCGCTGTTGCGGGTCATGTCTGCCAGTAAATTGCGAGCATTTGTTGCAAGCGATGAGCTCACATCTGCGACGGCGCCGAAATACCCAGCACCGCCAATCCGTTCTTCAGCACCAGCCCTGTCGCGGTCGCGAGCGCCAATCGCGCGCTTTGCAACTGCGGGTCGTCCACCAGGAACCGCTCCGCATTATAGTAACTGTGGAATTCCTGGGCCAAGTCCTTAAGGTAAAACGTGACCTGGTGCGGGGCGGCTTCGCGCGCGGCAGCCGCAAGCTCGGCCGGAAAATCGGCCAGCCGGCGCAGCAGCGCTTGCTCATACGCGCTATTCAGCGGAGACATGTCTGCCTGCGCGAGGGCGGCCACGGCCTCCTCCGGCGTCATGCCCGCCTGCCGCAACACCGAACAGACCCGCGCATGCGCATATTGCAGGTAGTAGACGGGGTTCTCGTCGGACTTGGAACGTGCCAGGTCGATGTCGAACACGAACTCGGTGTCGGCCTTGCGCGATACGAGGAAAAAACGAACCGCATCGCGGCCAGCCTCGTCGATCAGGTCGCGCACCGAGACCGAATTGCCGCTGCGCTTGGACAGCTTCACTTCTTCGCCGCCGCGCATCACGGTCACCATCTTGTGCAGCACGTAGTCCGGATAGCCTGCAGGAATGCCGAGGTTCATCGCCTGCAGGCCGGCGCGCACTCGGGTCACGGTGCTGTGGTGATCGCCGCCCTGCACGTTGACCACCTTCGGGAATCCGCGCTCCCACTTGGTGACGTGATAGGCGACATCGGTCAGGAAGTACGTGTAGCTGCCATCGGACTTGCGCATCACGCGGTCCTTGTCGTCGCCGTAGTCGGTCGTCTTCATCCACAGCGCGCCATCGTGCTCGTACGTCTTGCCCGACTCCGCCAGGCGCGCGACCGTCGCGTCGACGCGGCCGTCGGTGTAGAGCGAGCTCTCGAGGTAATAGCGGTCGAAAGTGACGCCGAGTGCGCGCAGGTCGCGGTCCTGCTCTTCGCGCAACTGCGCGACCGCGAAGAGGCGGATCGCCTCGAGGTCGCCAAGTTGCCTTTGATCGCTTCCGACCTCGGTGAGATAACGCTGCGCGACCTCGCGGATGTACTCGCCGTGATAGCCGTCCTCGGGAAACGGCACGTCTTCGCCTTGCAACTGCCGCGCGCGCGCCTGCACCGACAACGCGAGATTCTCGATCTGCTTCCCGGCATCGTTGTAGTAGTACTCGCGCGTCACCGCATAGCCTTGCGACTCGAACAGAGAGGCAATCGCATCGCCCAACGCCGCTTGCCGGCCGTGACCGACATGCAGCGGCCCGGTCGGATTGGCGGAAACGAACTCGACCATCACGCGCTCGCCGGCATGGGCATCGGAACGGCCGAAGGCGTCGCGCTCAGCCAGTACGCGCGCAACGACGGCCTGCCGCGCGGCAGTCGTGACGAAGAAATTGATGAATCCGGCGCCGGCGATTTCGGCGTGGTCGACAAGCTCTGATGCCGGAAGTGCCGCGACCAACGCCTGCGCCAGTTCGCGCGGATTGCGCTTCGCGCGCTTCGCCAGCGTCAGCGCGATGTTCGACGCATAATCGCCATGCGCCGCCTGCTTCGGCCGGTCCAGGCCGACCGGCGTGTCGCCAGATTCCGGAACGACCGCGCGCACGGCGTCCGCGATGACGAGTTCGAGTTGGCGCTTGATGTCGTTCACGGGGATACTTCTCAATTCGTTTTCAATGCGTTTTCAAGGCGCGCAGGGTGCAGCGCAAAGCCGCAAATTATAACCGTTGGCGCGATCGTTTCCGGGTCAGGTTCAGGCAAATCCGGCGGGATCGACGTCCAGCGCCCAGCGCACTCGGCGCCCCGACTGTTCCGCCAGCGCGGCCCGCCACCGCGGCAGGAACTGCTGCAGCGCCGCCCGGCGAGCACTTTGCACCACCACCTGCCCGCGTTCGAAGCCCGCGCGCCGCGCCAGCAACGCGGGCACCGGCGAGAAAAGCTCGACATGCCCGCCCTGCGCCTTCGTCAACGCCTGCCCGGCCGCGTGCGCAGCATGCAGGAATTCGTCGACGTCGGCGCGATGGTGCGCCTCCGCCGCAAGCACGGCGACGTGCGTGAACGGCGGCAGCTGCGCGACCTTGCGCTCTGCCAGCAATTCAGCGGCCAGCTGCGCGTAGTCGTGCGTCGCGATCGCCGCATAGACTGGATGTCCCGGGAATTCCGTCTGCACGATCACTTCGCCGGGCAGTCCCGCGCGACCCGCGCGACCGGCCACCTGCATCAGCAGCGCGGCCAGGCGCTCCGTCGCGCGAAAATCGGCGCTGTACAAAGCATTGTCGGCGCCGAGCACGCCCACCAGTGTCAGGCGTGGAAAGTCGTGACCCTTGGCGAGCATCTGCGTGCCGATCAGGATGTCGAGTTCGTTGCCGGCCATCTGCGTGCGCATCGCGGCGAACGAACCCTTCGCGCGTGTGCTGTCGCGGTCGATGCGCGCGATGCGCGCGGTCGGGAAGGCTTCCGCCAGCACGCGTTCCAGCCGTTGCGTGCCGAAGCCCAACGGCAGCAGGTCCACGTTGCCACAGGATGGGCACGCCGAGGGCAGCCGCTCTTCGTGTCCGCAATGGTGGCAGCGCAGCGCGGCCGGCGTGCGATGCACGGTGAGGCGCGCGCTGCAGCGCGGACACGCGGCCTCCCAGCCGCAGGATGAACACAGCAGCGACGGCGAAAAACCGCGGCGATTGACGAAGACCAGCGACTGCTCGCCTCGGGACAGGCGGGTCGCCAGCGCATCGCGCAGCGCCTCGCCGACACCTTCCAGCGCACGCGCCGGCTTGTTGCCGGCGAAGCGGACCTGCGGCATGCGCGCACGCGGGTCGGCGCGTTGCGGCAGGTCGAGTCGCGTGTAGCGGCCTTCCTCCGCCTGCAGCCACGATTCGAGAGACGGCGTCGCGCTGCCCAGCACCACCGGTACCTGGCGCCGCCGCGCGCGCCACACCGCCACGTCGCGTGCGTGATAGCGCAGGTTTTCTTGTTGCTTGTACGATCCGTCGTGCTCTTCGTCCACGATGATGAGCGCGAGTGCCGGCATCGGCGCGAAGATGGCGAGCCGCGTGCCCAGGACCAGTTTCGCCTCGCCCGTCGCCGCCGCGCGCCAGTGCTCGCGCCGCTCGCCGTCCGCCAATCCGCTGTGCAGCAGCGCCACCGATACGCCGGACAGCGCGGCGCGCACGCGCTGTTCCAGTTGTGGCGTCAGGTTGATTTCAGGCACCAGCAGCAGCACCTGACCCCCTGCCGCGATGGCCTGCGTCGCCGCGTCGAGATAGACGTCGGTCTTGCCGCTGCCCGTGACGCCGAACAACAGAAAGGGAGCAAACGTGCCGCGCGCCGCGACGAGGGCCGCGGAGGCCGCGCGTTGTCCGGCGTTGAGTGCTACAGCCTCCCCACCGGCGTCCGCCACCGCGACGGGAATCGATTTCACCGCGCGCCGCTTGGGGCTGCCGGCAGCGAGCGGCGGCACGGCGAGTGCTGCCGCCATGCCGACGGGTTCCTGGTAATAGCTGGCGACGAATGCGGCCATCTCGAGAATGTCGTCGGGCACCGGCGGGATCGACGCGACGGAGTCGACCGTCAACAACTTTTCCGGAGCGACATCCGATGCCGCGACGACGTCGATGACCACGCCAATGAGCTTGCGCGATCCCAGCGGCACACGAACGACAGTGCCGCGCGCAATGCCAAGCGCCTCCGGCGCCCAGTAGTCGAACGTGGTGTCGGCCGCAAACGGGAGTGCTACGCGCGCAATCGGCACGTCGACAATCCTGACGGAAGAAAATCAGCGCTGGGCACGCGAGTTGTAGTGTTCGAAACTCTCAAGGCGTATCGCAGGAAAGTGGTCCAAGTCGTTCTTTTTAAAGACCCCGAAAAGATATTCGCCGCGCATGTGGATAACTTTGTGCGTAAGTGCCCGCGCGCCGCCGACAATTCCGTGCACGTCATTGCGGATCGTTTCGGATGGTTTCCAGCACTCCAAGAATGACCTTTTATTTTCAATGACTTGCCATTTCGATCCCAGCGGGATATCGCACGCTCCAGGGCGCCGGGGCTATGGCGCCTGTTGTGTGCATAACTGCCAAGGGCAGATCAACTTCCGGGATTTTGTCAACCCCTCGCAAAGCCAGCACTGGCGCGGCTCAGGAGCCATTTCCCCTGCGGCGGCCCGTGGAGATCAAGGCTTGGCGCGGGTTGCGCGGGAGATGCGATGAACGGCCTCCACCAACGCGGCAACATTTTCCGGCGGCGTTCCCGGCACGATGCCATGTCCCAGGTTGAATATGTGTCCTGGCGCGGGACCTGCCGCCGCGATGATTTTCGCGGCCTCGCGCTCGACGGTTGCGGGATCCGTCAGCAACACCATCGGATCGAGATTCCCCTGCAGCGCGACGCGTCCGCCGACCGCGCGACGCGCGGCCGCCATGTCCACCGACCAATCGAGGCCGACGCCCGATGCACCGATGTCGGCGATCTCGTTCAACCAGGCACCGCCCCCCTTGGTGAAGACGATCGACGCCACGGTACCGCCCGCCGGCGCTTGCCGCAAACCGGCGATGACGCTGCGCATCGGGCCCAACGAAAACGTGCGGTAGGCCTGCGTCGTCAGCATCCCGCCCCAGGTGTCGAACACCATCACCGCATCGGCGCCCGCGGCGATCTGTTCGTTGAGATAGGCCGTCACAGCGCGCGTGTTCACCTCGACCAGGCGCTGCAGCAGGTCGGGCCTCGCGTAGGCCATCGTGCGCACGTTCGCGAAATCCGCACTCCCGCGACCCTCGATCATGTAGCAGGCCAGCGTGAACGGACTTCCCGCGAATCCGATCAGCGGGACGCGACCGTCGAGCGACCGCTTGATCTGCGCCACCGCATCGAAGACATAGCGCAATTTCGCCATGTCGGGTACGGCAAGCGCGTTGATCGTCGCCTCGTCGCGCGTCGTCCGCGCAAACTGCGGTCCCTCGCCGTCGGCAAACGACAGTCCCAGCCCCATGGCGTCGGGCACGGTGAGGATGTCCGAGAACAGGATCGCAGCGTCGAGCGGAAAGCGCTCGAGCGGTTGCAGCGTCACCTCGGTGGCCAGCGCGGGATTGCCCGCCAGTCCCATGAAGCTCCCCGCCACGTTGCGCGTCGCCTTGTATTCGGGCAGGTACCGGCCGGCCTGCCGCATCAGCCAGATCGGCGTGTAGGGCGTCGGCTCGCGGTTCAGTGCGCGCAGGAAGATGTCGTTGTGCAGCATCGGGGGACTTTGGGCAAAAGGAACGGCACACGTTGCGCCGCACGCGCGACTTAGAGCCGCCAACGTAGCGGATTCTACGGGACCAGCGCGTGGCCGGTGAGCCGTTCCAGGATGGCCAGCGGCGACTTCCGCGCATCGTACAGGGCCGACACCGGAAGATGGATCGTCTGCTCCAGTATGTACTGGCCCGAAACTGCGGCATGCATGACCTGGTCCGAGAAGCACAGCCAGGTGGTGCCGGGCGCGAAATGCACGACCTCCTGCGCGCAATCGCGCTGGTACGCCATGTCCTCCTTCGCGCGATCGTGCAGGTTCAGCATCAGGTGGTCGTAGGCGCTGCGCCGGCGCTTGGTCACATGCAGCGCTGCCAAAACCGCTGCCGAGCCCGGCAGCGGCGCACGGATGCGCGGCAGGAAGGTCGTCGCGACGGCCTCAAATGGTTCGCCGACGCGCCACACGCGGTCCTCGGCCGGACTCACGTTCGTGAACACGCGCAGGATCCGCTCGCCATGATTGGGCCGCGAAGGAAAGGCATCGACGTGCAGCCTGGAGTCGTCCTTGCGCCACGACACCTGGCGGCCGACCGCCGGCTGCGGCCTGAAGCTGGTACGCGCGCGCTGCACGTGTTCCGCGTAGCGGGGAAAGAGCGTCACCACGAGGTCGGCGGCGCAGGCCGCGAAGCGCGCCACCATCCCCTGCAGTGCCACGAGATCGGCGGTGGAGCCACGCGCGCCCTTGAGCGTCCGGCCGTCGACGCTGATGTTCTTCGCGCGGCCGTCGGACCATTTCGGCGACAGGAAGCGGCGCTCGGCGTCGGTCAGCACAAAGCTGACGTGCGGCAGCACCAGCACGCCACCGTCCTCGATCGCGCGCACCGCGGCGTCCTGCGCGCCGGGTGCCAGCGCCGGGCGCCATCCGGCCAGGTCCAGCGTAACGATCGCCGACATGGAATGTGCGAAGGATTGGGGAAAGCGACGCGACGCGCGGGGAACTCAGCGCGGCAGCGCCGATGCGCCCATCAGGAATTCATCGACCGCGCGCGCAGCCTGGCGGCCCTCGCGAATCGCCCACACGACGAGCGATTGCCCGCGGCGCATGTCGCCCGCAGCGAACACCTTGGGCACCGATGTCTGGTAGTTCTCGGTGTCGGCTTTCACGTTGGAGCGCACGTCGCGCGCAACACCGAATTGCGCGAGCAGCCCCGCCTGCACCGGTCCGACGAAACCCATCGCAAACAGGACCAGGTCAGCTTTCATCTCGAACTCGCTGCCGGGCACTTCGACCATCTTCATCGCTCCGGTCACGTCTTTCTGCCATTCGACGCGCGCCGCGATCAGCTTCTCGACCTTGCCATCGCGGCCCTCGAAGCGCTTGGTGGTCACGGCCCAGTCACGCGCACAGCCTTCCTCGTGCGACGACGATGTGCGCAGCTTGATTGGCCAGTTCGGCCACACCAGAGGTTTGTTCTCCGACTCAGGCGGTTGCGGCAGCAGTTCGAATTGGGTGATCGACGCGGCGCCATGGCGATTGGACGTACCCACGCAATCGGAACCGGTGTCGCCGCCGCCGATGATGACGACGTGCTTGCCCGTGGCCATGATCTGGTCGGGCACCATGTCGCCGGCCACGACCTTGTTCTGCAGCGGCAGGAAGTCCATGGCGAACACGACGCCGTCCAGTTCACGTCCCGGAACGTCCAGGTCGCGCGGCATTTCCGCGCCACCGGTCAGCACGATGGCATCGAAGTCGGCTTGCAGTTGCGCCACGGGAATGTCGACACCGACATGGGCACCCGGCCTGAACTCCACGCCCTCGATCGACATCTGCGCCATGCGCCGGTCGATCAGGTGCTTCTCCATCTTGAAATCGGGAATGCCGAAGCGAAGCAGGCCACCGATGCGATCGGCCTTCTCGAACAGCACGACCTTGTGGCCGGCGCGCGCCAACTGCTGGGCACAGGCCATGCCCGCGGGGCCAGAGCCGATCACGGCGATGCGCTTGCCGGTTTTTGTGGTCGGAGGCTGCGGCGCCACCCAGCCTTCGTCCCAGCCCTTGTCGATGATGAAGTGCTCGATCGACTTGATGCCGACGGGATCGTTGTTGATGTTGAGCGTGCACGACGCCTCGCAGGGCGCGGGACACACACGGCCAGTGAACTCCGGAAAATTGTTGGTCGAATGCAGCACATCGAGCGCCGAGCGCCATTGGTGCCGGTACACGAGGTCGTTCCAGTCCGGGATGATGTTGTGCACCGGACAGCCGGACTGGCAGAACGGGATGCCGCAATCCATGCAGCGCGCGCCCTGCTTCTCCGCTTCCGCGTCGGCCAGCGCCAGCGTGAATTCGCGATAGTGACGGATGCGTTCCGTGGCCGGCTGCATCGCCTCCTGGATGCGCTGCAACTCCATGAAGCCGGTGATTTTGCCCATGGGCTTCAAGCCGCCGCGCGTGACTTGGCCACGCTCGCGGTCTTTGTGTTCTGCTTCGCGTACATCTCGGTCAGAGCCCTCTGGTATTCGCGCGGGAACACCTTGACGAATTTCGTCCGTGCCGTGTCCCAGTGATCGAGGATCTGCAACGCCAGCGTGCTGCCGGTGTAGCGCAGATGCCGCTCGACCAGTTCACGCAGCAGCACCTCGTCGGCTTTTCCCTTGTGCCGCTGGCGACCATGGCCCGCGGTGACCATTTCCTGCTCGGCCGCGGCCTGTTCGGTTTCGTTGGCCACCGACGTCAGTTCGACCATCGCGGTGTTGCAGCGCGTCGCAAACGTGCCGTCCGCGTCGTACACAAACGCGATGCCGCCGCTCATGCCCGCCGCGAAATTGCGACCCGTGCGGCCGAGGACGACGACGGTGCCCCCGGTCATGTATTCGCAGCCATGGTCGCCGGTGCCTTCGACGACCGCCTGCCCGCCGGAATTGCGCACGCAGAAGCGCTCACCGGCGACACCGCGGAAATAGGCGTCGCCCTCGATGGCGCCGTACATCACGGTATTGCCGATGACAATGTTGTCCTCGGGCTTGGCCGGGCACGATGGATCCGGATAAACGACGATGCGACCGCCGGACAGCCCCTTGCCGACATAGTCGTTGGTCGATCCCTGCAACTCGAAGGTGACGCCGCGCGCCAGGAACGCGCCGAAACTCTGGCCGGCGATGCCTTCGAAGGCGACGTGGATCGTGTCTTCCGGCAGACCTTCGTGGCCATGCTTCCGTGCCACGGTGCCCGACAGCATGGCACCGACTGAGCGATTGGCGTTACGTATGCGATACGTGAGACGCACCGGCTGCTTTTTTTCCAGCGCCGGCTGCGCGTCCGCGATCAGTTGGTGATCGAGCGCGCCGGCCAACCCGTGGTCCTGCGTTTCGGTCAACCGCCGCGAGACTTCCGCCGGCATCTTCGGCTGGAAGAACACGCGC
>JANMCH010000042.1:0-52182 GCA_031361045.1 Betaproteobacteria bacterium | reverse complement strand
GCAACGCGACGGAGACAATCAGCAGTACCAGGACGCTGGCCTCGGCCAGCGGTTGATAAGCCACGCGATAGAGGAGTGGACCGAATGCCGTCACCGTCGCGAGCGTGAGCAGCACCTGCACGGCAAGCGGCAGCTGCATCGGCGCCAACCACCCGACGAGTACTGCGATGAGGACGGGCACGCCCGTCCAGACCGCGAGCAGTCGGGGCAGGCGCAGCACCTGCCCGCCTTTGATGCACTGCCACGCCTCCATCACTCCCGCAACCACCGCCAGCACGACCAGGAGCTTCAGGGTGTCGGGCGCCTTGCCCAACTGCAGGCTCGCCAGCGTCAGCGTGCCCCACGCGACGAACTCGCCGGACGGAATCCAGATGATGCGCGTGACGGTGAACACCAGCACCAGCGCGAGTGCCAGCAGCGCATAGATCGCACCGTTGGTGATGCCGTCCTGCGCCAGCAGCGCGGCGATCGTGAGGTCCATCAGATGCTTACTTCACCAGCACCCACTTGCCGTTGTCGATGCGCACCATGACGCGCGCGCGATTGTCGAGGCCGTTGTGGTCGTTGGCGTTCATGACGAACACGCCGTGGGTGCCCACGACATTCGAATTCTCCAGCGCGTCGCGCAGCGCGGCACGGAATTCCTTCGTGCCCGGTTTCGCCTTTTTCATCGCTTCGGGAACCGCCTTGGCGAGCAGCAGATACGCGTCCCACAGGTGGCCGCCGAACGTCGTGCGGGTGCCGAACTTGGCCTCGTACTTGTTCACGTAATCGGCGGCGGTCTTCTTGACCTCGTTCGAATCGGGCAGCTGTTCGTAGACGAGCATGGGGCCGGCGGGAAGCAGCTGACCATTGCCGTCCGCGCCGACCACGCGCAGGAAATCAGGGTTGGCGACACCATGCGTCTGGTAGATCTTGCCCTTGAAATTGCGCGCGACCAGTTCCTTGGCCGGGGTGGCGCCCGGCGTGCCGGCAGCGCCGATGAGGACGGCATCGGGATTGGCGGCGATCAGCTTCAGCACCTGGCCCGTGACCGACGGATCGTTGCGGTTGTATTTTTCCTCGGCGACGACCTTGATGCCGGCCGTCTGTGCCGAGCGCTTGATCTCGGCCAGCCAGCCGTCGCCATAGGCGTCGGCAAAGCCGATGTAGCCCATCGTCTTGATGCCGTTGGCCTTCATGCTCACTGCCACCGCGTCGGCCATCAGCGCGTCGTTCTGCGGGGTCTTGAAAATCCAGCGCGTCTTCGGGTCCATCGGGTTGATGATCTGGGCGGAGGCAGCCAGCGAGATCATCGGCGTGCCGGAATCCACGGCGACTTCGCGCATCGCCAGCGAATTGGGCGTGGTGGACGAGCCGATGATGACGTCGACCTTGTCCTCGCTGATCAGCTTGCGCGCATTGGTCACGGCCTTGGTCGTGTCCGATCCGTCATCCAGCACGACATAGTTGATCTTTTCGCCACCGATCGACGTGGGTAGCAGGTCGATAGTGTTTTTTTGCGGAATGCCGAGCGATGCCGCCGGACCGGTGGTCGAAATGGTCACGCCGACGGTGATGTCAGCTGCCGCCGTACCGGCAACAGCCAGCGCCAGCGCCGCGCCAAGCACGGGCAGGAACGAAACGCGCTTCATGGAACTCCTCCGTTTGCAATGAACAGCTATTTCTTCAATGCGTCGCGAATCTCGCGCAGCAGCAGGACTTCGTCCGAGGGCGGCGCAGGCGGCGCGGGCGTGGCTTCGATGAGCGCGCGGGCCTTTGCGGCTTGCTTGACCATCAGGAAAATCACAAAGGCCAGGATGACGAAATTGAGCAGGATCGTGAAGAAGTTGCCGTACGCGAGGAGCGGAACGCCAGCCTTGGTCAGCGCTTCATAGGTCATCGGGCCGCTGTATCCGGCGGGCGGCGCGCCAAGGGCAACGAAGTAATTCTGGAAATCGAGGTTGCCGAAGATGCGGCCGATCAACGGCATGATGATGTCCTTGACCAGCGAGTCGACGATCTTGCCGAACGCCCCGCCGATGATCACCGCCACCGCGAGGTCGATCACGTTGCCTTTGACGGCAAATTCACGAAAATCCTTGAGCATCGACATGGCGCGGTTCCCTGGAAGTGGGGTGAGAAGCTGGAGCGGCAGCAGGAAAATCAGATCGCCGCTTCGCCGGATTCGCCGGTGCGGATTCGCACTACCTGTTCGACGGAGGTGACGAAGATCTTGCCATCGCCGATCTTGCCGGTATGCGCCGCCTTGACGATGGCCTCGACGGCGCGGTCAACCATCGAATCGGGGAGCACGACTTCGATTTTCACCTTGGGCAGGAAGTCGACCACGTATTCCGCGCCGCGATAAAGCTCGGTGTGCCCTTTCTGCCGGCCGAAGCCCTTGACCTCAGTGACCGTGAGGCCGGTGGCGCCCAGTTCGGACAACGCTTCGCGGACTTCGTCGAGCTTGAACGGCTTGACGATGGCTTCGATCTTCTTCATGGCTTCCCCCGCACGGCGCTTGGTTTGGTAAGTACATTTCGCTGGTACAGCATAGCGAGTACAGGCATCGCGCTTCTCCTGCCCTAGCTTACACGAAGGACATGGGCCGTTCTACCCGCCACGCGGACCGGCAGGCAGCTCTGCCCAGTCATTCCAGGACGACGTGATCGGATAGCGCCAATCCTTGCCGAAACCGCGCGCGGTGATGCGGATGCCGACAGCCGATTGCCGGCGCTTGTATTCGCTGATCTTGATCAGGCGGACCACCTTGGCCACTGCCTCCGCGGGGAAACCCCGGCCTACGATGTCGGCGGGACTTGCGTCGTGCTCGACATAGGCCTCCAGAATGCCGTCGAGGATGTCGTACGGCGGCAGCGAATCCTGGTCGGTCTGGTCGGGCCGCAATTCCGCCGACGGCGGGCGCGTGATGATCCGCTCCGGAATCACCCGTCCCAGACTGTTGCGATAGTTCGACAGACGGTACACGAGCGTCTTCGGAATGTCCTTCAGCACCGCGAAGCCGCCGGCCATGTCGCCGTACAGCGTCGCGTAGCCCACTGCCATTTCCGACTTGTTGCCGGTGGTCAGCACGATCGATCCGAATTTGTTGGACAGCGCCATCAACAGCGTGCCGCGAATGCGCGCCTGGATGTTCTCCTCCGCGGCGTCCGGTGGCAGGTCGCGAAACTCCGGCGCCAGCGTGTCGAGGAACGCGCGGAACACCGGTTCGATCGGGATCTCGTCGTAGCGCACGCCCAGGATGCCGGCCATTTCGCGCGCGTCCTCGAGGCTGATCGACGCGTTGTACGGCGAAGGCAGCATCAGGGCGCGGACCTTGTCGCGGCCCAGTGCATCCACCGCCACCGCCAGCGTCAGTGCCGAATCGACGCCGCCCGACAGTCCGAGCAGGACGCCCGGAAACCGATTCTTGTGCACGTAGTCGCGCACGCCGAGGACCAGCGCGTCGTAGACGTGCGCTTCCAGGCGCGGGTCAAGCGTGCCACGCACATGCCTTGGTCGGGCGCCATCGAAGTCGACGATCGCGACCGCCTCGTGCCACGCGGGAACCTGCTGCGCCAGCGTGCCGTCGCCACCGAGGACGAACGAAGCGCCGTCGAACACGAGCTCGTCCTGGCCGCCAACGCGATTGACGTAGACGATGGGCAGTTCGGTCTCGCCTGCGCGCGCTATCGTCTGCTCGCGCCGCAACGCCTGTTGACGCGTGTGATAGGGCGAGCCATTCGCGACCAGCAACACTTGTGCGCCGGCCGCTTTTGCCATGGCGGCTGGTGCCGGAAACCAGATGTCCTCGCAGATGACGAGACCGAAGCGCACGCCGTCGACATCGAACACGCAGGGCGAATCACCCGGCGTGAAATATCGCTTCTCGTCGAACACCGTGTAGTTGGGCAGGCACTGCTTGCGGTAAACCTGCGCGACACGGCCGTCGCGAATGACGACCATGGCATTGTGGCGCCGGCCTTCGTGTCGTTCCGGAAAGCCGACCAGCAGCACGCCTTCCGTGACCTGCGACGCCAGCGCCGCGAGCTCGCGCTCGCAAGCGTCGAGGAACGCCGGACGCAACACGAGGTCTTCCGGCGGATACCCGCACAATGACAGCTCCGGCGTGATGACCAGCGATGCGCCGGCCGCGCGGGCCCGCGCCGCTGCCTCGAGGATGCGGCGAGCATTGGCAGGCAGATCGCCAACGGCCTGATTGAGTTGCGCGATCGCCAGCTTCATCGATGCAATTTTACACCTTGAGCAGCATGCCCAATACCGGTCGAATCGGGTCGACCGTTACACTGATGCACATGCGCGCACCCGTCCCCTTCGTTCCCCCGTCAATGCCCGTCGTTGCGTCGCCCCTGCTGCGGGATGATGTGGCCTTGAGCGACATCGAAGCGTCGGATCGGAACGCGCTTGCCGGTTCGCAGCCGTTCCTCTCGCATGCATTTCTTTCCGCGCTGCACGACACCGGATGCGCGTCCGCTGACACCGGATGGACCCCGCGCTTCCTCACCGCATGGCGCGACGGCCAGTTGATCGGCGCACTTCCGCGCTATTCGAAGGCGCACAGCTACGGCGAGTACGTATTCGACTGGGGTTGGGCGGATGCCTACCATCGGCACGGGCGCCGCTACTATCCCAAGTGGGTCGTTGCGGTGCCGTTCACACCGGTGCCCGGGCCCCGCGTGCTGGCGCACGATGCCGCAACGCGAGGCGCATTGCTACGGCATGCGATCGAATGCGTTCACGACGACGACCACTCGTCGCTGCATGTGCTGTTCCCCACTCCAAAGGAAGCCACGGAAGGCGAGGCGATGGGAATGATTCCGCGCGCCGGACTGCAGTTCCATTGGAGCAATCCGGGCTATCGCGACTTCGCCGATTTCCTGGCCGGCTTCACGCACGACAAGCGCAAGAAAGTGAAGCAGGAGCGCCGCAGGGTGGCCGAAGCCGGCGTGACCTTCGAGCGCCGTCGCGGGGCCGCCATCACGGCGAATGACTGGGACTTCTTCTTTCGCCGCTACGAACAGACGTACCGCGAACATCATTCGACGCCCTATCTCAATCGCGAATTCTTCGCACGCCTCGGCGATACGCTTCCCGGGAACACGTTGATGGTCATCGGATCACGCGCGGGTCGGCGAATCTGTGCCGCGCTCGGCGTACACGATGGCGAAACGCTGTGGGGACGCTACTGGGGAACCGCCGAATTCGTGTCCGGCCTGCACTTCGAAGCGTGCTACTACCAATCCATCGAGTTCTGCATCGAGCAGCGCCTGGCCCGCTTCGAAGGCGGCGCGCAGGGTGTGCACAAGCTGGCGCGCGGCTTGCTGCCGGTGGCGACGCACTCGCTGCATGCGATCGGCGATCGCGATTTCTCCCGCGCCATCGCAGACTATTGCGCGCGGGAAAGCGTGGACATTGCGCATTCGGCCAGCGAACTTGAGGCCTCGGCACCGTTCAGGAATGCAGACGCCGGCGCCGCAAAGCCCTGACCGCTTCCATTACACTGCGCGTTTCGTCCTCACCCGACCTCCGCCATGACCGCTCCCTTGCTCGTCGAACGCCACGGCGTCGTCGCGACGCTGACGCTCAACCGTCCCGAAGCGCTCAACACGCTCGACTTCACGTTGATGGACGCGCTGGTCGACGCCGCTGCCGACGTCGCGGCCGATGACGACCTGCGCGTCGTCGTGATTCGTGGTGCCGGCAAACATTTCATGGCCGGCGGCGACCTGCGCACGTTTGCGGGGGAGCTGGCCAAGCCGCCGCAACAGCGCGTCGCGGAATTCCGGCACATGATCGGCCGGCTGCATTCGGCCATCGAACACTTTCACCGGATGCCGCATCCGGTGGTCGGCCAGGTGCACGGCGCCGTGGCGGGGTTCGGCCTGTCGCTGATGAATGCCTGCGACCTGGTGGTCGCTGCCGACAACGCGTACTTCGCGTCGGCCTACCGCAACATCGCGCTGACGCCGGACGGCGGTGGCTCGTGGTCGCTGCCGCGAATTGTCGGGATGCGCAATGCCATGGAAATCCTGCTTCTGGCGGAGCGCTTTGACGCACGCCGCGCACTGGAACTGGGATTGGTGAATCGCGTCGTCCCGGCGTCGGAACTGGACGCGGCCGTCAACGCCATGGTGCAATCGCTGGCCACCGGGCCCGTCATGGCCCTGCGCAACGCCAAGCGGCTGCTGCGCGAGTCGCCGGGACGCACGCTGTCGGAACACCTTGACGCCGAGGCGGCGAGCTTCGGCGCCTGCGCCGGCACCACGGACTTCGTCGAAGGCATCACGGCGTTTCTCGAAAAGCGGCCAGCGAAGTTTGGAAAATAAGTGAAAACTGCGCGAAAGAGGAGCGGAAAAATGAGACCGTCGCCTTGAACACGCTGGCCGGCAAGACGCTGTTCGTCACCGGTGGCTCCCGCGGCATTGGCCTCGCCATCGCATTGCGCGCCGCGCGCGACGGCGCCAACGTGGTCGTCGCGGCCAAGACCGCAGCGCCCAATCCCAAGCTGCCGGGGACGATCCATACCGCGGCCACCGCGATCGACGCCGCCGGCGGTCAGGCGCTGCCCATCGCCTGCGACATCCGCGACGAGGAGAGCGTCCGCACGGCCGTGGCCCAAGCGGTCGCCCATTTCGGCGGTATCGACCTCCTCGTCAACAACGCGAGCGCAATCAGCCTGACCGGCACGCTGGACACGCCGATGAAGCGTTTCGACCTCATGTTCGGCGTCGACGTCCGCGGCACGTTCCTCTGCTCGCAGGCGTGCCTGCCGCACCTCCAGCGAAGCGCCAAGGCGGGTCGCAATCCGCACATCCTCACGCTTTCGCCGCCGCTCAACATGGACGCGAAATGGTTTGCGCCGCACGTGGCCTACACCATCGCCAAGTACGGGATGAGCATGTGCGTGCTCGGCATGGCCGAGGAATTTCGCAACGACGGCATCGCGGTGAATGCGCTGTGGCCGCGCACGCTCATTGCCACTGCGGCGGTGGCGATGATTCCCGGTGCGAGCGAACAGCTCGACCGCGCGCGGCAGCCGTCGATCGTGGCCGACGCCGCGCACGCCATCCTGACCCGCGACGCGCGGACGACCACCGGCAATTTCTTCGTCGACGACGAAGTTCTCGCCGCCGAAGGTGTCACCGACTTCGAACGCTACGCGGTCAAGCCCGGCATGCCACTACTGCCTGACTTGTTCCTCTAGTCCGACGATCAATCGTCGTCGTCGCGCGGCACGACCGGATTGCGCACCGCGATGTTGCCGTTGGCCTCTTCGCGCGGCGCACGATTGGGATCGACTTCCGGTATCGCAACGTTGCCATCAGCCTCGCCGCGTGGGCCGTTGCGACGCGGCCCGTTGCCTCCCGTGCCGCCCTGACCGCCACCCTTCCCACGGGACTGCCCGTTGAACTGGCCGTTCCCCTGTCCGCCGCCCGGACGGCCACGCGGTCCGCTGCGATTGCCGCGATTGGCGAATCCGCCTTGTCCCGGAGGTCCGCCGCGTTGACCGCCGCGCGATCCGCCCGGCACACCCATGCGATTGCCTGCGAAAGGTGACGCGTTGGCATTGCTCATCGGCTGCTGCGTTTCGAAATCGGGGCGTTGGCGCTGCGGGCGCGGACCCTGGCCGTGTCCCTGGCCGTGTCCCTGGCCCTGCCCATGCCCTTGTCCTTGCCCATGTCCCTGTCCGCGATTCTGCCCTTGCCCGCGATTCTGTCCCTGTCCGCGGTTTTGACCTTGACTTGCTCCATGCGCCGCGCCCTGTCCCGCGCCCTGGCCCGCAAAGCCGTCCGGTCGCGGACCGCCCTTGCCACGCGGGCGCCCACCGTGCTTGCCCTGCGGACGCTGTCCCGGTTGACCCTGCGGACGTGCGCTATTGCCATCCGCCATCGGCTGCGCATCGGGATCGGCCGCTTGCGGCGTGCCTTCTTCCGGGAGTCCGTGCGGAACTTGCGGTCCCTGCAGCGTTTGCGGATCCCGCGGGCCCTGCCGCCGCTGCTGGTTCTGATGACGCGGTTGCCCGTGTTGACGGGGTTGCCCTGATTGCCGCGGCTCGCCCGGTTGGCGAGGCTCTCCCGGTTGCCTTGGCTCGCCGGGCTGGCGCGGTTGACCCTGCTGACCGGGTTGGCCTTGGGGGCGGCCGTTCTGATGGCGACCCCGATTGTTCTTGCCGCCACCCGGACGTTGCTGCGCAGGAGGTCCACCAGGCATCTTGAGTCCCGCCGAGTCCAGCACCGCGGCAACTTCCGCAGGCTCCAGTTCCAGCGTGTCCGCGCGCTTCATCACCGACGGCATCGACAGCGTGCCATAGCGCGTGCGGATCAGGCGCGAGACGGTCAGGCCCATCGACTCGAACAGGCGTCGCACTTCGCGGTTACGCCCCTCCTTCAGCACGACGTGATACCAATGATTGGCGCCCTCTTCCTCGCCACCGCCGTCAGCGACCGACTCGCACTTCGCCGGGCCGTCTTCCAGTTCCACGCCGGTCGTGAGTGCATGCATCTGCTCGTCGCTCAGGCGGCCCATGATGCGCACTGCATATTCGCGCTCGACTTCGTAGCGCGGATGCATCAGGCGGTTAGCGAGCTCACCCGAGTTGGTGAACAACATCAGACCTTCCGTGTTGTAGTCCAGGCGCCCGACGTTGATCCACTTGCCATTGCCGATGTTCGGCAACTTCTCGAACACCGTGGGACGACCTTCCGGATCATCGCGCGTGACGATCTCGCCGGTGGGCTTGTGATACATGAGAATGCGCGGTCGCGGCTCCGAGAAGCGCACCTTCACCAGTTCGCCATTGATGCGCACCTCGTCGCCCGGACCCACCTTCTGGCCGACCTCCGCCGGTTCGCGGTTCACCGTGATGCGGCCGGCGATGATCATGTCCTCCATCGCGCGGCGCGAGCCGAAGCCGCACGAGGCCAGGACCTTGTGCAAGCGCTGCGGTTCGTTGAAGACCTCGTCAGTGGAGCGTTTGTGTTTCGGAGGCGGGAGGCTCTCCTGTATCGCGGTCAGGGCCAGGTTCGGCTGCTGCATCGTTTCCGAGGAGCGGACTCGCGTGTGCGAATGCCGTCTCGGCGGCCTTGGTGGGGGCATCAGGCATCTCCAGGAGGTGGGAGGAATCGAGCTCGGCTAAGGCAGGCAGATCCGCCAGGGATCTGAGGCCGAGGTCGTCAAGGAAGGCCTTGGTCGTCGCAAAGAGCGCCGGACGTCCCGGTGTCTCGCGATGGCCGACGGCCTCGACCCATTGCCGATCCTCGAGCGTCTTGATGACGTTCGTGGAAACGGCGACGCCGCGGATGGCTTCGATATCGCCGCGGGTCACGGGTTGCTGATAGGCGATGATCGCCAATGTTTCCATCACCGCGCGCGAATAGCGCGGCGGCTTTTCCGGCGACAGCCGGTTTAGATAGGTCTGCACGGAAGTCAGGCCCTGGAAGCGCCAGCCGCTCGCGACCTGCAGCAGTTCGACCTTGCGTCCCGACCACTCCTCCTGCAACTGCTCGAGCAGCTTGCGCACGGTGTCGGCGTCCAGTTGCGGATCGAAGAGTTTCGCCAGCTGCGCCACCGGCACCGGTTCGCCCGCGACCAGCAATGCGGCTTCGAGGATGCCCTTGATCTCCGCCAGTTGGTCGGGTTTCAGCGCGTCGGGAGATTCCCGGCCTGCGAAGTTGCTATCGTCGTTGGTCATGGCGGTCGTTCATTCGTCAGCAGCCAGCGCAAAGTCCGGCGAAGCCTTGAGTTGCAGATAGATGGGCGCGTAGGGTTCCGCCTGCGCGACGCTGACCAGTTGTTCCCGCGCGAGTTCGAGCATCGCCAGGAACGTCACCACCAGATGCGGGATGTCCGCGTGCTCCGCGAACAGCGTGGTGAATTCCGCGAAGCGCGAAGGAGCGAGCCATTTCATGATGCGGCTCATCTCGCTGCGCACCGACAATTGCTCGCGCGAGACCAGGTGATGTCGGTTGACGTGTGCGCGCTGGATCAGCACGGCCCACGCGGCCTTCAAGTCGTCGGGGGAGACATCCGGCAGGCGCACCGCAACGGTGTGGTCGAACCAGATGCGCACCGTGGCGAAATCGCGGTCGGCCAGCGGCATTTCGTCGATCATGCGCGCGGCCTGCTTCATCCGTTCGTATTCGAGCAGCCGGCGAACCAGCTCGGCGCGCGGGTCTTCGGCTTCCGTACCGGGAATGGCGGGCGGCTTGGGCAGCAGCAAGCGCGACTTGATGTCGATCAGAACAGCGGCCATCAGCAGATACTCGGCGGCAAGCTCGAGGTGCGTGCGGCGCATCATCTCGACATAGCCCAGGTACTGCTTGGTCAGCTCGGCCATCGGGATGTCGAGCACGTTGATGTTCTGCTTGCGGATCAGGTACAGCAGCAAATCGAGCGGGCCCTCGAACGACTCGAGGAAGACCTCCAGCGCATCCGGCGGGATGTAGAGGTCGAACGGGAGGTCGTTGAACGCCTCGCCATAGACGCGTGCCAGCGGCTTCGCGTCCGGCGACGGATGTTCGAGGTCGAGTACGTTGTCAGTCATAGGAGAGGCCCATCGCCTCGCGCACGTCGCGCATCGTTTCCTCGGCCAGCTTGCGCGCGCGCTCGCAGCCGTCGGCGACGATGTTGCGCACGAGCGTGGGGTCGTCCAGAAATTTCTGCGCGCGCTCGTGCAGCGGCGCCTGTTCCTTGATGATCGCGTCGATCACCGGCTGCTTGCATTCGAGGCAGCCGATGCCGGCCGTAGTGCAGCCCTTGACGACCCAGTCGCGCGTCGCCTGGTTCGAATAGATCTGGTGCAGCGGCCACACCGGACACTTCTCCGGATTACCCGGATCGTTGCGCCGCACGCGCGCCGGGTCCGTCTGCATCGTGCGGATCTTCTTCGTGACTTCCGCCGGATCTTCGCGCATCAGGATCGCATTGCCGTAGGACTTCGACATCTTCTCGCCGTCGAGGCCGGGGACCTTCGGATTCTCGGTGAGCAGCGCCTGCGGCTCCGGCAGGATCACGCGCCGCGAACCTTCGAGATAGCCGAAGAGCCGCTCGCGGTCGCCCAGCGCCAGGTTCTGCGTTTCGTTCAGCAGGTCGCGCGCGGCTTCCAGCGCCGCGTCGTCGCCCTTCTCCTGGAACGCCGTGCGCAATTCGTCGTAACGGCGCGCCTTCTTGCTGCCGAGTTTCTTGATCGCCGCCTTCGCCTTGTCTTCGAATCCCGGCTCGCGACCATAAATGTGGTTGAAGCGGCGCGCGATTTCGCGCACGAGTTCGACGTGCGAGACCTGGTCCTCGCCCACCGGCACCATGTTCGCGCGATAGATGAGGATGTCCGCGCCCTGCATCAGCGGATAGCCCAGGAAGCCGAACGTCGACAGGTCACGGTCGCCCAATTTCTGCTGCTGGTCCTTGTAGGTCGGCACGCGTTCGAGCCATCCGATGGGCGTCATCATGCCGAGCAGCAGCGCCAATTCAGCGTGTTCCATCACGCGCGACTGGATGAACATGGTCGAGCGCGTCGGATCGAGACCTGCCGCCAGCCAGTCGACGAACATCTCCCAGACCGACGCCGCGATGTCGCCAGGCGCTTCGTAGTGCGTGGTCAGCGCGTGCCAGTCGGCCGCGAAGAACAGGCACTCGTGCTCTTCCTGCAGGCGCACCCAGTTCTTGAGGGCACCATGGTAATGGCCGATGTGCATGCGCCCCGTGGGACGCATGCCCGACAGCACACGGTCAGCAAACATAGGCAGGTTTCTCTTTGGTTTCCTGCTCAATTTCCAGTGAGCACGCGGATCAGCGACCAGGCCGCGCCAACGATCGGCGACAGCAGGCTGTTCAGCGCGCCTGGAATCATCAGCAATGCCAGGACGACAAAAAAGCCATAGGGCTCGACGCGCGACAGCGCATACGACGCACGTCCTGGCAGCAGCCCCACCGCAATGCGGCCGCCGTCCAGCGGCGGTATGGGCAACAGGTTCAGCGCCATCAACACCAGATTCACGATGATCCCATAGTGCGCGACCTGCTGCAGTCCCTCGCTCGCCAGCACGCCGTCCGGCACGGCCATTCCCAGCAGCAGTACCCAGATCACCGCCATCACGAAATTCGCCGCAGGTCCCGCGGCGGCCACCCAGATCATGTCCCGCTTCGGATGGCGCAGATTGCCGAAATTCACCGGCACCGGCTTCGCCCAACCAAAGAGAAATGGCGCGCCCGTCAACAGCAGCACACCCGGCACCAGTACCGTCCCGATCGGATCGATGTGCTTCAGCGGATTGAGCGTCACGCGACCCAGCATCCAGGCCGTCTGGTCGCCGAACAGGCGGGCGACGTAGCCGTGGGCGGCTTCATGCAGGGTAATCGCAAAGACCACCGGCACGGCCACGAGCGCGACGGTCTCGAGCGAAACATCCATATAGCGGCCGCATTTTACCCTAAGTCCCGGCCGCCATGCGGCGCGGCTGCCCGTCAGGGGGTGGCGGGTGCCGGAAGGCCCAATCGCGCCAGGTCGCCCACGCCTTGCCGGACAATCACCGGCGGCTCGACGGCCAGATCAACGACCGTGGTCGGCTCGGCGATGCACGGTCCGGCGTCGATCACGAGGTCCACGGCATGCTCGAGTCGACGGCGAATGGCATCCGCGTCGTTCAGCGGCGCGGACTCGCCGGGCAGGATCAGCGTCGACGACAGGATGGGCTCCTCCAACTCGGCAAGCAGCGCGTGGACCACGGGATGGTCCGGCACCCGCAGGCCGATCGTGCTGCGCTTGGGATGCAGCAGGCGGCGCGGGACTTCGCGCGTGCCGGGCAGCAGGAATGTGTACGCGCCTGGAATGCCCTGCCGCACGATGCGGAACTGCCAGTTGTCCAGACGCGTGAAGCGACCGGCATCGGCCAGGTCGCGACACACCAGCGTCAGATGGTGCGCATCGTCAACACCGCGAATGTCACGGATCCTCCTGGCCGCCGCCACATCGCCCAACCGGCATCCGAGCGCGTAGCTTGAATCCGTCGGATAGGCGATCACCCCGCCACCACGCAGGATCGCGGCGGCCTGCCGGATCAGGCGGGGCTGCGGATGCGTTGGGTGCACGCTGAAGAATTGGGCCATGGCAAGTGTTGGGCGTCGGGCGTCATGTGTCGCCGGCTATATAATAACGGCAGAATCACACTTATCGGTTATATCGCGGCAGGGCGCCCGCCAAGCCCATTGGACAGACAATGAACCTGCAGCAGATCAAATACCTGTGCGCGGTCGTCGACCACGGCCTCAACGTCTCGGTGGCGGCGGAAGCGCTGTTCACCTCGCAGCCGGGGATCAGCAAGCAGGTCCGGCAACTCGAAGATGAACTCGGCCTGTCGATCTTCGTCCGGCAAGGCAAGCGCCTGGCCGCGCTCACGCCTGCGGGCGAGATCGTCGTCGCGACCGCGCGTCGCGCATTGCGCGAACTGGCCAACCTGAAACGCGTCGCGGACGAATATCGCGGCGAGGATTCCGGCACGCTGTCCATCGCGACGACGCACACGCAGGCCCGCTACGTTCTGCCGCAAGTGTTGCGCGAATTTGCGACACGTTATCCGAAGGTCAAGGTCGTATTGCACCAGGGCAACCCGCTGCAGGTTGCGGAGCAGACGGCCAAGGGCGACGTCGACATCGGCATCGCCACCGAAGCGCTGGCCGACTATCCCGAGTTGGTCACGCTGCCGTGCTACGAATGGAATCGTGTGGTGCTTTGCCCTAAGCGTCATCCGTTGGCGAAGACGCAGCCCCTGACCATCGAGGCGCTGGCGAAATTCCCGATCGTGACCTACGACTTCAGCTTCACCGGACGCTCCGCGATCAACGCCGCCTTTGCCGCGCACGGCCTCGACCCCAATGTCGTGCTCACCGCGCTGGACGCCGACGTCATCAAGACCTACGTGGAACTCGGCATGGGTGTCGGCATCGTCGCGCAGATGGCCTATGACCCGGTGCGCGATACCGCATTCGAAAAGCTCGACGCGGCCCACCTGTTTGCCCCGTCCACGACCCGCCTGGGACTGCGCCACGGTGTGTTCCTGCGCGGCTTCGTGTACGCGTTCATCGCGATGTTCGCGCCGAAGTACAACCGTGCCGCCGTCGATGCGGCGCTGGAAGGTCGAACGCGGAAATGAGCGTTCCGCGGTACGAGGGCTCGGCTGCGGAGCCGCGCCGTCATCGACATTCGCTGGGCCTCGCGGGCCTGATCGCCTCGCTCGCGATGATCGGGCCGTTCTCGATCGATCTCTTCCTGCCCGCGTTTCCCGCGATCGCGCTCGAATTTTCCGCGTCGGCGATCGCCATGCAGCAGACGCTGTCCACCTATCTGTTCGCCTACGCGTTCATGATGCTGTGGCACGGTGCGCTGTCCGACGCGCTCGGTCGCCGGCCCATCATCATCGCGGGTCTGGCGGTCTATGCCTTCGCGACGCTTGGCTGCGCGATTGCCGGCAATATCGAAACGTTGTGGCTGTTCCGCGCCGCGCAGGGCCTGTCCGCCGGTACGGGCCTGGTCGTCGGCCGCGCGATCATTCGCGACCGTTTCCAGGGCGCGGAAGCGCAGCGGCTCATGTCCCAGGTGACGTTGATCTTCAGCGCCGCGCCGGCCGTGGCGCCGATCATCGGCGGCGTGCTGCTCAACACGCTGGGATGGCGGTCCATTTTCTGCGTCCTGCTGGTATGGGTGTTGATCATGTTGTACTGGGCGGCCAGATCCCTGCCGGAAACGCTGGCGGTGTCACAGCGGCAGGCGCTGCGCCCGCGTGCACTATGGAAAAATTACACCAACGTTCTGGCGAAACCCGAATTCATGCTGCTGTCGTTGATTCCGACGCTCAACTTTGCCGCGATCTTCATCTACATCGCTGCGGCGCCCGTATTCCTGGTCGACCTGCTCGGCATTTCCACCTGGGGCTTCGCATGGCTGTTCGTGCCGATGATTTCCGGCATCATCCTGGGCGCGATGCTGTCCGGTCGCCTGGCGGGCCGCCGGTCGCCGCAGCGGACCATTCGCCTGGGTTATGCATTCATCGCCGCGGGCACTGTCGCCAACATCCTGGTCTGCCAATTCGCGCCGCCCTTCATCGCGTGGAACGTCGCGCCTATCATGGTGTACGCGATCGGCAGCAGCCTGGCCGCACCGAGCATCATGCTGTGCCTGCTCGATCTTTTTCCCACGATGCGCGGATTGGCATCGTCGCTGCAGGGATTCGTACAGTTCTCGGTGGCCGGTGTCGTTGCCGGGACCGTCTCGCCGCTCCTCGCACGCTCGCTGACCGCGCTTGCGTGGGGAATGGCCGCATTCTCATTGGCCGGTTTTGCCGCATGGCTCATCTACCAGCGACGCGCCCGCGTCACCTTGAAGGATTGGCAACCATGAAGTTCTTGAAGTCGCACTTGATCGTCGCACTGCTCTTTGCGGCGCCGCTGCAGTCATCAGCGACGGAACTGCCGACGATTCCGTTGACGATCGGCACGCACAAACTGACCGCGGAAGTCGCAACGACGCCCGAACAGCAGATGACGGGACTAATGAACCGCTTCAGCCTCAAGCCGAACACCGGAATGCTGTTCCCCTTCGAGCGCCCGGAGGTGCGTTCGTTCTGGATGCACAACACCTACGTCGCGCTGTCCATTGCCTTCATCGGCGCGGACGGCCGCATTCTCAATGTCGAGGACATGCAACCGCAGACCGATGCCACGCATTGGTCGAAGGGCGCCGCGCTGTACGCGCTGGAGATGAAGAAGGGCTGGTTCGCCGAGCGGGGCATCGTGGCCGGGGATCGCGTGGAGGGTTTGGCGAAGGTGGTTCGGTAGCGGGACTACTGAAAAACGCCAGTAGACGTCTGGCCGATTCCTGACGGACTTCTTTCAATGTAGAACGTATCGCCCGGTGCATGTTGGCTACATGTCAGCACTCCCCTCCAAAGCGTTGTTTTCGAATTGCTTTGCACGACTGCGCCGCATTCCCGTGTCATAGGGTTTCGACAGCGGCAGGAATGTTGTTTTCCGACCTCCTACCGCTCGTCGGGTATATGTGCGCTACAAACTGTTCACGGCTATATTTTTGCCATCAAGGGTTTCATCCAGATCGGCCAGACACCGGTCGCAAAACAACAAAGCGTCAACCGCTGCGGGAGTTCGCTCCATGGGGATTCGCATATCAGGCAAGGGTCGCAACGCTGGCAATTTCGTGTTGCCCATCTATCTTGCCCGGCCTCTCGTCGCCGCCGCACGCGCGCCGTATCCGTCCACCGTCATCCGTCCGTTGCTGGAGCGCTACGGTTTCGATGGCTTGAGCTATATCGTCGCGCGCACTGACAGCGGCGGTACGTCCGGCGAAATCGCATGGGCCACCCATGCACCCGCCTGGTCGGCACAGTATCGGCACGCCGCGTACGCGGCCGTGGATCCCCGCCTGACGCATACCCGCCACCGGGTAACGCCGTACCTGTGGGATGCCGCGGACGCGGCCGGCGATGGCTACGCGCAGTGTTTCGTGCGCGATGCCCAACATTTCGGCATTCGCAGCAGCGTGGTCATCTCGCTGCACGATGGCGCGTCAGGCCAGGTCGCGCTGACCTTCGATTCCGCCACGAGCCCCCTGCCCGCGGCACGTCGCGACGCCATCCTCGAGTCGCTCGGCGACTTGACGCTGATCGCCATGGCGCTGCACGAAGGCGTGCTGTCGTGGCGGGTCGCAAAATCCGCCGTCCGCAAGCATGCCGGTCCGCGCCTGACACAGCGCGAATGCGATTGCCTCAAGTTCGCGGCGCGCGGCATGACCAGCGCGGACATCGGCAACAAGTTGTCGGTGACCGAGCGCACGGTGAACTTTCACTTCGGCCGGCTGCGGCGCAAACTGGGCGCGCTCAATCGCCACGAGGCCATTGCCAAGGGTGTCACGTTGGGCTTCGTGACACTCGACTGAGGATTGGCCCCCACGCTCACTGAGTTCGCTGCCCCTGAGCGGATCTATTCGCGCCTTGGGACGGCCCGGCGGCGCTCAACCGTTGCCGGCCAGCCACGTTCGCAATTCCGTCACCGAATGCACGGTGGCCTCTGGCTCCAGGCGGGCGAGTTCCGCCACCGGATGGGCGCCGTAGGCAACCGCCAGCGCAGACGCCCCGGCCCCCTGTGCCAGTTCGAGATCGTGTGTGGTGTCGCCAATCATCAATGTCTGCCACGGCTCGACTTCGAGCCGCTCCATGAGATGCAGCAGCATGTCGGGGTGCGGCTTGGGCAATCCTTCGTCGGCACAACGCGTCGCATGGAACAACCCGCGCAGCCCGTTTTTTTCCAGCACGCGCGCCAGGCCTGCCCGGGTCTTGCCGGTCGCCACGCCCAACAGGTAGCCGGCCGCATCGAGCTCGTCCAGTAATTCGCGCACACCGGCGAAGAGTGGAATGTCCGCCTCGCGCTCGAGATAGTGGCGACGGTAATGCGCGCCCATTTCGGGATAGCGCTCCGGCGACAGTGCGGGCGCGACGTGTTTCATCGCATCGGACAAGCCAAGCCCGATCACATGGCGTGCGGCCACATCGTCCGGGACCGGCAAGCCCAGATCGCGACAGGCGTGCTGCAGCGCCTCCGCGATCGGCGTCGTCGAATCGGCGAGTGTCCCATCCCAGTCGAACACGATCAGGCCGAAGCGGCGCGATGCAGCGTCAAGCATCGCGCGCTTCCGGTGTCGCCGCGTCCAGGCGCGCGACAAAGCGCGCAAGGTCGTCCGGCAGCGGCGATTCAAAGGCCATCGCCTCGCCACTCAACGGATGCACGAAGCCAAGAGAATATGAATGCAGGAACATGCGCTTCAGCCCTTGTTTTGCCAGGATCTTGTTCCAGGCGAAATCGCCATACTTGTCGTCGCCCGCCAGAGGAAAGCCAAGGTGCGTCAGGTGCACGCGGATCTGGTGCGTGCGCCCGGTCTTCAAATCGGCCTCGAGCAACGCCAGCGGCGGATCGCGGTCGAACCACGTCTGCCGCCGGTGGAAGATGGTCTCGGCTTCCTGCCCGTCTTCCTCCACGCGCACGCGGCGCTCACCGTCCTGCGTCGAATACTTGTGCAGCGACAGCCGCACGCGCCGCTTTTCATCGCGCCAGCGGCCTCGCACCAGGACGAGATAGCGCTTGGCAAACGCACCCTCGCGCAACTGCTCGTGCAGCCCGACCAGTGCCAGGCGCTTCTTGGCGATGAGCAGGATGCCTGAAGTCTCGCGGTCGAGCCGGTGCACCAGTTCGAGAAATTTGGCCTCCGGGCGCGCCGCGCGCAACTGCTCGATCAACCCCTGCGCAATGCCACTGCCGCCATGGACGGCCAGGCCCGAGGGCTTGTCCAGCGCGATCAGCGCCTCGTCCTCGTACAGGATAGGCAGTTCCGGTCCGGCCCGGACAAAGCCCCCCGCCGGGGCCGACCTGGCCGGCGCCGCCGTTCGGACGGGTGGTACTCGCACCACGTCGCCCAGTGCCAGCCGGGCGTCGGGGCCGACCCGGCCCTTGTTCACGCGGACCTCGCCGCTGCGCAGAATCCGGTAGATATGGCTCTTCGGGACGCCTTTCAAAACCTTGCTCAGATAGTTATCCACGCGCTGGCCAACCGCGTCCTCGCCAACCGTGAGCCAGCTGACAGCATCCTTGCTTAACTCGTTCATTCGCTTATAATTGTCGTTGTACCGCGCGTTTTGCGCCCCTCATCCCGAGCGGCCCCCCGATGGGCCCGCCGCCAAGGATTTTCGAAGGCGCAACGTGTGGGCCCGACACCGCTTCCTGGCCATCAAGCCGGCAACTACACACGAAACTGAGTTGCTTGGATAAATGGCCTGAAGAGCGTGGCGGGAACAATCCGGCTTCAGTCGCTCACCGGTCGGGATCATTATTCAAAATGAGCCCGAAGAAGTAGCGATGGTAAAGGAAGAGCGCAGTCTCCGCACCCGGCAGTGGCCGGTTCGAAGCGGCGTTACATGCGCGGCGCCCGAAGCGAGAATTTACTGTTTCCGACCGCCCCCTCCGCAAAGCCCGCGCAAGCTGGCCCAAGACCGGGTGAGCGAAAACTCCGCTTGTTTGCGAACAGAAGACACCTCAAGACACGAGAGACGTCCTGCCCTGTGATCCACGGGGTACTCAAGATGCCGAACATCACCAATCCATCGCGCACCGCTCTCGTCCGCCGGCAGCTCACGCTGCCTGTATCCGTGTTCTCGCCCGCAACCGCCGTCAGCTAGACGCTCACGCGCCGCGAGAAATTCGCGGCGTTGTTGCTTCGCACCTCCCGCTTGCCGAAGGCGAACCGCGCCTTAGGAAAGCCCATGAAACGCATGCTGTTCAATGCCACCCAAGCGGAGGAACTCCGGGTGGCGATTGTCGATGGTCAGAAGCTGGTCGACCTCGATATCGAATCCGCCGCCAAGGAACAACGCAAGAGCAACATCTACAAGGCCGTCGTCACCCGCGTCGAGCCGTCGCTCGAAGCCTGCTTCGTCGACTACGGCACCGAGCGGCACGGATTCCTCCCGTTCAAGGAAATCTCCCGCCAGTACTTCCGCGAGCGCGACGCCGATCCCGGCAAGGCGCGCATCCAGGACCAGATCAAGGAAGGCCAGGAGCTGATCGTCCAGGTCGACAAGGACGAACGCGGCAGCAAAGGCGCGGCGCTCACCACCTACATCTCGCTGGCCGGCCGCTACCTGGTGCTGATGCCGAACAACCCGCGCGGCGGCGGCGTTTCGCGCCGCGTCGAAGGCGAAGAGCGCAACGAACTGCGCGACGCCATCAATGGCCTGGACGTCCCGCAGGGCATGAGTGTCATCGCCCGCACCGCCGGCATCGGTCGCAATACCGAAGAGCTGCAGTGGGACCTGAACTACCTGATGCAGCTGTGGCGCGCCGTCGAGGACGCCGCCAAGATGCAGTCGGGCGCCTACCTCATCTACCAGGAATCCAGCCTGGTCATCCGCGCCATTCGCGACTACTTCCACCCGGACATCGGCGAACTGCTGATCGACACGGAAGCCATCTTCGAACAGGCGCAGCAGTTCATGGGCCACGTGATGCCGGCCAACGTGAACCGCGTCAAGTTGTACAAGGACGACGTTCCGCTCTTCTCGCGCTTCCAGATCGAACATCAGATCGAAACCGCCTACGCGCGGCAAGTCGCATTGCCCGCGGGCGGCGCCATCGTGATCGACCACACGGAAGCGCTCGTTTCCGTCGACGTCAACTCGGCGCGCGCGACCAAGGGCGGCGACATCGAGACCACCGCGTTCAACACCAACTGCGAAGCGGCCGATGAAATTGCGCGCCAGCTCCGGTTGCGTGACCTGGGTGGACTCATCGTGATCGACTTCATCGACATGGAAAGCACCAAGAACCAGCGCGAAGTCGAAAACCGGCTGCGCGACGCGCTCAAGTACGATCGCGCCCGCGTGCAACTGGGCAAGATCTCGCGCTTCGGCTTGATGGAACTTTCGCGTCAGCGACTGCGTCCTGCGCTGGCTGAATCGGCGCATATCCCCTGCCCGCGTTGCCACGGCATCGGCCACATCCGCGGCGCTGAATCGACCGCGCTGCACATCCTCCGCATCATCCAGGAGGAGGCGATGAAGGAAAACACGGCGCAAGTCGTCGCGCAGATGCCCGTGGACGTCGCGACGTTCCTGCTGAACGAAAAGCGTACGGACGTGCTGACGATCGAGACGCGCTTCAAGGTGAACGTGCTGCTCGTGCCCAACCGCCACCTCGAAACGCCCAACTACAGCGTCGAACGCCTGAAGCACGAGGACCTGAACCACAGCGAGCCGCTGCCCCTGTCGTTCGACATGGTGAAGCAGCCCGAGCAGGTCGACCTGGCACGCCAGAAGAAGGACGAAGCCACGGCGCCGCCGCGGCAGGAGGCCATGGTCAAGGGCATCACGCCGGCGCAACCGGCACCCGTGCCTGTTGAGCGTCCGGTAGCTTCGGCGACCGCAACCGTTGCCGCCAGCGAAGGTTCATGGCTGACGCGCATGATGAGCTGGTTCAGCGTCAAACCGGAAGCGCCGGCAGCGGCACCCGCAACACCTGCGCGCCGCGACAGCCGCAGCGACGACCGGGGCAACGATCGGTCCCGCGATGGACGTCGCGATGGCCGCAGCGGCGACAGTCGTGACCGCAAGCGAGGTGATAACCGAAGTGAGGGTCGCAATGAGGGCCGCAGCGACAACCGCCGCGGTGGCGAACAGCGCGATGGCAGCCAAGGTGACTCGCGCAATCGTCGCGATGGACGTGGCGGTGAGCGAAATGAACAACGCGGGGAGCAACGTGGCGACAAGCGCAGCGGCACGCCCAACGAGGCGCGGGGAGAGACCCGTGGCGAAACCCGGGGCGAACCGAGGGGCGACGGCGCCCGTCCGCCGCGTGAAGCCAAGCCGCAAGGCGAAGCGCGTCGCGACGGCAATCGTCCGCCGCGTGAGCCGCGTGAACCCAAGCCGCCGCGTGAACCACGCGGTGAAGCAGCGCCGATCGTCGATGACGCAATCATTCCGGAGAACGTGTCCGGCGCACCGCCGCAGAATGACGCAGGCGGCGAGGCCCGTGAGGGCAATCGACGTCGTCGCGGCCGTCGCGGTCGCGGTGGCGATCGTCCGGACCAGGCAGCAGCGCCCGATGAAAATGGTGACGCATCCGGTGACAATGCACCGAGCGTCGTCGACGCGCTGTCGATGGTGGCAGCAAGCGAGTCCATGACTTCCGATGACGGGCAGCAGCCGGTGGTGCAGGAAGCGCGCGCCCCGCGCGAACCGCGTCCGCCGCGCGAACCCCGCCCGCCGCGCGAAGCGCGTGAGCAGCGGGAGCAACGTGAGCCGCGTGAACAACGCGAGCCTCGCGCCCCGCGCGAAGCGACCGATGCACCAGCCCATGTTCCGGTTGCCGACGTCCGCGAGTTGCCCATGGCCACGACCGCACAGCTGTTCGCAGATGTGCCGGTGGAACCTGCGCCGGTCGTTGCGCGCGTGGAACCCGTACGGGCACCGCAGCCGATCGTGCCACCGGTGGCAATGACACTGCCGCCGGAGTCCGGATTGGAACTGGTGGAAACCCGATTCGCCGCGCCTGCGGCCAGCGACACCACCTCGGAGTCGCCGCGTCCCAAGCGCGTGCGTCCGCCGCGGGCAGAAGTCGCGAGCGAGCCGCTCGAGATCATCGAGACGCGCAAGGATTCACCGCCGGCCAACTGACCGACCGCGCGCAATGGCAATGGCAACAGCAAGGGGTGGGCGTTCGCGTCCGCCCCTTTTTTTTCGACGCTGATCCGCGCCATGAAGAAATTGCTGATCGTCTGGCATTCCCAATTCGGCGGCACCGCGCAAATGGCTGCGGCGGCGCGTGACGGCGCAATGGCAACAGGCGATGTCGACGTCATCTACCTGCGCGCAAGCGACGCCGGTGTGGCGGACCTGCTGGCCTGCGACGGGCTCCTGCTCGCGACCTCCGAGAATTTCGGATCGCTGTCGGGTATGACCAAGGATTTCCTGGAACGTGTGTACTACCCGTGCGAGAACCAGGTTGCCGGCAAGCCCTACAGCATACTGGTCTGCGCGGGCACCGACGGTACGGGTGCCATGTTCCAGACGGACCGCATCGCCACCGGCCTGCGGCTCCACAAGGTGCACCCGGGCTTGATCCACAAGAGCGGCGTCACCGCGCGGTCATCCACAATCCCGGCGGACGTTCTCGTGCAATGTGGGCAAGTGGGTGCGACGTTGGCTGCGGGCATTGCCGCCGGCATCTTCTGAGACTGCGCAGGTGGGCCGGTATCCAACACTTTACATTCGTAATGCGAATCGTTATCATTTGTAAATGCATGACGATACGCAATCCGTGCCCGCCCTTGCCGCAAGCGACCTCGCGCCGGCAAAAATAACTTCGTCGCAGCGTGTGCGCAGCGACGAGCTGTTCCGGGGCGCCAGCGAAATTGTCATCGAGCACAACGGACGGCAATACCAGCTGCGCATCACGCAGAACGGGAAATTGATCCTGACGGCGTAATGAACAGCGGCCTGGCCGCGCCCCCCAATCCAAGCCAGCCACGCGAGGCCCCAAGCGCGAAGCCAGCCGGGCCCATTGACTTGAATTGAGGCATCGGAATTGCTGGCTGTTCGTCCATTGGTCGAGTTGAATTCGCGGGGTGTCGGCCTGGCGGTCACGTTCGTGTTGCACGCCGTGCTGATCACGGCGCTGCTGAGTTATGCGCCGGTGCGCAAGGCCATGCGCAATGCCGCACCGATCATCGTGAGCCTGATCAGCCCGTCGGTCATCGTGAAACCACCAGAGCCGCCAAAGCCGCTGCCACAACGTCCCAACGCAAAGCCCGTCCCGCAGCAGGTCGCGCCGGTTCCTGTACCGCTGGTGGACGTGCCCGCGCCGGCCAATTTCCAGGCGATTGCTCCCGATGTCATCAAGGCCGTGCCTGAAGTGGTGACGCCGGGTCCAGTCACGCCGCTGCCGGTGATCCCGCCCAATTTCAATGCCGCGTACCTGGACAATCCGGCGCCGGTCTACCCGCCGCTGTCCCGCCGAAGCCACGAACAGGGTCGCGTCATGTTGCGCGTGCTGGTCACGGCGCATGGCATGGCGGAGACCGTCGAATTGCGCACCAGCAGCGGATCGACGCGCCTCGACCAGGCCGCCATCGACACCGTGAAGCACTGGCGATTCGTGTCTGCGCGGCAGGGTGATCAGGCCGTGTCGGCGTGGGTGCTGGTGCCGATCACTTTCTCCCTCGAGCGTTGACGCTTGCTGTCGTATCCGACCCAACCCGCATCTTTCTGCCACCCAGCCCGAAGCCAGGTAGCCGCAGCGTTTCACAACGACTACTCACTGGGAGCATTTGATGGGCGCAGGAAATTTTCGAATGAAGCCGCTGGCAGCGGCCATGTTCGCAGGCATGGCGCTGGTTGCGCCCCACGCGATGGCGCAGACATCCGGTGAAACCACGCTGCCGGAGGTCAACGTCAAGAGCGGTGCCGTGAACGACGACTACGCCGCCGGCACCTCAAGCGTTGGTGGCGGGGTTCCGCTGCCGATACGCGACATCCCGCAATCGGTCACTGTCGTCAACAGCGCGCTGATGCAGGCGCAGGGAGCGACCAGCCTGGGCGACGCGCTGCGCAACGTACCCGGCATCACCATGGGCGCAGCCGAAGGTGGCAGCATCGGCAATAACTTCAACCTGCGCGGCTTCTCGGCGCGTACCGATCTCTACCTCGACGGCATGCGCGACCGCGGCCAGTACTATCGCGACGTATTCTCGCTCGACGCGGTCGAGGTATTGCAGGGGCCGTCGTCGATGCTGTTCGGACGCGGCTCGACCGGCGGCATCATCAACCAGGCAAGCAAGTTGCCGTCGCTTGCCAACTTCGGCACCGCGACGCTGAGCGTGGGAACGCAGTCGTCGGTGCGCGGAACCGTCGACTTCAACCAGCAGATCGACGCCACGTCGGCGTACCGTGTCACCGCCATGGGGCAGGACGTGCATTCGACGCGCGACGTCATGAAGAACCAGGACTACGGCATTGCGCCGTCGATCCGCTTCGGCATCGGCACCCCGACCGAGGTCACGCTGAACGCGCTGCTCACTCACTACGACGACATGCCGGACTACGGACTGCCCCCGGTCAACGGCGCACCGGCCAGCGTCAACCGCAAGAATTTCTATGGCGCCACCGACGACCGCACCCTCCAGGATGTCTACAACCTCAACGCGACGATCACGCACACCTTCACGCCGACCGTCAGGCTGCGCAACCAGACGCAGTACTCCAACTATTCGATCGACGCGCGCGAGTCCGGGCCCAACAATGTCGGGACGGTGGCAAATGGCGTCTACACGCCGTTTCCCGCAACCAACCTCGGCAACACGACATCGCTGCCGCTCGCCTCGCTGAATGTCGGCCTGGGCAGCCATGACCGCGAAATCACGGACACGTCGATCTACAACCAGACCGACTTGATCACCGAGTTCTCCACCGGCCCGGTGAAGCATCTGCTGATCGCCGGTCTTGAACTGGGCCGTGACACCAACAATACGCAGAACTACTCGCGCAACAACTCGGGCCTCACCTATTTCCGCGTGTTGTCGCTGGTCGACCCTGCCAACGACCCGGCCGCGGGTATCCCGGCGGTCACCACCAATCTCGTGCAAGCGAGCGCCACCGACGTCGCACCGTACATCAACGACACGATGTCGTTCGGGGAATACTGGAGGGTGGTCGCCGGCGTACGTTACGACCGCTACAACGCGAGCCTCACCAACTCGATCAACCTGCCGGCGTCCGCCAGCCAGAGCATCGGCTTCACGAGCGTACGCGCCGGCGTGATCTTCCAGCCGACCGAACTCTCGTCGTACTACGTTTCGTACGGAACGTCGTTCAATCCGTCGCTGGAAACGCTGGCGCTGACCAATGGCCAGCAAAGCCTGGACCCGGAGACCAGCAAGCAATATGAAATCGGCGCCAAGTGGGACCTGCTGGGCGGCGACCTGTCCGTGACTTCGGCCCTTTTCCAGATCGAGAAGGACAATACGCGTTCGCAGATTTCCACCGGTGTCTACGAACTGACCGGCAATGTCCGCGTGCGTGGCTTCCAGGCGTCGGTGGCCGGCCGACTCGCGAAAAACTGGCAGGTTTTCGGCGGCTACACGTACCTCGATGCGGAGATCGTCAAGGCCTCTGCGCTCGATGGCACGCAGGGCAAGGTCCCCGCGAACACACCGGAAAACAGCGCGTCGCTATGGACCACCTGGGACTTCGCGCCATCGTGGCAGGCCGGCACCGGCGTCGCCTATATGTCGGACCGCTACGCATCCAACAACAACGCGGTCAAGGTGCCCGACTATTTCCGCTGGGACGCGATGGTGGGCTACCAGCGGCCCACGTGGGGGGCGCAGCTCAACGTCTTCAACCTGACCAACCGCCTCAACTACGACGCGCTCATTCCTTCCGATCGCGGACGTTCGGTGCCCGGGACCGACTTGCAGGCGATGCTGACCTTCACCTACAAGTTCTACTGACTTCCAACACGATGCGACATCCATGCTGATACGCATACCGGAGGTGCTGACCGCCGATCAAGTGCAACTGTTGCGCCGCCGGCTTGCCGGTGCGGGCAGTGCCTGGGTCGACGGTCGCGCCACCGCCGGACACCAGGGCGCGCAGGTCAAGCGCAATTTGCAGATCGAGGAGGATGCACCTGTCGCGCACGAGCTGGGCGCCATCATCCTGGGCGCGCTCGAAAGGCATCCGTTGTTCCTGAGCGCTTCGTTGCCGGGCATCGTGTATCCGCCGATGTTCAATCGCTATGAGGCAGACGGCGGCATGCATTTCGGACGCCACGTCGATGGTGCGGTCCGACTGGTGCCGGGTACCGGCATGAAGATACGGACCGACGTTTCGGCGACGCTGTTCCTCTCGTCCCCCGATGAATATGATGGCGGCGAATTACAGGTTGACGACACGTACGGAACGCACAGCGTCAAGCTGCCGGCGGGCGACCTTGTCCTCTATCCGGCATCGAGCGTCCACCGCGTGACACCGGTCACCCGCGGCGCGCGCATCGCTTCGTTTTTCTGGGTCCAGAGCCTGGTGCGCGACGACGCGCAGCGAGCATTGCTGTTCGACCTCGACATGGCGCTCGTGCGCCTGACGCAGGACATGCCGGGCAACGAGGCGTTGCTTTCGCTCACCGGTTCGTATCACAACCTGCTTCGCATGTGGGCGGAGCCATGAACGGCTGCAACGCATGACGACTGCCAGGCGATTCTCCTTCCGCGCGTTCTGGGTCCAGGTTCACCTGTGGCTCGGCCTCACGCTCGGCACCGTGGGTGCGCTGATCGGCGTGTCCGGCAGCATCCTTGTCTACGACCACGAAATCGATGCGCAGATCAATCCACAGCGGTATGCGAGTTCCAGCCCGGCGGTGGCCTTGCCGTATGCCGACTATGCGCAACGCGCGGAACAGGCGCTCGGCGACGGCGCACGGGCCACCGGCATTCGCCTGCCTGATCAGGAAGCCGGACCCGTCATGGTTTTCGCCCGCGTCGATGCCGGACCGTTCCAGCGCGCGTACCTCGACCCGGCGACCGGTCGCGTGCTCGACACCGCCACCGGACGCGACGGGCTGGGTTGGCTGCACAGCTTTCACGAATCGCTGACGCTGCGCGAATTCAAGGGCCGCGAAGTCGTCGGCGCGGTCGGCATCGCCATGCTGATCTCGTCGCTGAGCGGCATCTACCTGTGGTGGCCGGCCGGTGGACTGCGGGTGCGCGCGTTCGGGTTCCGACGCGGTTTCGCGCTCCATCGCAACTTGCACTACACGTTCGGGATCTGGGGCGCGGTGGTCCTGGCGCTGCTGTCCTTCACGGGTATTTTCCTGGCCTACCAGGATGCCGGGCGCGCAGTGGTGGCGACATTCGGCAGCGTTTCGCCGTCACCGCGAACCTTGCAGGGTATCGCCGGCGGCGGCGAGACCATCGGCCCCGACGAGGCCGCGACGATCGCGAAGCAACAGTTTGCTGCCGCCAACGTGACCGGGCTGGGATTGCCGGCGGGACCGCGGGGCGTGTATCGCATCAACCTGCGCGAAGCCGGCGATACGTCGGCCAGGACCAACACCGTGGTCTACATCGATCCGCGCTCGCGTGCCGTGCTGTTCAGCGTCGATCGCGCGTCGCGCGGCGGCGGCGACGTGTTCCTGGTATGGCAGCGCATGCTGCATGAAGGCAGCGCGTTCGGTTTGCCCTGGCGCTTTGCGGTTTTCCTGGGCGGCCTGCTGCCACCGTTGCTGATGGCCACCGGATTGATCATGTGGCTGCGCACGCGACGACGCCACGCGCACAACGTCGGACCCTTGCCGGCAGTCTCCGGCGATTAGCGGAAGGCGTTGCGGCCCAGGTCAGCCACCAGCGCGTCGCTCGCGCGCTCGATCAGGTCCAGCACGCGCTCGAAGCCTTCCGGTCCACCATCGTAGGGATCGGGAACTTCGCGCACACCAAGTTCCGGCGCGAGATCGAGAAAGAGACGGAGTTCGCCGCGATGGTCGGGTGGGCGCAGATCCTCCAGCCACGCGAGGTTCATCCAATCCATCGCGTAGATGCGGTCGACGCGCGCGAAATCGGCGGCCTCGACTTGCCGCGCGCGCAGCGGCGCCAGATCATAGCCGCGCTGTGCCGCCGCCTGCGTGGCACGCCAGTCCGGCGGACCGCCGGTATAGAAATCATGCGTCCCCGCGGAATCGATGCGTATGCGCCCGACGATTCCCGCGCGAGCCGCCATCATGCGGAAGACGCCTTCCGCCGTGGGCGATCTACAAATATTGCCCATGCAGACGAACAGGATGCCGGTCTTGGCCACGTTCACCGTCAGGTCTCGACCGGCAATTGCACGCCGAACATCTGCTCTTTGAGGTGGTACAGGCGATCGCGCAACTCGGCAGCCTTTTCGAACTCGAGATTGCGCGCCGCTTCGAGCATCTGCTTTTCCAGGAGCTTCAATTCCTTCAGCATGTCCTTTTCGGGCATCGCCTCGTACTTGGCCTTGGCCTGCGCCGCGCGCTGTTCCTTCTTTGCTTCATCCGGATCGTACGCGCCCTCGATGATGTCCTTGATGCGCTTTTGCACGCCGATCGGCGTGATGCCCATCTTTTCGTTCCACTCGAGTTGCTTGGTCCGGCGACGATCCGTTTCGCCGATCGCGGTCTTCATCGAAGCGGTCATCACGTCGCCGTAGAGGATTGCCATGCCGTTGATGTGCCGCGCGGCGCGGCCGATGGTCTGGATCAGCGACCGTCCTGAGCGCAGGAAGCCTTCCTTGTCGGCGTCGAGAATCGCCACCAGCGACACTTCGGGAATATCGAGGCCCTCGCGCAGCAGGTTGATGCCGACCACGACGTCGAATTCGCCCAGCCGCAGGTCGCGGATGATCTCCACGCGCTCGACCGTCTCGATGTCCGAGTGCAGGTAGCGCACCTTGACGCCGTGTTCCGCAAGATAGTCGGTCAGGTCCTCGGACATGCGCTTGGTCAGCGTGGTCACCAGCACCCGCTCGTTGCGTTCGACGCGCAGACGGATTTCCGACAATAGATCATCGACCTGCGTCGCGGCGGGACGTACTTCCAGGATCGGGTCAACCAGGCCGGTTGGCCGCACCAGCTGCTCGACCACCTGCCCCGTATGCTTGCTTTCGTAGTCGGCCGGCGTGGCCGAGACGAAGACGGTCTGCGGCAGCAGCTTCTCGAATTCGTCGAAGCGCAGTGGCCGGTTGTCGAGCGCTGACGGGAGCCTGAATCCGTAGTTGACCAGGTTCTCCTTGCGCGCGCGGTCCCCCTTGTACATGCCGCCAACCTGCGGGATCGTCACATGGCTTTCGTCGACGAACATCAGCGAATTGGGCGGCAGGTAGTCGATGAGCGTCGGCGGCGGTTCGCCGGCACTGCGTCCCGAAAGGTAGCGCGAATAGTTCTCGATGCCCTTGCAGTAGCCGATTTCGGTCATCATTTCCAGGTCGAAGCGCGTGCGCTGCTCGATGCGCTGCGCCTCGATCAGCTTCATCTGGCCGACGAAGAATTCCTTCTGCGCGTGCAGTTCGACCTTGATCTGCTCGATGGCGCCCAGCACCTTGGCCCGCCCGGTCACGTAATGCGACGACGGGAACACGGTGAACCGCGCCACCTTCTGCTTCAGGTGTCCGGTGAGCGGATCGAACATCTGCAGCGATTCCACCGCATCGTCTAACAGCGACAGCCGGATCGCATTTTCGGCGTTCTCTGCCGGAAAGATATCGAGCACGTCACCGCGCACCCGGAACACCCCGCGCTTGAAGTCGACGTCGTTGCGCGTGTACTGCATCTCGGTCAGGCGCTTGATGGCGTCGCGCTGCGACAACTGGTCGCCCTGGTGCAGGTGCAGGATCATGCTGTGATATTCGGACGGGTCGCCGATACCGTAAATGGCCGACACCGTGGCCACGATGATGCAATCCGGCCGCTCGAGGATGGCCTTGGTGGCCGAGAGACGCATCTGCTCGATGTGCTCATTGATCGACGAATCCTTCTCGATGTAGAGATCGCGCGACGGGACGTAGGCTTCCGGCTGGTAATAGTCGTAGTAGGAGACGAAGTACTCGACCGCGTTGTGCGGAAAGAACTCGCGGAACTCGGAATAGAGTTGCGCCGCGAGCGTCTTGTTGGGCGCGATGACGATGGCCGGGCGGCCCGTGCGCGCGATGACATTGGCCATCGTGAACGTCTTGCCGGAACCGGTCACACCGAGCAGCGTCTGGAACGACAGCCCGTCGGTGAGGCCGACAATCAGTTTTTCGATCGCCTCCGGCTGGTCGCCAGCGGGCGCGAAGGGCTGGTGCAGTTCGTAGGGACTATGGGGGTAAGTCAGTGTGGTCATCGGCTTGGGCAGGAGGGCGATAAGGATCGGCGGGGAACCGACCATTGTACTTCCGCTGTCCTGTCCGGCGCGACCTCCTTGATGCCCGACCTAGCCCTTGAGCTCGCGCTTCAGCTCGTTGAGGTACCGCCAATCGGTGCCTTGCGCGATCAGCTTCTGGGGCGTTGACTTGATCATCCCCACCTCGTACATGCGCAGCGCGTAGAAGCGCAGCGTATTGTCAGGATCGAAGGTCCGCCAAGCGTTGTAGGACACCTCTTTGACGACTTCGAGCGCAATGTTGTAGTTGCGTTCGTACTCTTTCTGCACCATGTATCGGGCCGCCCGCTCGGGCTCGCGGGCGCAGATATCGGTGGCCTTGAGGATCGCACGCAGCGCCCGTTTGGTGGCGACTGGGTGCTTGCGCACGAACTCACGATGCCCGGCAAGCATGCAGCAGAAATGCTCGGACCAGGGTTTGTCCAGCGACGTATTGACGAGGACGTGCCCGATCTTTCTTGCCCGAAGCAGCTGAGGCTGAGGAGGAAAGGCCAGGATTGCATCCGCCTTGCCGTCAGCGAACAGCTGCATCGCCCCGTCGCCTGTCTTTCCCTCGACCCAAGTGATGTCCTTGCGCGGATCCATGCCGACGTACAGCAGCATGCTGGCGACGTAGATATGCTCGCCGCCGCCCAGTGCGGTAACGGATACGCGCTTCCCCTTGAGATCCCGGAATGACTTGACGCGCTCGTTGCCGAAAAGTTCGTAACAGCCACCGTGAATGCCGGCCAGCACGACGACGGGCCCCCCCTTGTCGAGCACCGGGATCAGGGTGGGGGCGGCATCCATCGTGAAGTCGGCCTTGCCTTCGGCCAGCAGCACACTGGCATCATTGGCGCCCTGCACATACTCGATCTGGGAGAACCCCTCGATGCGCAGCAGCTCTTCGGCCAGATATTGTGGTGCCAGGCATACGCTCGGATCAAGGACGAACCGGATCCGGGACGTTTCAGGAGGCGGCTCAGCGACTGCCAACCTCACGTCATAGCCGAACAAGCCTGTCGCACCGGTCAGGGCGGTCAGGCGCTTCACGAACTTCCGCCGACCTCGGCGCACGTTTCCGTCAGAGTCGAACGCAGCAACAGCGGGATCGATCGATGTCTTGATGTCGCCGTTCATGACGGACCTCCCGGTCAAAGCGGAGCAAACGCGCGCGACGTAGCGCGTAGACGATGAAGATCCCCCTCATTGTACTGCCGCTGTCCCGTCCGGTGCGACCTCCTCATCGCCGGGACTGCCGCGAGCCGCCCCGAATTGCAGCGCCGCCAGCCGCGCGTAGAGAGGATTGCCTTTGGTCAGCGCGTCATGGGTGCCGGTGGCGATGATGCGGCCATGCTCGATGACGGCAATGCGATCGGCGTGCCGCACCGTCGCGAGCCGGTGCGCGATGATCAGCACGGTGCGTCCGGCCATCAGTCGTTCCAGCGCCAGTTGCACCATCCGCTCGCTTTCCGCGTCGAGGGAACTGGTGGCCTCGTCCAGCAGCAGCACCGGTCGGTCGGCGAGGATGGCGCGCGCGATCGCGATGCGCTGCCGCTGCCCGCCGGACAGCCGCACGCCACGTTCGCCCAGATAGCTGTTGAAGCCCTCCGGGATGCGCTCGATGAATTCCGTAGCGTAGGCGGCGTCACACGCCGCGCGCACCTCGGCCTCCGTTGCGTCGGGTCGACCATAGCGGACGTTTTCCAGAACGCTCGCCGCAAAGATCACCGGATCCTGCGGCACGACCGCCAGATGTGCGCGCACCGCGGCCGGGTCGGCGGCTCGCAAATCGACGCCGTCGATCGTGACCGAGCCCTGCTGCGGATCGTAGAAGCGCAGCAGCAACTGGAACACCGTGGTCTTGCCCGCGCCGGACGGTCCGACCAAAGCCACCTTTTCCCCTGCCGCGACGTCCAGCGAAAAGTCGGCCAGCGCCGCCGTGTCGAGCCGCGACGGGTAGTGAAAGGTGACGTCGCGAAATGCGACCGTACCTCGCGCCGGCGATGGCAGCGGCGCAGGATGCGCCGGCGCGCGGATGCCGGCGTCCACCTCGAGCAATTCGAACAGCCGCTCGGTCGCGCCCGCGGCGCGTTGCAAGTCGCCGATGACCTCGCTGATCGTCCCCACCGCACCGGCGACGATCACCGCGTAGAACACGAACGCCGACAGCTGCCCAGCGCTGATGCGGCCGGCGAGGACGTCGTGGCCGCCGATCCACAGGATGACGCCCACGGCGCCGAACACCAGCAGGATCACCGTCGCGACCAGGAATGCGCGCTGCCGGATGCGCTGCCGCGCCGTGGCGAACGCGCTTTCGACGCGCGCGCCGAACTGTCGCCGGTCCTCGCCCTCATGACCATACGCCTGCACGGTGCGGATCTCGTGCAGCGCTTCGTCGACATAGGCGCCGACGTCACCGACGCGGTCCTGGCTTGCGCGCGCCAGCTTGCG
Source organism: Betaproteobacteria bacterium (assembly GCA_031361045.1). Lineage (GTDB taxonomy): Bacteria > Pseudomonadota > Gammaproteobacteria > Burkholderiales > Casimicrobiaceae > VBCG01. Next base: position 19,268 of record JANMCH010000042.1, on the reverse strand, counting down.
CACGCGGCGGCCGAACAGGATGATCGGCACCACGGTCAGCGGCACGCCGACCAACACCATCATGGTCAGCTTGGCGCTGGTCAGCGCCAGCATCACCAGACCGCCGATCATCAGCAGCAGGTTGCGCACTGCCATTGACGCGCTCGAGCCGATCACCGTTTCCAGCATCGTGGTGTCGTTGGTGAGGCGCGAGATGACTTCGCCTGTGCGCATCACCTCGAAGTACCCCGGCGGCAGCGATAACAGATGGTCGAACACCGCGCGCCGCAGGTCGGCCGTAACGCGCTCCCCCAGCCACGACACGTAGTAGAAGCGCGTGTACGTCGCCGCGGCGAGGACCACCACCACCACCAGCATCATCGCCAGCGCGCGGTCCAGATCGGCCGCATTGCCCGCGGCAAAGCCGCGATCGATGACGAACTTCAGGCCCTGGCCGACCGCGAGCACCGAGGCCGCCGCGAACAGCAACGCGATGCCGGCGAGTATCACCTGCTTGCGATAGGGCCGCACGAAGCGCCAGACCCGCGCAAGAACCTTCAGTGCGGTGACTGGCGGCAGCTTGGGAGCGTCGATGGGAATTGCGGCGTTGGAGCGGGCCATGAAACCTTGAATGAAATGAGCAGCAATTGCTTAAGGGACGCCATCACGTTAGCCTTGCGCCCGGCGAAAGTCGAGCCTCCACAAACCCGCGAAGGAATCACCATGCCGTTGGCCCTGCCTGCCTTGATGACGTTGTTGGCAGTACTCTGGTACATCGTCACTGCATTCCAAGTGGGGCGTGCCCGGGTCAAATACAATATCCATGCGCCTGCGATGACCGGGCATCCCGCTGTCGAAAGGGCGGTTCGCGTCCAGATGAACACGCTGGAGCAATTCGCTGCGTTTCTGCCGGCGATGTGGATTTACGCGTGGTACGGCAACCCGCGCTGGGCGGCCATCGCGTGCGCAGTCTGGATCGTCGGCCGCATCCTGTTCGCCTTCGGATACTGGGCTGATGAAAAAAAGCGTGGCCCGGGCTTCACCATCTCGTTCATCGCGTTGGCTGTGGTGTGGGTCGCCGCGCTCTGGAGCGTCGTGCGGGTGCTGAATTTCGCATGACCGGCATGGAGTAAAATGGCGCTTCCCCGCATCCAATTTCTGCCACAAGCGCCAGCCACGAACGCCCTGCCATGAACGCTCCCCACACGTCGTCACTGTTTGCCGCCATTGAATTGGCCCCCCGCGATCCAATCCTCGGCATCAACGAGGCGTTCGCCGCGGATCCAAAACCGCACAAGGTCAACCTCGGCGTGGGCGTCTATTACGACGACAATGGCAAGCTGCCGCTGCTCGAATGCGTGAAACGCGCTGAACGTGAACTGACCGACAAGGGCGCGCCGCGCGGCTACCTGCCCATCGACGGCATCCCGGCGTACGACGCTGCGGTCAAGGCGCTGCTGTTCGGCGTCGACAGCGAGATTGTCACTTCCGGACGCGCGGTTACGGTGCAGGCACTGGGCGGAACCGGCGGTCTCAAGATCGGCGCCGACTTCCTGCGCCGCTTTGCTCCGGAGGCACAGGTCTACATCAGCACGCCGAGCTGGGAGAACCATCGCGCGCTGTTCGAAGGTGCCGGCTTCGTGGTGAACGACTACGCGTACTACGGCACGGCCACCCACGGCCTCCAGTTCGCGGAAATGCTGGCTTCGTTACAGAAAGTGCCGCGCGGATCCATCGTGGTCTTGCACGCGTGTTGCCACAATCCCACCGGCGTCGATCCCACCGATGCGCAATGGACTGAAATCATCGACGTCGTACGCGGGCGCGGGCTGGTGCCATTCCTCGATATGGCTTACCAGGGCTTCGCCGACGGTATCGAGCAGGATGGCACCGTCGTGCGCCGCTTTGCCGCGACTCCGGGTCCGCTGTTCGTGTCGAGCTCGTTCTCGAAGTCGTTCTCGCTTTATGGCGAACGCGTTGGCGCGCTGAGCGTCGTGGCCGGCGATCGCGACGAGGCCGCGCGCATCCTGTCGCAACTCAAACGTGTGGTCCGCGCCAACTATTCCAATCCGCCAACTCACGGCGGCCAGCTGGTGGCCATGGTGCTGGGTTCGCCGGAGCTTCGCGCGCTGTGGGAAGCGGAGCTCACCACGATGCGCGAGCGCATCCGCGTGATGCGCCGCGAGCTCGTCGCCAAGTTGCTGGAACGGGCGCCGAAGTCCGATTTCCAGTTCGTGCTGCAGCAACGTGGCATGTTCTCGTACTCAGGCCTGACCAAGGCACAGGTGCACCGGCTGCGTGACGAATTCTCCATCTATGCGCTCGATACGGGACGTATCTGCGTCGCGGCGCTAAATTCCCGCAATATCGATGGCGTCGCCAAGGCCATGGCCACGGTCATCGCCTGATCCAGCCGGATTTTGACAAGGACAGGTTTTCCGCTATAATTCAAGGCTGTACTGTATTGCTGTACGGCAACACATTACTGCGCGGGAATAGCTCAGTTGGTAGAGCGCAACCTTGCCAAGGTTGAGGTCGGGAGTTCGAGACTCCTTTCCCGCTCCAGAATTTCCGAGGGAGAGCCCGCGATTGGTCCCGTAGTGGCCCGCCGGCTCTCCCTTCCTGTTTGCCCGACCGGCGAATTTTTCGGCACCGGGTGTGACCCCAGGCGGGGTGGCAGAGTGGTCATGCAGCGGCCTGCAAAGCCGTCTACGCCGGTTCGATTCCGACCTCCGCCTCCAGACCTTCCTCGCTTGCATTCGCCCAAAACGCGGATTTCTTTGTCCTCCCGTCCTGTTCCCGAATTGCCTATGTTGCCTGCCGAACAGACGCGGCAGGAGGGCGCAACTTAGCTTGGGGAAACGAGAGGTTTTCATGATCCGTACGCCCAAGCAAAACCGCCTGCTCGCCGCCCTTCCCACACAGTCCTACGAGCGCTTGGCGCCTCAGTTGGAACTGGTGGCACTGCCGCGAGGCATGGCCCTCTCCGAAGCAGGCACGCCACTCGAGTACGCGTATTTCCCGACCTCCAGCATCGTCTCCGTCCTCACGCCCATGCTTGATGGGGCGTCGCCCGAGGTCGCGGTCATCGGCAACGACGGGGTGGCAGGGATCGCCCTCCTCATGGGTGGTGCGGTCATCACCAACAGTCGAGCCGTCGTGCAGAGCGCCGGTCATGGCTTTCGCATACGAGCCAGGGACCTGCAAACTGCCGCACAAAATGACGCTCCGCTGCGCCAGTTGCTGCTGCGTTATGCGCAATCGTTCATTACGCAGATTGCACAGTCCGCCGCCTGCAATCGATTCCACAGCGTCGACCAGCAGGTGTGCCGCTTGTTGTTGGCGTGCATGGATCGTTGGGCCTCCAACCGTTTGAGCCTGACCCATGAACGCATGTCCAATTTGCTGGGGGTGCGTCGCGAGGGGGTTACCGGGGCGTCCGGCAATCTGGCCGCAGCGGGATTGATCAGTTATCGGCGCGGCTGCGTAACGGTGCTGGATCGCCCCGGACTCGAAGAGCGGGTTTGCGAATGTTACGAGGTCGTGAAAACCGAAGTCGACTACCTGCATCCAGCGCAGCCGCGTGTCGAAAGCAAGTTGCGTCGCATAGCCGCCACCAGTTCGGCGAATTGACCTGCAGGCCGACACAAACACTCATCGCTGCTCGTGCGCCTGCCGCTGTAAGCGCACCGCCCGCGCACGTCATGGTGCGTCAGCGTACAGACGGTCAAGCGCCGGCAGATTATCTTGTTTTCAACAACGGAAAAAGCGAAGTCCAACCTGGTGACCGCGACTTTTGCCTTCGCCGGAAATCGTTAGTCCTAAACTGGAGAGTCCCATGGAAAATACGACGTTTGGAAATGTTCCCAATACCCTGGGCAATTCGTCGAACAGCGACGGCGTGCTGAACAAGACAACGGCAGGCGCCCACGCCGCCGTCAATACCGTGGCCGAGGCCGCGGACGCCGCAGCGCGCAAGGCCAAGCCGGCCATCGACCAGGTTGCGGCCATGGCGCACAACGCGGTTGACAAGGCCGCTGCCTCAGCCGCCCCGGCTGCCGAATGGCTTGGCGAAAAGGGCGAAAGTCTGAATGCCACACAGAAGAAACTGGTCAATGACACCTCGGCCTACATTGCGGCAAATCCCCTCATGTCCGTGGGTGTGGCCGTTCTCGCGGGCTTCCTGATCAGCCGCATGATTCGCAGCTAGATCAACAGCAGCATCTGGGGGGGCGGGTAGTGGAGGCAGATTCGCAAACGGACGTTCCTCGCGGGGCCACGCCCCTCCCCGCTGCGGGTGTATTCGACGAGTTGGCGAAGGTGTTCTTGTTCGCACGCGACGCGCTGTCCCAGTTTCTCGAATTGGTATCACTTGAAGGTCGTCGCGCCGGACTTACCCTGGTTTGGATGTTCGCAGGCGGGTTGGTGGCAGCGATCTTCATCGTGACCGCATGGACGGGCCTGATGGCGGCGGTTGCGATGTACGCTGTTTCACTTGGGATGCTACCGGTCGCCGCGGTAATTGTGGTGGCGGCAGTCAATCTCCTTGCCGGTGCCGGAATGCTTTACTGGTGCATCGGCCTGAGCCGTCACCTTCTTTTCGCGGCGACGCGACGGCAGCTGGCAACCGCATCCATGGTCAGGTCACCCGCTCCATGATGCGAACACCCACCTCGGCGGAAATCAATGCAGTGGAACTGCGCTTGATGCAATCCAGGCGCAACGTGCGGCACAGTGTCGATCGAACTCGATCAGCCGTTCGTGCAGTCATGACGCGGCCGTCGACATTGCTGTTTGTCGCCGTCGCGACAGGCATTTCGGCGCTTTGGTTTACACGCTGGCGTCGTCCGTCCATCGAATCCAATCCCGCAGGCGCGGGATCAGCTGCGAGGGCAGCCGTTCCGGGTGTCGTGCGCGCATTTCTCTCGCGGCACAGGACGCAAGTCCTGGCATATGTAATGCAGCAGGTGAACGCGGCATGGCAGAAACGAACGTCGCACTTCCACGCCAGCACGGCGAAAACGCCAACCCCAATTTCTTAGTCAAACGGAGGTAATGCAATGGGCATCATCTGGACCATTCTCATCGGATTCGTCGTCGGACTGCTGGCCAAGATGTTGACGCCAGGCCGCGACCCGACCGGTTTCTTCATTACGGCCGCGATCGGCATCGCAGGATCGCTGCTTGCCACGTTCGCCGGCAAGGCGCTCGGGATGTACAACCCGGGCGAGCCTGCCGGCTTCATTGGTTCATTGGTCGGCGCGATCGTTCTGCTGGTGATCTATCACCTCGTCAGGCGCAATTCGCAGGCCTAGGTCGCTGCGTGCGCCGCGCGTAATCAATCCAGCACCAAAGAGGAGACTGCGATGGGACTGATGGACATTCTGCAGCGATACACTGGCAATGACACAACAACCAACCCGGACTCTGCCCACGACCATTTTGATGAGGTCGCGCGTGCGGCTCCCCCCGACATATTGGGGCCCAGCGTGGCCGATGCCTTCCGGGCCGACAGCACGCCGCCGTTCGGAGAAATGGTAGGCCAGATGTACGGCAAGTCAGACCCGCAGCAGCAGGCGGGAGTCTTGAACCAGTTACTGCGTTCGATCGGACCGGGGGTTTTGGCGGCAATCGGCGGCGGCATTCTCTCCAAGATGTCGGCGTCAGCACCCGCCAGCGGTCCCCAGGTAACGCCGCAGCAAGCGTCGCAGGTCACCGCGGCCCAGGTGCAGGAGATCGCCACGCAGGCGGAACAGCATGACCCCGGCGTTCTCGACAAGATTGGCGGCTTTTATGCCGAACATCCGCAGCTGGTCAAGACGCTTGGAAGCGCTGCACTCGCCATTGCGCTGGCAGGCGTGGCCCGGCGCATGCGAACGTAGGCATCCCGTCGCGCTTTCGGCAGTTCCGATCACGCCCGCTTGCGAACCGGGAGCTTGGCAACCGTTTTCTTCGAAGTCGCGGCGGTCTTGGGCTTGGCAGATAGCGGTGGCTTGCCGGGCCTGTGCGTCTTCCGCTTGAGACTCTTGGCCAGCAGTTCAGTCAGGTCGATCACGTTGGAGGAGCGTTCGTCCTTCGAACCTTCTTCGACCGGCGTCACCGACTCGGTTTCTCCGGCCTTGATCTTGCGGTTCACGAGCTTGTTCACGGCGGCGCTGAAGTTCTCGCTGTAGTCCTCCGGCCTCCATCGGCCCGTCATGTCGCCGATGAGTTGTGCCGCCATCTTCAATTCGGCGGGCTTAAGGTTGGCTGCGGCTTTCCCGTCGGCTGGCAGCTTCAGTTCGCTCACCGGGCGGATCTCGCTCGGCCAGCGAATCGTGTTCAGGATCAGGGCCGGCCCCGAAGGGATCAGCGCCGCCAGGTGTTCCTTGGTATGCATGACGATTCGCCCAATGCCGATGACTCCCGCCTGGCGCATCGACTCACGCAAAAGCGCATACACTTTGTCGGCACCCTTGCCCGTGGGCTCGAGATAATAGGGTTTCTCCAGCAGCACGAAAGCGATCTCTGCGGCCTTGACGAAGGATTCGATTTCGATCGTCTGCGTGGCTTTCGGATACGCGGCCTTGATCTGCTCATCGCTCAGGACTACGTAGTCGCCGTCGTCCTGCTTGATCCCCTTGACGATGTCGTCGCCCTCGATCTCCTTGCCCGTGCGCTTATTGATGCGCTTGTAGCCCACCGGGTCCATCGAGCGCTTGTCGAGCCAATCGAAATCGATCCCGCCTTCCTGCGAGGCCGGATACAGCGCAACCGTTACGTTGACGAGGCCGAAGGTGATGGCCCCTTTCCAGATGGCACGTGGCATGCAAGTCTCCTGGAGTTGGAACGCAAAGCCGCTATGCCGGCGCGCCGGCGCGGTAATTCAGTACTTTCATGGCGACAGTCAGGCGGCAGGCGGATCGGGCGTAATCGGCCCACGCACGGTTACCTTCGTCCAGGCGCGCATGCACTGTACGCACGGTCCAGTGATCCCCGCCTTTGAGAGACGCAAGTTCCTCCCACGCCACCGGTACCGAGATGCCCAGTCCGGGTCGCGCGCGAGCCGACCAGCCGCATGCGGTCGTCGCACCGACGCCGTTGCGCAGATAGTCGATGAAAATTTTTCCGACGCGGTTCTTCGGGCCGCTCTTGGCCACGAACCGCTGCGGAATGGTCTTGGCCAGATGAATGACGACAGCCTGCGAGAAGCCCTTCACTGTGTCCCAGTCACGCGACTCCCGCAACGGCACGACGACATGCAATCCCTTGCCCCCGCTGGTCTTGAGGAACGCCGGCAGGCCGAGTTCCTGCAGAAAAGAGCGCACGAGGCTGGCCGCGTCGCGCACCTTGTCCCATGCGACACCCTCGCCCGGGTCGAGGTCGAAAATCATGCGATTGGGTTGCTCCAGCGATTTCGTGCCCGTATTGAGCGTGTGGAATTCGACGACATTCCACTGCGCCGCGGACAGGATCCCCTGCTTGTCCGTGATCTCGAGCAAGGGCGGATGGCTTGGGAACAACGCCGGGTCGAGCTGCCGGATGCCGGGCAATTTTTCCGTCTCGGCGTGCTTCTGGAAAAACAACTGCCCGTCTACGCCGCTCGGTGCCCGCACCAGCGAAACAGGGCGGCCCTTCAGATGTTCCATCATGAGCTCGCCCACCAGGCCGTAATAATGGACCAGTTCGATCTTGGTCGTCCCCGTGCTGGGGTCGATCACGCGTTCAGGATGCGTGACCCGCAGGGAAGAATTCAGCGCGTGAGACCGGTTTGCGGCCGCAGCGCGGCCGGGCTTGGCCACCGGTTCGGTGTCTGTGGGTTTTTCCCGGACTATCGCACTTGCCGGTTTGTCGGTGCGCAACCCGTGGAACACCGCGTGGCGGATAATCCCGGCACGCGTCCATTCCCCGAAAGACACCTCCGCGACGAGTTGCGGCTTTACCCACTGCGGCTTGCCTTCTATCGCGGTGGCCTTGGCGAACGGGGTTTTCGCGCCAGTCAATCTGTCAAGGCGCGCCTTCAGTGAACCGAGAGTACGGTCATCGAAGCCGGTGCCCACCTTGCCTGCGTATCGCAGCACTCCATCGTCGTCATGCACGCCCAGCAGCAGTGCGCCGATTCCTACCCGTGAACCCTGCGGAGCGGTATAGCCGCCGATCACGAATTCCTGGCGCTGGCTGCACTTGAGCTTGATCCAAGTGGTGGACCGGCGCGATACGTAAGTGGAATCCAGCCGCTTGGCGATGACGCCCTCGAGGCCGAGCTTGCAGGCGGAGGCAACCACACTGTCGGGAGGCGCATCGAATGCCTCACTGAAGCGCACCCGCTCCGAGGATGATTTCTCCAGCAGCCCTTGCAGTAGTGCGCGGCGTTCGCGCAGCGGAAGCGCGCGCAGGTCGTGACCGGCGACGTAGGGAAGGTCGAACAAGAAGAGAACGATATCCTTCGTCTTAGCCGCGTCGAAGGACTGCTGCAAGGCGCCGAAATCGGGCACACCCTTGTCGTTGAGAATGACCATCTCGCCGTCGTACCAGCCGGCAGGTAACTTCGCCTTGGCGATGGCCTTCTGCAGTGGCACGAGTTTGGACGTCCAGTCGTTGCCGTTGCGGGTGAACAGCTTGATGTCAGCGCCGTCGACGCGAGTCAGCAGGCGATAGCCGTCGAACTTTATTTCGTAGGTCCATGCCTGCGGATCCGACGGCGGCGAATCCGAGAGAGTGGCGAGTTGCGGGGCCAGAGTCGCCGGAAGTGGCGCCATGGTGGCGCCGGCAGGCAAGCCAGACTGCCGCCTACGGGTCGCGGTCGCTTTGGTGGCGGTTTTAGCTGCCCTGACTGTCGTCGGCTTGGACCGTTTTTTCAGCCTGGATTGACTTGTCTCCACGCTATCCGGCAACTCGTCTACCACGCTGAACTGCGCCGCCGGCCGAACGAAAGGGTCCTTTTCCTTGATGAGCAGCCAGGGCGGCTGCTTCTCGCCTTTTCCTTTCATTCGCACGAGCACCCACTTGCCGTGCAGCTTCTGTCCATGCAACTCGAATTTCAACTGGCCCGCAAGAAAACCTCGGGCCGCATCGCCGATCGGCTGCCAGGTGCCGCGGTCCCAGATGATGACCTTGCCGGCGCCATATTGTCCCGCCGGGATCGTCCCTTCGAAGCTCGAATAGGCGATTGGATGATCCTCGACCTGGACCGCCATGCGTTTGACTTTGGTATCGAGGCTCGGTCCTTTGGGCACGGCCCAGCTCTTCATGGTGCCATCCAGTTCGAGGCGGAAATCGTAATGCAGGTGGCTGGCCCAGTGCTTCTGGATGACGAACGACAGGGCGCCCGCGGAAGCCCGGCCGCCTTCTGCCGGCTCCGAAGTCGCCGCAAAATTTCGTTTGGCCTTGTATTGTCGAAGCGCGTCGGAGACCATGATCGGAACCCTTGAATGCGGGCAGCTATTTGGCTCGACGACTATGCAAAATGGCGGATCAATAGTCGGTGCGACACCGCACGCAGCTGCTGCGGCTAGGCCGGGCTAACCTCCAACCGCACCCAGGTCCAGCGGGTAGTTTCGTCCAAGCCAGATCGCGCAATCCCGGTGGTCGCGCAGTTCGTCGCCGGTGTTTGGATGTATGAACACGTCAAGCGCGCCGTGATTGAGAGCGAGCCAGCCGACGACGCCGGAGAATTCACTCGGCGCAAACGCGATCTGGTAACTCCATCGCGGATGCGGCCCGACGGGCCGCTCATGAAAGCGGCCCATGGCAATCCCGTCGCCCAGTTGCGCGACTACCACTTCCCGAAACGCGCTGGCGGCATCGCGGCTGTCCGCATCGAAATAGACGTGCGCATGCCAGCTTTCAATGCGCGATACATCAAGATAGGACATTGCCGCTCCTTTGCAATCAATATTTCGGCAGCGGAAGCGGCCCGAAGAACGTCCGCAGGACCTTCTCCTTGCCGATCACGCGGACTAACTCATGGCCCGTGCAATACATGAGGATCAACACGAGAAGCAGGATCTGGATTCCCCAGAAATGCGGCCAAACGATTTGCGCAAGCAACTTCTCGTTGCCGGCCGCCAGACTGCCCGCAGACTTCCAGGCGTCGTACAGCCGTTCCAGGTAGTGGATGGCCGCGGACACCGCCAGATAGATCGCCGTCTTCCAGGCGACGTTGTAGATCAGCGGTCGGGACGGAAAGCGATTGATCGCCGGCAGCATGTCGGCAAGCAGCACCGACTTGCCCAGGATGAGCGCGGCGACAGCGATGGACATCGTGGACAGGGGCCCAATTCCCGAGCCTTGGGTCATCAACGCCCTTACGACGGCCACGATGTGCAGTGCAATGAAGAAGAACACCGTTGGCGGAACCATGGCACGTAGTTCTTCTGCGATCTTGCTGGTGACTTGGCTCATGGAGTTCCTGTTGGCTGGTGGTCCGCAACGGCGAAGATGATGTACGGTACAGAGCGGGAGAACAACCGGCGAGGCGAGGCCGCTCCTCGCCCTTTTGCAATGCGCGGTGGAACAGCGCTTGCGTCAAACCCAAGGCCGAAGGCACACTCGCGGGCCATGGACATCCTATACGCCATCCCGCTCCTCGTCGCCCTGATTGTCGGTCTGTTTGTCGTGCGCCGTGCGCTACAACGCAGCGCGCTGCGCCGTCGCAAGGCGGTACGTGCGCGTCGTGGACACCGCCAGACGCCACGCAGTTTCACGCCGCTCGGGACCAAGCGATCGCAGATGCGCACCGATGATGATCCGACGACGGTCATGGAGCGCATCACGGAATCGAAACCGACGCAAGGATCGCGCAGGAAACACTAGGCGCCCCGCCCGGCGCTCATTGGGCCCCTGAGTGAGTGAATATCCGATCTGCGTACAATCCACTCCTTGCCTGGGTGGTGAAATTGGTAAACACAAGGGACTTAAAATCCCTCGGCCGCAGGGCCTTGCCGGTTCGAGCCCGGCCCCGGGCACCAATACCCTGAAGCCCCAAAGAGATCAAATGCAGAACGTCCGATTGCACGTCGACGGCAAAGGCGAAATCTGGGCATTGTCCCAATGCCGCGCCTGCGGCGAGGTCGACAAACATCGTTTGCGCGACGCCGTGAATGACGTCATTCCGTGCAGGAAGTGCGGGCATCCGATGAATATCGCCGGCGCCACCATCGCCGCCATGGACAATGGAGCGTCTGCGTTGCCCGGACGGTTGCAAATGGTCGTGCGCAGCGCATTGGAAACGGATGGCCTTGCCGGTGCAGCCCGCGAGCTCAACAAGCAGGTTCCGCACCGCTATACCGGAATTTTCGTCAAGGAAGGACCGCAGCTGCGCAACGTGGCCCTGTTCGACAAGCAGACACCACGCCCTCCACTGTGGCCGCCATTTCCGTTGGGCAACTCCTTTTGCAGCCTGGTCATCAGCAGCGGGGACGCGCTTGCGATTGCGAGTGTGGCCACGGACGCGCGCGATATCGTGCGAAGCCACCCCGCGGCAAGAGTTGTGCAAGCCTACTGCGGCGTCCCGTTGATCAGTTCGCAAGGCGAAATACTGGGGACACTTTGTCACTTCGACGAACACGCGTCCCCAAGCAAGCTGGACATGGTCGAATTGCTCGCGATACCGCCCCTGCTCCTGCCGTACCTGGCGGAGGCCCGCTTGCCGAAGCCTATCGCCTGACGAGCACCGACTTCTCGGGCCCGAAGTGCATCAGCGGGAACGCCTCAGGCGAACCGTCGATCAGGGGGCCGACAATGCGCTCCGGGCACAAGCGTTTGCAGATGCCTTCGAGCGTTTCCTGCACGCGCCAGAAGCGCTGCTCAACCGTACCTTGGGCGTTGTCCCACGCGGCGGAAACTTCCTCGTAGGCCTTCGCGTATTCAGGGGTGCAGTCCTCTTCCAGCAAGCCCATTGCAAAGTGCGCGAACTCCACCGTGGGATGCACGCGATTGAAGCGCCGCAGCAGGCTCAGCAGACGGGTACTGATGCCAAAGCGCGTGCTGAGACTCAAGCCTGAGTCGAAATAGTCGACGTAGTGCCACATGAATGCCGGGACGAAGAGACTTTCTCCCGGCGCCAGGACGCACGCATAGCCGCCCAGCAGTCCGGCCAATTCGAGGCGCTCGCACTCGGGAAGCCGCTCCAGGAACAGCCGGCTCGATTGCGCCTTGGGCGCCAGGTCCTTCGAGCGGTCGGAGCCAAACAGGATGAATCGCTTCGACCCCAGCACCTGGTAGTGCAGGTTGTGCAGGCAGTTGGCATCGAAATGCAGATGCGTGAACGTGCCTGCGTTGGCCATGTAGGCCTTGAAGCCGGCGCTCGCGCCCCATTGCGTGAGTGCGTCGGGTTTGCTCATGAAGCTGGCGGGCGGGTCGATGTTGTATTGCGCACTGCCCGCCTTGCGTTCACTGAGGAATGCCGCGACCGTGGTCTCAGGGAGTGGCGTTCCCTGGATGTTGATCTGCTCTTCCGGCTCCGTGGGAAAGATGCGCCGCGCAGCCCAGGACGGCGGGAGGTCGCCAACGCCCTTCACTTCGCGAACCGGCTGGCTGTCGAAGAGATTCGTGAAGATGAGGGGTTCCTGCCTCACGGCCCTTGCCAGAAGCATCCCTCGATCGAACGCACCGGTACAGCGTTCTACTTCCCGCAGCATTGCGTCAGCGTCGCTGTCCCGGCATGAACTTGGCGAAGTCGCCCATCACCTTCTGCATCGACTCGAATGCATTGCCGCCGGAAGAAACAACACCCTGCAGCGCGTTGATCACGTTTTGCGCGCCCCGCATGTCCGGCATCATCGCCATTGCGGCCTTCGCCTCTTTCACGCCCGGAACGCCGGCCATCTGGCTTTCCATCAGCGTGAACAGGCGCTTCTGGACCTCGACCACCAGCTCGAACATCTGTCCCCAGTAGCGCATCGCGCTTTCGACCGCTTCCTGCGACACCGTCTGCCCGGCCGCCATCATGGCACTGGGACTGCCCGCTTCCGCGGCGTGGCGCGCGGCCTTGCGGCCCATCGCGCGCGCCTGCTCCTCGCCTTCGAACTGCAGCCGGCGCACCTTGGCTGTGCCTTCGAGCGCGGCGTTGATGATGTCCAGCGCGATCCTGGTATTGGCCTTGTAGAGGTCGATGGCCTGCTCGGGCGTGAGCATCTTGGCCATCTTGGCCATGTCCGCCATGCCCGGCATCGCTGCAGGCGAAAACCCGGCAAACGCTTGCGCCCTGGTTGTCGATTTCGGCGCCGACTTCGGCGCGGACCTGGGGGTTGCCTTGCCGGTCGCGCGTTTTTTTGCGGTGGGCTTCCTGGCAGCGGGTTTCTTTGCCGCGGATTTGGTGGCGGGTGCTTTCCTGGCCATGGCGAGACTCCTTCAAGAAGAAGAACAAATTCCATCAGACTCCTGATGCGGCGGCGCGTCAAGCACGCGTGCCCGCGGATGCCTGGCCGACGCTCTGTTGCGACGCGCATGCTACGCTTTCATCACGTTGCCATTGGCGCAACGGCATATTGGGGGATGGGCCATGCCTGGATTGAAGGAGAAGTTCGGACGCCCACTGCGGCTCGGCATCATCGGTGGCGGACCGGACGCGTGGATCGGCCGCATGCATCGCGGCGCCGCGGAAATGGATGGCTGGTGGCGTGCCGTGGCCGGTGTGTTTTCGAGCGATCCAGGACGGTCTCGCGCTGCCGGCGTCACGATGGGCTTTGACGCCGATCGCAGCTACGGCGACGTCGCCGAGATGCTGGCCAAGGAGAAACTGCGGCCCGATGGCATCGACGCAGTCGCCATCATGACGCCGAACGATACCCACTATCCGTTTGCCGCTGCGGCGCTCGATGCCGGGCTCGATGTGATCGGCGACAAGCCGGTAACCCACGACTTCGCGCAAGCCTGCGACCTCGTCGCGCGAGCGCGAAAGAACGGCCGCCTCTTCGCCGTGGCGCACGGCTATTCGGCCTACCCGATGACCCGCTACGCACGCAAGCTTGCGCTCGACGGCACGTTAGGTGCGATTCGTCTGGTTCAGGTCGAGTACATCCAGAGCGGTCTCGCGACACGCGTCGAGGATGGCGCGCAAAGCAACCGCTTCAAGTGGATACTTGACCCGTCGCGCAGCGGCCAGGCACTGGTGCTGAGCGCGATCGGCTGCCACGCGCAGCACCTCGGTTGTTTCGCATCGGGCCTGGAAATCGAACGAGTCGTCGCCGACGTCGGCGCGCTGATGCAAGGGCGCAATGTCGTCGACTACGTTTCGGCGTTGATTGCGTTCCACGGCGGTGCCCGTGGTACGTTCACGGTGACTCAGGCTGCGGCGGGCGGAGAGAACGACATCAAGCTGCGCATCTACGGCGACAAGGGCATGCTCGAATGGTCGCATCGCGAACTGAGTTACCTGCGCGTCGCGCTGCAGGGCGAAGCGGTGAAGGTCATCACCCGCGGCGATCCGTTCCTGCCTGCCGATGTGATCGCGGCAGGACGCTCGCCGCGCGGACATCCGGAAGGATTGCGCGAGGCCTTCGCCAACGTCTACGCCGAAATCGCGCAGGAACGCATGGCGCGTTCGCTCGGCGAACCGGTGCCGGAGTTTCCGTATCCGCGCATCGAGGATGGCGCGCACACGATGGCCTTCATCGAGGCGTGCGTCGCGTCACAGGCGCAGGGAAAGTGGATCGACGTAGCCAGGGTGCCCAAGGCATAGCGCGCAGTTCGCGTCGATCGGCAATGGTTCACTCCGGCAGTGGCCGTGGCGGCGCCCTCGGTTTGCGCCGTGCCACCCATGCCGACACGGTGGCGAAGACCAGCAGTCCCACGCCGGCCAGGGCGGCCTCGGCGAACAGCATGCTGCCGACATTCCAACGCGTCTGCGCCCAGCCCTCAACGACAGTCATGTAGGCGATAGGCATGTTCGACAGCGACGCGAAGACGTTGTACTTGGTCGCCGCGGCGCCAAGCCCGATGGACTCAAGAACCACCGCCGAAAACGCGGCGTAGGTCAGGCCGGTGATCAGCGCATAGGCCAGGGTGAACAGGACGAACATCGCTTCGGTGCGCGGGGCGATGGCCATGCCCACCACGCAGCCCGCCTGCAGCGCGCCGAAGAGCATGTACGCCTTCTTGCGATCCATCGAATCGCACAGGCGGCCGCCGACCAGGCAGCCTGCCATCGACACCACGCCGCCCAGGACGCCGGTCACCAGCGCGACGGTGTTCGCGGTGGCGTGCCAGTCATCCGCCACCGATGCCCAGAGATTGGACGCGGCGCCAGTGCTGATCGGCAGGAACACGATCAGCAGCGCCAGCATGCCGGGCCGCGAGCGCGCGACCTGCCACAGGTCCTTCAGTACGTTGAGCACGTCGCGGGCGTAGCTACCCGTCCTGACGAGTGCCGGCGGCTCGCGCAGCGCCAGCAGCGCGAATCCGCACAGCGCGCATGCGACGCCGACCACGGCACCGCTCATCCACGGCGCCGGCAGCGACTGTGCCATCCACAATCCTGCGCCGCCACCTAAACCCTGCCCGCCCAGGTTACCCGCCTGGAACCAACCGCTCGCGCGGCCCAGTTGATCAGGTCGCGTGCCATGGACCATCAGGCTCTCGACGGCCATGGCCAAGAATGTGACGGCGAGATTGGAAACCAGCACCACGGCATACAGCGCGGACATCGACTGCGAAGTGGCGGGCAGCCCACCGGTCAGGAAGATGCCGACGGCGCTGAACGCCGCGCCCAGCAGGTACCATGACTTGCGCGTCAGCGTCGTGTCGACGACGGGCGCCCAGAGGAACTTCCACGTCTGCGGAATGAACGCCACCGCAACCAGTGCCGCGATCTCGTCAACGGGAAGTCCCGCCTGCGATAGTCGATAGGCGACGGCGACGGTAAGGTAGCCGCTCATCGCCCCAAAGGGCAGGATGAGGAGCAGGAAGGCGATGGGGTGCGCGTAGCGCGCGTCGCGAGGGGTCAACGGTTCGTCGATGGTTGCGTCGTGAGGTACACCTGTGGCCATAATAGTCCATGGCCCGCGCTTGGAGTGCCGCCGCAAACCGCGAGGAATTGCATCTGGCGACGCGCGAATTCGCGTGCCTCGGCCGGCTCGCCACGCCACAGCAGATCCAGGCGTTCATCAACGCCATCCCCGCCAATCACGAAGTCGGCGGCGAGACGATCCTCTCCGTGCGCGAGGTGCTGCGGCAGCGACGCGCGCATTGCATCGAAGGCGCGTTCGTGGCCGCGTGTGCGCTGTGGATCCACGGCGAACCGCCGCTCGTCATGCACATGGATTGCAGTTCGACCGACTATCCGCACGTCGTGGCGTTGTACCGGCGCGGCCGCGCGTGGGGCGCCATCTCCAAGACCAATGGTGCCGTGCTGCGCTTTCGCGATCCGGTGTATCGGAGCCTGCGCGAATTGGCGATGTCGTACTTCCACGAATACAGCGACCGGCGCGGGCGCAAGACGCTGCGCAGCTACTCTGCCGCCTTCGATTTGCGGCGCATCGAACCGGCCCAGTGGGTGTCGCGGTCCACGGCATGCAGCGAGGTCGACGACCGGCTGGCCGCGCTCCGGCACTACCCGCTGCTGTCACCCGTGCAGGAACGGCTGCTGGCGCCCCGCGATGCGTTCGAGCGCGCGGTGGCGAAGGTGGTGCAGTATCCGGCGAAGCCGCATTGAAGGCGGGCACCGGCACCCCGTCGCAAATGATATTCGCCAGACGGATGGGCTCGAGGCCGGCTACCATTGCGCACCCGGCGTAGACCAGAATCGCTTCGCGACATGCCATGGAGAAAGAAATGACTCGCACGCCACGTGCCGTCGTAATCGGAATCGCCTTCATCGCACTGCTGGCGGCCGCACTCCCCGCGATCGCGCAGCAAGCGACGAAGATTCCACGCGTCGCCTACGTCTGGCTGTTCGGTCAGGGACCGTCGGCCCCCTACGCCGACGCGTTCCGCGAGCGGATGAAAGAACTTGGATATGTCGAGGGCAAGACCATCCAGTCCGAATACATCGACGCCGGCGGCAGCGGTGCCAAGCTCGACGCGATCATGGAAGGACTGGTTCGCGACAAGGTCGACATCATCGTGGCGATGTGCACGCCCGAGGCGCTGTCGGCGAAGAAATTCACGACCACCATTCCCGTCATCATGGCCGCCACCGGCGATCCGGTAAAGGCGGGGCTCGTCGCGAACATGGCGCACCCGGGCGGAAATATCACGGGCGTGTCTGCGATGAGCCTTCCGCTTTCGGCCAAGCGCGTTGACCTGCTGAAGCAGGCGTTCCCGAAGCTGACGCAGACCACGGTGCTGTGGAACCCGGCACGCCCGGACAACACGCCCGAAGTGAAGACGATGCAGGAGGCCGCCGCGCGCCTGGGGCTCAAGTTCCAGTCGGACGAAGTGCGGTCACGCGACGAGCTCGCCGTCAAGCTCGACGCCATCGGCTGGGACGGAACGCAGTCTCTGCTCAACTCGGGCGATTCGCTCGTTTCTGGCGAGTCGCGCGCCATCGCGGAACGTGCCGCCAAGCTGAAGATTCCCGCGCTGTTCGAGGATCGGTATTACGTCGAGATGGGTGGCCTCATGTCCTACGGCCCCAACTATCGCAAGCTTCACCAGCGCGCGGCCGACTATGTCGACAAGATTCTCAAGGGCGCAAAACCGGGAGACCTTGCCATCGAACAGCCCACGCACTTCGAACTGGTGGTCAACAAGCGAGCCGCCAAGGCGATGGGCGTGACCATTCCTGCGAGCGTGCTGCTGCAGGCCGACGAAGTGATCGAATAGTCTTTCGGATGCGCGGGATCAGCGCCGCCCGGCGTTGCGCAGCGCCGGATTGATGCGGTCGATGTCCGCCTGCACCGAAGCCCGGCTGCGCTCGTAGACGATTTCGCGGCCCATCGCGTTGCCGACATACGCCTGCGCGTTGCGGGTGGGCGTCAAGGCACACCGAACGCTGTGCACGCCCTCGCCCAGCACGACCTCTATGTGCTCGGCGCGCTTGTTCAGCACGACGACCTCCAGGAAATTACCGGTGTCGGTGACCTTCACCTTGATTTTCTCGTCATTCATCGGCTCGTGGACCTTGCGTGAAAGAGTGCGCGTCAGAAGTCGGAGGCGTACAGCCGGACCTCGTGGTCGGCGCCGCCAAGCGTAACCGTTTTTTCATGGTTCATTCCCAGTTTCTCGAGCAGCCGTGACGAACCCACATTGTCCGGCGACGTGATCGCGACGATGCGGGTCAGGCCGAACTGCCGGTTGCCATAGGCCAGGACCGCCGCCGCCGCTTCATGGGCGTACCCTTTCGCGCGGAAGGCGGGGAGATAGGCATAGCCAATGTCCACGTCGTCGAGCGTGTCACGCTTGATGAGGCCGCACATCCCGATCGGGACATGTCCGTCCGCGAGTTCGACCAGATACAAGCCGAAGCCATGGCGCTCATACATGGCCAGCGGTCCCTTCACCAGGTAATTGCGCGCGTCCTCCAGCGTGCGCACGCCTTTGTCGCCGATGAAGCGCAGCCATCCCGGATCGTTGAGCAGTTCGAGGATGAAGGCGGCATCGTCCTGCGTGAGGTGCCGCAGGACCAGGCGGTCCGTGGTGAGTACCACAATCCCGTTCACGCGCCGTGCCCGCGGCGCCTGCGCATCTGCAGGCGGCCGTAGCAGAACAGCACGGTAACGACGCCGAAGGCCACGGGAAGGGGCGACAGCAGCAAGGCGGCCACCCAGTTCCAGGTGCCTTCGAGGTCCAGGACGATGACGCCCAGGAACACGACCAGCACGGCGCCGAGCGCCGCCGCGAACGAGGCCTTCTTCGCGTCGCGAAAATAGAATTCGGAGGCAATCCCGATGAGCACCGGCAGCACCAGGATGATCACCAGCGGTTTCATGGATCCAGTTTACGCCCCCCAACCGGGGCCGCATGCGCGACCCCTTGACGTGATCGATTCACCGTTTATAATCCGTGTACCGCATATCCATACGGTACTCCGATGCCTCCTCGTCCGGCCTATCGCAAGATGAACGCCCACCTGCCCGTCTCCGGTGTTGACATGCCACCGGCGGCGCCGCCGCGTCTCACCGCCCGGCAGCAACAGATCCTGGACTGGATCCGCGGCCACATGGAAGTGATGGGCATGCCGCCCACGCGAGCGGAAATCGCCACCGGCTTAGGCTTCTCCACCGCCAGTTCGGCGGAGGATCACCTGCAGGCACTGGCCAAAAAAGGGGCGCTCGAATTGACGCCGGGCACCGCGCGCGGCCTGCGCCTGCGCGAGATACCGGGCGTGCCGATGCAGGGCCTGCTGCCGCTGGTGGGCCGTGTCGCGG
>JANMCH010000035.1:0-58260 GCA_031361045.1 Betaproteobacteria bacterium | reverse complement strand
ATCCTGACGAATCACTTCGCTCGCCGTGGCGTCGATGCGTGCCAGCTCTCCTTCGGCAAGGTCGCTGAACAGCGACATGGCGATACCCGCCGCGGGCAGCGCTGCCTGCGTGCGCGCGGCGACGACGACGAAATACATCGCGGCAGGCGGCTGCGCCGCGTCGATTTGCGCAGCATCGCCGGTCCACGCTTCGAATCCCTGCGCCGACGCTTCGCTCCAGACTGCTGAGCCGAAATAGCGCCGCTGCCGATACCAGCGCTGGAACGGAAACGCCACGCCTAGGAGCGCCTCCAGCTCGGCACGGTCCGGCTCATGCAGGTGAAACGGATTGCGATAATCGCGCGCCGTCGAATATTCGACCGGATTGGGCGCCGACAACACGAGCACGCCGTCGCCTGTAAGCACGCGGGCGATTTCGGCGAGCATGCGCGGCTGGTCGGCGCGAGGCAGATGCTCGATCGTCTCGAACGACACCACGACGTCGACGCTTGCATCCGGCACGGGAAGCGACGCCGCGCTGCCTTCCGCGAAACGCAGATTGGGCAATGTCGCGTAGCCGGCTCGCGCGTGGGCAATGGCGGCGGCGTCGATGTCGACACCGGTCACGGCAGTGGCCACGGCCGCCAGCAGGGCGCTGCCGTAACCTTCCCCGCACGCCACGTCGAGGACGCGCTTGTCCCTGGCATGACGCCGCGCGAATGCGTAGCGATGCCAATGCTCGTGCGCGATCTCGCCGGCAATTCCCGGGACAAAGCGCTCGCCGGTGAATTCGAGTTCGGTGGGCATCATGTCAGGTCAAGAGCCGCAGGCAAACAAGTGAAGTCGTCGCTGGCCGCGATGCGAACTAGGCCACGCGGCGACTACCGCGGGGGCGAACCGGCGTGAGTGGTCGCGCCGGTGGCCGGGTGGCAAACGATTGCACGTGATGCTCTGCATAGGCGTCGAGCAGGCGACGGATCATGCGCTGGTACTGGGTGTTGTGCTTGGCCGCCTCGCGTTTGAAAAAATCCACACTGCGTTTGCTCAATGCCAAGGTGACCTTGACGCCCACTTCGCGAAGGACCAGGTCCTCAGGTGCCGGCAGGAAATCGGGAACGACCCTGGGTCGCCCCATTGGCTCAGCGGTGTACTTTATTTTCGCGCTCATAAATCTGCTTGCCCTTTCTCCAATATCCGGCGCCAATGATGCGAATGGCGCCCGTCCGGCAGGTGAATCGGACAGTGAGGACACCGCCTTCAACGACGCCCATGCAAAAGAAGCGATTCTCGCCCTCGCTATGTGTCGCATCCTCGGCAATGACACGGCCCGGATCGGAAAACGCAGATTGCGCCGTCAGAAAGTCGACACCGTGCCTGGACCAGTTTGCGCGGTTCTTTGCATCATCCCACTCGAACCTGGCCTTTGCCAGCCAGCCATTCTAAACGTGAACCAGATAACTGGCCATACTATTATATGGATAAATGGATTGAATCCGCCGTTTCCGATCGCGGCCGACGACTGCGGCGTTCAAGCCCATTTCCTATCGGAGCAGTCGGACCGCGCGGTATCATTGAACAATTTTTTCGGATCCACGCCTTGTCCCTCCCCAAGCAGCCCTTTGCGGTGTTCGAAAGCTTCTGGAAGCATCGCACGCTGGTGTTCAATCTTGCCCGGCGCGACGTGCTGGGCCGCTACAGCGGATCGTTCCTGGGCCTCATGTGGTCGTTCTTCAACCCGCTGCTGATGCTGGGCGTGTACACCTACGTCTTCGGTGTCGTGTTCAAGGCACGCTGGAACCCGGATGCATCGACCGGCATCCTCGAGTTCGCCGTCGTGCTGTTTGCCGGCCTGCTCACGTTCGGCATCTTCTCGGAGTGCGTCAATCGCGCGCCGTCGCTGATGATGCAGAACCCGGGATTCGTCAAGCGCGTCATCTTCCCGCTGGAAATCATGCCCTGGGTGGTGCTGTGCTCAAGTCTTTTCCACACGCTGATCAGCCTTTCCGTGCTGGCACTGGTCATGCTCGCGGGCTTTGGCGCACTGCCGCTGACGTGGCCGCTGATCGTGCTCGTGCTGGTGCCGCTGATCCTGTTCGTGCTCGGCATTTCCTGGGCGCTGGCGGCACTGGGCGTCTACCTGCGCGATCTGGCGCAGACCATCAACATCGTCACCACGGTGATGATGTTCCTGAGTCCGATTTTCTATCCTGCCAGCGCGGTGCCCGAGGGCTTCCGCTGGGCCGTCGACTGGAATCCGATGTCGTTCTTCATCGAGCAGACGCGCGCGGTGCTGATCTGGGGCCACATGCCCGACTTCGCCGGGCTGGCCATCGCAACGATCGGCGGGCTCGCGGCGGCCTGGCTCGGCCTGGCGCTTTTCCAGCACGCACGCGATGGCTTTGCCGATGTCCTCTGACGTCGTCATCCGCGCCGATGCGGTGGCCAAGAACTACAGGCTGTACGCGACGCCCCGCGATCGCCTGAAGCAGTTGTTCGCCGGCCGTCAGCGCAAGTACTACCGGGAATTCGCGGCACTCGCGGACGTGAGCTTCGAAGTCAAGCGCGGGGAAACCGTCGGCATCATCGGCCGCAACGGTTCCGGCAAGTCCACGCTGTTGCAGATCGTCTGCGGCACGCTGCAGCCCTCCTCCGGCCACATGACCACGCACGGCCGCATCGCGGCCATCCTCGAACTGGGCGCGGGCTTCAGCCCCGAGTTCAGCGGGCGCGAGAACATCTTCCTCAACGGCTACATCGTCGGACTCACCCAGCAGGAGATCGAGGCGCGGCTGGACGCAATATGCGCATTCGCGGACATCGGCGATTTCATCGAGCAGCCGATCAAGACCTATTCGACCGGCATGGTCGTGCGGCTCGCCTTTGCCGTCATGGCGCATGTCGACGCCGAAATCCTGGTGATCGACGAGGCACTGGCTGTCGGCGACGCGCGCTTCGTGCAGAAGTGCATGCGCTTCCTGCGCGAGTTCAAGGAGCGCGGGACGTTGCTGTTCGTCAGCCACGACACGACGGCGGTGGCGAGCCTGTGCGATCGCGCGCTTCTGCTCGAAGCCGGGCGCGTGAAGGCCATCGGTCCCTCCAAGCAAGTGTGCGAGATCTACCTGGAGAACCTGGTCGAGGCGGCACAGGGACCCAACCGGGAAGGCGCGAATCGGGACGGCGCGGCGCCGCGCGTCGTCGGCGCCCGCGACCACGGTTCCGACGCACCTCCTCGTGACCAGCGCCTGGACCTGCTCCAGTCCGGCGGTCACCGCACCGACGTCAGGATCTTCGAGTTCGACCCGACGTCATCGTCGTCGTTTGGTCGAGGCGGCGCGCGTATCGCGGATGTGCGCCTCGAGCACCCGAATGGCGAGCGGCTCGCGTGGGCCGTCGGCGGGGAAACGGTGGCGATCACCATCGACGTCGAGGCGGTCGAGGCACTGGCAAGTCCCATCGTGGGCTTTCTGGTGCGCGATCGCCTTGGTCAATACATCTTCGGCGACAACACGTTCTTGACGACGCAGGACCGGACGATGGCGCTGGCCGCCGGCGATGTCGCGCGCGCCCGCTTCGAATTCGACCTGCCGCTATTGCCTCCGGGCAACTATTCGATTGCGGTGGCGATTGCGGACGGGCACCAGGCGGACCATGTGCAGCACGAGTGGATCCACGATGCACTGATCTTTACCGTGGAGACCAGCAGCATCCGGCACTCTTTAGTTGGCGTGCCGATGCGCTCCGTGCGCTTCGACTACGCAAGACTGGCGCCAGACCTGGACCTCGACCTCGACGCGGGCAAGTAACGAGCAAGCTCAAGCGCCGCCTACGGGAAACCCGTGCGGAGCTCAGGGCTTCGGCAGCTGCGAGCGAAGTGCTTCGGTGGCATTGGCACCTTCGATGTTGATCTGGTCGATCAGCGCATTGTTCACCTTCAGCGTGGGATCGGAGAACACGTCACGAACCGCTGCGCCGCGGGCATCGTCGACTGCGCGCCGGCGAAGGTCCGCCAGGATTTCGGCCTTGGCTTCGTCAAAGGTTTTCGATCCCGCCGGACGCCGGTCCTCGAACAGGATGATGTGATAGCCGAACGAACTCTTGACCGGCAGGCTCAACTCGCCCTTCTTCGTCATCGCAAATGCCGCGGCAGCGAATGCGGCGTCCATCGTCTTCATTTCGAAGAAGCCCAGTTCGCCGCCATTGCGCGCAACACTTGGGTCGTCGGAGTATTCGCGCGCCAATGTCGCGAAGTCCGCTCCTGCGAGGGCCTTGGCACGCGCTTCTTCAGCTCGCTTGCGCGCCGCCTCCGTATTGCCGTCCTTGATCTTGACCAGGATGTGCGCGGCGCGAACCTGTTCCGGCACCGCGTACTTGGTGCGCGTGGCCGCGTAAATCTCGCGCGCACGGGCGGTGTACTGGTCGATCGACTTGTCAAACTGCGCGCCGGCAGCGGCTTCGAGTTGCGCGTAGCGCGCCGCCGCGAGCAGGCGGTCGACCTGGATTGCGATCTGCCGCGCGAGCAGCGGGTCACGGTCGAGCCCTGACGCACGGGCATCGGCGGCCAGCACGCGGCTCGTATACAACGTGTCGAGGAACTGCGTCAGGCGCAATTTGTTCGCGGCAAATTCCGCGCGCGAAACGGCCGGCAGCTTGTCGATCTCTGCCTCGTAGTCGGCCACCGTCACTTTGGCGCGCGCTGACTCGGCAATGACCTCGGTGGGGCCGATGGCCCAGGCATTGGCGCCGGCGAACAGCAGCGTACTGGCCGCGATGGCGAAGCGTTGGGTGAAGTGCTTGGCGAGATTCATGAGGGGTCCATCACAAAAAAAGTCCCCGCCAGCGGCGGGGACGTGAATGTGCAAATGAATTACGCGATGACTAGTTGGAGTCGATGTACGCGTCGCACGTGCTGGCCGTGCAGGATGGCGTATATCCCGGCGTTCCGAAGAAGTCATTGCGATTGACGAACGTGATGTAGTACTTGGTATTGGGCAGCAATTGCACGACGCCACCGGATCCGCCCAGCGGCGCGATGTTGACGTTGAGCGTCGGCCCTTGGGTGATGCCAGTCGCGGCGGGTACAACGAAGCTGTACCCGGTACCGAACATGCAGGGTGAGAGGCCCAGCGTCATCAGGCGCTTCACTTGCGGGGCGCCGCCCGCGTAGATCATGCTGAATTTAGCACCACCGGTTGCGTCGGCCGCGGGCGTCGTGAAGGAGACGACCATGGCGTCGTTGTTGCCGAAGTTACCCAGCGCGTTCGTGTAAACGCGCAGGTTGCCGGAAAGGTAGTAACCGATATCGATGCCGTGTCCGGAGAATCCAGCAGCCGTGCAGGCCGTCATGTCGATGCCGCCGCCACCGCCCGTGCCGGTCACGACCACATTTTGCGGCACCGTCGTTGCCGGCGAGCCGGAGTTGGTCGCAGTAACGGCGTAGGCCGTGGTGATGTTGGTGGTCAATGTATTTTGCGGCAACGTATCGCTCAGCGTCGTGCCACTGCCCGCGTTCGCGCCGTTCTTGGTCCACGTCCAGGCCGTGGCCCCGTTGATCGTGCTGGGGGTGCAGCTCGCCACCATGGTGACCGGGCCGCCCGCGGCGGGCAAGGTTGCCGAACCCGTCGTGAACGCAATGGAACAGCCGGACGGAGATACGCCCAGCGCGGTGGTCCAGTTCAACGTGACCGTCGCCGATCCGCCGCCGTTGACCGGGTCAGTGGCGGCGACTTTGTAGTTACAGCCGTTGACCGTCGCGCCGGGGGCCGCAAGACTGGCCGTGGCATTCGTGGATGCGATGGCAGGACACCCTGCCGGACCGCTGAACTTGCTCCAGGTGTAGGCACTGCCGGTGAGGCCGACGCACGCCCCGGTGAGGATCACGGCATCCGTGGGAAGCGGTGCCGCCTTGTCGGGGGTAATGGAGCACAACAGCGTCTGGCAGGTCAGCGTGAAATTGGACCCGCTCTGGGTCACCCCCCAGGACGCGCAATTGGGGTCGTTGAAGGTGACGATGGCCCGGCTGCTTTGGCCCTGGGCAGGAGTGCCGGCCAGGGATGCGAAGGCGGCGATGGCAGCGAGGAGCAGGCGGAAATTTCGCGTCATAGGGGGGCTTTCATCAACAAAATCGCCCTGCGCGGCTGCCGACTGGAGCAGCGGGGCAAGGCGACGATGGGTGGACAGTGGAAGTCATTCAGGTGTTTGAATTTTAACCGATTCAGGTAAACGGTGCGAGCAATCTGCGGGGCCGCTGTGCCAACCGGCCGCAGGGGGCCGACGAACGGAACCCACAAAGCACACCATCGCTTGGGACATCGGAGATCGGCAATCGTTCGTCACCAGGCGCACCTTAAAAAAAAGGGGCAGCCTTGCGGCCGCCCCCTTTGATGCCTTGAAACGCCAAACTTACGGCTGCGGTCCGAAGTAACGGTGACCGAAGTTGCCGCCGTACGACGACTGGATCAGCTTGCCAGTCGAGTCCGACAGCGTACCGTTGACATACGTCTGCACGGCGAAGCCGATGGTCGGCAGGCCCGAGAACGTCGTCGACGGCGTGATCGGCGTACCCGTTGCCGGATCGAAGCCCGACGTGGTCAGCGCGACGTTGACTGCACCGGCGCGGAAACCAACGTTCATCCAGCCATTCTGTTCGCCCGTCGTGATGTTGTACTTGTTCGCCGAACCCAGGATGTTCGAATTGTTGAACGTCAGGATGTTCGACTCCCAGCACAACGCCGGACCGGCTTGACCCGGCGGCAGCGGCGAGAAGTCCGTACCCGGGTTGGACGCCGGCGGGCCTTCTTCGCGGTTGTACAGAGCGATGGTGATGTCGTCGCAAGAGCCCTTCGAGCCCAGAGCGTTTTGGAACGGCAGCAGCGCGCCCGATTCGTCGACCAGGTTGTGCTTGGTCGGGAACGTCAGGACCCAGTCCGTGCCGGAGGCAGTGGACTTGTCGAGAACGAACTCGTTGATGACGTTCGGGTGTTGCAGGGCGGCCGTGGCAGCCAGTTCCGGCAGCGCGAACAGACCTTGCACGATCGTGCCCGAGGACGAAACGCCCGTACCCGTTGACGGGGTCGCTTGCGTGAAGTCCGGGAGGGCGCTACCCGTGTTGTAGTACTGACCGCCACCATTGACATTGAACTGGACCAGCGCCGTCGCATCCGTCGTGAAGGCGTCGCCCGTCAGGACGTTGATGAGCGTCGCGGTACCCGACAGGCCACCGTTCGGCTGTTGCGGGGCGACCGCGGCCGATGTGTCGTTGACCGCCGTGCAGTCCTTGGGTACGCCAGCCGACGTGTGCTTCGCGCCGATCGACAGCGGATCGGACGAAAGATACGTGGCCATTTCGAACACTTCGAAATAGCCTTCCGTCGTACGCTCGACACCGCCACCGATTGCGTCGTCAACGAAGTCCGTCGTGCGGAACTTGACCGGCAGCGCCGGGAACGTCGGGACGGTACAGCTCTTGTCCGGCGTTTCGATTTGCGCGCCGCCTTCGTCCGTCGGCGTGACAGCTGCAACCCACATGTCCTTGGGCGACAGGAAAACG
Source organism: Betaproteobacteria bacterium (assembly GCA_031361045.1). GTDB lineage: Bacteria > Pseudomonadota > Gammaproteobacteria > Burkholderiales > Casimicrobiaceae > VBCG01. Next base: position 50,735 of record JANMCH010000035.1, on the reverse strand, counting down.
TTGAAGTCGAGGACTTCCTTGGAAGCCTTGCCTTCGCGGAAGCGAACCTTGACCGCCTTGGTCGAGGCCGTCGTGTTGACGATCGACAGCAGCGTGTTGAACGGAGCGGCGGAAACGCCACCCACGTTGTAGCCGTTGCGAACCGTGTAGTACGGATAGATCAGAACTTGACCCAGTCCGTTCGGGTTCACCATCACGGCTTCCGCGGCACCGGCGAGACCGAGCGTGCTCAGGCCCGCGAGTGCTACGTGCAGTGACTTCTTCGAGAAAGTGTTCATAGTTGGATATAGCTCCTTCTGATTGCGATTTAAAGTGATCACTTTATAACCGACAGCGCCGATCATGGTATTACAGCCTGCTTCGTTTGTCCAAATGATTCGTTTCCGCCCGGAGGCCCCCCTGTGGAAAATTTGCAACGATTGCCTGGAACCTGAGCCTATCGCTTAAACCAGCCAGACGTACCACGCCTGACCCTTGTCTATCACCCACGACTCCTCGAGCAGCGTGTGGACCCCTGGCATCATCGCCGCGTCATAGGTGATCTGGAGCCTCACCTTGCACGCCTGGGCGTCGCACGTCACCTCTTTGACCTCCGCGTTGCGGTAATTCAACCGCGACGCGATGGTCTTGAATCCTGCGGACGTCACCGTCGCCCGCGATGCCGGCGACATGAACTGGTATGCCGCGTCGAAATCCTTGCCGATAATCGCCTTCCAGCGCGCCGTTGCCCGCTCCGTCACGACCTTGACCTTTTCCTCCGTCGGGGAGGTCGGGCTCAAGGTCGAACATGCCGCAGTCAGCACCGCCAGGACAGCCACCATCGCAAACCGAGTCGCAAACTGAGTCAGGTACCGCGTGCTGCCATTTCCTGCCGGGGCACGACCCGCCCCGGATACACATCGTTGCCGCATCATCTTGTTGCTTCCTGTTGTGAGCCAAGACTAAAGAAACGAACTTCCCTCGTCAATCGAGAATGACGAGAAAGTTCCCCATTGTTGTCGTCGCACAACATGCACTTGTCGGGCATCGGCGACGTTTTGGCCATTTCCGGGCAAATTGTCGCAATTTGACGACGATTTCATGCCCGACCAGTTGCCGTCGTTCCCGCGAAAGCGGGAACCCAGTGGCGTCAGGTACGTTCGTCGATCCGGCCGGAAAGCCGCCAGGCCCCCGCCCCCCACCTGACCACTCGAGGGCAGGCTCTGCACGGGGACGACGATACTTCTACGGTACTGGCGACAGGAGCAGCTGCGGCGTCATCGTGAAGGCGGGGACCCTGGACGGCGAGTCCTTTTCCGGGAACATCCGGTCGAGGTTGTCCATCCGCTTGCGCAGGTCGTCGATGATGCGGGCGAGGTCCCGCTCGTCCTCGACCACGCGCGGCGTGATGAACAGCACGAGCTCCGTGCGGTTCTGCTTCAGTTCCTGCGTGCCGAACAGGCCGCCCAGGAACGGGATTCGAGACAACAGGGGCAGGCCTTGCGACTGATTGCCGCGGGATTCGTTGATGAGGCCGCCCATGACCATCGTGCGGCCGGTAGGTACGGAGATCAGCGTCTGCACGGAACGCGTCGAGATCGGCGGCGCGCATTGCTGTTCCGGCAGGCAACCGGAATTGCCGGGCACGCTGACCTCCGCCTGCACTTCGAGCGTGACCAGGCCGCCGGCGTTGATGTGCGGCGTGACCTGCAGCAGCACGCCGGTGTCGATGTACTGGGACGTGGTCGTGATGCCGTTGTTGATGCCGCCCACGGTGGTGTTGGAGCTGATCGGGATGCGGTCGCCGGCCTTGATCGTGGCTTTCTGGTTGTCCAGTGCCGCGACGTGCGGATTGGCGATGACCTTGGTGTTGCCGTACTTGTCGAGCAGCTTCAACGCCGCCTGGATGCCGCCCGGGAAATTGGTGTTGTTGATGATGTAGGTGAAGCCCTGTGCCAACGCGACCGCCGGATTGGTCGACACCGTCGTACCCGTCGTCGGGACATTGGGAATGGCGGGATTGGTGGAGCCGTTCAGCAGGCTGTTGATGTTGCCGCCCGAACCGCTTCTCGTACTGTTTCCGGACGGCGCGCCGCCCTTGAACAGCCAGTCCACGCCGAACTGGATGTCGTCGGTGAGCGTGACCTCGGCGATCGTGACCTCCATGACCACCTGGCGCTGCGGCACGTCGAGCTTGCGCAGCGCGGACTCGATGACCGAAAACTCGGCCGCGGTGGCGATGATCAGCAGCGTGTTGTTGTCCTTGTCGGCGACGACCTGCAGGTTGCGCACGATGCCGGACCCGGCCCCACCGGCCGCGGCGGCGGGCGCTGTGGCCGGCTGCGGCGTAAGGTTGGAACCACCGGTGGCCGGGTTGACCGGCGTGAACGAAGGTGGACTGACGATGGTGCCGGCCGGCGTTCCCGGCGCGATGGTCGGTGCGGACGCGGTGGTCGGCTGCGTCGAACGCCCCGTGAACGCCTGCTGCAGCAGCGGACCCAGCTTTTCCGCGCGCTGGTTCTGCAGGTTGTAGACGTAGAACTGGAGGCCGCCGCCGTCGCCGCCGGTCTTGTCCAGGCGGTCGATCCACTTCTTCACCTCGTCCAGGTAGGACGGCTGTGGAGTCACCACGAGCAGCGCGTTCATCCGCTCGATGGGGATGATGCGCAGGATGCCGGCGATGGGGCTCAGGTTTTTGTCGCCGATGATCTTGTCGAGCTCGCTCATCACCGACTTGACGTCCGAATTGACGAGCGTGAACACGCCCGCCGACATGCCCGCCATCCAGTCGATGTCGAACATGTCGATCGTTTCCATCAGGTTGCGCAGCTCGCGCTCGGTACCCGCCAGGATCAGCAGGTTGCGCAGTTCGTCCGGACGCACGGCCTGCGCATCCTTGGCGAACGGCTCCAGCAGCCGCATCATTTCCTTCACGCCCACATAGCGAAGCGGCACGATCTGCACCGAGAATCCGGTCGGGAGTGCCCGAGTCGAGTTGCCGAGCTGGGGCACGGTATTGCCGCGCACCGCCATGGCCTGCGGCACGACCTGGTAGAGACCGCCATTCTTGATCATCGTGGCGCCATTGGCGCGGAGCAGCGTTTCCAGCGTGGCCGGCAGCATGTCGCGCGGAACGCCTGTCGACGTGCGGATGGTCACGGTGCCGCCCACGGCCGGGTCGATCGTGTAGTTCTCGTTGAGGATGTCGCCCAGGATGTTGCGCACGACTTCGCGCAGGTCCGCGCCTTCGAAATTGAGGACGACCGGACCGCCGGGCGGGGGAATGTTCGGGCCGGCCGGGAGCGCGCCGCCGGGAAGCTGGCCCCGCACCACGACACCGGTGCCCTTGAAGATCTTCGACGTATCGGCCTTGGGGTCGGCTTGCGCACGCGCCGCGACATCGGCCATCGCGGGCGACAGGCCGGAAGTGTTTAGGGTGCTCGGCACTGGGGTGGGCGACCCTTGTCCCACCATCGCGTCCACGCCGATGGGTTGGGTCTGGCACCCGGCGAGGGCAATGGCTACCGCGCAGGCAACGGCGCGAAGTCGGATGTCGGGAGGGAAATTCATCGTTTTTTGTCGCCGCCGGGATTCAAGCGGTCGCCTTTGGTAGGTCGGAATGGATGGACATGGTCATTGTTTCATCGCGCCGGGCTGCCGCGCACGGACGCGGGCGTCGGACTCCGCCCAGCGCGGATCGACCGCTTGTTTTGCGGCGTTGGCCGGCACGGTTCCGCCCGGCGGCAAATAAGCGCCCGCCGGCGGTGCGTTGAGCAGCGGCGGACGACCGCTGGCTGCGGCTCCCGCGGCTTCCTGGGCCTGCTGCGCGCGCCGGCGCTCAGCCAGCAGGTCGGCACTGGACTGGCCCGGCGTGCCTGCCTGCGGCCCGAATCCCGCCCCGCCCCCCGCGCCCTGCGCGGCAGGTGCCAGGACCGGCTGGATCGTGGTCTTGGGACCTGTGGCGACCTTGAGGATCAGGTCCTCGGATTCGTCGCCCAAGGTCAGCTTGATCCGGTCGGGCTTGACTTCGGAGACGGTCATTCCGTTGATCAACTCCCCTTGCGCCACCCGGCGCGACTTGCCGCCGGCGCTTTCACGCAGAAAGGCCGTGGCCTTGCCGTCGATGATCAGCGTGCCCGTCAGTGCAAATTGTCCCGGTTGCAGGCGTTTTTTGGCGGCTTCGGCCGCCGCGACCGGCGCCGGACGGCGCGTCGGGTTGAACAGCGTACGCTCCACCATATCGCGTTGCGTCGCCAGTGTCGCCGCCGGCCGGTATTCAGGCAGCACGGCGATGCTCACGGGCTGCGGCACCACGGCGGCATCGGTGGCGGGCACATGCCGCCATTTGCGGCCCCAATCGGCTTCCCATGCGATGACGACCGCGAGCACGACGAACGGCACCAGCCAGATGAGCCAGCTTTGCACTTTTGCGCTGATGCGGTTCATGCCTGGCCCTCCCTCATTTCGGCGCCGCCGCAACCTTGGGCACGTCCGGAAACGCCCACGCGGAAACGTCCATCTGTACGTTCAACTCCGGTTCCTGCCCCGGCGCCGGCTTGAAGCCGCGGAACGCGTTGAGCGGCCGGATGGTCAGGTTGTCGACCACCACATAGGGCACTTGCGTATCGAGCGCTGCGAGGATCTTTGCCAACGCCGGCGTGGTCGCGAAAAACTGCACGGTCACGAAGGTCTGCCGGAAGCGGGCGTCCTCACGCGGGGCCGGGCTCTGGCTGGTCGTGATCCGGCCGCTGTTGTTCTCGATGGCCGCCCGGACCAGGTCCGACAGCTCGGCGCCTGCCAAGTTCGGCGCCGTGTTCTTGAGGAAGAAGCGCCGTCCATCTTTTTGCTTCATCACCTCGAGCGCGGCGCGCAGGTCGGGGGCCTGCGCGGCGACGCGCCGGAAGAGGTCGAGACGGTTCGTCGTTTCCGCAATCGCGACGTCGTAGTGCCGATGGAAAAGCACGATCGGCCCCAAAAGCACCGCCAGGACGACGGTCACGGCGACCAGCAACAGTCCAATGGCCAGTCCGCGCTGCTGTGGCGGCGACAACTTCGAAATGAAAGCCGGTGTCATGGCTTGCCGCCCTGCATTGCCGGCGCTCCGGCTGGCTGTGTTGAAGGCGCTCCGGCCGGCTGCGTTGCGCCGACCTGGGCCCGCGGCTTGCGCGCGCTCGGCGCCGAAACCCAGGGATCGGGAACACCGGGAGGCGGCGCCGGTGCGCTCGCCGCCGGCGCGGAAGGACTTGCGACCAGCGGTGGCGGCGGCAGATTGGTCGGGGCCGCCGGTGTCGAAACGGTCGACGGCGGTGAAGCCGCGGTTGGCGCTGTAGCAGGCGCTGGGGCCGGCGCTGTGTTCGTCGCCGTGGCGGGCGCTGCGGCGGACCCGCCGGGAGCATCCGGCGCGCTTCCGGCGACCGGGACGACCGGTGCTGCCGCAGGCGAGGTGACGGCAGCGGCTGCCGATTCCGCGGGTTTCTCAATCGGCAACAGTGCCACCAGCGCCGGAACCGCAAGCGGCTTCAACTGCGCGCCGAGATCGAAGATTTCTCCGGGACCCGGCTGAATCTTGGTGGTCGGCGAACGCGGAGCGGTTTGCGCCAACAGCGGGGATTCCTCGAACAATTGCACGAGCCTGCCGGCATTGGCGGTCTCGCCGCGCACGAGGATTTCCCGTTGCGTGTCCTTGCCCTTGGCGATCGACTTCATCTCGAACTGCGTGAGCCAGGTGTCATCGGGCAGCACGCGGCTCACTTCGTCGACGACGCGGAACGCGCTGGGAAACGCGTACTTTCGCTCCAGTGCGAAGTTGTAATCGCCCACCTTGGTCTCGAGCTCGGTGCGCAAGGCATCGGATACGGCGGCCTGCCCGCGTGCTTCGGCCGCCAGCGTATTGAGCGCAATGGCGTAGTCGCGCTTCTGCCATAACGGAATCGCGATGGCGGCCAGCGCGACCGACGCGACCAGTGCCAGCGGCAGCCAGAATTGCCAGCGCCTCCACACGACACGCGTTGACCGTGCCTCATGCGGGAGCAGGTTCAGGCGCGATTGCGTCGCGGTGGTCGGTGGCTCCGGCACGGCAGCCACAGCGGACACGCCCCATGCCGTCAGATGGCGCAGCGCGGCGTCCACGACCGTCTTGCGACACGACACAAGGTCGACCTGGATTTCTTTTTTCGCGGGATTGCGGCCGGAAACGACCGCGTCGAAATAGAGTTCCTCGGCCTTGAAGGGCGTGTGCCGGTCGAGGTCGTACTGGAGCGCCTGCCGCAGATTGGGTTCCACGGCCGCAGGCAATGTCAGTGTCTTGCGCAGCACGTCGCGCGGCGGCACCGACAGCACGAGCTTCGGCGCGACGGCGACGCCACCGTAGACGCCGAGGGCGAGCGATGCCATGGCCGCGCGTCCCTCGCCGATCACCGCCGCCGCATCGCCATCGAGCGCGATGGTCGAGGCAGGCATCATCACCGTGCGCTCGCCGTCCAGGCCGGGTTTCCATAATGTGGCGTGGTGGCCGTCGAATACGAGGACAGGCCGCATGCGCCGACGCGCCAATGCGGCGCGCGGCCGTGCAGGAACCAGCGCGTTCAATTGGCCTGACCACCACGGCCAGAAATCGGCAATGCCGGACCGGCGCGCAAGTTCGGCCAGGCGGGGCCCGAAGGCGGACAGGTTCAGTTCACGGACGGCCATTGTTCTTGTCTTTATCGGCAGCGGAATCAGTGGCAACGGCGGGCAGGGGCGAAATCTGGTCGAGCCACGCCAGTGCGACGAAGGGGCGGCGCATGTCGCCGGAGGGATTCACCACCGCTTCGCGGGCGAAGGTTACACCATCGCTCATCGTGGCCACAGCACGGACGCGCCATACCGGACCCGCGCCCGCGGTAAACCCTTGCGCAGGTGGAAATGCCGGGACGGCAAGGTTGGCTTTCAGCGCGTCGGCGCGCAACGTGAGGAATGCGTCCACAGCGGCAGGCGTGGAATTGGGAAGTGCGAGCAGCACGTTGCGCGACGCCGTGGCCGGATTGATGCCGGCCTGGCGCGAGTGCACCGTCAGGCTGTCGGCCACCAGCGCGTACATCGCGGGCGTGACGCCCAATACGCGCGCCAACTCCGTGACGGTCTCGAAGGGCGCGTTGGCCGGGCCGTACTTGCGACCGGCAGCGCGGTAGTCGGGATCCTCGGCGCCGTTGGGGCGTTTCAGGTCGTCCGGGTCGCGCCAGTCCTGGATCGCATCGGCGATGTTCGCGGCAACATCGGCCTGCGCGCCGCCAACGTTGATGAAAAGGCTGCGCAGCAACACCTCGTTGGCGGTGTTGAGGTCGATCTTCGCGGACTCGTCCGTGGCGCTGGCGACCAGCGCGATTTCGCCGTCGCGCCACGCGTGCGGCGAGCCGTCGCGCTTCCAGGTGTCAGTCGTGGCGGCGCGCGACAGCTCGAACACGGTGCGCTCGACCGCGCCATTGGCCGCCGCCCGCGCCTGCGCGAGTGAAATCATGTTGCGCGAGGCGAGCGCCTCGCTGCGCATCGAGAACGCGAAGCCGCTCGCGATCACGGTGAGCATGACGGTGAGCCACAGCGCGAGGATCAGTGCGATGCCGCGCTGGCGGCGGGGAACGAAAACAGATACCACACCGCGCCCGGGATGACGGCGGTGTTCACGAAGATGGCGTGTGCGCATGGTCATACCGCCGCGCAACGCCGGCGATTCGCGTCCCAGCTGCGGCAGCCGGCTTCAGGCGCTTCGCGCGGCGCGATGACGAGCGTGGGCCACGCCGTGCCTTTTTCGGGCGTCACATCGACGCGGATGAGTTGCGGCAGCAGCTGCGGGTCGTCCCACTGGTCGCGCCAGGTCGGGGCTTCGTCAAGGCTTGAGCCGTTGGTGACGCCGAAGTAGGCGATCTTCAGTTCCTTGATGTCGTCGGCCAACACCGAGCGCTCGGCGTCGACGAACTCCGGCTTGTCCAGCGCGTTGACGTCCGGGATCATTCGTTCGAGGATCAGCGACGGCTTTTCCCGGCCCGGAACGGTGGCCAACTTGAGGCGATAGAACCATACGCCACCCAGGCCCACGCGACCGGGCAGCGGCGCCGCATAACGCAACTGGTCGACGTCGCCGCCGAAGAGCAGCGGAAATTCGGCGACTTTGCGCATGCGCTGCGGATGTTGCGCGGCCAGCTGCGTGCGCAGGTAGTCGCCGGCCAGGCGCATGCCGGAGGTCGACTCGGCCTTGGCGTTGCCGGCCGTTGCACTACGGCCGGCCAGGTTGAGCGATCCGAACAACACGGCCGACATCAGCGCCAGCAGCACGAGCGCGATCATCAGCTCGATCATCGTGAAACCGCGCGCCTTCATTGCCGCGCCTTCATTGCAGCGCCTTCTGCGCCAGCTTGACCGTCGACAGCGACAACGTGCGCTCGCCACTTGCGACGCCGGGAAAGCGCACATCGGTGGTGACGCGGAAGAGGCGCGTGCCGAGCAACTCGCCCGCGCGCTCCAGGTCGGGCGTGCCGTCCGTCGGCACATAGGGAACGACGCGCGTCTCCCACTTGATGCGGCCCGTGATGTCGTTGCCGCGCTCCGTGGTTTCCTTCAGCGGCAGCGTTGATGCCACGAGGTCCTGCTGCGACTCGGCGATCAACAACGCGCGGCTCCATTCTTCCGCCGCGGAGGCGTTTTGCAGGCTGCCGGAGAACAGCCGGAACAGCGCCGTGGCGACGAGCGCAAGGATCACGAAGGCGGCGAGCACCTCGAGCAGCGAAAAGCCGGCATTTGCACGACGGCGCATGATTGACCCAGTCATCCTAGTCGAGAATGGCCACGCGGCCGGTCAGCCAGTCGACGTCGACTTCGTACTTGCGTTCGCCGGAGGCCACCGTGATGCGGCCGCCGTTGCTTCCGCCATCGGGGAAGAAGCGGATCGATCCGACTTTTTCGTCGACGAGATCCTTCTGCGCGGTGAAGAGCTTCAACTCGACGTCGCGCGGCAGCGGATATTCCTTCGGGTCCTGGTCGACCTTGAACCGGCGTTGCGCGATATCGAGGACGAGAAACGTTTCGCGCCGCTGCGCGAGCGCCTCGCTTCGCGCAAGCCGCAATCCGGACGCCAGTTGCCGCGCGGCGCCTTTGAGTTCCGTGGTCGACACACCCTTGCCGAACATCGGGATGATCAATGCCGACGCCATCGCGATGATCGCGAGGACAACCAGCATTTCGAGCATCGAGAAGCCGTCAGGGCGTGTTTTCATGATTTCAATTGCGCGTCAAAGTTACCGGGTCCCCGCGCAGTTACCAAAACAAGCGGGAACGACGGGAATTTTGCAATGCGGTCAGTTGTTCGAGATGTCCTTGTTGGGACCTTCGCCGCCTTCCCGGCCATCGGCGCCGAGAGAAACGATGTCGTACGGGGTGCCCTTGGTGCCGGGAGATGAATACTTGTATTCGTGGCCCCACGGGTCCTTGGGCAGCGTCGCGTTCTTCCAGTACGGGCCGTTCCAGTTCGTGGCACCCGACGGCGCGGTGATCAGCGCCTGCAGACCTTCCGAGGTCGTCGGATAGTGGCCGACCTCGAGCTTGAAGAGGTCGAGCGTGTTGCCGATCTGGTTGATCTCGATCTTCGCGGCGTCGGCCTTGGCCTTTTCGCCCTGGCCGATGAACTTGCTGCCGACGATGCCCATCACGACGCCGATCAGCACCAGCACGACGAGGATCTCGATCAGTGTCATGCCGCGTTCGCGCGGGCGCTTGCAGTTGACTGTGGTCATGCTCGTTCCTTTGCCAGTTTCCAGTGACGTGGATTGATTGGACGGCTCAAGTGCCCGCAAGTTCGGTCATGCCCAGCACGCCCAGCAGGATCGACAGCACGATCCCGCCGATCAGCACGGCCAGGCCCAGGATCAGTGCCGGCTCCAGGATGGCCAGGAAGCGCTTGACCGCGACCTGCACTTCGCGGTCGTAGACATCGGCGACGCGCGCGAGCATTTCCTCCAGGCGTCCCGATTCCTCGCCGACCAGGATCATCTGAATGGCCAGGCGCGGATACAGTCCGGTCTCCGCCAGCGGGCGGCCGAAGCCCTTGCCTTCGCGCAACTTGGCGATGACCCCTTCCAGCGCGCCGCCCAATACCGTGTTGGTCATCGTCTCCTTGACAATCGACAGCCCGCCCAGCAGCGTGACGCCGTTGCCAAGCAGCGTGGCGAGGGTGCGTGCGAAACGAGCGACCTCGACCTTGGCAATGAGATCGCCGAGCAACGGCATGCGCAGCAATCGCGCATCGCGCTTCAGGCGGATCTGCGGATTGTTGCCGCGGCGACGGAACCAGGCGATGACCAGCACGACGGCGATCAACATCGCCCACCACCATTCCTTGAGGAACGTGCCGACGAAGATCACGACCTGCGTGGGCAGGGGCAGCGCCTTGCCGGCCTGCGCGAACGTCGACTCGAACTGCGGCACCACCCACGACAGGAGCAGGATCACCGACGCCACCGCGACGCACACCAGGATGGTCGGATAGATGAGCGCGGACTTGACCGTGTCGCGCAGCTCCTTGTTGCGCTCCATCGTGTCGGCCAGGCGTTGCAGCACCACGCCGAGCGCACCGCCCGCCTCCCCCGCACGCACGATGCTGATGTAGAAACGCGAGAACACTTCGCGACGGTCATCGAGCGCCTGTGACAGTGCCTTGCCGCCGCGCACGTCATCGCGGATGCCCTGCAGCAGCGCGGCGATGGCCGGCGTGCCGGCAAGTCCGATCAGCACTTCCATCGCGCGATCGAGCGTCATCCCGGCGTGCAGCAACGTCGCAAGCTCGCGCGTGAACGCGAGCAACTGGTCGCGCGTGACCTTCTTGGACTGGAAAAGTGGGCGCCGCTGCGTGCCGGGCTCGCGCGCGGCTGCTGTACCTGACGCTGGCATACCGCCGCTTGCGGCATAGGCAATGTGCATCGGCATCATGCCCTGGTCGCGCAGCAGGTCGACGATCGCGGCCTCGTTGGCAGCTTCCATTTCGCCAACGGCAACTTCGCCTGCGGGATTGACGGCACGGTAGCGGTACGTGGCCATCGCGTCAGTCCCGAAGGGCCGTCCCGAGGGACTGACTGCGCCCCCTCGGGGGGCAGCGAAGCCGAACGCAAGTGAGGCGAGCGTGGGGGCTCATAGCTAGGCCTCGCGCGTAACGCGCAGGACTTCCTCGAACGTGGTGTCGCCGCGCAGCGCCTTGCGCATGCCGTCGTCGTACATCGTGAACATGCCGCCGCGCTGGGCTTCGGCTTTCAGCTCGTTGGAGTTGGCGTGCTTCATCACGAGACTGCGCAGCGGATCGGTCATCGGCAGCATTTCCAGGATGCAGAAGCGGCCCAGGTAACCGGTCTGTCCGCACTGCGCGCAACCCTTGGCGTGATAGAGCGTGATGTCCTTGCCGGACGCGAATTTCTGCAGGCCCAGCTGCTCCACCACTTCCGGCACGGCGTGGTACGGCTCCTTGCAATGTTCGCAGAGCTTGCGCACCAGCCGCTGCGCGAGGATGCCGATCACGGTCGACGTGAGCAGGTAATCCTCCACGCCCATGTCGAGCAAGCGGTTAACCGTGGACGACGCGTCGTTGGTGTGCACCGTCGACAGCACGAGGTGGCCGGTCAGCGCCGACTGCACGGCGATCTGCGCTGTTTCGAGATCGCGGATTTCGCCGATCATGATCACGTCGGGATCCTGCCGCACGATGGAGCGCAGCGCATTGGCGAACGTGAGGTCGATCTGCGGCTTCACCTGGATCTGGTTGATGCCGACCATCTGGTATTCGACCGGGTCCTCGACGGTGAGGATCTTCACGTCGGGCTGGTTCAGGCGGTCGAGCGCGGTGTACAGCGTGGTCGTCTTGCCGGAACCCGTCGGCCCGGTGACCAGCAGGATGCCGTGCGGTTCCATCAGCACGTCGAGGAAGATCTTCAGCGTGTCGTCTTCGAAGCCCAACTTGTGGAAATCGAGCGCGACGCCGCCCTTGTCGAGGATCCGCATGACGACGGACTCGCCGTGCATCGTGGGCACCGTCGACACGCGCAAGTCGATTTCCTTGCCCTGCACGCGCAGGCGGATGCGGCCGTCCTGCGGCAACCGGCGCTCGGCGATATCAAGGTTGGCCATGATCTTGATCCGCGAGATCACCGCGGCCGACAGCCGCTTGGGCGGCGACTCGACGTCGTGCAGCACGCCGTCGACGCGATAGCGGACGTTCAGCTTGTTCTCGAACGGCTCGACATGGATGTCGGACGCGCGCATGTCCAGCGCGTTGGTGATGAGCAGGCTCACCAGCCGGATGACGGGCGCTTCCGAGGCGAGATCCTTCAACTGTTGCACGTCGGCGTCGAAGGCGAGTTCGTCGCCGCGCGTCTCGACGTCGCCGATCAACTGGCTCTGCGCGGATTTGCCGCTGCCGTAGAGACGTTCGAGCGCGGCCTCGAGCTCGGTCGGCATGGCGACCATCGGCCGCACCATGCGGCCGGTGACCATCTCGAACGCGCCGATCGTGTAGGCGTCCGTCGGGTCGACCATCGCGAGCGCGACTTCCGTTTCGTCCTCGCGCAGCGGCAGCGACCGCGTCTCGCGCAGGAACCGCGGCGACACGCGCTCCTCGAGGATCGGGAATTCAGGGTAGCCGGCGGTATCGACCATCGGCAGTTCGAGCTGGGCGGCCAGTGCTTCGGCGACGTCACGCTGGGCCACCACGCCCAGCGTGACCAGCAACGCGCCCAGCCTTTCGCCGGACTCCTGTTGCAAACGGAGCGCGCGTTCGAGCGTCGGCGCGTCGAGTTTGCCGCGTTCGATCAGCAGTTCACCAATGCGTTTTCTGGCCGGGGCGTCCACGATGTATCCGTTTGAAATGCTTGAAGAAATTCCGGTCGATCATAGCATGCGGCTCCCCCGCCACGCACCGGAAACTGTCGTCGGATCCCGACGAAAAGGCAGGCTCGTTGCGGCCAAGTCACGCAGCGAGCGCAGAACAGACCCATGACGGTACCGCGAAGTTCCGGATGGGCCGCGTCGGGGAGACGACCGGCGTGCGCCGCCGGCCGGAGTGCAGCGAACGCGCTACGAGATTTTGGCGAACGCCGCTTCCGCCGCGTGGATCGTCGCCGTGATGTCGTCGACCGTGTGCGCCGCGGACACGAAGCCCGCCTCGAACGCCGACGGCGCCAGGTAGATTCCCGCGTCGAGCATCAAGTGGAAAAAGCGGTTGAAGCGCTCCTTGTCGCCGGCCATCACGGTGTCGTACGAATCAGGCACTTGCGCTGCGAAGTAGAGGCCAAACATGCCGCCGACCGATTGCGCCGCGAACGGTACGCCGGCACGCTTCGCGGCCAGCGCCATGCCGTCGGTGAAGCTGCGCGTCATTTGCGCCAGCGCTTCGTAGAACCCGGGCGTTTCCGTGACCGCAAGCGTGGCGAGTCCTGCCGCCACCGCCACCGGATTGCCGGAGAGCGTGCCCGCCTGGTACACCGGACCGAGCGGCGCAATTTTTTCCATGATCGCGCGCTTGCCGCCGAACGCGCCGACGGGCATGCCGCCGCCGATCACCTTGCCGAGCGTGGTCAGGTCGGGCGTGATGCCGGTGAGTCCCTGCACGCCTTGCGCATGCACGCGAAAGCCGGTCATCACCTCGTCGAAGATCAGCACGGCACCGTACTTGTCGCACAACGTGCGCAGGCCTTCGAGGAATCCCTGTTTCGGCATGATCAGGTTCATGTTGCCGGCGATGGGTTCGACGATGATGGCGGCGATATCGTTCGTGTCGTGCGCGAACGCGGCCTCGACCGCGGCCAGGTCGTTGTAGGGCACGACGACGGTCAGCGCGGCAATTCCCGGCGGCACGCCCGCCGACGACGGCTGTCCGAACGTCAATGCGCCGGAGCCGGCCTTCACCAGCAGGCTGTCGCCATGGCCGTGGTAGCAGCCTTCGAACTTGATGAACTTCGCGCGTCCGGTGTAGCCGCGCGCGAGCCGCAATGCGGACATCGTCGCCTCGGTTCCCGATGACACGAGGCGCACCAGTTCGAGCGACGGCAAGCGGCGGCACAGCGTTTCCGCCATCACGATCTCGGTTTCCGTCGGCGCGCCGAAGGAAAGGCCGTGGACCGCGCTCTCCTGTACCGCGCGCACCACCGCAGGATGCGCGTGCCCCAGGACGGCCGGCCCCCACGATCCGACGTAGTCGATGTAGCGCTTGCCGTCGGCGTCCCAGACATAGGGGCCCTGGCCGCGCGTCAGGAAACGCGGCGTGCCGCCGACCGAGCGGAACGCGCGGACCGGTGAATTGACACCTGCGGGAATCGAGCGCTGCGCGCGCGCGAACAGTTCGTCGTTTCGGCTCATGGCGACCGGTTGGGTTGGGAATCGAAGCAGGCCACGATGCTCGCCGCAGCACGCGTCACGTCCGCGAGGTTGTCGTGGTCGAAGACATAGGTGATCACGGCCAGCGCGTCGGCACCGGATTCGACCAGCACGCGTCCGTTGGCGGCGGTGATGCCGCCTATTGCGACGACCGGAACGCGCAGCGCCTGCGCACGGCGCAGCAGCGTCGGTTCAGCGCGCCGCGCCTCCGGCTTGGTCGACGACGGGTGGAAGCTGCCGAAGGCGATGTAATCGGCGCCTTCGGCCACCAGGCGCTTCGCGCGCGCGATGTCGTTGTAGCAGGACACGCCGATCAGCATGTCCTGTCCCAGGCTCGCCCGCGCGCTGCCGATCGCGCCGTCGTCCTCGCCCAGGTGCACGCCGGCCGCGCCCACTTCGCGTGCGAGCGCGACGTCATCATTGACGATGAAGATCGCGCCGCCGCCACCGCAGACCCGGGAAAGCGTTGCCGCCTGCTTGCGGCGCAGCGACGGCGACGCCGTCTTGTTGCGGTACTGGACGGCCTGCGCGCCACCGGCAATGGCGGCACTGACTTTCGCGACCAGCGTCGCGATGTCGTCGATGTCGGGCGTGACCGCGTAGAGTCCGCGCAACTGACGGGTCCAGCGCGGGTTGCGGGGCGCTTGCGCCATTGCTGCGCTACGAAACGGTCAGTGACTGCCGCGCGCGTCGGCGACAGATGGGGCCTCGGACGCCTCGGCATGCGCCTCGGTTTCCTCGCGCGCCCAGAACAGCCGGTCAGGCAGATGCTGGCCCATGCCTGGGCGGTAGGCCTTCTGCAGCGTGTGCCACGTGTAATCCTGTGCTTCGCGCACCGCGTCGGTGAGATCGAGGCCATTGGCGAGCATGGCCGCGATGGCCGACGCCAGCGTGCAGCCGGAGCCGTGATAGGTTCCGGGCAATCGTGGCCAGCTGTCCGTGCGCACGACGCCGCCCTTTGCGTACAGCGTGTTGATGACCTGCGGCGTGTTCTCGTGGGTGCCGGTGACCAGCACATATTCGCAGCCGGTCTCGATCAGGCGCATCGCGCAGGCCTCGATCGAGATTTCCTCGTCGTCGTCGGCTTCCGCGAGGCGGCGCACCTCGAGGCTGTTCGGCGTGATGATCGTCGTCTGCGGCAGCAGCAGCTCGCGCAGAGCGTGCGTCATTTCGTCGGTGGCAAGTTCGTCACCGCGGCCGGACGCCAATACGGGGTCGAGAATCAGCGGCACGTCGGGATAGTCCGAGACGATTTCGGCAATCGCAGCGATGTTCTCCACGCTGCCCAGCACGCCGATCTTGAACGCATCGACCGGCATGTCCTCGAGCAGGCAGCGCGCCTGATCCGCGACCCAGTCCGAATCGATGGCCATGACACCTTCGACGCCGGCGGTGTCCTGCACCGTCAACGCAGTGATCACGGAAACGGGATGGCAACCCATGCTCGCCAGCGTAAGCAGGTCCGCCTGCATGCCGGCCCCGCCCGAAGGGTCGGAGGCCGAGAAGGTGAGGACGATGGGGGGGAAACCGGGTTCGGAGTCGGGCGGCATCATGCGGTGGTGCGGTGGCGGGGCGGGGGCGGTCGCGGTGGCGAACGCCAACGTTTGGCGCCAAATATTCTACCCGATGGGCGAAATTTGGATTTCCTCCCGCGAAAGTCGAGCGTCGTCGCGTGCTTTGTCGAGACGACGCTCCAACGAGCCGCGCCGCACTTCACACATGCGGAGTGCACTCGACGTACATGCTCACCGCCTCGTCGGTCTTGCGCAGGTCCAGTCCGCGCAGCGCGTCGAAGCGACTCTCGTTGTACGCGACGGCGATGGTGTCGAAGCCCGCTTTCGCGGCCAGTTGTGACAACGATTCGAAGTCATACTGGAAGCGGCCGGCCAGGCGCATGCCGAGATTCAATACTTCACCGGCGGTTCCGGTGTCGAGTGGCACGCCGATGAACGTGTTCCAGATCGTCACCAGGCGTTCCGGTTGCTCGAGATACATGCGGGCGAAGCGCGCGAGGTCGGGCGTCAGCAGGCGCATGACGCCGGTAGGCTTGAGTATTCGCCGGCACTCGCGCAGGAAGCCTTCGAGCGGAAGCGGATCGAGCTGCGCGATGAAGTCCTCGGAGTGGATGAAGTCGGCCACACCCGTCGCGAACGGTAGCGGCCGGCCGAGGTGGGCCACCACTTCGGGCCGGTACGCGGGGTCGAGGTCGACATTGATCCAGCCCGCCATCGGATAGGGCCCGGAGCCGAAGTTGATCTTGATCATGTCAGGGATACGGCGGCGGCACGAGCGCGTCCCTCGCGCCATTCCCAATTATAATCGCGGTGGTATGGAAACTGCGGTGGAAACATCACGCATACGCGTTGGCAGCTACCGTTGGCAACTACAAATGCGCGCGCGACAATGAATTGGAATCCGAATTGAAGAAATACATGTGCCTCATCTGCGGCTGGATCTACGACGAAGCCGAAGGAGCGCCCGAAGAGGGCATCGCTCCCGGCACGCGCTGGGAAGACGTGCCGCCGAACTGGACGTGCCCCGAGTGCGGCGCGCGCAAGGAAGACTTCGAAATGATCGAAATCTGAACTGGATAGCGAGCCTTTAGACAACCATGCGAATCCTGCACACCATGCTGCGCGTCGGCGACCTGCAGCGCTCGATCGACTTCTACACCGGCGTGTTCGGCATGAAGTTGCTGCGCAAGTCCGACAATCCCGAACACAAGTACACGCTCGCGTTCGTCGGCTTCGGCGACGAAGCGACGGGCGCGGTGCTGGAGCTGACGTACAACTACGGCGTCGACAAATACGAATTGGGCACCGCGTACGGGCACGTCGCCATCGCGGTGGACAACGCCACCGCCACGTGCGACGCCGTGCGCGCGCTGACGGCGAAATTCGGCGGCCGGATCACGCGCGAAGCGGGTCCGGTGAAAGGCGGCAAGACCGTGATCGCTTTCATCGAGGATCCGGACGGCTACAAGGTCGAGCTGATCGAGACGGGCCGCGCCGCATAGCGCGGGAAAAACGCGCGGCATGCCGCGCGCCAGCCGCTCCCGCGCGCTGCGCTACGACGCCGTGCGCAGCAACTCGCGCAGGTCGTGCGCGAAGACTTCCGGCCCCTGGCCATAGCTGACGTACAGCCGCAGCCGGCCTTTCGGGTCGAAGATGTACGTGCCCGCCGAGTGATCCATCGTATAGCCGCCGGGTGTCGCGCCCGGCCGCTTCTGGTAGATGATCTTGAATTCCCTGGCAGTGCGTTCGGTGGCGGCGGCGTCGCCATAGAGCCCCGAGAAGCGCGGGTCGAATGCCGGCACGTTTTTCGCCAGCAATTCCGGCGTATCGCGTTCGGGGTCCACCGTCACGAACAGCACCTGCACGCGATCGGCGTCGGGGCCCAACTTCTTCATCACTTCGGCCAATTGCGCGAGCGTGGTCGGGCATACGTCCGGGCATTGCGTGTAGCCGAAGAACATCACGACGGCCTTGCCGCGGTAGTCGGCCAGCGAGCGCGGCTTGCCTTGCGCGTCGACCAGCCTGAAGTCCTTGCCGAACGACGCACCGGTGACATCCGAGGACTGAAACTTGGGCGCGTCCGGCGCGCAGCCGGCCAGCAGCGGAAACGCGGCGAGCAGCACGAATACTCCGGAGACCACGACGCGGCGCAGCGCCATCATCACTGGATGTAATGGTCGACCAGGAGTGCTGCGAACAGCGCCGTGAGGTAGAGGATCGAGTAGCGGAAAGTTGCCCGCGCCAGCGTGTCGCTGTAGTTGCGGTACAGGCGGATTGCGTACGCCAGGAACACGCCGCCCAGCGCCAGCGCCGAGGCCAGGTAGATGAGGCCGCTCATGCGAATGATGAACGGCAGCATCGTCACCAGCACCAGCACCACGGTGTAGAGCACGATGTGCAGCCGCGTGAAGGCGGCACCGTGCGTGACGGGCAGCATCGGCAGGCCGGCCTTCGCGTAGTCCTGCGTACGGTAGAGCGCCAGCGCCCAGAAATGCGGCGGCGTCCACGCGAAGATGATGAGGAAGAGCAGCAACGCTTCCGGCGCCACCTGGTTGGTCACGGCGGCCCATCCCAGCACCGGCGGCATGGCGCCGGAGGCGCCGCCGATGACGATGTTCTGCGGCGTCATGGGCTTGAGTATCACCGTGTAGATGAACGCGTAGCCCAGGAACGTCGCCAGCGTAAGCCACATCGTCAGCGGATTGACGAACGCATAGAGCAGGAACATGCCGGTGCCACCGACGATGCCCGCGAACACCAGCGTGGAGCGCGAGGTGATCTGTCCGCGCGGCAGCGGACGACCGCGCGTGCGCTGCATGACGGCGTCGATCTTCTGCTCGACCAGGCAATTGACGGCGGCCGCGGCGCCTGCGACCAGCGCAATGCCGACGGTCGCGAAGAACACCGTCGCCGGCGGCGGCAACCCCGGCACCGCCAGGAACATGCCGATCACCGCGCAGAAGACGATGAGCTGCACCACGCGCGGCTTGGTCAGCGCGAGGAACTGCCTGAATCGTATTTCGGCCAGGGCGAGCGTGGTCATGGGCAATGAGGGGGCAACGAAGTTGATGGCCCGGGCCGAACCGAACGCGGACCGGACAACTTCCCATTTTACACCGCGCCGCCGCGTCAGCCGATGCGCGAGGCCTTCAGCACGCGCTCGATGTCCTTGGCCAGCTTCTTGATATCCGGGTCGCGCGGAAACGCCAGCACCAGGTTGCCAAGCGGGTCGATCAGGTAAAGACGGTCCGCGCCTGCAGGCAGTCCGGCCAGCGCCTCACGCGGCACGCGGGCGACGGTCAAGTCCGGATGCTGCTGCAACAGCGCGGGATCGGGCGCCGCATCGTCCGTCACGAGCCAGACGCGCTGCACGCGCTCCTTTTCCCGACCCTGGATGGTGCGCGCCTGCCGCGTCGCGTACAGGGCCTGCTGGCAGGCGGAGTCGCAGCCGCCGGGCGCCGCGACGGCCAATGTCCACTTGCCGCGCAGTTGCGCGAGCGCGAACGGCTGGCCGTCCGCGCGCGTTCCGGCGAGGAGCGGTGCCGGTACGGTAATCAGCAGTTCGCCATAGTTCGTCCGCTGCTCGCGCGGAAAGAGGTAGTACGCGGAATAGGACGCGACGAAGGGCGCAATTGCCACGAGGGCGAGCAGCAGCAGGGTTCGGCGGCCTTTGGCGCGCGACGCCATCGCGTCGGGTGGCAGCGGATCGGTCATTGCTTGTCGTTCGTCATCGATCGATCATGGCGGGACGTCGGCGCGGGGCGCAGATTGAAGAACAGCCACAGTCCGGCGGCCGTTGCCGCAAACAGGTACCACTGGACCATGTAGATGCGGTGCCGGTCGACGCCGAAATCCGGGGCGGGCCAGTTGCGCACCAACTTGTCGCCGGCACCATTTGGACCCGCGAGCGGCTCGGTCTGTTCGATCACGATCGGCAGCACGCGAAGGCCCGAGGCTGACGAAAAACGTTCCGGATCGAGGTTCTGCCACACCGCGCCCACCGGCGCCGCGTGCGTAAATTCGACATAGTTGTGTGTCGGGAGATTCACGCGACCCTTCACACTCACCGCGCCCGCCGGAGGAACAGCGGCCGGCAATTGGGCGCGCGAGTCGCCGGTCGCGATCCAGCCGCGGTCGACCAGCACCGCGCGGCCGTCCACCAGCAGCAGAGGTGTCACCACGTGATAGCCGACGCGCCCCTCATCGATCCGGTTGTCGATCATGATCTGCCGCGCAGCATCGAAGGTGCCGGCGACGACGACCGGCCGATAGCGCCACGCGTTCCAGTCGACGACGTCACCGGGCAACCCCACAGGCGCCGCCGCATTGGCCACGTCGAATTGCGCGCGCAGCGCTTCCTTGTCGTTCATCCTGCGGTGCTGCCATTGCCCAGCCGACACGAAGAGCGCGATGCCGGCGATGGTCGCGATCGTGGGCAGGAGCCGCGGCCGGAAACGGCGCGCTGTCGTGGCGTTGGAAGCGTTGTTCATGCAGCGGTCGGGCTATCGGGTCGCCGGTTGTTCACACTGAGGTTGAAACTGAGGTTGAATCGGAGGTTGACACTGAGATTGACGCGGCGGTTTACACTGCTCGATTCGGGCGGGGCCAATGAAGCAATGAAGATACTCGTGGTTGCGATCCTCATCGCGATCGTCGTCGCGCTGTTCTCGGCACTGGTGTTCCTGTATCGCGACGCCGGCCGCGGCAAGCGTGTGGTCTGGGCGCTCACGATACGCGTGGGGCTGTCGGTGGGCCTGTTCGCGTTCCTGTGGTTCTCGTACTGGATGGGGTGGATCAGCCCGCTGGGCATGCACTAGTGTCGTCGTCAGCGGCGTCAACATTCGACTTCTACGTTTCATTGCAGCAGTGGGGTTCCGGTGCGCACTCTCCGGTCGCAAACGCCAGCCTGCGGGTTCCCGGCGCAACTGCGCTCGTCAACCCAAGACTTCGCTTGTTGCGCCACCCGCGACGGCCGGCGCTTCCGACGAATGCGCACCGGAACCCAACTGCTGCAATTGTGGCGGCGTCGCGATGGCGCCACGGCAGCGCGGAACGGGCCGTCCGATCACGGGCGAATCTGGAGCCGTCGGCGCGGTGCGTGCGGGGTGGCAAGCGAAGTCTTGTGTTGACGAGCGCCGCCGCGGCGAAACACGCACCCGCCTCACTGCCTGGCGACAGCTGAGCACGGAGCGGATGGCCCGTTCCGGGCTGGCGTAGCGACCCAGGCACTGAGCGGATGGCCCGTTCCGGGCTGGCGAAGCGACCCAGGCATTGAGCGGATGGCCTGCTCCGCGCCGCCGCTCCGAAGTGTTCGTCAGCCCATCCAGTAGACGAGCACGAACAGCAGCAGCCAGACCACGTCGACGAAGTGCCAGTACCACGACGAGGCCTCGAAGGCGAAATGATGCTCGGCGGTGAAGTGACCCTTCATCACGCGGAACAGCATGACCGTCAGCATGATCGCGCCGATCGTGACATGCAGTCCGTGGAAACCAGTCAGCATGAAGAACGTCGAGCCGTACACGCCGCTGGAGAGCTTGAGGCCCAGTTCCGAGTACGCGTGATGGTATTCGTACGCCTGGAAGCCCAGGAACGTGAAGCCCAGGACAATCGTCAGCAACAGCCACAGCGCCAGCACGCCGCGATGGCCCGCCTTGAGCCCGTGGTGCGCGATGGTCAGCGTGATGCCGGACGTCAGCAGGATGGCCGTGTTGAGCGCCGGGATGCCGAATGCGCCCATCGGCGTAAATCCGGCCTTGATGTACGGGCCTTCGGTGGGCCATTGCGCGGCGTAATTGGGCCACAGGAAGTCGCGCGTCGCCGAACCGATTGTGCCCAGGTCGGGGACCGACAGGTTGCGGATGTAGAACAGCGCACCGAAGAACGCCGCGAAGAACATGACCTCGGAGAAGATGAACCAGCTCATGCTCCAGCGGAATGACAGGTCGACCTTCGCGTTGTAGAGATGGCGCTGCGATTCACCGATCACGGTGCCGAACCAGCCGAACAGCATGTAGAGCAGGATCATGAAGCCCGCGCCGCAGATCCACGGACCCGCCGGATAACCGTTGAACCAGAACGCGGCACCCGTGCCCATGAGCAGCAGCGCAATGGCGCCGGTGATGGGCCAATGCGACGGTTGCGGAATGAAGTAATACGGCTTGGCGCCGCTGGCGACTGCACTCATCGATAGTCTCTCCGGAAATTCGATTGCATCTTCAACTCTTTCCTCCCTCGACCGGGAAGAACGTGTACGAAAGCGTGATCGTGGCGAGATCGGCGGGCGCACTCGGATCGACCACGAATACGACCGGCATGCGCCGCGTTTCACCTGCCGCGAGCGTCTGCTGCGTGAAACAGAAGCAGTCGATCTTGCGGAAATACTGTCCGGCATACGCGGGGCCATAGCTCGGGATGGCCTGCCCGGTAAGCGCATGGGCCGTAGCGTTGACTACTTCGAACTCGACCTGGCGCACTTCGCCGGGATGCACACTGACGATCGGCTCCATCGCCTTGAACGACCAGGCCAGGTCGCGGATGTTGGAGTCGAACTCGATGCGCACGGCGCGCTTGACGTCGACCTGCGTGTTGCTCACCGCGTCGGGCGCCGCGATATTGCGCAAGCCCGCGGCCTCGCAGATCCGGTCGTAGAACGGCACCAGCAGATACCCGAACCCGAACATGCCGACGACGACGACGCACAGCTTTTTCAGCAACGCGCTGTTGGCGCGGCGCTGTTCGTCGAGGCGGCGATCGGTCATTTGCGTACTCATTTACGTAAATTTCTGCCGATGGCAAACGCCAGGAACAGGAGCACCGCGGCGCCCACCACCGACATGCCGGTGGCCGTGTTGCCGACGAACTGCGCCGCAATCACGCCGACGAAGAACAACACGGCGATGGCGCCGACGGCCAGCGCCGTGCGCAGGTTGGCGCGGCGCAAACGCGCGGCGTCGACGGGCTTGCCGGAAAGGTCCGCGGCCATGCGTTACGCCACGTGCGGCGGGGTCTCGAACGTGTGGTGCGGCGCCGGCGACGGCACGGTCCACTCCAGAGTGTCGGCGCCTTCCCACGGCTTGGCCGGGGCCTTGGCGCCATCGCCGCGGATGCACTTGATGAGCGCCACCACGAAGATCAGCTGCGACAGGCCGAAGCCGAACGCGCCGACCGTGGCCACCATGTTCCAGTCGGTGAACTGCTGCGCGTAGTCGGGGATGCGCCGCGGCATGCCGGCGACACCCAGGAAGTGCATCGGGAAGAACGTGATGTTGAAGAAGATCATCGAACACCAGAAGTGCCACTGTCCCAACTTTTCGTTGTACATCGTGCCGGTCCACTTGGGCAGCCAGTAGTAGGCGCCGCCGAAGAAGGCGAACAGCGAACCCGCGACCAGCACGTAGTGGAAGTGCGCAACGACGTAATAGGTGTCCTGCAGCTGGATGTCGATCGGCGTCAACGCGAGCACCAGGCCGGTGAAGCCGCCCATCGTGAACAGGAACAGGAAGCCGACCGAGAACAGCATCGGCGTCTCGAAGGTCATCGAGCCCCTCCACATCGTGGCCAGCCAGTTGAACACCTTCACGCCGGTGGGCACCGCGATGAGCATGGTCGCGTACATGAAGAACAGCAGGCCCGCAGCCGGCATGCCGACCGTGAACATGTGATGCGCCCAGACGATGAACGACAAGATGGCGATGCTCGCCACTGCGTAGACCATCGACGCATAGCCGAACAGCGGCTTGCGCGCAAACGTCGGGATGATCTGCGACACGATCCCGAACGACGGCAGGATCATGATGTAGACCTCGGGGTGGCCGAAGAACCAGAACACGTGCTGGAACAGCACCGGGTCGCCGCCGCCGGCCGCGTTGAAGAACGACGTGCCGAAGTGGCGGTCGGTCAGCAGCATGGTCACCGAACCCGCGAGCACGGGCATGACCGCGATGAGCAGGTAGGCGGTGATGAGCCAGGTCCACACGAACAGCGGCATCTTCATCATCGTCATGCCGGGCGCGCGCATGTTGAGGATGGTGGTGATGATGTTGATCGAGCCCATGATCGACGACGCGCCCATGATGTGGATCGCGAAGATCGTCAGGTCCATGCCCATGCCGGCTTGCACCGACAGCGGCGGATACAGAGTCCAGCCGCCGGCGGCAGCGCCACCGGGAACGAAGAACGAGCCGACCAGCATGATCGCCGCGGGCGGCAGCAGCCAGAAGCTCCAGTTGTTCATGCGCGCAAAGGCCATGTCCGGCGCGCCGATCATCAGCGGCACCTGCCAGTTGGCGAAGCCCACCGCGGCCGGCATGATCGCGCCGAAAATCATGATCAGGCCGTGCAGCGTCGTCAGCGAATTGAAGAATTCCGGATGGACGATCTGCATGCCCGGCTGGAACAGTTCCGCGCGAATGGTCAGTGCCATGCAGCCGCCGACAAAGAACATGGTCAGCGAGAACAGCAGGTACAGCGTGCCGATGTCCTTGTGGTTGGTCGTGGTCAACCAACGCATGATCCCGGTCGGGTGATAGCCGTGGTCGTCGTGATGATCGGCGGCGTGGTCGTGCGGAATGGCGCTCATCATTGCTCCTTGCGCGCGGCAACGACCTGCGCAGGTTGGACCGCTTCGCCGGAATGGTTGCCCCAGCTGTTGCGCGTGTAGGTGATGACGGCCGCGATGTCGACATTCGACAGCTGCTTCCATGCGGGCATCGCGGTGCCGGCCTTGCCGGCCAGCACCAGCGCGATTTGTGCTGCCGTGGGGCCGTTGACGATCTTCGAGCCGTCGAGCGCGGGGAACGCGCCGGGCAAGCCCTTGCCGTTCGCCTGGTGGCAGGCCGCGCAATTGGCCGCGTAGACGACCGCGCCCTTGGCGGCCAGGTCGGCTTCGGTCCACACCTTGGCCGGATCATCGGCGGCCGCGGCCACCTTGGCCTTTTGCGTCGCGACCCACGCCGCGTAATCTTCCTTGCTCTTCACTTCGACCACGACCGGCATGAAGCCGTGTTCCTTGCCGCACAGTTCGGAACATTGGCCGCGGTAGGTGCCGAGCTTTTCCGCCTTGAACCAGGTATCGCGCACGAAACCCGGGATGGCATCCTGCTTGACGCCGAAGGCCGGCACCGACCACGAATGCAGGACGTCGCCGGCCGTGACCAGCATGCGCACCTTGGCGCCGATCGGCACCACCATCGGGCGGTCGACCTCCAGCAGGTAATGTTCACCCTTGGGCTCGCGGTTCTCGATCTGCGCCAGCGGCGTGGCCAGGTTCGAGTAGAAGCCGAAGCCATCC
This sequence comes from Betaproteobacteria bacterium, assembly GCA_031361045.1. GTDB lineage: Bacteria > Pseudomonadota > Gammaproteobacteria > Burkholderiales > Casimicrobiaceae > VBCG01. Next base: position 25,568 of record JANMCH010000035.1, on the reverse strand, counting down.
TGCAGGTAGTCGTAGCCCCACTTCCATTGGTAGCCGGTGACCTTGATCGTGATGTCCGGCCCGCTCGTATCCTTCATGGCGAGGATGGTCTTGGTCGCCGGCCAGGCCATGCCCAGCAGGATCAGGAAGGGAATCACCGTCCAGACGATTTCCACGGTGGTGTTCTCGTGGAACTGGGCCGCCTTGTGCCCGACCGACTTGCGGTGTTTGAAGATCGAATAGAACATCACGCCGAACACCGCGCAGAAAATCACCACGCAGATCCAGAAGATGAGGACGTTGAGGTCGTACATCTGCTGCGCGATCGGCGTGACCGGCGGCTGCAGGTCGAAGACCAGTGCCGCATTCGCCGCGCCGGATGCGAGCGCCGCAATCCCGGTTACAGCGGCCGAATTTCCTGTCGAACTTGCCACAACTGTCCGGGCCGGCGCGCGCCGCCCCCCGCGATTTCGAACCATGCTTTCCCCAGTCAACTTCACGTTTCTCGAATTCGTCGCTCTCTGCGGCCGGAAGTCGCGAGGCGCTCGCTGCAACGATGTTGCAAAGCCGCAAAATATTAGCACGGAACCGCAGGGTCGGCCATCCGTACGCCCGGAGAACCGCGCGAAAATGCCCAAACGGGTGGGACACTGACCTGGATCAACAAAGGCGCCGCAGGCTTTATCGCAAATCCAGACCCAGGTTGACCAGCGCCTGCTGCGATAGGGCGGGCGCCGCGCCCCACGCGACGTCGGCGATCATCGGCGCCGGGAGTCGCCGCGCGAGGTCGTCGACATTGGCCTGCTGTGCGTCCATCCGGGGATCGACGCGGTTCGCGATCCATCCAGCGAGGTGCAATCCGCGGGCATCGATCGCCGCGGCCGACAACAGCGCGTGGTTGAGGCAGCCCAGCCGCAGGCCAACGACCAGCAACACCGGCAAGCGCAATCGCGTCGCGATGTCCAGCATGTCATGCCGCGCGTCTATGGGCACCAGCGCGCCGCCGGCGCCTTCCACGACAACGACATCCGCGAGCGTTGCCAGACGTTGGTATGCCGCGTCGATCTGCGCCAAGTCGATGGTGATACCGCTTTGCCTGGCGGCCAGATGCGGCGCAATGGCCTGCGCGAGCGCGAAGGGATTGCGATCAGCCAGCGGCGCGTCGACGTTACCGGCGCGCAACAGCACGTCGACATCGGCGTTGACCACCGCGCCCGCGGCAATGCCCGCGGACACGGGCTTCATGCCTACCGCGCGCTGCCCGCTGTCGACAGCGGCGCGCAGCAGCGCCACGGCAGCCATCGTCTTGCCGATGCCGGTGTCCGTGCCCGTGACGAAGATGCCGCGCGCCGCGTTCATCGACCGGGGCGGTTGAACTTCACGATCGGGTCGCCCTCGGCGGTACGCTTCGGCTCGCCTTTCCACGCGTGCCCATAGACGACCTCGAAGGTCGCGGGAACGCGGCCATCCCGCCGCTTGGCCTCGAGTGCTGCCAGCGTACGCTGCCAGCGCCCCTTCCCCATCAGCCCGTGCGGTCGACCGCGCGTCGCGTTGGTCGCGCCCAATGCTTTCAGCTCGCGCATCAGCGCCTGCGGACCGTCATAGGTCAGCGTCAGCTGTTCCATGTCCATCACCGGATCGGCGAAACCGGCCGCGACCAGCATGTCGCCCAGGTCGTGCATGTCGGTGAAGCGATTGGTGTGCGTGTGCCCGTCCGCGCGCGCGAACGCGGTCCGGATCTCCTGCAGCGTGTCGGGGCCGAACGTGGTGAAGGTCAACAGTCCGCCGACCTTCAGCACGCGCCGCATTTCCGCGAACGCGCGTGGCAGGTCATTCACCCACTGCAACGCGAGATTGCTCCAGATCAGATCGAAGGCCACACCCGGCAGCGGCAGCTGGTTCATGTCGCCACAGATGAATTGCGGCGCGGCCGGCCCTCCCCGCGCCAGCGATTCCGGCAGCAGGCGGCGGAACAACGTGCGCGCGCGCTTTGCACGCTCCCGGGCGGCGGCGACCATTGGCAGCGCCGCATCCAGTGCGATGACACGCGCACCGGCGTAACGGGCCGCCAGCTCACCGACCGCCTCGCCCGTGCCGCAGCCCGCATCCAGGATCGTTTCCGGCGCGATCCGGATGTAATCGAGGCGCGACGCCATCCGCCCGCCGACCTCACGCTGCAGCGCCGCCGCCGCGTCGTAGGTTGCCGCGGCGCGCGCAAACGCACGGCGCACGACGCGAGGGTCGACCTCGCGCGGGTCCGGCGCCTCGAAGCGCGGTTCAGGCGGCGGCAAGAAAGCCCCCCAGCGCCGCATCGAATTCGACCGGATGCGAAAGGAATGGCGCGTGCGCGGCGCCGCCGATTTCCGTGAAGCGCGCGTCGGGCATGGCGTCCGCCAGCCAGCGTCCGGCCGCCGGTGGACAGAGCGTGTCGCGGTTGCCGGCAATCACCAGGGTTGGCTGCGCGATACGCGCCGCTTCCTGGCGCAGATCGGCACTCGCGAGAATCTGCAGCGCATCCGCAAGCGCCGCGCGCGACGGTTCGCCGCGCGCTCCCAGTTGTTCGCGCAACGTTGCCAGCACCGTGCGGCCATGCTCGCTGTTGTGCACCTGCAACGCCAGGAAGCGCTGCACCGTGTGTTTCCAGGCGACGTGCAATTCGTCGCCGAAGCGCTCCAGCGTTTCCCGGGAAATCGCATGGGGCCAGTCGTGCGCGGCGACAAAGCGCGGTGTCGTACAGACCAACGCGAGGCGTTGCACGCGTTCCGGCCTGGCCTGCGCCCAGCGCATTGCCACCAGACCTCCCAGCGACCAGCCGAGCACGGCGAACGGCGGCATTTGCATCGTGAATGCGCCATCGACCGCCGCGACCATCGTGTCGAGCGTGCACGGCGTGATTTGCGCGCTATGGCCGTGACCGGGCAGGTCGACCGCATGCACGCGATGATGCCGAGAAAGTTGCGCGACCAGCGGCCCCCACATGCCCGAATGCATCGCCCAGCCGTGCAGCAGCACGACCGGCGTGCCGTGACCGGTCACCTCGACGGCGACCTTCGTCATTTCGCCGCCGTCATTTGGAAACCTCATGCAATGCCGCGACGAGCGCCTCGACGTCGTCGGTGGAATGCGCCGCCGAAAGCGATACGCGCAAGCGTGCGGTCCCCGCAGGAACGGTGGGCGGCCGGATCGCGGGCACCCAGAATCCGCGCTCGCGAAGTGCGGCGGCAATGTCCATCGCAGCGGCGCTGTCACCGATCACCAGCGGCTGGATCGCCGTTGCCGAATCGAGCAGCGCCCACGGCAGGCCGCGTGCGCCGGCGCGGAAGTTCGCGATCAGACGGGTCAAATGAGCGCGCCGCGTTCCTTCGTTGCGGATGATCGCCAGCGCCACGCGCAATACTGCGGCCAGCAGCGGCGGCGGCGCCGTCGAGTAGATGTATGGACGCGCGGTCTGCACCAGCGTTTCGATCACCGACGCGTGCGCCGCGACGAACGCCCCCGCCACGCCCGCGGCCTTGCCGAGCGTCCCCATGTAAACGATCCGCTCCGAGGCCAGGCCGAAGTGCGCGAGACTGCCCCGGCCGCCACCCAGCACGCCAAAGCCATGCGCGTCGTCGACGACCAGCCACGCGTCGTGTGCATCAGCCAATTCGAGGAGGCGCGGCAGTGGCGCCAAGTCGCCATCCATGCTGAACACCGCATCGGTGGCGATGATCTTGCGCGCCGCCTTGGACGCTCCGAGTTGGCGTTCCAGCACGGCCATGTCGCCATGCGGGTAGCGGACGTACCCGGCCCGCGCCAGCAGCGCGCCGTCGTTCAAACACGCGTGGTTCAACTTGTCGGCGAAGATCGCGTCGTTGCGGCCGGCGAGCGCGGAAAGAATCGCCAGGTTGGCGAGATACCCGGTCGAGAAGGTCAGCGCGCGCGCATCGGGGCACGGCGCGACGAACGCGGCCAGTTCCTCTTCGAGGGCTTCGTGCGGCGCGAAGTGACCGCAGATCAGATGCGACGCGCCCGCGCCGACGCCCCAGCGCGCTGCCGCATCGCGCGCCGCGGCGACCACGCGCGGGTCGTTGGCCAATCCAAGATAGTCGTTGCTGGCGAACGCGACGAGTTCGCGTCCCGACACGGTGACCCGAGGACCCTGCGGCGAGTCGATCGCAACGCGGTGCCGGTCGAGGCCTGCCGCGCGCCGCGCGTCGAGTGCGGCGTCGAGCTCCGCAAGCAGCGTTGTGGACACTACGCGTTCGGCAAGTCGAGCGGCGTCAGTCCCAGTTTCGCGAACAGCGCGCGGTCGGCGCCAACTTCGGGATTACCCGTGGTCAGCAGCTTGTCGCCATAGAAGATCGAGTTGGCGCCGGCGACGAAGCACAGGGCCTGCACCGGTTCACCCATTTCGCGGCGGCCCGCGGACAAACGCACCATCGCTTTCGGCATCGTGATGCGCGCGATGGCGATGGTGCGCACGAATTCGAGCGGATCGAGCGCGGCTTCGCCATGGAATTTCTCATGCAGCGGCGTGCCCTCGACCTGCACCAGGTGATTGATCGGCACCGATTCCGGATACGGGTCGAGATTGGCCAGTTGCGCGATCAGGCCCGCGCGCGCACGCCGCGTCTCGCCCATGCCGACGATGCCGCCGCAGCACACGTTCATGCCGGCGTCGCGCACGCGCTCCAGCGTTTCCAAGCGGTCCTGGTAGTCGCGCGTGGAGACGATCTCGCCGTAGAACTCGGGCGAGGTGTCGAGGTTGTGGTTGTAGTAGTCGAGGCCGGCATCGCGCAGGCGTTGCGCCTGGCCGTCCTTCAACATGCCGAGCGTGGCGCAAGTCTCCAACCCCAGCGCCTTGACTTCGCTGACCATCGCCAGCACGGGTTCGAGGTCGCGGTCCCTGGGTCCGCGCCACGCTGCGCCCATGCAGAAGCGGGACGCGCCACTTTCCTTCGCGGCGCGCGCTGCGGCGACGACCGCGGCAACGTCGAGCAACGCATCGTTCTCGACGCCCGTGTGGTAACGGGCAGCTTGCGGGCAATAGCCGCAGTCTTCAGGGCAACCGCCGGTCAAGATCGAGACGATGGTCGATAACAGGACCGCGAACGGCGAGTGATGCGCGCGATGCACCTGCTGCGCGCGGAACAGCAGATCGCTGAACGGCAGGTCGAACAATGCGGCAATCGCGTCGACGCTCCAGCGCGGCGAGCGCGCCGCTGCTGCCGGCGTCGTTGCAAAGTTGATTGCGGCGAGTTCGCTCATCCTGGGTTTCGTGCTTTCGGCTGATATCGGACCGGTTGCGGGAGGCGGACACTGGGGACTCGTCCAATGCATTCGGAGTGTCGATGAGCCCCGTACCATTGTCAAATTTTACAGCCAGAAAATTTGACAGCGTAAATCCCGTCCGCCCGCAAGCCTGCCGTACATCGCGGTGGACCGTGCTGGGCGGCACCCTGCGGCGCGCGTTGCCGCAGCAATGCGCATTCTGCGCGGCGCCCTGCGGCACGCTGCTGGTATGCGCCGCGTGCTCTGCCAGCCTGCCGCGCATCGATGATGCCTGTCCGCTATGCGCGCTGCCGGCATCCGGCGGTACGGCGTGCGGCGCCTGCGTAACTCGGCCGCCGGCCTTCGCGGCCGCCTTTGCCGCCTTCGAGTACGCGTTTCCACTCGATCGCATGCTGCATGCGTTCAAATATGGCGGCAGGTTGTCGCACGCCGACTTCTTTGCCGCGGCGCTGGCCGAGCAGGTTGCGCAAAGACCGGCAAGCCTGCCCTGGCCCGATGCCCTGGTTGCATTGCCGCTGGCACCGGCACGCCAGCGCGAGCGCGGCTTCGACCAGGCCGCCGAAATTGCCCGGCGCGTCGCCGGTCTCACCGGCGTTCGGTGGATGCGCGCATTGCACCGCACGCGCGACACCCCCGCCCAGGCGGCTTTGCCATGGACTGCGCGTGCAGCCAACGTTCGCGGCGCCTTTGCCGCCGATCCGTCCCTCAGTGGACTGCACGTCGTCATCGTCGACGACGTGATGACCACCGGCGCCACGCTCGCGTCCGCCGCAGCGGCCGTGCTGCTTGCCGGTGCCCGCAGCGTCGAGGCATGGGCCGTCGCGCGTACACTTCCGCCGGCGCAACCGCCATGAAGGATCGCCGATGTCCCCCGCGAAGTCGTCCACAGTATCTGGAGCGGTATCCGCGCTGTTCTCCATCGTTCTCGTCCACCCGGAAATTCCACCCAATACCGGTAATGTGATCCGCCTCGCCGCCAACACGGCCACCGACCTGCACCTGGTCGAGCCGCTTGGGTTCCGGATGGACGATCGCGACTTGAAGCGCGCCGGGCTCGACTATCACGAGTACGCGCGCGTGGTGGTGCACGCGAATTGGGCTGCTTGCCGCGAAGGCCTGGAACGCGACGGCGCGCGGCGGTGGTTCGCGCTGACCACCTCCGGCGCGCGTTCCCTCTACGACGCGCAGTTCGCGCCCGGCGATATCCTGGTGTTCGGCAGCGAGACGGCCGGCCTGCCCGATGCCATCGTTGCCGAATTTGCGCCGGCATCGCGGTTGCGCATTCCGATGCGCCCCGGCGTGCGCAGCCTCAACCTGTCCAATGCCGTTGCCGTGGCCGTCTACGAGGCGTGGCGGCAACAGGGTTGCACCGGCGCTGGCGCTTAGCGCAACCGCAACGACGGCTACTTTGCCGCGGGCGCCGCGGCGGCAGTTGGCACAGCAGCGGCCGCGTTCGCTGGCGTGTTCGCTGGTGCGTTCATCCCCAGCGCATTCATCAGGAAACGCAGCTCGTAGTCGCGGTCAATCACGCGCTGCTGGTTGGACTTGCCGGAGCCATGGCCGCTGTCGAAGTCCATATACAGCAGAAACGGCGACACCTGCCCCGGATTGTTCTGGGCCAGCGCCGCGAATTTCTTCGCATGCAGCGGATCGACGCGCGAATCGAATTCGCCGGCAACGACGAGCGTTTCCGGCAGGTTCACTCCCTGCCGCATGTTGTGATACGGCGAATACCGGAGAATCCAGCGGAATGCAGCGGACTGCTCCGGGTCGCCGTATTCGGCGATCCAGTAGCGCGCGATCAGGAATTTGTGGAAGCGCACCATGTCGAGCAGCGGCACCTGGCAGATCGCGGCGCGGAACAGGTCGGGGCGCTGCGTGATGACGGCGCCAACGGTCAAGCCGCCGTTGCTGCCGCCGGAAACTGCCATCTTCGAAGGTTGCGTGTATTTCTGCGCGACCAGCCACTCGGCCACCGCGATCATGTCGTCGAAGGTCGCCTGCTTGCGCCCGAGCATTCCCTGTTCGTGCCAGCGCTCGCCGTATTCGCTGCCGCCGCGGACGCCGGCCTCGACGAACACTCCGCCGCGATTGATGAACGCCGAGAAACTGCCGAGGTAGAACGGCGCGGCCGCGATGTTGAAGCCGCCGTAGCCGTCCAGCAACAGCGGATTGTTGCCGTTCAACGCCATGTCCTTGCGGTGCGCGACGAAGATCGGGATCTTTGCGCCATCGCTTGCGGTGACGTAGAGGCGTTCGGCGACGATCTGCGACAGGTCGAGCGGAGGGTCGTCCTGCCACACCATCTTCCAGTCCAGCGACTTGCCACCCAGCGCGAATTCCTTGTACGGCGCGGTGTGCGAAACCAATGTCGCGTACATCGTGTCGGTGGCGCGGTCATAGTCCGAACTCTGGACGTTCCCAAACACGGGCAAAGGAAGGTCGCGGACTTTCCTGCCCTCCTTGTCGTAGATCGTCAGCCGCGACAGGACATCCTCGCGGTCCTGCACGACGATCCAGCCGCCAGTGACCGTGATGTCGTCCAGCACTGTCTTCTGCTCGGCGATCAGCGTGGTCCACGACGCCGACTCCGGCTTGTCGTAGGTAGCCGCCATCACCTTCCAGTTCGGCGCGTCCTGGTTGGTACGGAAATACATGCGGTCCGGGCGGAAACTTGCCTCGGCGCGGGACTTGTCGCTGGTCCAGATCGTCTTCGGCTCCGCTGTGGAACCGAGCGGGCGGATCTTGATGGTGTTCGACCAGAAGTCGCCAGTTTCAAACACGGTGACGTTCGCCTCTTCCGGCTCGTACACGGCGCAATAGTTCTTCGCATCCTGCATCTGGATCATGACCTGGTCCTCCTTGCGGTCACTGCCCAGGCGATGGCGGACGCACTTGTGTGGCTCCTGCTTCGCGTCCGACTCGGCGGTGCGCGGCGTGAAGTAGGCGAAATTCTCATCACGCGCCCAATGGAAGCCGCCGGCGCCAGTGATCAATGGTCCGATCGCCGCGCCCGTGCGCGAGTCGGTGATCCGGATGTCCTGGATCTCGGAACCCTTCGCATAGATGCCGAGCGCCAACCTCGACGCGTCGGGATTGGGAACGATCGAGCCAATGCGCGTCTTGCCGGTCGGGTCGAGCGCCACGGGGTCGAACAGCAGCACGTCCTTGCCATCGATGCGCGCATAGAGCTTGGCCTGCGGCTCGCCCTTGGCCGTGCGTTTGAAGAATTCGCGACCGTTCTTGAAGAAGGGCGCTTCATTGCGGTCGCGATCGAAGTAGCGCGTGAGCTCGTCCTTCATGCCGGGAATGGCGGGCGCCGCGCGGTCGAGGTAATTGAGCGTCGCGGCGTGCTGCGCGCGCGTCCAGGCCTGGACCTCCGCGTTCTTGCCGTCCTCGAGCCAGCGATAACGATCGGTGAGGGTGACGCCGTGCAGCGTCTCGACGACCGGTCGCGCGGGCGTGGCCGGCGCGAAGAACACGCTGTCCGCGGCGGCGGCAGACATGGGGAACGCAACGGAAAGCAACACAACGCCAACGACGGCGCGACGCGATTTCATCATCAGGAGCTCCAGTTGCCTGTTCATTGTTGCCGGGATGCGCTCGGTTGCGCTCAGTTTCGCTCAGTTCCGTTCCACCCGAGGCTCGCGCGAAAGCAGTTCTTCCACGGCAGCACGCGCGGGGAGATTTTCGTGCAGCACACGGTAGACCACCTCGCAGATCGGCATCTCGACGCCATGATGCGCGGCCAGCGCGCGCGCGGCGATCGCGGCGGTGACGCCCTCCGCAACGTGTCCCAACTCGGCCAGGATGTCCGGCAGGCGCTTGCCTTGCGCGAGCGCCAGTCCGACGCGGCGATTGCGCGAAAGATCGCCGGTGCAGGTCAGCACCAGGTCGCCCAGTCCCGCCAGTCCCATCAGCGTTTCGCGCTTGCCGCCCAGCGCAGCGGATAGCCGTCCGGTTTCCGCGAGTCCGCGTGTGATCAGCGCGGCGCGGGCGTTGTAGCCGAAGCGCAGGCCATCGGACGCGCCGGCGGCGATGGCCAGCACATTCTTGATCGCGCCGCCGATTTCCACGCCGGTCATGTCGTCGCTTTCGTACGCGCGCAGCGCATCGCCACGCAGCAGTGTCGCAACCGTCGCCGCCAAGCGCGGGTCGGTGGCCGCGACCGTGAGCGCCGCGGGCAATCCGCGCGCGACTTCCTCGGCAAAGGTCGGGCCGGAGACCACACCCACCGGCGCCTTCCAGAACGGAGCAATGACCTGGTGCGCCAGCGCGACGCCGGAAGACAACGCGTGTACCGACTCAGTTGACACCGCAGTTGACACCTCAGTTGACACCGCAGTTGACACCTCAGTTGACACCTCAGTTAACACCCCAGGCGCGGCGACGAAGCCCTTCGACAGCCAGATCAGCGGAGCGTGCGCGCCGAGTGCGGCCAGCGCGCGAGCCAGCGCCGGCAGTGCGGCGGCCGGTGTCGCCGCGACGAGCAGTTCCGCCTGCGCGGCTTCCCCCAGGTCGGATGAGATCGCCAGCGAAGGAGGCAATGCAATGTCCGGCAGATAGCGTGCATTGCTGCGCGAGGCGGCCATGGCGCGCGCCTGCGCGGCATCGCGCGTCCAGAGCGTGACGCGGGGCTTCGCTGTGGCGCGTTGAGCCAGGTGGATCGCGATCGCGGTGCCCCACGCACCCGCACCGAGAATGGCCACCGTCGTCATGATGCGCGGGGATTCCCGCTCAGAGTCCGAAGACCTGGCTTACCCGGACGTAGCCGGTCTGCCCGTCGCGGTGCCGCACCTTCACCCAGCCGGGCGTGGCCGTGGTGCCCGGTGAGGTCGCGCTTTCCGCGAGGTCGAGCAACACGTTCTGTTCCGCGCGAAATACGAGCGGCGCTGCCTCGTCCGGATGGGCGCGAATTTCCGCCGCCGCCACGCGTACCAGCAACATGCGCTTGTCGGAGAGCTGCTTGTTGGGGATCCAACCGAACGCGCCGCCTACGTCGCGGATCTTGGTCCAGCCCTCGACCGCGACGAGCACTTCGAGCGGTACGTCGCGGCCGTAGACGAACAACGGGCGGGCCTTGGTCGACGGCGCGTCATAAAGCAGTGTTGGCGCCTCGCCCGTCGTCCGGTACTCCGCAGCACCGGCCCCTCCGCTCGCCGCCAGCGCGGCCATCAACAGCGCCGGCAACAGCGATAAAATTGGCAGGCGCTTCACGGCGCGGGGGGCAGGCGCTTCACGGCGCGTGGCCTAGTTGGTGACCGCGGGCACCTGCTGCTGCGCCATCTGCTCCGCATAGAGCGCGTCGAAATTGATCGGCGACAGGTGGATGGGCGGGAAACCGGCGCGCATCGTCGCGTCGGCGATCGTCTCGCGCGCATACGGGAACAACACGTTCGGGCAGTTGACGGCCATCACCGGCTGCAACTGGTCGGGCGGGAAGCCCTTGATGAGGAACACGCCGGCCTGTGAGGCTTCGATCAGGAACAGCGTCTTGCCGCCGACCGTCGCCGTGACGGTGAGCGTCAGGACGAATTCATACTGCTCGCTGGCGATCTGCTCGCCGCGCGTGCGCATGCCGACCTCGACATGCGGCTGCTCGGTGAGCATGAACGATTGCGGCGCGCCCGGATTCTCGAGCGACAGGTCCTTGATATAGATGCGCTCGATGGCGAAACTCGGGACTTGCGGTTCGCCGTCGCTCGTAGGCGCGGCACTCGTGGGGTCAGCCATGCTGGGAAATCCTGAGAATGTTTGGGGAAAATGCAGCGGATAACCGTTTATTTTACCCTACGCGAAGGTGGAGGCCGCGCCCGCCGCGCCCGCCGTGCTCAGCCCGCGAGCAACGGATCGAGCAGGCCCGCGTGCTCCAGCGCGGCGAGTTCGTCGAAGCCGCCGACATGGCGATCGCCGATGTAGATCTGCGGCACCGTGCGGCGGCCGGTCTTCTGCATCATCTCGGCGCGGCGCGAAGGCTCCAGGTCGACGCGGACTTTCTCGATATCCGTGACGCCCTTGCGCGCCAGCAGACGTTCCGCGTGTATGCAGTAGGGGCACGACGCGGTCGTGTACATCAACACCGGCGTCATGGCGTGCTCACGCGGTCACTTGGCTACCGGCAACCCGGCGTCCTTCCATGCGCGGAAGCCGCCGGTGAGCTGGTAGATATTGGCAAAGCCCAGCTTGCCCAGCGCGCCGCTGGCGGCACGTGCGCGCTGGCCCCGATCGCAATACGTGATGATCGGCCTTGCGGTGAGCTTCGCGAGTTCCGCGCCGCGGCTGCCCAATTCCGACAATGGAATGTGCACCGCATCGGGTAGATGTCCGACTTCCCATTCCTTGGCGTCGCGAACGTCCAGCAGCACCGCATTCTGCCGGTTGATGAGCTGGATGGCCTGCGCCGTGCCGATATCCTTGACGTTTCCGAATTGCTTCTGCACCAGCGGCCACAGCAGCATGCCGCCGGACAGGACCATGATCAATTCCAGCATCCAGTTGTTGATGATGAACGACATTCGCGATTTACCTTGCTGGCGAGGGGCCAAATGATTGAAGGTAAAATGATACCCGATGTCCGCGCTCATCACGCCCACCGTCCTGCCCGAGGCTGCCGCATCCAGCGCATCGGCGCACCCGGCGGTCCGGCCGGTCGTGCTGCTGATCCTCGACGGCTTCGGCTGCCGCGAAGCCGCGCCCGACAACGCGATCAGCAATGCCGCGATGCCGAACTGGACTGCGTTGCTGGCCACTGCCGAGCACACGACGATCGACGCATCGGAACTGCACGTGGGACTCCCCGACGGGCAGATGGGCAATTCGGAAGTCGGCCATCTCAACATCGGCGCGGGCCGCGTGATCTACCAGGACTTCACGCGCATCGACCACGAGATCGGCACCGGCGAATTCGCGCGCAATCCCGTGCTGCGCGAGGCCATGGCCGCCGCGACGCGCAACGCTTCCGCACTGCACGTGCTGGGACTCCTGTCCCCGGGTGGCGTGCACAGCCACGAGCGGCAGATCGCCGCGCTGGTGGCGATGGCCGCTGCGGCCGGCGTAACGCGAATCCTTGTCCATGCGTTCCTGGATGGCCGCGACACGCCGCCGCGCAGCGCCGCCGCATCGTTGTCGTTCATGGACGGAATCTGCGCACAGTTTCCCGGCGCACGCGTGGCGTCGATCGTCGGCCGCTATTTCGCGATGGACCGCGACCAGCGTTGGGATCGCATCGCCAAGGCGTACGACCTGCTGGTCGACGGCCGTGCGCAGTTCACCGCCTCCTCCGCGCAGGCCGGGCTCGATGCCGCCTACGTCCGCGGCGAGAACGACGAGTTCGTGTCCGCGACCGCCATTCTCGATGCCGCGGGACGGCCCGCCTCGATGGCCGATGGCGATGTCGTGGTGTTCATGAATTTTCGCGCCGACCGCGCACGGCAGATGACCCGCGCGCTGACCGACCCCGCCTTCGCCGCATTCGCCCGCTCCCGCGTACCGAAGCTCGGCAGCTATGTCTGCCTCACGTCATACGGCGAGGAGTTCGCGCGCCTCCCCGTCGCCTTTGCGCCGCAATCCATCCGCAACAGCTTCGGCGAATACATTTCTAAACTCGGCCTGCATCAGCTGCGCATTGCCGAAACCGAGAAGTACGCCCACGTGACCTACTTCTTCAACGGCGGCGTCGAGCAGGTTTATCCGGGCGAAGACCGCATCCTCGTGCCGTCGCCCAACGTCGCGACTTATGACATGAAGCCGGAAATGAGCGCGCCGGAAGTCACCGACCGGCTCGTCGCGGCGATTGCATCGGGAAAATACGACGCCATCGTGTGCAACTTCGCCAACAGCGACATGGTCGGTCACACCGGGAATTTCGCGGCCGCCAAAGCTGCGGTGGAGGCGCTGGATGTCTGCGTGGGTCGCGTGGTTGCCGCGACGCACGCCGCCGGCGGCGAACTGCTGATCACCGCCGACCACGGCAACGCCGAAATGATGCACGACCCGGCCACCGGCCAGGCGCACACCGCGCACACGCTGAACCGCGTTCCCTTCCTGTTCGTCGGCCGTCCCGCGACCATCGCCGCGGGCGGTGCGCTGGAGGACATCGCGCCGACCATGCTGGCGCTGATGGGCCTCCCCAAGCCCGAGGAAATGACCGGCCACTCGCTGCTTACGCCCGCCTGACCGAATCCGTCGCGGGCAGGGAACTTGCGCGCCCTTTTCCCGCCAAACAGAAAATTAGGGTCAGACTCGAATTTCGGATAAGCAGGGTCAGTCTCGACTTTCCTTGACCGAGTCGACGATTTCGCAGGGCAAGCGGAAAGTCGAGTCTGAACCTGCTTATCCGGGAACGATCGTTCGGCGGGGGTCCAGGGCAGCGGTCTGTCCTAAGGGAGCCCTAAGGACGCGGGCGTATAATTTGCATGGCAGGTATTGGGTCCATCAACGGGGCCCAACGAGAATTCCACTGAGGTTCCAACGGGCAGGAGCGAAGCTGATGGCGCAGTCGGGTATCGATAAAGGCACGCCGGAAAAGGGCAACTCGGGCAACGGCTGGAAAAAGGCGGGCCTGATCGGGCTGGGCACCGTCCTGGGCGTCCTGCTCTCGCTCAATTTTTCCGCGATCGCACAGCGCGAGGCCCGCGCGCCGATCCCTTACGAGGACCTGCAACTGCTTTCCGCGGTTTTCGGCAAGATCAAGAGCGACTACGTCGAGGCGGTGCCCGACGACAAACTGATCAAGGAAGCCATCAATGGCATGGTGCACGGGCTCGACCCGCACTCCGACTTCCTTGACGCCGAGGCCTTCCAGGACCTGCATATCCAGACGGCCGGCAAGTTCGGCGGCCTCGGCATCGAAGTCGGCGTCGAGGATGGCGTCGTGCGCGTCACGTCGCCGATCGAGGACACGCCGGCCTTCCGCGCCGGCATCAAGTCGGGCGACCTGATCGTCAAGATCGATGACGTCGCCACGCGCGGGCTGCCGCTGACCAAGGCCGTCGAGAAGATGCGCGGCAAGCCGGGCACGCAGGTGGTGCTCACCATCGTGCGCAAGGACGCCGACGCGCCGCTCGTGTTCAGCCTGACGCGCGAGGAGATCAACTTCAAGAGCGTGCGCGCGAAAATGATCGAGCCGGGCTATGGCTTCGTGCGCGTCACGCAATTCCAGGAGCGCACCGGCGAGGACCTGGCCAAGGCGCTGAAGGACCTGTACAAGAACGGCGAACTGAAAGGTCTTGTGCTCGACCTGCGCAGCGACCCGGGCGGATTGCTCAACCAGGCGGTCGCGGTGTCTGCCGCGTTCCTGCCCAAGGACGTGCTCGTGGTGTACACCGACGGTCGCACTGCCGATGCGCGCATGCGGCTCACCGCCAGCAAGGAGAACTATTCGCGGCGCGGCGAAGATTACTTCCGCGACCTGCCGCCCGGCGTGAAGAAGGTGCCGATGGTGGTGCTCGTCGACGGCGGCACGGCGTCAGCCTCCGAAATCGTCGCGGGCGCGCTGCAGGATCACAAGCGCGCGATGGTTCTGGGCAACCAGACCTTCGGCAAGGGCTCAGTGCAGACGATCCTTCCGCTCGGCAACAACGCGGGACTGAAGCTCACGACGGCGCGCTACTACACGCCGGCGGGCCGGTCGATCCAGGCCAAGGGTATCGAGCCGGACATCAACGTCAACGACGGACGCGATTCACCCAATCGCATCCGCGAAGCCAACCTCGACCACCACCTCGACACCAACAAGGGTGGCAAGGTGGACCCGGCGGTGGAAGCCAAGGCGCTGACGGCCGACCCGAAGACCGAGGCCGGCAAGACCGAGCCGGCGTCGCTGGTGCCGCGCTTCCAGTTCGGCGACGCAGAAGACTTCCAGCTGCAACAGGCGATGAACCAGCTGAAGGGCCTGCCGGTGATCGCGTCGACCAAGGCGGTTGCCGCCAACACGGTGGACCCGGTACCGACCAAGAAGTAGCCCCAGTAATTAGGGTCAGACTCGAATTACCGCGAAAGCGCGGTGCCGCCCGGCGATCTCCGGGTAATTCGAGTCTGACCCTAATTTTTCAGGTCAGCTGACCGTCACGCCCTGCATCATCCCCAGGTCTTCGTGCGACAGCATGTGGCAGTGCATCACATAGGGCCCGGTGTAGTGCAGGAAGCGCGTGCGAAACGTGATCGACGTTGGCTGCGTCACGCTGCCGCCGTGCGGCAACGCCACGGTGTCCGCCCAATACGGCTCAAGGAGTTTCTTGCCGTTCACCGCCACCACGTAGATCGGATTGACGTGAATGTGGAACGGATGACGGATGTTGTTCATGCTGAACACCGTCCATTCCTCGACGCTGTTCAGCGCCACCATCTGCGTGATCCGGCGCGCTGACTGGAACGGAATGTATTCGGACGGATTGGTGAACACCGTCGGCGGCTGCACCGGATTCGGCGACGCCCCGGTGCCCGGCGAACCGATCGTGTAGACGCTGTTGGCGACCGACGTGTTGGGCGTGTTGAAGACCCAGTCGTCAAGTTCGGCGCCCGGATGGACGATCTGGTTGGCCGGCGCATCGGTGATCGGGGCCGCCGCGCCCTGCGTGCCCGGCCACGGATTGGCGATGGCGCGCATGACGATGCTGCGCGAAAGACCGCCATGCGCGGCCAGCTCCTCGTCGGTGATCGGCGCGAGAAACCCCGTCACCGGCAGCGGGGGTTTCGGCAATTCCATGAACCAGCGGGAGTCGATCACGACGATCTCGGCCAGGATGCTCGATGGCAGCACGTTGTTGGCGGCTCCCATCTGGATCTGCATCGTGCGCAGGTAGTAGGTTCCCGGTTCCAGCGCCTTGACCAGCACCGACGCGCGGTTGGCGGGAGCGAGCACAACTCCGCTTGGATACGTGGTCGCGCCCGGCGGAGGCACCGGCACCGGCGGTGACGGCCGGTAGTCCGCCATCGGATTACCGTCGAGGCCATGGACGTAGAGCGTGTGGCCGTCCAGGCTCAGGTTGAGCAGGTTGAAGATGCCGGCGTTGAGCAGCCGCCAGTTCTGCACCTCACCCTTGCGCATGATGATGCGCGGTACGCTGACGCCATTGATCACCCAGGGATGGGCATTGCCGGACGGATTGTTCGCCACCTGCGCGAAGCTCTCGAGCTGGCCGGTCGCGTCGTAGATGGGCGCCTGGAACACGAACACGCGTTCCGCCGCGACCGATATCTCCGGAAGCCGGTCGATGGCGCCCTTGACGATCAGCGCGCCCGCCATCCAGCTTCCCACCTGCATCGCGGTTGAACCATGCACGTGCGGGTGATACCAGAACATGCCCGTCGGGTGGTCGTCGCGCAGATGGTATTCGTATTGCCGGGTCTGGCCGGGTTGCACGCCGGCACTCGACTCGTCCAGCACGTAGTCGCCGTAGAGCCCGGGCATGCCCTCGCTGTACACGCCGGGAAACACATGCAGCCCGTGCGTGTGCATGTTCGTGTTGTTGTGATAGCGAAGGTGTTCGGTGGGATTGGGGTCGGGCGGATTCGGCGGCAACTGGTTGACGAGCTTGATGCGCAGTGTGTCGCCGACATTGACCACGAGCGTCGGTCCGGGAATCGAGCCGTAGGAGCGCAGCTTCACGGCCAGTCCGTTGATGGTCGTGGTGATGTACGAGACTGTGAGCGTGACGTCGAGCATGCCGTCGACCGCGCGGATGACCTGCGGCTCGACGAAGGTTTCCGGTGGAATGTCGTCGCCCCCATTGCCGGAGAGACACCCGGCAAGCATCGGCGGCACGACCAATCCGCAGCCGACGGTGACGCCCAACCGCAGGAACTCGCGGCGCGAGAATTCGTCGTGTCGATTCGTGGTCATCGGACGCTCGCTTCAGCTCACAGCAAGAAGGGAAACCGGGATGTGCTGCTCGCGCTCGGCGGTGCCGATCTGGCCCGCGGAATTGCTGCCCCACCCGTACAGCCCGCTGGCGGCATGCGCGACCGCATGCGCCTGTCCGGCGGCAATCGATCGCACGTGCGCCAACGCCTCGACGCGCGTCGGTCGGCGGCGGTCGAGCGCATCGCCGTGGCCCAACTGGCCGAAGCGGTTCCAGCCCCAGGCGTAGACGTTGCCCGCGACGGACAGCGCGAGCGAAAAATGCATGCCGGCCGCCACCGCCTGGATGGGCTCGGGCAAGGCGACCGGCAGTGGTGTCGACGAATACGCTGGCGTGTCGAAACCCAGTTGTCCTAGGTGATTGCTGCCCCACGCGAACACTTCGCGATTGGCAGCGATTGCCAGCACATGCGTGGCTCCCGCCGACACCGCGGTGAAGCCGGCGGAAAGCGCTACCGCTTCGGGAACGGCAACCGCGCCCAGGCGCCCCAAGCCCAGTTGCCCCGCGCCGTTGTTGCCCCACGCGAAGAGCGCACCTTCGCGTGCCAACGCGATCATGAAGCCCTGGCCCACCGCCACCTGGCTTATCGACGGCAAGCCGCCGATGGCCCCAGGCAGCGCATTGAAATGCGCGCTTGCCCTGCCCAGCGCGCCATCGGTATTGAGTCCCCAGGTATGCACGACGCCGTCGCGATCGATGGCTGCAAACTGGAATTCGCCAGCGACGATGGCACGCGTGGCCGGAACGCCGGTCAGCCGTTGCGGGTCCGCCAGCGCGATGGACTCGGTGCGCCCGCCAATGCCTGCGGCACACGCGCCCCAGATCGTGACTTCGTCGCGCTCGTTGAGTCCGAGGCTGACGCTGTAGCCTGCGGCGATGGATGTCAGTTTTGAACCCGAACGGACTTCCACCGGTCGTGTCGGCGCGCCCCAGGCGGTGCACAGTCCGGGAATTTCGGCGACCAGGCGGCCACTGCCGTCCCCTCCCCACCCCATGGCGCGGCCGTTGTCGAGCAGCGCAAGTGTGTGATCGCGGCCGCAAGCCACAGCCGAAACGGTGTAGTACGGCCCGGGCATTTTCGTATTCATGTCCACCGATGCCCCGAGGGCTGTTGAAGTGGGCAGTCTACAGATTTACGCCTGCGGCGATGCGAAAGCCTGACTATTCGCTGGCATTCCAGTCGAGCCATTCCCGCTCCGCAAACACCACGGCGCGGGCTCGTGGCGGCGGCCCATTGCGCACCGACGATTCCGGTGCCGGGAAGCGTACCGGTGCCACGCGCTTGTCCGCCACCGGAGTGAACGAAACGCCCACATTGGGAACCGCGGTGCCGAAAGGCGGGCCGATCGGCATGGCGCCGCCCGCGATCGACAATCCGGCGCTTGGGCTCTGGCGTTCGAGAAAATTGGGCGCGCGCGCGGTGTCGAACGCGACCGTCCCGGGCGCCGGGGTGGCGAGGCCGCCGATGCAATAGTCCGTCGGCATGCACGGCCCGACCGAATACTCCCAGGACGTCCCGAGGAACGTGAGGTAAAGATTGGCGCCCCACAGCTTCATGCCCGGCGACTTCGGATCGCTGGCACTCATGCGCAGTTCCAGCGGAAAACTTTGCACCGGATAGTCGGAGGCACTGACCAGCAACGGACCGGTCGTGTTGGTGACGGAACCCGGACTCGTCGACGTGATCGTGGCCACGATCACGCAGCCACCCGCCGGAATCGTCGCGCCGGCAGGCAAGGAAATGAGCGCAGCGGTGGCGTCGACAGCGACACCGACACAGGGGGTCGTTCCCGGCTGCAGCGCCTTGACGGTCACGCCCAAGGGCAATTCGTCGACGAATTTCTGCTGCAACGTCAACGCGGCGCCCGTCGGGTTGGCCAGGTTGATGGTCAGGACGGCGGAGCCTCCCGCGGGAATCGTATTCGGCACGATCGATTGCGAGACACGCGCCGCGGTACCTCCGGTGATCGTCAGTGGCGCAGTTGCACCTTGCGCCAGTGTGACGGGCGCGGCAGCGGGGCCGTTCTGGAGATCGGGCGTGGCCACCAGGAACGTACCCGGTGTCGACGCCGACAGGCTGGCGACGATCGTGCAACCGCTGGTGGCGGCCAGCGGTGTGGCGCCAATCGCGATTACGCTGATGCCGTTGATCTGGTTCACCACCGCGCCCGGGCAGGCAGTGGCGCCCTGGGTCGGCAACGTGGCGGTTACGCCGGCAGGCAGCGGCACCGAGTAGCCGCGGGGCAGCGGAACCGGATTCGCCGTCGGGTTGGTCAGCGTCAAGGTCATCGTTGCCGTGCCACTCGGGCCGATCGTCGAAGGCACGATCGTTTCGGCGAGCGAGACCGATGCGTACGCGCTGGCCGGAGTCACGGTCAGCGGCGCGCTGGATGCGGGGGGACCGACGTTGATCGGCAAGCCGTCGATCGTGTAGGTGACCACGCCATTCGCGACCGTGTAGGCGGCCTTGACATGGGCGACACGCAGATCGGGAACGGTCGCCAGCGAAGCGGGCGGGGTCCAGTCGAGACTGAAGTTGAACATGGCGTTGCCAGACTGGGCGTCGGGCTGGGGACCCTCCGTCGTCGCGTAGACCGGCAGACCCGCCGAGCGTTGACTCAAGTCGGCGCTGATCGCGCGTACCGTGAACGTGTAGGTGGTGCCACTGTCCGGCACATTGATGGTCTGCGTGACCGGCCCGATGCCTGCGGGCTGGGCCACCGTGACCGACGTGGTCTGGAACGGCGGCGACCAGGTCACGGAGTAATGGTCGGCAGCCGCCACTTTGGGCCAGGAGAGTGTCACCGAACCTGCCGCGACCGCGCTCACCTGCACCATCGGCGCATCGAGACGCTGGTCGGGAAGAATCCAGAGGCGAAGCACGCCGCCGATGGGGAACGCGATGTCCGGCGACGGACGCCCATTGCGATCCGAGAACGCGAATCCGTACGCGTCGGAATTGTTGTAGAACAGTGCGGCCCAGATGTTGTAGTGGCCGTCGTTTGTCGAACGCGCCGCGCCGAAGGGATACGCGATCGGCGGCAGTCCGTACCAGTCCCCCGAGCGGCCCTTGCCCTGATTGGCCGCGTCCAGTTTCCCACCCATGTAACCGAAGCTGAGCGCAGCCAGCACATCGGCCTGGATCCAGCCGTACAGCGAGTTGGTGAAATTGCCGACATTGGTGGCGCTGCAGGCAAACAGGGTGCCCGAGCCGTCCGCGATGCCCAGGGTCTGGCAATTCTGCGGCGCACCGTAGATCACGAAGTCGCCGCTGTTGTACTGGTTGCCTGCCGTCGACGATCCACGCGCAGGCAACGGGATGCAGATGTCCGCGTTGGGCGGCAACGGACCGGTCGGGGACGTCGTGGTTCCCGTGAGCTTGATGAGCCATCCGTCCACGGCCAACGCGGGATCGAGGCAGCTCGCCGTCGTGGGCTTTTGCGTTGCGGGATCCACTGCGTACATTTTCGTGACGGTTCCCGTGTACAGGAACTGGAACCCCGAGATCGGCGCGTTGTCCTGTTCGGTGAATGTGTAGTTGCTTGCCGCCAACCCGTCGAGGTACGCGGCAAAGCCCGGATAGGGCCATGGTGAGCCGGTGCCCTGCGTGGGCGGCCAGGCGCGGGATGGGGGCCAGCCTGATGGCCTGCTTGCCGGATAGGTGATGGCGGAGGTTGCCGCAGCCGCCTGGTTGGGACCGACGATTCTCGCGAAATTCAGCAGCGGATTCGTGCTGTCGTAGGGCAAGCCGTCGGTGCGCACGAACGCGCTCGACAGGTTGGCGTTGACCGCGATGAACGCGTTGAGCAGCGACGGCGTCGACGTGTAGTAGGTCACGCGGTCGAGCGGCGTTCGGAAGCTCGCATCCTTCGCGGCGTAGGTCTGCAGTTCGAATGGAATGCCGAAGAAGTCGATCGTGGTGAGATCGCCGTTGCTCACGATCCCGTTGGCGTAGGAAAATTCCAGCGGCTGGAAGCGCAGGGCCGACGTCGAGGTCGGTGTCGGTGGCGTGACCACCCCCGACGGCCAACCCGGCGAAGGATTGGAGACGAACAAGGTGCCCGAGGCCACCGTGCTCATCGTGAACTGGTAGACGGGCAGGTTCTGCCGGCCCGAGTACGGGGAGTTGATGGTGAGCGGCGCGCCCGACGCTGCTTTCGCCTGCGCCAGCCCGGGGCACGCGGCCGTCACGGGCTGGCAGAGCAATGGAGAACTCGGCGTGGCCGTCGGGTTCGCGCCCGTGATGTTGATGTTGGCAACGCCGTTGACCGAGAACGGGTAGTACGACTGTGAACCGTCCGCATTGCTGAGCACGAGGTCCTTGCCCGAAAGCAGGAGCATCACCTGCGAGTCCGCAACGCCACTGTCGTTGATGATCTGGACGGTGATCGGCGTCTGCGGCACGCAATCCGCATTCTGCGAACCGGGCGAGCACAGGATCACCCACTGCGCATACAGCGTGACGTTGGCCGCGCCCATCGCGAACGTTGCGCCAACGGGAAAGCCCGTGCCGCTGCCGGTGGCCGCCGAGTTCCAGCCGGCGAACTGGAATCCAGGATTGACCAGCACGCCGGTATTGCCCAGGACCGTTGCGATTGCGCCGGGCGCATAGGCGGTCGCATCCACGGGCACGTTGCCGCTGGTGCTGCCGTTGCCGTTGTACGTGACGCCATAGGTCGACTGCGCAGCGACGCCGACAGCCTGGAACGCGGCGAAGAGGAACGCCAGCGTCGTATTCGTGAACAGGGATCGGCTCATCCGTTGAATGTCGCAAGCGGTGTGCCAGCCATGGCGACGCGGCGATCAGGGGAGAAACCCTCGCGCTTCCGGCGTCAGCGTGCTGTTATTGCCCGTCGCCGGCATTAGGTGCCCGGCAACGGCACGACGCCTCGCGCAGGGGGAGCCCGACCCCGAATGGCGCTTCGGCGGTAAAGTAGAGGGTCATGGACGACGCGCAACTTCTCCGTTACAGCCGGCACATCCTGCTCGAGGAGCTCGGGCCGGATGCGCAGTGCAAGTTCGACGCAGCGCACGCGCTCGTCGTGGGCATGGGCGGGCTCGGTACGCCCGCCGCGCAGTTTCTCGCCGCGGCCGGCGTGGGCACGATCACGATCTGCGATGCCGACCACGTCGACCTCACCAACCTGCAGCGCCAGGTTCTCTACGCCACTGCGGATGTCGGCGCGCGCAAAGTCGATGCGGCCGCGCAACGGCTGTCGGCGATCAATCCGGACGTGCGCATCGAACGCATTCCGGCGCGCGTCGACGCGGCGGCGCTGGCGCCGCTGGTGGCTGCCGCCGACGTGATTCTCGACGGCTGCGACAACTTCGCCACACGGCACGCCGTCAACCGCGCCTGTGTCGGCGCGCGCAAGCCGCTCGTCTCGGGTGCGGCGATCCGCTTCGACGGCCAGATCGCCGTGTTCGATACGCGCGATGCGCATTCACCGTGCTATCACTGCCTGTTCGGCGAAGGGGAAGAGCTGGACGAGACGCGCTGCGCGACGATGGGCGTATTCGCGCCGCTGACCGGCATCGTCGGCGCGACGCAGGCGGCCGAGGCGCTGAAGCTGATCGCGGGCGCAGGCGAGTCCCTCGCCGGGCGGCTGCTGCTGCTCGACGCGCTGGCCATGCGGTGGCGCGAAATGCGCGTGCCGCGCGACCCCGCATGTCCGGTCTGCAGCACGCGTCCGGCATGAAACGGCTCGCGGCCATCCTGCTGCTGTTCGTGACCTGCGCGGTCTCCGCCGCCCTGCCCGAAGGCCACGACAAGCTCTCTGCCGCCGAATGGAAGTCGATCCAGCAGGTGATCGGCGACCAGCTGCGGGCGCTGAAGGCCGGCGACGGGGCGAAGGCGATGAGTTATTCCGTTCCCGGCATCCGCCAGCAGTTCCGCACGCCGGAGCGGTTCCTGGGGATGGTGCGCCAAGGCTACGGCGCGCTGCTCGACGCGCGGTCGAACAGCTTCCTCGAAGGCGCGGTGATCGGCGGCGAAATAATCCAGCCGCTGCAACTGGTGCTGCCGGACAACACCGTGCTGGTGGCACTTTATACGATGATCAAAGTGAAGGACAGAGTAAAGGACGGGACGAAGGATGGTCAGGTGGAACTGACCTGGCGCATCGCCGGCTGCGTCATCGCGCCGTCGAAATCGCAGTCGACCTAGCGCACCGGCAGTTTGGGTGCTTATCTGGCCGGGACTGCGGCGACGCGAATCTCGCACGCGCGCGCTTCGCCTACCAGCACTTCCTGCCGCAGCCACTGGTCCCATTCGGCGACGGCCTTCGTGCGCGTCGCCGCATCGGCCGCTTCGAGTGCGTCCAGCATCGGCGCCGTGGCGCGCGCGCATGCCGCGACCTGCGTGCGAACCGCCGCCAGACTGGAAGCCGCCTTGGCCTTCAGCTCAGGCGTTCCGACATTGGCCTCGACCATGCGGGCACCGATCAGGCGCGCCATCCAGGTCGAGCCGCGCTCGCGCATCGCCGCACCCAGTTGCGCGCACACGCGGCGCACGTCATCCGTGCGCGCGCTGTTGCCCATGCAGGTCGCGCGTGCCGCCTGCGGCCAGATCAGCGCGCGCGGCATCGCATACATCACGGCCAGCTCGAGCTTGGCGGCACCTTCGCCGTCGACGGGTATGGCAAGCACCGCCTCGCGAAAGGCGAGCGAACCGGCTTCCCAGTATTCGGCGAAGCGTGGTTGTGCTGCCGCGTTGGCCAGATGCGCGAGCATCGCCTCCGCATTGCGGTGCTGTCGCGCGCGATCGGCAAGCAGCAGCGAGGGCCAGCCGTTGTCGGTATCGCGCGTCGCCCAATCGGCGAGGCGGTCGACGGCATCGCACTCCGCCGGCCGCGGCTGCACGGGCTCCAGGCAGGCGGTGGCGAGCGTGGCGAGATAGAGCTTGTTGTCGGGTGCGGTGACGCGCGCGACCGCGAAATGGCGAACCTGCGCCTCGATATCGCCGCGGTCCAGCTGTCCGGCGATCCAGTGCGCACGGGGATCGTTGGCCGTAAGCATGCGCGAGCGGAAGGCATCGTCGAGCCGGTCGACCTCCGGTTGCCAGCGTGACGGCCTGGCGTCGGCGGGAGTAACCGTCGGATCCGGTAGTTGGGAAAATGCGGGGCCGGAGTTCGCGCCCGCGAATGCACCGAGCAGCAGCGCAACGCATGGAAGGATGCCGGCGATGCCGGAAATTGCGCGACGGAACATGATGGAACTCTTCGGAAATTGCTAGTCGAACAGGAACTTGCGCTGCAGTGCCCAGCCATCCTGCGGCATGCGCTTGAAGCCGCTCTTGGCGAACAGCTGCCAGCGGCCGAGCACGTAGGCGATCAATACGCCGGCATCGGCGGTGGCGTCGCCGCGCCAACCATTCGCGGCCTGCGCAATCCGCAGTGACTGCCGCAGTGCGGCTTCGAGCTTGTCGGTGAGCTGGTTGATGCGCGCCTGCAGCCGCTCGTCCTCGTGCACCAGTGCCTCGCCGATCAGCACGCGGGTCATGCCCGGATTTTTTTCCGCGAACGACAGCAGCATCTGGATCGTCTGTTCGGCCTGCGCAACGCCCTCGGTGGTCTCGGTCTGGATCTTGTTGATGAACGAGAACAGCGTCGTCTCGATGAACTCGATCAGTCCTTCGAACATCTGCGCCTTGCTCGCGAAATGCCGGTACAGCGCCGCTTCGGAAACGTCGAGTTTTGCAGCGAGCGCTGCGGTCGTGACCTTTTCGCTGCGCGGATTCTCCAGCATCGTCGCCAGCATGTGCAGGATGGACAACCGCCGTTCGCCGGGTTTCATCGCCATGACATTGGGCTCGCGCTTGGGCGTTCGCTTGAGGTTCAGGCCGTGAACCGCGGCGGCGTATTGTCGGCACGGATCATCGTGCCCACGCCTTCGTTGGTCAGGACTTCGAGCAGCAGCGCGTGTTCGACCCGGCCATCGATGATGTGCGAGCTCTTGACGCCGTTCTTCACCGCGTCGAGTGCCGAGCCAATCTTGGGCAGCATGCCGCCGGAGATGGTGCCGTCGGCGAACAGCCCGTCGATCTCGGTCGCGGTCAGTCCCGACAGCAGCGTGCCGTTCTTGTCGAGCACGCCAACGGTGTTGGTCATCAGCACGAGTTTTTCGGCCTGCAATGTTTCCGCGAGCTTGCCGGCCACCAGGTCGGCATTGATATTGTAGGCCTCGCCTTCCGGGCCGACGCCGATCGGGGCAATCACCGGGATGAAGTCGCGCGAGTCGAGCAGCTGGATCAACTCCGGGTCGATGCGCTCGATTTCACCGACCAGGCCGATGTCGACGAACTCCCCTTCCACCTTTTCCGACTTGAGCAGCATCTTGCGGGCGTGGATGAACGCGCCGTCCTGTCCGGTGAGCCCGACCGCCTTGCCGCCGTTCTGGTTGATGAGCCCGACGATCTCCTGGTTGAGTTCGCCCAGCACCATTTCGACGACGTTC
>JANMCH010000021.1:0-20962 GCA_031361045.1 Betaproteobacteria bacterium | reverse complement strand
TGTGAATTGGCATAGGCACGCTCGAGGTCGCGGAACAGGACCTTCTGCGCGAGCAGCTGTTGCGCGCTCTTGAGATCGCCATTCAGGAACACGCTCATGCCAAGGCGCAGGTTGGCCACCAGCCGCGCGTGCAGGTCGCAGATCTCCGCCATGCCGGCTTCCGAAAAATTGCGGTGCTTGTCGATCTTCTTTTCCTCGAGGTCGATCAGCACGCGTTCGATGATGTCACCGACCTGCTCCAGGTTGATCGTGAACGAAACGATGTCGGCCCAGCGCCGGCCCTCCTTGTCGTCCAGCGCCTCGCGCGAAATCTGTGTCAGGTAGAGCTTCACCGCCGTGTAGAGCTCATCGACGATGTCGTCCTTCTGCTTCAACGCCGCCGCCAGTGCGCGGTCGTTGGTCTTGAGCACGGTCAGCATGCCGTTCAGCATGTCCTCGATGACATCGCCGATGCGCATTGCCTCGCGCGCCGCATTGGCGATGGCCAGCGTCGGCGTGGCCAGCGCGGACGGGTCGAGATGGCGCGGCGTGGCGGGATTGTCCGCGGCGCGCTTGTCGGGAAGCAGCCGCTCGGCGATGAGGGCGATTTTTTCCGTCCAGAAGATGAACAGCAGCGACAGCGCGATGTTGAATCCCAGGTGGAACAGCACGACCTCGCGCGCCTTGTCCAGTTCCAGCGCGTCGATCCAGCCGTCGATGTGGGCGAGGAAGGGGATGGCGATGACGCAGCCGATCAGCTTGAACAGGAAGTTGCCGAGCGTCACACGCCGCGCTTCCGGCGGCGCCTGCAGTGTCGACAGCATGCCCAGCAGGCCGCTGCCCAGATTGGCACCGAGCACCAGTCCCAGCGCGACGGGCAGTGCGATGACGTGCAGCGAGGCAAGTGTTGCGACCAGCAGCACGACCGCCAGGCTCGAGTAGCAGAGCATGGTGATGAGTGCTGCGACCAGCATGTCGAGCAGCACATCGCCGGTCATCGATGCGAAGATCACCTTGACGCCTGCCGACTGCACGACCGGCTTGGCGCTGACGGAGATCCACTGCAGCGCGAACATGATGAGACCGAATCCGATCAGGATGCGGCCGAAGCGCCCCGTGTTGGTCGCCTGCCTGGCCAGGAACAGCGTCACGCCGACGAAGATCAGCAGCGGCGCCAGCCACGACAGGTCGAACGAAAGGATGACCGTGACGAACGACGTGCCGACATCGGCGCCGAGCATCACCGCCAGCGCCGGCGCGGTGGAAATGAGGCCCTGGCCTGCGAACGCAGCGACAATCAAGGCGGTGGCGGTACTGCTCTGGATCAGGCCGGTGACGCCCAGTCCCGCGAGGAACGCCGTGAAACGATGGCTGATGCTCTTGCGCAGCAC
This sequence comes from Betaproteobacteria bacterium, assembly GCA_031361045.1. Lineage (GTDB taxonomy): Bacteria > Pseudomonadota > Gammaproteobacteria > Burkholderiales > Casimicrobiaceae > VBCG01. The sequence continues at coordinate 19,592 of JANMCH010000021.1, read as the reverse complement.
GCGGCGCAGGTCGCCACCATACAGCCGCAGGATGCCGGTACGCACGATGTGCGTGCCCCAAACGAGGAGCGAGACACCGGCCAGCAGGTTGAGCAGGATCGGCATAGGTCAGGCGTTGGTCACCACGGCAGCGAATACGTCTTCGTGTTGGTGAAGCTCTTCATCGCCTCCTGGACGCCTTCCTTGTAGCCCAGCCCCGAATCCTTGATGCCGCCGAACGGCGTGAGTTCGAGCCGGTATCCGGGCACCTCGCGCACGTTCACCGATCCGACGTGCAGTTCGCTGACCAATCGGGTGATGTAGTCGAGCCGGTTCGTGCATACCGCGGACGACAGGCCATACACGGTTCCATTGGCGATGGCGATGGCCTCGTCGATGCTGCGAAAGCGGATGACCGGCGAGACCGGGCCGAAGGTCTCAGTGCGCACGACGTTCATGTCCGGACGCACATGATCGAGGACGGTCGGCGAATACAGCGCGCCGTGCCTTACGTTGCCGGCGAGCAGTTGCGCGCCCTGCGCAACGGCGTCGTTGACGCGCTGCTCGAAGTCGAGCGCGGCCGCCTCGTCGATCACGGTGCCCATGTCGAGCATCGCGTTCATCGGGTCGCCATAGGTCCACGCGTTGGTCTTTTCCACCAGTCGCGCGACGAAGTCGTCGGCCACGCTCTCGTGCACCAGCATGCGCTTGACGGCCGTGCAGCGTTGCCCGGAATTCTTGTACGAACCTGCAGCGGCTAGCGTGGCCGCCTCTTCGACGTGGGCGTCTTCCATGACAATCAGCGGATCGTTGCCGCCCAGTTCGAGCACTTGCCGCTTGTACACGGCCTTGGCGGCGATGTACTTGCCCACCGCGACGCCGCCGGTGAACGTCACCAGGTCGACATCGGGGTTGGTGAGCATTTCGTCGGCAATCTCGCGCGGGTCGCCGGTGACCACCGAGAACATTTCCGGCGGCAGGCCGGCCTCATACAGGATGTCGGCGAGAAGCAGCGCGGTCAGCGGCGTCTTTTCGGTGGGCTTCAACACCATGCGGTTGTTGGTGGCGATGGACGGCGCGACCTTGTGCGCGACCTGGTTCAGCGGATGGTTGAACGGGGTGATGGCCGAGATGACGCCCTGCAACGGCTCGCGCAGCGTGTAGACCTTGCGCGATTTGCCATGCGGTGTCAGGTCGCAGGAAAACACCTGCCCGTCATCGTTCAGCGCCGCGTTTCCCGCAAACGTGAACACGTCGCACGCGCGGCCGACTTCGTAGCGCGAATCCTTCTTGCCGATGCCGCACTCGGACGAAATGAGGTCGGCAATTTCCTCGGTGCGGCCGCGGATCAGCGCGGCCACGCGGCCCAGGATTTCGTAGCGCTCGTAGCGGGTCAGGCGCGCGCGATAGGCGCGGGCCAGTGCAAAGGCGTCGCGCACATCGTCGACGGTGGCCTTGGGCACGGTGCCGACCAGCGCGCCATTGAACGGGTTGCGGACCTCGATGACGTGCGTGCCGCCCACTTCACGGCCGGCGATGCGCATCCTCGCGTTGATGACCGCGCCGTTCTTCACGTTCGCCAGTTCGGTCATCATGTTCATTGCAGGTGATTCAACCCCAGGTCGAAGGCGTCGAAGTTGCGCCATCTGCGCTCGGGGAGCTTGCCGGCACGGCGATTGGCGATCAGCGGCACGCGCTGCTCGGATACACCGCCGTGCGAACGCAGCGGCGCGTCGAGACCCGACAGGTCATGGCGGTCGTGGCTGGTGCCGATCACCGTCAGCCGTTCCGAGACGATGACCAGGTCGCCGACGCGGTCCGGAGGCAGCTCGAACTTGGCACAGGCCTGCTCGCGCGTGTACACGCCTTCGACGCCGGTCAGCCCTGAGATGTGGCGGATCGCGTGGTCGCGCGTCGGGCCCTGGCCAAGATAGACGGTCGCATAGGAGCCGAGCGCGCCGTGATGAACGACATACGGATCGGTGATGGGCAGGATCACGCGTGTCGTGCCCTTGCCGTACCACTCATCCAGCCGATCCTGCAGGAAGATGATGTTGGGCCGGCCGAACGCGTCGGTCTTGGCATTCATGCCGTGATCGGCGGTCAGCACGATGGTTGCGCCCAGCGCGTCGAGCTGCGCGAGATAGCCATCCAGCATCGCCGTAAAGTCATTCGCCGCCGCCGTGCCCGGTGCCGCCTTGTGTTGCACATAGTCGGTCGTCGACAGGTACATGATGTCGGGCCGCTCGCGCTTCATCAGCGCCACACCGGACGCGAAGACGAATTCCGACAGCGCCGCGCTGTAGACCGACGGTACCGCCATGCCGGTCAAGCCGATTGCATCGGCGATGCCGTTGCCGGCGAGCGTGACCTGGTCGGCTTTCTCCGACGAGAAGCAGATGCCCTTCAGCTTGTGGCCGAGCAGCGAGCGCAATTTGTCCTTGGCCGTGATCACCGCCACCTTGGCGCCGGCGTCGGCCAGCGCCGCGAGCAACGTGCCGGCGCGCAGGTACTTGGCGTCGTTCATCATGACCTCGGCCTGCGCATCCGGGTCCCAGAAATAGTTGCCGCAGATGCCGTGCACCGACGGCGGCGCGCCGGTCACGATCGACAGATTATTGGGGTTGGTGAACGACGGCACGACGCTGTCGGCGGTGAGGCAGGTGCCGGCCTTGACGAGCGACGCCAGGAATGGCGCACGTCCCGCGGAAATGGCCTGGGTGATGTAGTCGGGCTCGCAGCCGTCGACGCAGACCACCACCAGCGGGCGGTCGGGCCAACGATACGTGCGTCCGTTGACGGACACCGAACGGGCGTCAGGCGCGCTCATCGGCGCCTGCGAGCCACTGGGCGTTTCATTGCAGGCGCGGTCGTGCGAACGGTCTTGGGCGCGGTCGTTTGCACTTCCTGCGCGCGGTGCATGCGCTCGCGGCTGCCCATCACGTGGTCATAGAGTGCGCGACCTGCCGCTGTCGCCTGGCCGCTGGCGATTTTTTCGACGATATCGTGATGCTCGCGCGTCGAAGTCGGCAGGGCGCCGGCCTGCGCAAGGCTCACGCGGCGATAAAGGTGCAGTTCATTGACCAGCCGGCGATAGGTGGCCAGCAGTTTCGCATTGCCGGCCAGTTCGACCAGGCGATCGTGGAACTGCAGGTTGGCGCGATAGTAGGCGTCGAGGTCGCGCTGCGTGGCCGCGGCGTCCATTCGCTCCACCAGCTCGCGCAAGTCGCGCACATCGGACTCGGTGGCCCGCTGCGCCACGCGGCGGCCCGCATAGTCGTCCAGCGCGGCCCGCAATTCGTAAATGTCGTCTGCCTCCTCGAGGCTGACCTGGCGCACGAACACGCCGCGGTTTTTCTCGAGCCGGACCAGGCCCGATTCCTCGAGCGAGCGGAAAGCCTCGCGCACCGGCCCGCGCGACACACCCAGCATGTCGGCAATGGCGGCTTCGGTGAGCTTGGCGCCGGCGCCCAGGTCGCCTTCCAGGATCATCCGCTCCAGTTCGCGCTGCACCAGCATGGACAGCGAATTGGATTGGAGCATCGCTATGGTGCCCTCGGGGTCGCTGTCGCGGCGGGGAGGGCGTGGCGGGCGGGTGGCGCCTGCCGCGGCCGGGGAACTTTGTGGTTTCAGCATGTTGCGATTAGAAGGCCGTGTGTGTAGATTGTCAACAATCTGCAATCGTTCCCAGGTACGTTGCTCGCTTAGGGGTAAGGCGCGTAGCATCCCTGCCACCTGCAATTGCGTTTCCAACCCGTCCGCTAGAAGGAGCACATCGATGAAATCTCTCCGAGGCATTCGCCGGCTGTCGTCCCTGTTCGCCGCCATGGCCATCGCCGTGCTCGCGAGCGGCGCGTCATTCGCGCAAAAGACCGAACTGCTGGTGTACACGGCGATCGAAACCGACCAGCTCAAGCAATACGCGGATGCGTTCAACAAGGCGGTGCCCGACATCGAGATCAAGTGGGTGCGCGACTCGACCGGCGTCATCACCTCGAAGCTGATCGCGGAGAAGGCCAACCCGCAAGCCGACGTGATCTGGGGCCTCGCGGCAACCAGCCTGCTGGTGCTGGAAGGTGATGGCCTGTTGCTGCCGTATGCACCGGCGGGCCTCTCGGCCATCGGCGCGGCTTACAAGGACACCAAGAACCCGCCGGCGTGGTGGGGAATGGACATCTGGGGTGCGACCGTCTGCTTCAACACGGTCGAAGCCGCCAAGACGAACCTGCCCAAGCCCGAAACCTGGCAAGACCTGACCAAGCCGATCTACAAGGGCAAGATCGTGATGCCGAACCCGGCCTCGTCGGGTACCGGATTTCTCGACGTCACGTCGTGGCTGCAAATGATGGGCGAGCAGAACGGCTGGAAATTCATGGACGGGCTGCACGAGAACATCGCGCAGTACACGCACTCGGGCAGCAAGCCTTGCGTGCAGGCGGGCGCCGGAGAATTCCCGATCGGCATCTCGTTCGAGTACCGCGCCAACACGATCAAGGCCAAGGGCGGACCGATCGACCTGGTCTTCCCGAAGGAAGGGCTCGGTTGGGACATGGAAGCCTTCGCGATCATGAAGAACACGAAGAAGCTCGATGCGGCGAAGAAGCTCGCCGACTGGGCCTCGTCGAGGGCGGCCATGGCGGAATACGCGAAGGGCTACGCGATTGTCGCCGTGCCGGGCATCGCGCAACCGCTGCCCAACGTGCCGGCCGACTACGAGCAGCGCCTCGCGAAGAACGACTTCGCCTGGGCCGCGAAGAACCGCGACCGCATCCTTGCCGAGTGGACCAAGCGCTACGACGCCAAGTCCGAGGCGAAGAAGTAACTCCCGTCGTCCCCGCACAGGTGGGGGCCCAGTGTCATTTGTCGCAAGACACTGGGTCCTTGGCTTGCGCGGGGACGACGACATTGACGTCCATGGAAATCCCCCCCGCGTGACCGAAGAATCGACGTACCTCAATCTCGACGGCATCCATAAGAGCTTCGGCAAGTTCGAAGCATTGCGGGACATCGCGCTCGCGGTGCGCCGCGGCGAGCTCATGGTGTTCCTCGGTCCTTCGGGGTGCGGCAAGACAACGCTGCTGCGCATCGTTGCCGGCCTCGAGACGCAGGATGGGGGCGCCATCGTGCAGGACGGCCGCGATATCTCGCGGCTGCCGGCGATCAAGCGCGACTACGGCATCGTGTTCCAGTCCTATGCGCTGTTTCCCAATCTGACGATCCGCGACAACGTCGCCTACGGCCTCGTCAATCGGCGGCAGGGCCGCGAACGGATCGCGGCGCGCGTCAAGGAACTGCTCACGCTGGTCGGATTGCCCGATTCGGGCGACAAGTACCCGGGCCAGATGTCGGGCGGGCAACAGCAGCGCATCGCGCTCGCGCGCGCGCTCGCCGCGGCGCCCGGATTGTTGCTGCTGGACGAACCGCTCTCGGCGCTCGACGCCATCGAGCGCGTGCGGTTGCGCGGAGAAATTCGCGCGCTGCAGCAGCGGCTGGGTGTGACGACGATCATGGTGACGCATGACCAGGAAGAGGCGCTGTCGATGGCCGACCGCATCGTCGTGATGAACGCCGGGCGCATCGAGCAGGTCGGCACGCCGCGTGAAATCTACGGCGCACCCGCCACGCCTTTCGTCGCCGACTTCGTCGGCAAGATCAATGTGTTGCCCGCGGTGGCAGAGGGCGGTGGCCGCTTCCGCGTCGGCACCTTGTCGCTGGACGTCGTCTGCCGCGACATTGCCACGGGTACCGCCGTCAAGCTCTATCTGCGGCCTGAGGAAATCGCGGTGAATGCAAATGGCGCCGCGCCCGGTAACAGTCTCGCCGCGACCGTTGCGCACATCGAATTTCTTGGCGCATTCTGCATGATCGGCATCGCGCTCGACGCCGCCGGCACGCCGGCGCTCGTCGCCAACGTGCCGCGGCAAACCGTCGACGCGGCGAAATTGGCGACCGGGCAGGCGGTCACCGTCAGCTTGCCGCCAACGGCGCTGCGCGTACTCGGCTGATCCCGCAATGTCTGCCACTGTCGACGCGCTGATCCGTGGCCCGTCGCCCGCCGTTACGCCGTACGTGCACTGGCAGGACCGGCTCGCGCAGGGATTGCTGCTGATCTGTTGCCTGGTGCTCTGCGTGTTCCTGCTGGCGCCGCTGGCGACGATCCTGGTCAAGAGCGTGCAGGACAAGTCCGGGGCGTTCGTCGGACTGCTGCAATTCCGGGAATACTTCGCCACACCTGCGCTGCGCAGCTCCATCTGGAACACGATGTGGGTGGCCACGGTCGTCACCGTGATCACCGTGCCGCTCGCGTTCTTCTACGCCTACGCGCTGACGCGTTCGTGCATGCCCGGGAAAATGTGGTTCCGCGTGATCGCACTGACGCCGATCCTGGCGCCGTCGATGATGTCGGCCATCTCCTTCGTCCAATGGTTCGGAACGCAAGGGGCGCTGAAGTGGTTGCTGGGCGACACCTCGGTCTACGGCCCGCTCGGCATCATCCTGAGTTCGATCTACTCGACGTTTCCGCATGCGCTGATGATCGTGCTGACCGCGCTGCTGCTGGCCGACGGCCGACTGTACGAAGCGGCGGAGTCGCTGCGCACGCCGCGTTGGCGCAAATTCCTGACCATCACGCTGCCGGGCGCGCAGTTCGGTTTGGTCAGCGCGACGATGGTCGTGTTCTCCTACACGGTCAGCGACTTCGGCATTCCCAAAGTGATCGGCGGCAACTTCAACGTGCTGGCACTCGACGTGTTCAAGCAGGTGATCGGCCAGCACAACTTCAACAAGGGTGCGGTCGTCGGCCTGATCCTGCTGGTGCCGGTCGTGCTCGCGTTCCTGGTCGACTGGTACATGCAAGGTCGCATCCAGGCGCAGTTTTCGGCCCGCGCGGTTCCGTTTGCGCCCAAGAAAGCGCCTTGGTTCGATCGGACGATGCTGTTGTACTGCGCCCTCGTGGCGCTGTTTCTGCTGGCCGTGCTCGGCATGGCCATCTATACGTCGTTCATCAAGTTCTGGCCGTACGACAAGTCGCTCAGCCTGCGGCACTACACGTTCGGCCTGATCGACGGCGGCGTCATCACGTCGTTCTTCAACAGCCTCCGGATGGCCGTCGCCGTTGCGGTGTTCGGCACGATGTTCATCTTTGGCGTCGCGTACCTGCTCGAGAAGACGCGCGGCATGCCGATATTGAAATCGGTGGTGCGCCTGTTGGCAGCCATCCCGATGGCGGTGCCCGGCATGGTGCTGGGCCTGGGCTACATCCTGTTCTTCATCGAGCCGTCGAACCCGCTCAATCCGCTGTACGGCACGCTGTCGATCCTCGTGCTGTCCACGATCGTCCACTACTACACGTCGAGCCACCTCACCGCCGTTACCGCGCTGAAGGCGCTGGACAACGAATTCGAGGCCGTGTCGTCGTCGCTGAAGGTGCCGTTCTACAAGACGTTTTTCCGGGTAACCGTTCCGGTTTGCCTGCCGGCCATCCTCGACATCGGCCGCTACCTGTTCGTCAATGCGATGGTGACGATTTCCGCCGTCGTGTTCCTGTACGGCCCGCAGACGCAGTTGGCGTCGGTCGCCATTCTCAACATGGACGACGCCGGGGAGATCGGCCCCGCTGCCGCGATGGCCACCTTGATCTTCGCGGCATCGACGATCTGCTGCCTGGTCTACGCGGTTGTCACGCGCTTCATCATTACCCGCACACAGCAGTGGCGCGCGCCGCCCGCGCTGTGATGTCATTGTAAGGAGCAAACCCATGGCCCTGCATTCGCGCGATCCGATCCTGCTCACGCCCGGACCCTTGACCACGTCGCTGCCGACCAAGATGGCGATGCTGCGCGACTGGGGTTCCTGGGACGCCGAATTCAATGCGGTCACGGCGCAGGTCCGGCACAAGCTGACCGACATCGTGCACGCCACCGAAACGCACACCTGCGTGCCGATGCAGGGCAGCGGCACCTTTTCCATCGAGGCCGCCGTCAACACGCTGGTCCCGCGCACCGGGCACGTGCTGGTGCTGATCAATGGCGCTTACGGCAAGCGCTTCGCCAAGCTGACCGAGATGATGGGCCGCAAGCTGACCACGTTCGAGACGGCCGATGATGTGCCAACCACGGCGGACGACGTGGAAAAGTTGTTGGCGAAGGATCCCTCGATCACGCATGTCGGCCTCATCCATTGCGAGACGTCGACGGGCATCCGCAATCCGCTGCCCGCCATTGCCGAAGTCGTGGCGCGTCATGGCAAGGGCCTCATCATCGACGCGATGAGCTCGTTCGGCGCGCTACCCATCGATGCGCGCGCGCTGCACTTCGATGCGTTGATCGCGGCCTCGGGCAAGTGCGTGGAAGGCCCGCCCGGCATGGGCTTCGTGATCGTCCGCAAAGGTCTGCTCGAGAAGTGCGCCGGCAATTCGACGTCGCTGGCGCTGGATCTGGCGGACCAGTGGGCCTACATGGAGAAAACAACGCAGTGGCGGTTCACGCCACCCACGCACGTCGTCGTCGCGCTCAGCGCGGCGCTTGACCAATACATCGGCGAAGGTGGGCAGCCGGCGCGACTGGCGCGTTATACGGCCAACTGCGAGGTCCTGCTCAAGGGAATGCGCGAACTGGGCTTCGAGTCGTTCCTGGCTGCGGAAATCCAGGCGCCGATCATCGTGACGTTTCATGCGCCTGCCGATTCGCGCTACGCGTTCAAGGAGTTCTACGACCGTGTGCGCGACAAGGGTTTCGTCCTTTATCCCGGCAAACTGACCCAGGTCGAGACGTTCCGGGTCGGCTGCATCGGCGCCATCGGGCCCGACGAGATGCGTCACGCGGTCAACGCCATGCGCGACACGCTGGCGGAAATGGGCATCAGGCAGGTGGCGCCGACTCACGCGCGGCGCGCGGCCGCCTGACGATGGCGCAGTGCGCTGAGCCCATCGCACGACGGCGACTTGGCGGTGATGGCGTGGTGTCGCAGCAGGAAATCAAGCACGACCAGGCTCGCGTCCGCCGTGACTTCATCCGCGCCGTCGGACAAAGCAATGAGCCGCGCGGCCACCTCCAGCGTTTCCAGCCGGTGGGCGACGACTTCGCCATCCTGGTTGGCCGGCGAGAATTCGGCAGGCAGCCACAGGTCGGCAACGAAGAGGGTCTCGGACTGCACGCCGTCGGGCTGCTCGCGCCAGATGTCCACGGTACCCGCGAGTGCCGCTTGCGCCGCCAGCGCTGCCGGAATACCGGCTTCCTCCCACGCTTCCTTGACCAGCGTTTCCGCCACGGTGGTGCCCGCGGCAATGCCGCCGCCGACGAGATTGTCGAGCTTGCCCGGATCGATGGCCTTCCCAGGGCTGCGGCGAGCGAACCACATTCGTGTAAACGCGTCGCCCGGGATGTGATCTTGCGCGTGCCCGGCCACCACGCCGTTGAGATGCGCGGCATAGGTGTGCACGCCGAAATAGCGTGCGGCTGCGCGCTCCAACCTGAACCACGGTGCGTCGCCCAATGCCGGCGCCACCGCGTAAAGCTCGTCGCGCCACGGGGTCAGCGCGCGCTCGACAGCCAGCGTGTTGGCCACCTCGGCCATCGCGGCAGTGCGCGACGCTTCGTCGTCGAGGGTGGGCACGAAATGCACACCCTCACGGTTGACCGTGAAGACCTGGGCAAAGCCGGCGATTCTTGCTGCACGCTCCTCGGTCAGCCATCCCGCGATGTGCGTGCCGATGCGAAGCGGACGAAGCTCACGTGGCGGTCGCGCCAACGCGCGACGAAGTCTTGCCAGAAGGGCAGCGGCGGTGGCGTCGTCGATCACGCGCTGGATTCTAATCCGCTTTGAACGACGACGTCCTCGCGCTGTTCGACCTCGACCACACGCTGCTGACCCAGGACAGCGACGAGCAGTGGGTTGCCTTCCTGCTGGAACGCGGCCTGCTCGATCGCGCGGTGTTCGAGGACGCCAATCGCGCGCTGGTCGAACGCTACCGGCGAGGCGAGGCGGGCGCGCTGGAATTCACCGAGTTCTACCTGTCGACGCTGCGCTCGTTCACCCAGGGGGAGCTCGATGCGCTGCATCCGGTGTACATGCGTGAGCGGATCCTGCCTGCCATTGCCCCGGCAGCGCGCGAATTGGTCGCCCGCCATGGTGCGCGGGGTGACCTGCTGGTCCTGACCACCGCCACCAGCCGCTTCCTTACCGCGCCGATTGCGCGCGAACTGGGCTTCGAGAATTTGATCGCAACCGAGCCGGAATTGAAAGATGGAAGCTACACCGGCCGTGTTCTCGGCACACCCAACCTGCGCAAAGGTAAAGTGACCCGATTGCTCGCGTGGCTCGGCGAACGGCAGCGCGCGCTGTCCGACTTCCGCGAAAGCTGGTTCTACAGCGATTCCCGCAACGACCTGCCGTTGCTGTCGCACGTGACGCACCCTGTCGCGGTGAACGCCGATCCGGTGCTGGCCGCGCACGCGACGAAAATGGGATGGCCGCAGATCACGATCGGCTGAGCGTCACGTAGAATTCCCCCATGACTGCACACATCATCGACGGCAAGGCCGTCGCCCAGACCGTTACCGATAAAGTTCGCGCCGACGTTGCGGCGCATGTCGCGGCCGGCGGACAGGTGCCCGGACTCGCGGTCGTGCTGGTCGGCGACAGCGCGGCATCGCAGGTCTACGTCCGCAACAAACGCAGGACGACGGAAGCCGTGGGCATGCGCTCTTTCGCGCATGACCTGCCGGCAACGACGAGCGAAGCGGAAGTGCTTGCGCTGGTCGACCGACTCAACGCCGACCCGGCGGTCAATGGCATCCTGGTGCAGTTGCCGCTGCCCAAGCACATCGACGCCGAAAAAGTGATCGAGCGCATCGATCCCAGGAAGGACGTTGACGGCTTCCATCCGTACAACATCGGCCGGCTGGTGCTCAAGATGCCGATCCTGCGTCCCTGCACGCCGTACGGTTGCATGCGCCTGCTGCAGGAGACGGGCGAGGATCTGGTCGGCAAGCACGCCGTGGTGATCGGCCAGTCCAATATCGTCGGGCGGCCGATGGCACTGGAGCTGCTGATGGCGCGCTGCACGGTGACGATTTGTCATTCCGCGACGCGCGACCTTCCGGGCATCGTGCGGCAGGGCGACATTGTGGTTGCCGGCGTAGGCAAGGCCAGGTTCGTGCCGGGAGCGTGGATCAAGCCGGGCGCGATCGTCATCGACGTCGGCATCAACCGGCAGGATGACGGCAAGCTGTGCGGCGATGTCGACTTCGATTCGGCGAAGGACGTCGCAGGCTGGATCACCCCGGTACCGGGGGGTGTTGGCCCGATGACGATCGCGACGCTGCTCGCCAATACACTGCGCGCGGCGCAGTGGCAGGCCAGAAATGGGGTCTAGAAATGGGGTCAGACCCCATTTCACCCGCTGCGCAAATGCCACGCCTTGGGGCGCGTGAACGTCTGGATGCCGTAGGTCGACAGCGTCAGTCCAATGCCTGAATGCTTGACGCCGGACCACGGCAGCCGCGGGCTGACCCGGTCGCAGCAATTCCAGTAGACGCTTCCCGCATTCACCTTGGCCAGGATCTTCTTCGCGCGCCTTTCGCTCGCGGTATAGACGCCCGCGGTAAGGCCGTACTCGGTATCGTTCATCAGGTCGACGGCGGCTTCGTCGTCGGCCACGGCCTGCAAGCCGATGACGGGCCCGAACGTTTCATCGCGCATCAGTTGCATCGAATGGTCGGCGTCGGCGAACACGGTAGGCGCATACCAGTTGCCCTTGCCCTTCAACGGGTGGCCGCCCAGCAGCAGTTTGGCGCCTTTCCTCTTGGCGTCCGCGACCTGGCTTTTGAGCACGGCCAGCTGCGGCTTGCGCGTGATGGCGCCGACGTAGGTGGTCTCGTCCAGCGGATCGCCGATCTTGAAGCTCTTCACTTCGGCGACAAACGCGGCGACAAAGGCGTCGTAGATTTTCTCGTGGATGTAGACGCGCTCGACGGAGCAGCACGACTGCCCGGTGTTGTAGAACGCGCCGTCGGCGATTCCCGCAGCGGCAGCCTTGACGTCGACGTCCTCGCAAACGTAGATCGGGTCCTTGCCGCCGAGTTCAAGCTGCGTCTTGATCATTCGTCGGCCGGTGCTGGCGGCGATGGCCGCGCCGGTCTTGTACGAACCCGTGAAGAACACGCCGTCGACCGGCTGCCGCAACAGTGCCGCGCCCGTCTTGCCGTCGCCGATGACGGCGATGAACACATTGCGCGGCACGCCGGCTTCGTGCAGCAGGTCGGCGATGTGCTGGCCGGTGAGCGTGGCAAATTCGGATGGCTTGTAGAGAATGGCATTGCCCGCCGCCAGCGCTGGCACGAACACATTGCCGCCGACGAAGTAGGGGTAGTTCCACGCCGAAATGTTGGCGATGACGCCCAGCGGAATGTGGCCGATGCGCTCCTCCATGCCGCCCTTGATGTCGGCAAACACTCGCTCATCGCGCAGCGCTTTTTCCGTCTCGGCCAGGAAGAAGTCGATGCGCCCGGTCAGGCCATTCAACTCGTTGCGCGATTGCCGGATGGGCTTGCCCACTTCCGCGGTAAGCGTTTTTGCCAGCAGGTCCTGGCGCTCGATGAGCAGCGCGCGGAATTTGCCAAGGATGGCGAGGCGTTTCTTGATCGGCACGGCGGCCCATTTGGGCTGCGCAGCGCGAGCGAGTTCGTATTTCGCGCGCACCGTCTTGAGCGTGTCGGCGGCAACCTCGGCAATGACGGCGCCGGTGGCGGGATTCATGATCTTCATGAGGGGAACCTAGAGTGCGTACGCGGCGGACCGGTGCTGCGATGCGGTGGCGAGAAAATCGTCGAGGAGCGGCGTGTCATCGATGAACGTCGCATCGCCCGGCGGATGGAATTCGGGGTGCCACTGTACGCCGAACAGGTAGGTGGGCCCGTTCCAGCGTATCGCTTCGACGACGCGGTCGGGTTCCGACCACGCTTCCACACTGAGGCCTTCACCCAAATCCTTCACGGCCTGGTGGTGTACGGAATTGGTCTTGACCAGCGCAAGCTTCGGATAGAGACGCGCGAGCCCTGAGCCGGAAACGATGGATGTCGCATGGCAATTCCTGTCGTAGATCGACTGCATCCGGTGTCGCAGCGCGCCCGGGCGCTGCGTTGGAATGTCCTGGTACAGCGTGCCGCCCATGGCGACGTTTATCACCTGCGCACCGCGGCACAGGCCCAGCACCGGCTTGGCCGCAGCGACAAACGCGCGCAGCAGCGCCATTTCGTAGATGTCGCGGATGCGGTCGCCGTTCCATGCCGGCTTCAACGCGGTTTCGCCATAGGACTCGGGACACACATCCGAGCCGCCCATCAATACCAGCGCATCGAGTTCACGCGCGTAGTCGTCGACCGTCACGCCGCTGCCCGTTCGACGGGTCGCGCCATCAGGCGAGGGCACCATGAACGCAAGCACATCGCGCTGCATCAGCCAGTGCGCGACGTTCTGCTCGATGTACTGCAGCGTCATACCCTGGAAAAGCATGCGAGGCTGGTCGCCGTGCATGAAAGATGCAGAGATGCCGACCTTGAGCACTGCCCGCCCCGTTCAGATCGCGCCGGCGAACAGCATCTCGAAATCAGCGGCTGTACATTTGCGCGGATTGGTCTGGTGGCAGATGTCCGCGGTGGCAATTTCTACCAGCCGGGGAATGTCCGCCTTGGTGACCGCGCGTGCGCCGCGATAGTCGGACAGCTTCGCAGGAATGGCCAGCGAAGCTTTGAGCATGGTCAGCCAGGCGATGAACGCGATGGCGCGCGCTTCCGTCGTGCCATCTTCTGCGCCCGGCACGCCGGCAGCATGCGCGAGTTCGGCCAGCTTGGCCGTGGCCGCGGGCAGGTTGAAGCGCATCACGTGGTCGATCATGATGCCGTTGGCCAGGCCATGATGCAGGTCGGCCACGGTCGACAGCGCGTGTGCGCACGAATGGACTGCGCCCAGGTCCTTCTGGAACGCGATGGCACCCATCATCGAACTCATCAGCATGTCCGAGCGGGCCTGCAGGTCGTGCCCGTTCTTCACGGCAATGGGCAACGCGCGCGCGGCGATGCGCACGCCTTCGAGCGCGATGCCGTCGCACAGCGGATGGTAGGCCGGCGACAGGTACGACTCGACGTTGTGCGTCAGCGCGTCCATGCCGGTGGCGGCCGTGATCGATGGCGGCAGGTCCAGCGTAAGTTCGGGGTCGGCGAACACCGCTTTGGCCAGCAGCAGCGGCGAGAAGATGATCTTCTTGATGTGCGTGACGTCGTCGGACACGACCGACGAGCGTCCGACCTCCGACCCCGTCCCCGCCGTTGTCGGCAGCGCAACGAAATGCGGAATCGGCTGCGTTATCGCGCGCACCTGCGGGTGATCCCACGCGTATTCGAGGATGTCGCCGTCGTGGCGCGCCATCAACGCGATGGCCTTGGCGACGTCGAGCGCGGCGCCGCCTCCCACACCGATGACCGCGTCCGCGCGATGCGCCTTGTACGCCGCGGCGCCGGCCATCACCTGGCTGCGTACTGGATTGCCAAAGATTTCGGAAAAAACGGCGACATCCAAGCCCGGAAGGTCGGCGACCAGTTTGCCGAGCAGCGGCAACGCAGCGATGCCGCGGTCGGTGACCAGCAACGGACGTGCAATGTCCTGCGCCTTCAGGTGGTCGGCGACGAGCTTGCGCGCGCCAGGTCCGAAGTGAATGGTGGTCGGGAAGCTGAAGCGTTCGATGGCCATGGGTTTCTTCAGAGGAAAAGGATCATGTGTTCTTTGTCGTGGTACGCACCGTCGACCTTGATGGCACGCGGTTCCATGCCGAAGGTGGCGAATCCGGCGGCCTTGTACAGTTCGGTGGCGCCGCGGTTACCTCGCGTCACCGTCAATATCAGTTGCTCCAGTTTTGCCACACCCCGCGCATGGTCGAGCAATGCCTGCAGCAGCGCACGTCCCACGCCGCGGCGGCCACACTCTGGCGCGACATACATTGCCACCACGTCTCCCTTGTGGCGGTTCTTGGTGCGTGCCTCTCGCGTCAACCCGATCATGCCGCAGATCCGGCCATCGGCGAATGCACCCCAGAAGACATTGCCGTCGCTGGCGAGGCGTTGTTCGGTGGCGCCCAAGGGCTTCTCGACCTCTTCCTCGTAACTCGATGTGAACGCATCCGGGTGTTCCTTGAGCGCCCGCAGTCGCAGCGCGCGAAAGGCGGGGGCGTCCGCGGTCGTCAGGATCCGGACTGATACTGGAACCGTCACCGGAGCCGACATTGGCGCAGTTCGGTCAGATGATCTCGAAATAGCGCTTCAGCTCCCAGTCGGTGACGCCATCCAGCCATTGTCGCCATTCCCAGTCGCGCGTCGCGGCAAAATGGTCGACGAAGTCGTCGCCGAAAAAGTCGCGCGCAATGTCGGACTTCTGGAAGATGCGCGTGGTCTCGATCAGTGTTCGCGGCGCACGCGGGACGTTCTCGCCACCTTGATTGGTTCCGGTGATCGGCTTGGCGGTCAGCTTCAGTCCCTTTTCGACGCCGTGTATACCAGCAGCGATCACGGCGGCCATGGCGAGGTACGGATTGACGTCAGCACCCGGACAGCGCGTTTCCAGACGCGTCGACTTGGGGCTTCCCGGAATCACGCGGAAGCTCGCGGTGCGATTGTCGACACCCCACGTCGGCTTGACCGGCGCCCAGAAGCCGTCGACCAGCCGCTTGTAGCTGTTGATCGTCGGCCAGAACATCGGCGCGAATTCCATCAGCACGTTGACCTGGCCCGCGAGATAGCTTTCGAACAGCTTGCTCATCCCGTGCTTGCCCTTGGGATCGTAGAAGCGGTTGGTCTTGCCATCGGACAACGATTGGTGAATGTGTCCCGAACATCCCGGCAAATGCTGGTTCCACTTCGCCATGAAACTGGGCATGATGTCGAAGTGCGAGGCGATTTCCTTCGCCCCGGTCTTGAACAGCACCGCGCGATCGGCTTGCTCAAGCGCCTCGGAAAACAGGATGGCGGCCTCGTACACGCCAGGCCCGGTTTCCGTGTGCAGGCCCTCGATCGGCACGCCGAACGCGCCCATCTCATTGAACAGCGCCTCGAAGAACGGCTGGGCCGCGTTGGCACGAAGCAATGAATAGCCGAACATGCCGGAGGTGATCGTGTCCGGCCCCACGCCTTTTTTCTCGGCCCACGACTGCGGCGTCTCGGAGAAATTGAACCACTCGAACTCCATGCCGGTCATCGGCGTGAAGCCCAGTTTCTCCGCGCGCTTCAGCACGCGCTTCAGCACCTGCCGCGGACACAGCGGGAAGGGCGCTTCCTTGCCGTCCTTCTGCCACACGAATTCGCCAAGGAAGAACGGCACGTTATCGTCCCAGGGCACTTGCCGGAACGTGCCCAGGTCCAGGCGTGCGAGCACATCGGGATAGCCCTTGTGCCAACCGGTGATCTTGGTGTTGTCGTAGCAGACGTCCTGCGAATCCCAGCCAAACACGACGTCGCAGAAACCGAAGCCGCCTTCCGCCGCGGACACGAACTTGTCCTTGTGCATGTACTTGCCGCGCAGGATGCCATCGATGTCCGCGCAGGCGACCTTGACGCGGTTGCCCGGGGACTTGCGGACTGCTTCGATGACCTTCGCAGGCGTGACCGGCGTTGGCATGGAGTGCTCCCGTGGTTGTCGTGTGCCGGGCGAAGTACCAGCCGGCGGTCGATTTTAGCGCAGTGCTGGCATTTTGACGCCGGACCCGGCCGGTTGCATCGCGCCCTCGCGCCGCGCGCCGCGATTCGGTAGCATCGCGGCATGATCATATTGATGATGGGCGTCAGCGGCTGTGGCAAGACCACCACCGGGCAGGCGTTGGCGAAGACACTGGGCTGGCCGTTCACCGACGGCGATGACCTCCACCCCGAGGCCAACGTGACCAAGATGGCCAGCGGTCAACCGCTGACCGACGCCGACCGCTGGCCATGGATCGAACGCATCGCGCAGGCCATGGAAAGCGTGCAGGCGCGCGGCGACAGCGCCGTGTTCGCCTGTTCGGCACTGAAGGAAATGCACCGTCGCCGGATGCTGGAGGCTGGCGATGTGCGCGTCGTCTACATGAAGGGCGACGTGGCTACGATCGCTGCCCGCCTTGCCGCGCGCTCGCATCGCTTCATGCCGGCGACACTGCTGCCATCGCAGTTCGCCGCGCTGGAAGAACCCGCGAACGCGCTCGTCATCGACATTCGCGAGGACATTCCGTTACAGATCGTGCGCATTCGCCGGGGCCTGGATATCAGCGTTCCTGAACAGTCATGAGCCGCTCACGCGATAAGCCCCCCAACCGCCCCGGCACGCAGGTCGGCCGCCTCGGACGCGATCCGCAGAAATTCCTGGGGGCCGTGAATACGCCGGTCTTTCGCGCCACTACCATGATCTTCCCGACGGTGGCCAGCCTCGAATCCGCCGTGCGCGGCGAATTCGATGGCATCGGTTACGGGCTGCATGGCTTGCCCACGGTCACCGATCTGCAGGACGCCATTGCTGCGCTCGAAGGCGGTCACGCCGCGCTGGCCGTTCCCTCGGGCCTGACGGCGACCACGCTGCCGCTGCTCGCACTGTGCAAGCCGGGCGATCACGTCCTGGTCACCGATTCGGTGTACGGACCGACGCGCCGCTTTTGCGACCTGCACATGAAGCGGCTGGGGGTGGAGGTCAGCTACTACGACCCGTTGCTCGGCGCGGATATCGCGCGCGAGTTCCGGCCCAACACAAGGATCGTCTTCGTTGAGTCACCCGGATCGCTGACGTTCGATGTGCAGGACATTCCCGCGATCGCCGCCGTGGCCCATGCCCGCGGTGCGCTGGTCATCCTGGACAACTCGTGGGCCACGCCACTGTTCTTTCGCGCGTTCGACCACGGTGTCGACGTGTCGGTGCATGCGGCCACCAAGTTCATCGCGGGACACTCTGACACGCTGCTGGGTCTCATCGTCTGCAGCGAGGCGACGTTTCCGGCGTTGCACCGCTTGTGGACCGACATCGGCGTCACCGCATCGAGCGACGATTGCTTCATGGGCCTGCGCGGCATGCGCACGCTGGCCACGCGCCTCGCGCGCCAGCAGGCCAGCGGCATCAAGGTGGCCGAGTGGCTGCGCGCGCGGCCGGAGGTCAATGAAGTCGTCCATCCAGCGCTGCCGGGCGCGCGCGGCCACGATTTGTGGAAGCGCGATTTCTCGGGTGCGACGTCGCTGTTCGGCGTCGTGCTGAATCCTGTGGCCAAGGAGCGCATCGATGCCTTGCTCGACGGCATGCGGCTCTTCGGCATGGGTTGGAGCTGGGGCGGCTTCGAGAGCCTGATCATCCCGATCTATCCTGAGCGCACTCGGACCGCGTCACGCTGGGAAGCGGGTGGGCCGATGCTGCGCCTCTACGTCGGCCTCGAAGACCCCGACGATTTGATCGACGACCTTGCGGCTGGCTTGGCGCGCCTGAGCGGCTAGGAATATGTCATTCCGAGGAGCCTGGCGACGAGGAATCGGCTGTTCCCAGATAAACCGCCTGCACGCGCGCATCGGCGCGAATGGCATCGGGGGAGCCTTCCGCAATGATGCGCCCACGGTCCAGCACGATCACGCGATCCGCGAAGCCGAATACCACATCCATGTCGTGCTCCGTGAACAGCACGGCGATGCCATCACGCCGCGCCAGGTCCGAGGCCAGCCGCATCAACGCGGCGCGCGCATCAGGGGCCATGCCTGCGGTGGGTTCGTCCATCAACAGCAGTCGAGGCGCGCCGGCCATGGCCAGCGCCAGTTCGACGCGCTTGGCGTCTCCATAGGCGAGCGTCGCGCAGTGAATGTCGGCTAATTCGAGGCAGCCCACGCGGGCAAGCAGCGCATCCGCCGCCGCCGCGACTGGTCCCGACGACCCGATGAACATCGCGCCATGCTTTCCCGCGTGGGCAAGCAACGCGACCACGACGTTTTCGCGCACCGTCATCGACGCGAAGGTCGCGGCGACCTGGAACGTGCGCCCGACACCCTGCCGTGCCACTACCTGGGGCGGGCTGCCGTCGATGCGCTGCCCACCGAGCGCCACCGTTCCCGCATCCGGCCGCAACTGGCCGTTGACGAGATTGAAACATGTTGTCTTGCCCGCGCCGTTGGGTCCGATCAGCGCGACCAGCTCACCGGCGGCGACCGCAAAGGTGACGCCGTCGACGGCACGCACGCCGTCGTAGGCCTTGGCGAGATTCGTGACCTGGAGGACGACGGTGCTCATGGTCGGCCGCGCCATCGTCGCAACCAGGAACCGGCGCCGCCAATGCCCGCCGGAAACACCAGCACAATGACCAGGATGAGAACGCCGAGCACGGACCGCCAATATTCAGTCGTGCGCGCGAGCGAGTCCGAGAGCCATGTAAATGCCGCCGCGCCGAGCAGTGGACCGAATAGCGTATTGAGACCGCCGAGCAACACCATGACGATGGCGTCGACGGAACGCGGTATGGCCAGCGACTCGGGAGAAATGCTGCCTTTCGAAAACGCGAAGAGACCGCCCGCGATGCCGGCAAACCCGCCGGCGAGCGCAAACGCCTTCCAGCGCATGCGTGAGACATCGATGCC
>JANMCH010000107.1:0-2191 GCA_031361045.1 Betaproteobacteria bacterium | reverse complement strand
AGCGCTGGTCGATGGCGGCGTGGCGCGAACTCTATTTCAACGAAGGCACGTACAAGCCCAACGCGGCCAAGTCCGCCGCGTGGAACCGCGGCGCCTACCTCGTCGAAGGCTTCGGACATTGCAGCGACTGCCATTCCCCGCGCAACCTGATGGGCGGCATCGAAAAGAGCAAGGACTTCAACGGCGCTGTCATCGACGGCTGGTTCGCGCTTGACCTGACGTCCGACATTGCGACCGGCCTGGGCGCGTGGACGACGGATGAAATCGCAACCTACCTCAAGACCGGCGCGTACAAGGGAAAGACCACCACGCTGGGCCCGATGGCCGAAGTCGTGCAGAACAGTCTCAGTTATCTTACGACAGAGGACCTGCAGGCGATGGCGGAATACTTGAAATCGATCCCGCCGGAATCTACGCTGCGCTCCGGGCGCAAGCCAGTCGACCCCACGCGCGCGCATGGCGCCATGCTCTACATGGAGAATTGCGGCGGCTGTCATCAGGCGTCGGGCCGTGGCATGCCGGGCGTGTTCCCGCCGCTCGCGGGCAATGGCGTGGTCGTGGCACCCGACCCTGCCAACATCCTCAAGGTCGTCGACGCAGGCATTGCGGCGCGCGGAGGCTACATCCCGATGCCGAGCTTCAAGGACCAGTTGACCGACCAGCAAGTCGCCGAGATTGCCAACTACATCCGGACCAGCTGGGGCAACACCGCGGCGCCCAACGTGACGTCCGCGATGGTCGCGAAGATGCGCGCAGCGAAAAACTGACGACCCATTTCGCAACATCGGTATTCCGAGCGCAGCGAGGAATCTGCTGCTGTCGGTTACTAGGGCTTCTTCGCCTTCGCCGAGTCCGCGGCCTCCCGGAGCAGGTTGATACGCCGCACGAAGTCCACCAGCACGCTGCCCGACCAGCCGAACGTGAACAAGCCCGAGATGGCGATGATCGGCGCCAGCATTCGCCAGCCGTTCGGCAGGACGAAGGTCCCGTAGCCCACCGTCGTGTAGGTGTTGCCCGCGAAAAAACCCGCGGTGCGCCAATCGCGGACCAGGTCCGAATACACCAGCGCCGCGGCCCACATGAAGATTTCGATCACGTGCAGCGATAGCAGCATGAAGACGATGGCCGCCATCAGCAGGTCGGCGCGCCAGAACGTGGGACTGCGCACAATCGCCGCGGAACGCTTGCTGACGTGGCTCGTCACCGCGCGCACGCCAAAGGCATGCACAAGCACGATGACGATGAGCATGGCCCCGCCGAAGAAAAGGTCGGCGGCCGGCATCACCTCGGACAGGTGCTGGAAAAACGACAACTGCGCGATGTCATCGGCGCCGCGCTCCAACTGCCCCGGGATTTGCTGGAGCGCATCCGGGGCGGGCGTGGTGGTCGCCGCGGCGAGCAGCGTCGGGTAAGGATCGGACATGATCAGAGTCGGGACATGATTGGGATCGGCGCAGTCGATAGGCCTGGCGACCGGCGCCGGCGTCAGTGGTACGCCCGACAGGATTCGAACCTGTTACCCCCGGCTTAGAAGGCCGGTGCTCTATCCAAATGAGCTACGGGCGCATAACCTCAAATATTATCCCAAGTACTCAGGAGCCGGCGATGAAGATTTCGGTCACCCGCGACACCACGGGCAAGATGCGCCACTTGGTCCACGTGCGCCAGCACGCGTTCGCCGTCGACGAAGCCGAGGCGCTGGGTGGCGAGGATTCCGGACCGACGCCGCACGAACTCTACGACGCGGCGCTCGGCGCGTGCAAAGCGCTGACCGTCCTGTGGTACGCCAAGCGCAAGAACATTCCCGTCGAGGACATTCGCGTGGATGTCGAGCGCGACGACACGAGCGAGCGAGCGGGTACGTACCGCCTGCACGCAACGCTTGCGGTGACCGGCGCGCTGACTGAAGCGCAGCGACAGGAATTGTTGCACGTCGCCGGAAAATGCCCCGTACACAAGCTGATGACGACCGTCACCACCGAGATCACCACCGATCTCGCGCCCGCTTAGGAACTCATTCAGGAACTCATTCAGGTATTCACTTAGGTACTCATTGAGGTACTCATTTAGGTACTCATTTAGGTACTCAATTAGGTACTCAATTAGGTACTAATCATGCCCAACGAAGAACAACTGCGCGCGCGCGACAAGGACTTAGGCGGCGGCTTCACCGTGCGCCGGCTGCTGCCCT
>JANMCH010000142.1:0-4792 GCA_031361045.1 Betaproteobacteria bacterium | reverse complement strand
CGCTGTACGACCCCGATCGCCTGAAAATTCTCGCCTAGACAACCATGCCCAAGACATCCGCACCGCTCAGTTCCGAGTTATCCGCCCTCCTCGCCACGCGCCGCGAAGGCCACGGCATGCCACGCGAGTTCTACAACACGGACGCGCTGTACGCTGAAGAGGTCGCGCGCATCTGGCAGGGCGGATGGCTGTTCGCCGGTTTCACCATCGAAATCCCGAAGCCGGGCGACTACATCACGATGTCCGTCGACAACACGCCGGTATTGGTGATGCGCGACGACGCCGGCGAAGTCCGCGCGTTCCACAACGTTTGTCGCCACCGCGGCACGTTGCTGTGCCGCCAGGAAAGTGGCCACGTGCGCGCGATCATCTGCCCGTACCACAGCTGGACGTATTCGCGGCAGGGCGACCTGATCGCGTGCCACGGCATGCAGGAGGAGTTGGACAAGTCGAAGCTGGGGTTGAAGCCGCTCCACACGGAAGTGGTCGCGGGGCTGATCTATGTTTCACTCGCGGCCTCCCCGCCCGCCTTCGCGCCGCTGCGCGACAGTTTTGCCAAGGCCGCCAAGCCGCAGGGCTTCGAGCGCGCCAAGATCGCCAAGGTCGTGGAATACGACGTGCCTTCCAACTGGAAACTCGTGTGGGAGAACAACCGCGAGTGCTTCCACTGCGTGCGCTGCCATCCGCAATACTTCAAGGCCAACTTCGACGTCTACGAAGAAGAGTTTGCCTCCGAAACGGTCAAGAAACAGATGGCCGCGGCCGTTGCGCGCACGCAGTCGAAATGGGCCGCGCAAGGTATCGAGATCACGCATCAGCACGGCGGCCTGGCCACGTTCCCGGATCCGGATCGTAATTTGTGGTTCGCGGCCGACCGCACGGTGCTGGCGGAAGGCTTTGAGACCGAATCGATGGACGGCACGCGCGTGGCACCGTTGATGGGCGACTACAAGGACGCCGATGTCGGCGTGCTGCGGATGCGCAGCATGCCCAACTTCTGGGTGCACGCGAGCTGCGATCACGCCGTCGCCGCGCGGCTGCTGCCCGGGGGTCCCCGTTCGACGCGGGTGCGCGGCTACTGGCTGGTCAACGAGGACGCGGTCGAGGGCAAGGACTACGACCTCGAGAAGATGCTGCCGTTCTGGTCGCTGACCAACGAGCAGGACTGGGACATCTGCAAGTGGCAGCAGAAAGGTGTCGACTCGACCGGCTACGAGCCGGGGCCGTTGTCCACGCGCAAGGAATACAACGTCGACGCGTTCATCCGCTGGTACCTGCAGCAGATGCGCGGCGATGGCGCCGCCGCACCGCAGTTGCGCATCGCGTAACCAACTGCCCCCCGGCGAGATCGCCGCAGCGACACGGCTTCGGGACGTGGGTCGGGCAGGCCGCGGGCGGCCCAAGTCAGCGGTCGCACAATTAGCAAATTTGCGAACTCCCATCCCAACGGCTGATGGGCGGGTCTGCCGGTGCGAGTTGACATTTTTGCCAACCAGTCACTCCTGGCTGTACAACCGCCATGCAACAGCGATCTCAAGCACTAGCCAGGAACCTCGAGGCGCTGTCGGTGGGCAGGCGCAACGGTAAGCCCGCGCGAACGTTCAAGGCCGATCGCACATTGCAATTGCTCGTCGCCGACCTCGTTGCCGCACGTACGGCGGCGGGGATGACGCAGCAGGAAGTCGCCGCGAGGATGTGGGCAACAAAGAGTGTTGTTTCACGTCTGGAGAGCGGTGTGCGCACGCGTCCGACATGGCCCACCATCGAGAAATATGCGGTGGCGGTGGACGCGATCGTCGAAATTCGGGTGCGAGGGTGTACGCTGCTGGATCACGTCCGGTGCGAAGGGGCCAGGGAATGACTTCCGCCAAATCCATCCAGATCATCCTGGCGAGGCAGCTCGCAAACTGCGTTGCCACGCCCATGCTGCTGGTCGATGACCAGAACGCGCTCATCTACTACAACGAGCCGGCAGAGGCGATCTTCAACCAGCGCTTCGACGAGACGGGCGAAATGCCCGCCGCCGAGTGGACGTCGCGCTTCACCGCCGTCGACGACGACCGCAATCCCATACCGCCCAACGATCGGCCCATGGGGCGGGTGCTGGCCGGAGGCACGCCGGTCTCCCAGTCGATGTGGATGCGCGTGTCGGGCGGCGACTGGCGCCATCTGCACGTCACGGCCTTTCCGCTCGTCGGTGAAAAGGGCCAGCTGTTTGGCGCGATGAGCATCTTCTGGGCCATTTGAAATGGATGTGACGCTGTGGGGAACGCGCGGCTCGCTCGCCACACCTGGCGCGGCCACGGCACGCTACGGTGGCAACACCTCCTGCGTCGGCGTGATCGGGCGCGACGGCACGGTGCTGGTACTGGACGCCGGCACGGGCATCCGCGGCTTCGGGATGACCATCGACACGTCCGTGCGTCGCGTGGACATCCTGCTCACCCACCTGCACATGGATCACATCCAGGGACTGGGCTTCTTCGCCCCACTGTTTCGCGCCGATCTCGAAGTCCACATCTGGGGTCCGGTGAGCAGCCACATCAGCTTGCGGGAACGTCTGATGCGTTACCTGTCGCCGCCGCTGTTTCCGGTGAGTCTGCGCGAACTGCCGTGCATGATCACGCTGCACGAGGTGCCGTGCGGCGAAGTGGCCATCGGAGAATTTCGCGTGTCCTCTACGCTGGTTTGTCATCCGGGACCCACGGTGGGATACCGCATCACGGACGCACAGGGCAGCGTGCTGACGTACTTGCCCGACCATGAGCCCGCGCTGGGTTCCTCGGTGTTCCCGTCGTTGCCGCTGGCGTGGACTTCGGGAGGCACGTTGGCCGCCGGCGCCGACCTGCTGATTCACGATAGCCAGTTCAGCGCGGCGGAATACCCCGCCCACATCGGCTGGGGACACAGCTCGTTCAAGGATGCGCTGGCGTTTGCGGAGCTCTCGCAAGTGAAGCACCTGGTGCCATTCCATCACGACCCCAGCCACACCGACGTCGACATCGATCGCCTGATGCACGAGGCGATGGCGGAATCGCGGCCCTCATGTCGCGTGACAACGGCGCTCGAAGGCGCGACGTTCCGGATCTAGCTCTAGATCAATTCTTTCTGCCGCTGCGTCGTGCAGTCCACGACCGTCAGCGCCGTCATGTTGACGATGCGCCGCACCGTCGCCGACGGCGTGAGGATATGCACCGGCTTGGCCACGCCCAGCAGGATCGGACCCAGCGTGACGCCTGAGCCCGACGACACCTTGAGCAGGTTGAACGAAATGTTCGCGGCATCGAGCGTGGGCATGATGAGCAGGTTGGCCTCGCCCTTCAGCTTCGAATTGGGGAACGCCGACAGGCGCACATCCTCCTGCAGCGCGGCGTCGCCATGCATCTCGCCTTCGCATTCCAGTTCCGGGTCCATCAGCTGCACCATCGCCAGCGCGGCCTGCATCTTGCGTGCCGTCGGGTAGGACGACGAGCCAAAGCTCGAGTGCGACAGGAATGCGACCTTGGGCACGATGCCGAAGCGGCGCATCTCCTCCGCAGCCAGAAGCGTGATCTCGGCCAGCTGCTCGGCCGTTGGATCCGCATTGACGTACGTATCGGCGATGAAGATCGTCCGCGACGGCAGCATCAGCGCGTTCATCGCGGCGTAGGTACGCACGCCCTTGCGCAGGCCGATCACCTGGTCGATGTACGTGCGGTGCAGGTCGTGCGTACCGAACGTGCCGCACAGCATGCCGTCGGCCTCGCCGCGATGCATCATCATTGCGCCGATCAGCGTGTGACGGCGGCGCATCTCGATCTGCGCGTAGGCCTGCGATACGCCACGGCGTTCGGTGAGACGGTAATACTCAGTCCAGTAGTCGCGGTAACGGTCGTCCTGCTCGGGGTTGATGATCTCGAAATCCTTGCCCGGCAGAATGCGTAGCCCGTAGCGCTCGATGCGCCGCGCGAGCACCGCCGGACGGCCGACAAGAATGGGGCGCGCCAGGCCTTCGTCCACCACCACCTGCACCGCGCGCAATACGCGCTCTTCTTCGCCTTCTGCGTAGACGATGCGCTTGGGATCTTTCTTGGCCGCCGTGAAGATCGGCTTCATCAACAGGCCGGAGTGGTAGACGAACTGGGTCAGCTTTTCCTTGTACGCGGACCAGTCGGTGATGGGGCGCGTGGCTACGCCGGACTCCATCGCGGCCTTGGCAACGGCGGGCGCGATCATGACGATGAGGCGCGGGTCGAAAGGTTTGGGGATCAGGTATTCCGGACCGAAGTGCAGGTTTTCGATGTTGTACGCATGCGCGACGATGTCCGACTGCTCGGCCATCGCGAGATCGGCGATCGCGCGCACGCAGGCGAGCTTCATCGCCTCATTGATCGTGGTGGCGCCGACATCGAGCGCGCCGCGGAAGATGAACGGGAAGCAGAGAACATTGTTGACCTGGTTCGGAAAGTCCGACCGACCTGTGGCAATGACGGCGTCGGGCCGCGCGGCCTTGGCCACGTCCGGCATGATTTCCGGCTCCGGATTGGCCAGCGCCATGATCAGCGGCTTGTCGTTCATCTTGGCGAGCCACTCCGGCTTCAGCACGCGTGCAGCGGACAGGCCAAGGAAAATGTCCGCACCGGGCATGATCTCGGCGAGCGTTCGCGCACTTGTCGGCTGCGCGTAGATGGCCTTGTGCTCGTCCATCTCCTCCTTGCGGCCTTCGTACACGACGCCTTTGATATCGGCGACGAAGATGTTCTCGCGCTTGATGCCCAGTCCCACGAGCAGATCAAGGCACGCGAGCGCCGCG
>JANMCH010000134.1:0-7010 GCA_031361045.1 Betaproteobacteria bacterium | reverse complement strand
TTGAGCCCACCGTCGGCCTTGACGTCCTTGACCTGGGCTGCCGCCGCCAGCACGGCATGTTGCGATGTCAGGGCCTGCTTCAATCCGTCGACAACCTTGGGAGCGACCACCCGCTTGCCCTCGACCCGGAAACGGACCAGCTTTTCGCGGGACTTCTTCTCGTCGCCGTCGTCATTGCGCGAGTGCGATGTGATGCCGTAGACAAAACCCGCGCGGTCGAGAGCCAGTCCTTCGAGGTCGTCGAGCTTCCAGAACTCGCTGAACATCTGAAAAAGTCCGGCGGTGATCGCCACACTGTCGACACTGCCATCAGCACCGAGGGTGACCACACTCAACGGCTGGCGCTTCTCGTCCTCCACGACAAGAAAACGCCCGTCCGGCAGTTGTTGTATCGCCGACGGCTCGAAGATGCCGGTCAAGGGCCTGAAGGCCGGGACTTGTTCGTTGCTCACCCGCGCATTGTGCACCCTCCCTGGCTCAAGCATATGCGTGCGAGCGTGGTAAGATGGTAAGGACGTAATGCACAAGGAATCCTTACCATGCCTGCCATCTCGAAGATCACCGCCAAGGGCCAGACCACGGTGCCCCAGGAGGTCCGCGCCGCGCTCAAAAGCAAGCCGGGTGACCTGATTGCCTGGGAAGTTGGCGCCGATGGTCGCGTCGCGGTCCGCCGAATCCAGCCCGCCGATGTCGAATACTTGCAGGCCGTGCAGGGTACGTTGAGCGAATGGCACACCTCTGAAGACGAGCAGGCCTATGGCAAGCTTTGAACGCTTCGATGTCGTCCGTGTGCCGTTTCCTTTCACGGATCGGTTGTCGGAAAAGGTCCGGCCGGCACTCATCATCTCCAGCCGTGCGGCTTTCAATCGACCTGCCAGTCACTGCGTGATGGCAATGATCACGTCGACGGGTCACGCACCGTGGCCGCTCGACGTCCTCATCGTCGATCTCAAAGGAGCAGGACTGCCGGCTCCGTCGATCGTGCGCTTCAAGCTCTTCACGCTTGACCATCGCCTTGTCCGCGGAAAGCTGGGTCAGCTGGGCGACAAGGATCGCGCGACTGTGCAGAAGGTGATTCGCCAACTGCTGCTGGACGGAAAATAGATGGCCGGCGCGCCTGCCGGCTCTGACCACTTACCAGATTCGTGCAACGAGATTCACGCGGCGAAGGCCTCCTTAGGCAACGGCGTGATGCCTTCAAGTCGCGACGGATCTTGCGCGATGCGCCACAAGTCCAGCGCCTCCTGCATCCTGAGCCAACTCTCCGGAGTGTGACCGAGAAGCTTGGCAATGCGTGCCGCCAATTCGGCCGATAGATCGCGCCACTCCTGCAGAAATGTATTCACTGTTACACGGGAAACGCCCAGCCGGTCCGCGAACTCCTGCTGCGACATGCGCAATGCCGGCAGAATGTCCTCGCGCAGGATCACTCCTGGATGGGTGGGGGCACGTCGGCGGTCACGCAGCGATTTCATCAGTGGTAGTCCTCGAGGTCCACGTCGACGGCGTGTTCGCCATCAAAAGCAAAGGTGAGCCGCAAATTGCCGGATACGTCGACCGCCCAGCGATTTCGCTGTACACCGTGCAACGGGTGAAGGCGCCAACCCGGAACAGCCATGTCTTGAGGCCGGACGGCAGAATCCAGGCGATCCAGCATGCGCTCGAGTTTGGCTCGCCAGGCGGACCAGGAACGGGTGGATGCACGCTAGGAAGTGGCTTCGCGGGCCGGTTGCCGTTCGACGATCGCCCGTACTGCGGCCCGGGTTTCGGTGTGTTCACTATTTGAGCTGAACAGATTGCGCAGAGCGCGCAGCAGCTGTCGGGAAGCGTGACCGACAAGCCGTATGGTCCACACGTTTTCGAGGATCGCTCGTACGACAACGCGCTCGTCGTGGCCCTCGGCCACCAATTGGCGCAGCATTGCCAGGACCTCGGGACTGTTTCGCAGACATGTGAGATCGTCCAGCGTTTCCGGCAACTTGCGATGCCAGAAGTCGACGCCGTGAACGAGCTGCCGTTCGAGTTCCCACATGGGAAACGCGGGCGGTAGAGCGGACCCCGCCTCGGGCTGCTGTGCGGGTTCCGGGGGCTCGGAGCGAGCGGGTAAAGCCAGCGGGCCGCCGTCGAAATCGTCGAGGTCGCTATCGAAGTCTTCGACCTGTGGACGGCCGCTCATCTTCCTGCGCGATGAGGAAAAATCGCGCGAGAAGCGCGGCTCACCGACGTCGCCAACAGTCATGCACCGCTTTACGCTAAGCGCAAGTACGCTCCCCACGCCACCCCATCCCGCCGCCTGCATGTTGGCGATCGTGTGCAGTTGGGGCAGGTCGTGTGCCTTCTCGCCCGCGGCACGCTCGTGCACGACGATGAAATTGGTCTGATCGGTCAGCAGGCTGTACTGCAGCGCCAGCGCAAGCTTGGTTTCCGCGTCGGCAGATTCGATGCGGGTGGCGGCTCCCATTCGCGAGCAGTTAGCCATTTTGCTAACTTCCGCTGGCAACGTGGTCCCCGCACTCAGCGCCGAACCGCCGCCCGCGGGCACGAGCCGCAGCGACACTTCGCCGACAGGCTGCGCATCGAAGCCAGCGAACACGTGAATCGTCTCGCCGCCGAACAGTCCCTGCGGCAGCGGCGTGACCCACTTTGGCGAGGACGGCCACGCGATGTCGGTGCGCTCGATGCGCGGCGCGCGCAGCCGCGCGAACATGCGCAGGATGGCGGCCTCGGCATCTTCACCCGGCGCCACGAACTCGCACGCGCCACCGGTTGCATCGGCCAGGCGGCGCAGCACGCCTTCTGCCGGCGCGCTGCCGATGCCGACCACGAAGACGCGCTGCTTCGCGCCGCGCGCCTCGGCGATCAGCGAATCCGCGCCCCAGACCTCGCCGTCGGTGATCAGCAGGACGTCGGCGCCTCGACCGCCTCGCTCCTCGACGCCGCCGATCTTGAATACGGACTGCAACGCGGCTTGCATCTCGGTACCGCCCAAGTCGGCCTGCGTGCGCGCGAGGAATTTCGCGGCGTTGCGAATCGCGGCACCATCCGCCGCGACCAGTGCGCCAACCTCATGCGCCACCGTGCTGCCGAAGCGCGTGAAGCTGAAGCGATCGACCGGCTCCAGGCCGGCAAAGACGCGGTGCAGCGCCCGCTTGGCAGCCTCGATGCTGTCGCCGTTCATCGATCCGGAACAATCGAGCGTGAGTTTCAGACGTAGCGGCAATTCCGCCGCGGACTTGGGAACCTCGGCGCAGAAGCTCGCCAGCACGACATAGCCATCGCCATCCTTCGCCACCGTGGTTACCGACTGCCCGGCGAGGTCGGCCACCGTCAGCACGAAGTCGCGATCAAGCCGAGCTTGTTGGGACAGCGTCACGACCACGCCGACGTCCGTGCGCGCGGTGGCAATCGAATGGGAAGGCGACGCAATCGTTCCCGCCGCAATCGCCCCGCGGAGTTCGAGTGACAACGCAAACGGATACTCGACCACCAGATCATTGACCGGAACTTGATGCGGCTGCAGGCCGCCCTCCGCCGGATCGCCATAGCGCGGCGCGATGACCGTCGGCACCGTGAGGCGCACGCTGCCGCGCTCGAAGCGCAGCAACTGCGCGTAGCGGTAACGGATAAGCGCTTCGTCGCCCGCCATAAGGTTGCCCAGGTTGACGGTGAGCAGGCCATCGCCGGCGCGCTCCAGCATGATCGCCGTGTCGCCCTGGTCGATCGCCTCCTCGTATTGCGCCTCGGCCGCCTTGCGCTCGACCACCACGCCGGTGAGCAGCTTGTCGCCCAGTGTCACGGCGAAGTCGAGCAGCACGGCCGAGGAGGGCAGCGGAAACGAGTAGACCGCCTCGCTGTTGGTCGCCGACGCATTGCGGTAGCGCTGCTCCACCGACAATTCGAAGAGGAGGCCGTCGACACTCCCCTTGGCGGCCACACCCAGCAGCGCCATCGTTTCGCCGGTGATCGATTTGAGTACTGCGGCTTCGTGACCCATCATTTGTCCTTTGTCGTGATGTCCCGATAGAGCGCCAGCGCGCCCCGGAAAAATTCGCGCGCCTGTTCCGGCGTCATTCCCGCGCGGCTTGGCTCGAGCGTGATCTCGAGTCCGTCCGCCACCACCTGGTGGCTCCAGACTTCCACCGTGCCGGGCCCGCGCGGGCGCAAAGACACGGGCGGCGGCGCGCCGTCGAGCAGCTCGCCGATGCGCTCCAGCGACACGCCCGCCTGCGACCATTTCCGGATCCGCAGAAGTTGCTCCAGGTGGTGGCTCGTGTAGTGAGCTGCCCGGGTCTCACCGTGGGGCCGGTCGACCAAGCCGATCTGGATGTAGTAGCGGACCGTGCGCTTGGGGAGCTCGGACAGGGCGCAGAGCTCGTCGAGCGTATAGGTGCGGTCGGGGGTGACGGGTTGTTTCATACAGTGCATTATGACGGTAATAGTGGCGATGTCAAGAAGGGCGAGGTGCAATCAAGTCCGATGGGCAGGCGGCATAGTTTTCTGATTCCGGATTTAGGGTTGGCCCAGCGAGGTGGATTGGGCGCAATAATGGCGAAACTAGTATCGACAATCCACGCCATCGAATAGTTGGAATTCAATAGCAATGCAATCGTCAAGTGAACCTGAACCTGAGACTGTCAGCGCGTCGCGGGCATGGTATGGCGCAACGATTTCTGCGTTTCGTCAAGACACATCGGATTCAGTTCTTGGGCAGTTGGTCAGCAACAATTCGTTTGATCTGCTGCCGACGCAGAGAGATGCATGGAAATATCAGATCGATTTTCTTCGTGGCCAGCTCGATGGATTAGTCGGGTCAATATTCTTCGAATTCAACATCCCTCGGATGGGACGCCGAATAGACGTAGTTCTGCTGATTGGTTCGGCGATATTTGTGGTCGAATTTAAGGTCGGGGAAGCGACGTTCGAACGGTCGGCAATTGACCAAGTATGGGATTACGCCCTAGACCTAAAGAATTTTCACTCGGACAGTCATAGTGCCTCACTCGTGCCCATTCTCATTCCCACAGGAGCAACACACTCGCCCCCGACGAATTTCCATGTTGACGACGATCAAGTGTTTCGTCCGGTTCGAATTCATCCCGAAGGCTTTCGTGGTGTCGTTGACTTGGCTTTGCGGGTCGTCGCGGGCAACGCATTGGATCCACAAAGATGGGTACGAGCACCCTACCGGCCCACACCAACTATTGTGGAGGCTGCCAGGGCGCTGTATGCCCACCACTCGGTTGAGGCGATCGCAACGTTCGATGCTGGGGCCCACAACCTTGCTATCACCTCCCGAAGAATTGAAGAGCTGGTTGATGAGGCAAGGGCGAATGGACGTAAGCTAATTTGCTTCGTTACTGGCGTGCCTGGCGCAGGCAAGACACTAGTTGGCCTGAATGTGGCTACTCAGCGCCGAGAAACTACCGAACCAACTCACGCCGTGTTTCTATCCGGCAACGGTCCTCTCGTTGCCGTGCTAAATGAGGCTCTGACACGCGACGAGGTCGCCCGCCAAAAATTGGAGGGCGTCAAAGTGCGCAAGGGAAAGGTGGCCGAGAGTATCAAAGCGTTCATTCAGAACGTACATCACTTTAGAGACGAAGCCCTCGCTGATTCAGGTCCGCCGGCAGAACACGTTGTAATCTTTGATGAGGCGCAGCGCGCTTGGAACCTAAAGCAGACAGCCAGCTTTATGCAGCGAAAAAAGGGCCGTGCGGGTTTTGCGCAATCCGAGCCAGAGTTCCTAATTTCGTGCATGGATCGGCACGAGAACTGGGCGGTAATTATCTGCCTGGTTGGTGGCGGACAGGAAATCAACATCGGCGAAGCTGGAATAGATGCCTGGCTTGAGGCGGTAAATGCAAAGTTCCCGCATTGGCATGTGTATATTTCCTCTAAACTTGTCGATAGCGAGTATGCGGCTGGCAACGCGTTGGAGGCGGTTCGGCAACGTCAGAATGCACACCTTGAGGATTCTCTTCACCTTGCGGTTTCTATGCGGTCGTTTAGGGCTGAGAACGTCTCCACGTTCGTAAAGGCACTTCTCGATTGCAAGAGACAAGTTGCGCGAGAGGTATTTGCGGAACTTTCCAGCCGATACCCGATTACTATCACACGCGACCTTGACCTCGCCAAAAAATGGATACGAGATCGCGCCAGAGGTACGGAACGCTATGGTTTGGTGGCCTCGTCCAAGGCACAGCGTCTCAAACCGCACGCGATCGATATTCGTGTGGACGTGAATCCCGTTCACTGGTTCCTCAATGAACGTAGCGACACGCGGTCTAGCTACTACCTTGAGGATGCGGCGACGGAATTTCAAGTGCAGGGCTTGGAACTCGACTGGGTGTGTCTGACGTGGGACGGTGACCTGCGATTTACCGATTCAGGATGGACATTTCACGATTTTCGGGGGGACCGTTGGCAGAACATCAAGAACATCGCCAACCAAAACTACCTTCGCAATGCGTATCGAGTTCTGCTCACCCGTGCTAGGCAGGGAATGGTCGTATTTGTTCCGGAGGGCGATTGGAATGACGCAACTCGATCCTCCGCGTACTATGACTGTACTTACAATTATCTTCGCGACCTTGGTATCCCAAAGTTAAGCTAAGTTAAACCAGGACCGGGAACTCATCATGTACCGCAGTACCGCGGGCGATCTTCGCAAGCACTAACAAATGCCCGCCCCTCCAACTCCGCCTCCCCCTCCCACCGATACGCCACCAACGGCCCGCCCGTCCCCGCACAGTAATCGACGCACGCCACGTTAGCCGCCAGCGGCGCCGGAGTCCCGGTCCACCAATAGTGACCAAAGAACACGGGCTTGTCGCCCTCATAGCCAAGCAGCGCTGACCCAGGAATAGGTGTCTCCGGCAGCGCTTCACGCGCAGCCTCATCAAGAATCGCCGCCTTGCGGTAGGTGTTGGCAGAACCGTCCCACCACCGCGTCCGAACATTGGTGCGCCGGTGTCCTCCCTTGTCGTGGAATTCGTGGCCGGGAGGCAGAT
>JANMCH010000087.1:0-50799 GCA_031361045.1 Betaproteobacteria bacterium | reverse complement strand
CGTGACCTGCTGCCGTTGCTCGAGCAGGTGGCCAAGGCCGGCAAGCCGCTGCTGATCATCGCCGAAGACGTCGATGGTGAAGCACTCGCCACGCTGGTGGTGAACAACATCCGCGGCATCCTCAAGACCACCGCCGTCAAGGCGCCGGGTTTCGGTGATCGCCGCAAGGCCATGCTCGAAGACATCGCCATCCTCACGGGCGGCACGGTCATCGCTGAAGAGCTGGGACTCAAGCTCGAGAACGCGACGCTGAAGGATCTTGGCCGCGCCAAGAAGATCGAAGTAGGCAAGGAAGACACGACGATCATCGACGGTGCTGGCGAAAAGGCCGCCATCGAAGCGCGTGTGAAGAACATCCGCAAGCAGGTCGAAGACGCGACGAGCGACTACGACAAGGAAAAGCTGCAGGAACGCGTGGCCAAGCTGGCCGGTGGTGTTGCGGTGATCAAGGTCGGCGCGGCAACGGAAGTCGAGATGAAGGAAAAGAAGGCCCGCGTGGAAGACGCGCTGCACGCCACGCGTGCGGCCGTGGAAGAAGGCATCGTCGCCGGTGGCGGCGTGGCTTATCTTCGCGCGCGCACCAACCTCAAGGGTCTGAAGGGCGACAACGCCGATCAGGACGCCGGCATCAAGATCGTGCTTCGCGCGATCGAGGAGCCGCTGCGCCAGATCGTCGCCAACGCCGGTGACGAACCCTCGGTCGTGGTGAACAAAGTCGTCGAAGGCAAGGGCAACTACGGCTTCAATGCCCAGACCGGCGAGTACGGCGACCTGGTTGAAATGGGTGTTGTCGACCCGACCAAGGTGACGCGCTTCGCGCTGCAGAATGCAGCGTCGGTTGCTTCGCTGTTGCTGACGACCGAAGCCATGGTTGCCGAACTGCCCAAGGACGACAAGGGTGGTGGCGGCGGTGGCGGTGGAATGGGCGGCATGGGTGGCATGGGCGACATGGACATGTGACCCAGGTGACCCCGGGTTCGCGTCAAGCGACACCGGAGTCGTCCCAAGCGGGTTTTCGCGAGGGATCTGCTGTTGTTCTGACCAAGCAAAGCCCGGCCTCGCGCCGGGCTTTGCTTTGGGAACTGCGGAGATTTCGCAAAATGCTTTAGACTACAAGGCGTTAACGGGTAGACTTGCAAAACAACAACGGATACGCACCGGTCGTGGGGATACAAGCGACGGGGCGAGGGGCAACGGTTCCATGACGCAGGCAGTCGTGCTGGTTTTTGCGATCCTCGCGTTCGCGGTCGTGATCGTCTACGGCCTCGTTCGCCGCAATCGCGCCGCCGGCAGCGGATCCCGCAGCGATGCCAACTCGCCGAACACCGTCGCGCAATGGACGGAAGGCGAGACAACGCGCCTGTTGTCTTCTGCCGAATTGCCGGGCCTGTACCTGCTGCGCCCGCGCTTCCTGACCCGCGCCGAAAGCGTCGTCTACCTGTTGCTGAAGGCGGCGTTCCCGCGGCACGAGATCTTTGCCCGCATTCGCCTGGCCGACGTGCTGCAGGTGAAGATCGGGCCGCAGGGCATGGAGCGGCTGCGCGCCTTTCGCAAGATCGCCAACCAGCACGTCGGCTTTGTCGTATGCGACCGCGACATGACGATCGTCGCGATCGTCGATGCGAAGGAGCCTGACCAGGTCATCAATCCGCGCGACCAGAAGCTGGAAGTCATCAAGCAGCGATGCCTCCAGGCGGCGCAGGTCAAGTACCTCTGCGTCTATCCGCCGCAGCTTCCCCGTTATCGCGAACTGCGCGAGCAGATCCTGGGACCCGCAGGCGACCTGGTCTAGGCCCGCTTCTGCGCCGATGTTGCGGCGCCGCTTCGTAACGCCAGCACCGTGCCGGCGACGGCGCTGCGCTCCAGGTCGAGCAGCTTCTGCTTGCGCCACAGCCCGCCGCCGTAACCGGTCAGCGCGCCGTCGGCGCCGATCACGCGATGGCAGGGCACGATGATCGACAGCCGGTTGTCGCCGTTGGCGCGGCCGACCGCGCGTACCGCCGCGGGGTTGCCGATCTTCGTGGCGAGTTCGCCGTAGGATTGCGTCGCGCCCGCCGGGATGTTCTGCAACGCGCGCCATACAGTGCCCTGGAATGCGGAACCGGTCAGGACCACCGGCGTGGCGAAGTGCATTCGTGTGCCGTCGAAATACTCGGCGAGTTCACGCGCGATCTGTGCCAGGAACGGATGTTCGCCCGGCAGCACGCGTGCGCGCAATCGCCGCTGCAGCATTTCCAGCGCGCGTTCGAGCCCGCGCCGGTCGACGAAGTCGAGCAGGTGCAGGCCGCGGTCATCGGCCAGGGCGAGCATCGAGCCCAGCGGCGTCTCGATCCATTTCGCATGCAACACGGCGATGTCGCCGGCGCGCGAGGGTGCAGTACCGACGATGCGAGTGAAGGCTTCGCGAAATCCGCTGCCCGATTCAAAGCCCTGGTCCAATTGCGAGTCGATCACGGTCTTTCCTTTCCTGATGTCGGCCAATGCCAGGCCCATGCGCCGCGCGCGGTGATAAGCCTGGAAGGTCATGCCGCAATAGCGCTTGAACTGCCGCCGTGCGGTCGATGCGTCGATGCCCAGTTCCGCAAGTTCGGCGTCGCGGTAGCGCCGGGACGGCTCCCGTTCCACGGCAACCAGCAGCTTCGCCACCAGTTCCGGCGGCTTGCGGCCATGGTCGAGCGGACGGCACTTCAGGCACGGACGGTATCCGGCGTGCAGTGCCTCCGACGGCGCGCCGAAGAACTCGACATTCTCGCGCTTGGGCGTGCGGGCGCGGCAGGTGGGTCGGCAGAAGATCCCGGTCGTGCGCACTCCCAGCCAGAATACGCCCTCGTAGGTCGGGTCGTGGCGCAGCAGCGCGCGGTACATCGTGGCGGGGGCAGGGAGCGTCGACATGAAGCGGATTCTAGTGCTTCCGCGCGCGCGCGCCGCCGGAATTCGGGCAGGCAATTCGATTGCGCTGAGCGCCGACAGCAGTCAGCGGCGGTGCGCCGAGCCGGCCGGGCTTCAGCCGAGGTCGATGCGCTGCCCGGTGCGCGCAGCCTCGTGCACCGCCAGCGTCGCGGCCAATGTCCGCGTGGCGTCGGGGCCGGTGATCAGCGGCGCTTCCTCGCCGCGGATCACGCGGCAGAAGTGGCGCAGCTGCCGCACCTGCGGATCCTCCGGCGTCACCTGCAGCTTGTCGCAGGACAACGGCGCGGCCCAGCCCTTTTCGCCGGCGTAACGCCACAGTTCGAGCTTGGGCACGGCCAACGAACCCTCGGTTCCCGCGAACAGGTAGCAGTTCTCCGGCCGCTGCGGGTATATCGCGGCTTCGCCCGAGGTCAACTCCCAGCTCCACGGCGCGGCAACTGCATCGGACAGCGTGATGGTTCCCAACGCGCCGCTGGCAAAGCGCAGCGCGATGGCGGCGGTATCCTCGACGGCGAAACCGCGCGCAACGTTGGCCGTCATCGCCTGCACGCTCGCGATCTCGCCGCAGATGAAGCGCAGGTCGTCGATATCGTGCACGAGGTTGATGAGGATCGGGCCGCCGCCCGCAGGCTCCGTGCGCCAGCCGACGTCATAGTAGTTCGCAGGCTTCTGGAGCATGAACAGCGCGGTCACGGCGGTCAGGCGGCCGATGGCGCCGCCTTGCACCATCTCCCGGGCCTTGGCAATGATGGGGTTGTAGCGCCGATGATGCCCGACGAGCAACGCGACGCCCGCTCGCTGTGCGGCTTTCGACAATGCCATTGCGGCATCCACCGTTTCGGCGATCGGCTTCTCGATCAGCATGTGCACGCCATGGGCGGCACAGGCCAGCCCGGCCGGCGCGTGCATCGCGTTGGGTGTGGCGACGATGGCGGCGTCCAGTTTCGCATTCGCCAGCATGTCCTCGTACCGGGCGAAGTACGCCAAGCTGCGTTGCGCGGCCCACGCCGCGGCTTGCGGCGTGGGATCGGCGATGGCCGCGACCTCGCACAGCGGTTCCTGGCTGATCGTCTGGATATGGCGCTGGCCGAACATGCCGGCGCCGATGATGCCGATCTTCAGCTTGCTCACGTCAGTTTACGGCCGTCGTCTGGCTCACCGGCTCAGTCCAGCGGCAGACCGACATAGTTCTCGGCGAGCGACGTGGCCGCCGCGCGCGAACCGACCACATAGTCGAGTTGCGAACGCTGCAGGCGGCGCTGGAATTCGTCGTCGCCGGGAAAGCGGTGGAGCATCGACGTCATCCACCAGGAGAAGTGTTCGGCGCGCCACACGCGCTGCAAACACGTCTGCGAATAAGCATCGACCAAATCCTCGCGTCCGGTCTTGAGCAACAACACCAGCGCGCGGGCGAGAACGTGGACATCGGCCACGGCCAGGTTCATGCCCTTGGCGCCCGTGGGCGGGACGATGTGCGCCGCGTCGCCGGCCAGAAAGAGCCGGCCGTACCGCATCGGTTCGGTCACGAAACTGCGCATTCCGGTGATGCCCTTTTCCAGCACCGGGCCTTCGTTCAATTTCCAGCCATCATCGGTTTCCAGGCGCGTGTGCAGTTCCTGCCAGATGCGATCATCCGACCATTGCGCGATGTCCTCGTCAGGCGGAACCTGCAGGTACAGGCGTGTGATCGACGGCGAGCGCATCGAGAACAGCGCGAATCCGCGTTCGTGATACGCGTAGATCAATTCCTCATGGGAAGGCGCTGCCTCGGCAAGGATACCCAGCCACGCGAACGGGTAGGAGCGTTCGAACACGCCGAGGGCTCCGCTGGGGACGGCGGGACGACAGATGCCATGGAAGCCGTCGCAGCCGGCGATGGCGTCGCAGGCCAGTTCGACGTCCTCGCCGCCGTGCCGAAAGCGAATGCGCGGCTGCCTGGAGTCGAGAGCATGCACGCTGACGTCGGACGCCTCGAACAGTGGCACGCTGCCGGCGTCGTGCCGCGCGCGAATCAGGTCCTTCACGACCTCCTGCTGGCCATAGACCGTGATGGCGCGGCCACCGGTCAGCTCCGTCAAGTCGATGCGATGGCCACGCCCGCCGAAGCGCAGTTCGATCCCGTGATGCTTCAGGCCCTCGCGCTGGAGTCGTTCACCGATGCCCGACTGGACCAGCAGGTCCACGGTGCCCTGCTCGAGGACGCCGGCGCGCACGCGTTGCTCGACATGGTCGCGGCTGCGCGCCTCGACCACCACGGACGCAACACCCTGAAGGTGCAGCAGGTGCGAAAGCAGCAGTCCCGCGGGACCCGCGCCGACAATGCCGACCTGCGTGCGCATCTGCAAGTTGCCGCGTCGACGCCGTCAGCCGGCGTCGCGTTCCATCTCTGTGAACACGTCCATCGCCATGTGGAACGCCGCGTTGGCGGCGGGCACGCCGCAGTAGATCGCGCACTGCAGGATGACTTCCTTGATTTCGTCGCGGGTGACGCCATTGTTGAACGACGCGCGGACGTGCATCCGGAACTCGTCGCCGCGGTTGATCGCGATCATCAGCGCCAGCGTGATCAGGCTGCGCGTGTGGCGAGGCAATCCGGGCCGCGTCCAGATCTCGCCCCAGGCGTAGCGGGTAATAAGGTCCTGGAACTCGTCGTTGAACTCGTTCCTGTTCTTGAGCGAGCGGTCGACGTGTGCGTCGCCCAGCACCGCGCGGCGGACCTTCATGCCCTCGGCGTAACGTTCGCGATCGTCCATGTGGGTGGGTTCCTGGGAATTGAAGAAGGCAAGCAGCGCTGCGGTGAACGCGGACGCCGCTTCGATGTTGGAGATGTGTGCGGCGTTGAGTTCCGTGTAGGCAGCACCCTTGATGCGCTCCGCGAGGAACCGGCCGTCTGTCGCTGGTGTGGCAATGTCGTAGGTACCGGCAATGACCAGCGTCGGCGCGGCGATGGCGGCGATCGCATCGCGCTGATCCATGTCGCGGACTGCGGCGCAGCATGCGACGTAGCCGTCCGCGGGCTGGCGCTCCATCATCTGCTTCATCGCGGCAATGGTCTCGGGCTGCGCGGCGACGAATTTTGCGGTGAACCAGCGTTCCAGCACAGCCTGCGAGATAGCGGCAACCCCGCCGCTGCGGACCTTGTCGATGCGCGCGTTCCAGTTGGCAGGCGGACCGATCAGCGCCGCAGTATTGGCGAGCACCAGCCGCTGCAGTCGTTCCGGGGCGTGAATGGCGAGCCACATCCCGGTCATGCCACCCAACGACAGCCCGCAGAAATGGGCGCGCGCGATGCCGAGCCCGTCCATCACGCCGACGACATCGCGGCCGAGTCGCTCGATGGCGTAGGGGCCGGGTGTGACGGTGGATGCGCCGTGGCCGCGCGTGTCGTAGCGCACGACGCGAAATGCGCGCGCGAGCGCGTCCATTTGCGGTTCCCACATCGCGAGATCGGTGCCGAGCGAATTGGAGAGTACGACAACCGGTGCCGTTGCATCGCCGTCAACGCGGCAGCGAATGCGCGCACCCTCAACGTCGACGAAGACGTCCGCGGACTGCAACGCTTGCGATGGGCTCATGGAGACGGGCCGGAGTGACAGCGAGTCGAAGCAGCCGCGATCAGCAGTCGAAGAACACGGTTTCGCCGGCGCCCTGCAGGATGACATTCCACTCGAGGGCGCCGGGCCCGGTTGACTTCGCCATCAATGTCGCCCGGCGTGCCTCCGGTACCCGCTTCAGGACGGAATCGCTTTCGTTGGCGGCGTCGGCGGGAAAATAGATGCGCGTGTTGAGCTGTTTCAGCATTCCGCGCATGAAAATGGTCACGTTGATATGCGGCGCCTGCAAGCCGCCGCCGGGCGCCGCGACGCGTCCGGGCTTGATCGTGGTGAACTTGAAGCTGCCATTGTCATCGGTGGGCGTGCGGCCGAAACCCTTGAAGGCCGTTTCCAGCGGCTTGTCCTGCGGGTCGTCCGGATGCGCATACTTGCCGTGCGCATTGGCCTGCCAGATTTCGACCAGCGCATCGTTGACCGGCTTGCCGTCGCCATCGAGGATGCGTCCTGCGATCGTGACCGTGTCGCCGCTGACGCCCGGACCCGTCAGGTTGTCCATGAAAAGCCACGTCAGGCCGATGTGCAGGTACGGGCCGACGGTTTGCGATGATGTCGTTTGCAGGCTCATTGCGGTTCGCTCCGTCAGGCGGGAAGGTAATTGTCCATCGGCGTTTCGTCGCGGCCGCGAAGGACGATGTCGAACCGGTAGCCCAGCGCCTGCTCCGGAATGGTCGTCTCCCAGTCGAACACCGAGATCAGCCGGCGGCGTGCGCGCTCATCCGGAATGCCCGTGTACATCGGATCGTATTCGAGCAGCGGATCGCCGGGGAAATACATCTGCGTGACCAGGCGCGTGACGAACGCCGGACCGAACAACGAGAAATGGATGTGCGCCGGCCGCCATGCGTTGTAGTGGTTGCGCCAGGGATATTCGCCGGGACGAATCGTCACGAAGCGATAGCGGCCCTCGCTGTCCGTCATCGTGCGGCCGGCGCCGGTGAAGTTGGGGTCCGTCGGCGCATTGTGGTTGTCGCGCTTGTGCGGGTAACGTCCCGCGGCGTTGGCCTGCCAGATCTCGACCAGCGTGTTCGTGACCGGCTTGCCGTTGCCGTCGAGCACGCGTCCGCCGACGACGATGCGTTCGCCGATCGGGTCGGCAGAGTGTTGCTTGGTCAGGTCGAAGTCGTTGGCGCGGATCAGGTCGTGGCCGAACAGCGGGCCGGTGACTTCCGACAACGAGGGCGGGAGCATCACCAGTGGCTGCGATGGCGAACGCTTCACCGTTGAGGCGTAGGGCGGATAGAGATACTCGGGCTGCGTGCCGCGGTCGGGCTTGCGATAGCCGGCGACCTGCGCCGTGTCCAGATCATTCGGTCGGGATGCCATGGTCTTCTCCTGCCGTAACTTAAACGCGTTCGATGATGATGGCGATGCCCTGGCCCACGCCAATGCACATCGTACACAACGCGTAGCGCCCGCCGGTGCGACGCAGTTGGTAGAGTGCCGTCGTCACCAGCCGCGCGCCGCTCGCACCCAGCGGATGGCCCAGCGCGATGGCGCCGCCGTTCGGGTTGACGTTGGCAGCGTCGTCGGCAAGTCCCAGGTCGCGGGTGACGGCGAGTGCCTGCGCGGCAAACGCTTCGTTCAATTCGATGACGTCGATATCGGCCAGAGTCAGACCGGCCTTGGCCAGCACCTTGCGCGTGGCCGGCGCGGGACC
The DNA here is from genome assembly GCA_031361045.1 of Betaproteobacteria bacterium. GTDB lineage: Bacteria > Pseudomonadota > Gammaproteobacteria > Burkholderiales > Casimicrobiaceae > VBCG01. The sequence goes on along the minus strand of JANMCH010000087.1, from coordinate 42,618 downwards.
GAAGCCCATGATGCGTGGCGCAACGCCCGCGGCCGCCGCAGCGACAACGCGCGCCCGTGGCGTCAGTCCGTGACGCGCGATGGCGTCTTCCGAGGCCAACAGGACAGCGCACGAGCCGTCGTTGACGCCGGACGCGTTGCCGGCGGTGACGGTGCCGTCCGGACGCACGACGCCTTTCAGCTTCGCGAGCGATTCCAGGGTCGTCTCGCGCGGATGTTCGTCGCGGCTCACGACGACCGGATCGCCCTTTTTCGCAGGCAGCATGACAGGAACGATTTCGTCGGCGAAGCGTCCCGCGGCGATTGCAGCGGCCGCACGCTGCTGACTGCGCAGCGCGAACGCATCCTGGTCGGCGCGCGACACCTTGAATTCCGTCGCGACGTTTTCAGCGGTCTCCGGCATCGAGTCGATGCCGTATCTGGCCTTCATCAGCGGATTGACGAAGCGCCACCCGATTGTCGTGTCTTCGATTTTCGCGGCACGCGAGAACGCGCTGTCCGCCTTGCCCATCACGAACGGCGCCCGCGACATGCTCTCGACACCTCCAGCGATCATCAACGAAGTCTCGCCGCTCTTGATGGCGCGTGCGGCCATCGCGATAGCGTCCATGCTCGAACCGCAGAGCCGGTTGACCGTCGTGCCGGGAACGTCGACCGGCAATCCGGCCAGCAGCAGCGCCATGCGACCGACGTTGCGGTTGTCCTCGCCGGCCTGGTTGGCGCAGCCGTAGATCACATCGTCGACGGCGGACCAGTCGACCCTGGCATTGCGCTCGATCAGTGCGCGCAGTGGAACGGCGCCCAGATCGTCGGGACGGACATGCGCCAGCGCGCCGCCGTAGCGGCCGATGGGCGTTCGAATGGCATCGCAGATATAGGCGTTTTGCATGAGTTTCCGGATTATCGTTCAGGAAGGCATTGCCATTGCAAGCGGCACGCCGGTCATCTGCTGCAATTCGGCCAACGCAAGGCCGTCGACCATTTCCACGACCCGCAAACCCTGTGGCGTCACATCGATGACCGCCAGGTCGGTATAGATGCGGTTGACGCAAGCGATGCTGGTCAGCGGATAGGTGCAGGCCGCGACGATCTTGCTCTCGCCGCTCTTGGTCCGGTGGTCCATCATCACGAACACCTTCTTGGCGCCGATGGCCAGGTCCATGGCGCCGCCCACTGCGGGAATGGCATCCGGCGCGCCGGTGTGCCAGTTCGCGAGATCGCCGGTCGCGGAAACCTGGAAGGCGCCGAGCACGCAGAAATCGAGGTGGCCGCCGCGCATCATCGCGAACGAATCGCCATGATGGAAATAGGCGCCGCCGGTCAGCAGCGTCACCGGCTGCTTGCCGGCGTTGATGAGATCGGGGTCCTCATGACCGGGTTCGGGAGCGGGTCCCATGCCGAGCAATCCGTTTTCGCTGTGCAGGAAGATGTCGCGGTCGCGTGGCAGGTGATTGGCGACGAGAGTCGGCAGGCCGATGCCCAGGTTGACATACGCGCCCTCTGGAATATCGCGGGCAACACGGGCGGCCATCTGGTCGCGGCTGAAGCGGTTCATGTTTGTTCCTACGCGGCAGCTTGAGGAAATGTTTGCGACGACGACGTGTCGATGGCGACGACGCGCTGGACGAAGATGCCCGGCGTGACGATGTTCTCCGGGTCGAGTCCCCCCAGCGCCACCACCTCGCGCACCTGGGCGATGGTGCATTTGGCGGCACTGGCCATGATGGGACCGAAATTGCGCGCGGTCTTGCGGTAGATCAAGTTGCCCCAACGATCGCCCACTTCGGCCTTGATCAGCGCGAAGTCGGCGTGGATCGGATGCTCGAGAACGTAGTTGCGGCCGTCGATGACGCGGGTCTCCTTGCCTTCCGCCAGCAGCGTGCCGTATCCGGTGGGAGTGAAGAACGCGCCGATTCCCGCGCCGGCCGCGCGAATGCGCTCGGCCAGGTTGCCTTGCGGCACCAATTCCAGTTCGATCTGGCCGGCGTGATACAGCGCGTCGAATGCGTAGGAATCCGCCTGCCGCGGAAACGAGCAGATGATCTTGCGCGCACGCTTGGCCTTGAGCAGGGCCGCGAGGCCGATATCCGCGTTGCCGGCGTTGTTGTTGACGATGGTCAGTTCGCGCGCGCCTTGTTCGATGAGCGCGTCGATCAGTTCGGACGGCATGCCTGCGGTGCCGAAGCCGCCGATCATGACCGTGGCGCCGTCGTGTATGCCGGCGACGGCAGCGGCGGCGGAGGGGACAGTCTTGTCGATCATCGGTGAATCTCCGGCTTGCGGAGCGTTCAGGCGCTCTTCTTCTGCGCGTGTCCGCCCAGGAACAATCGATTGAGGTCCGGGTCCTGCAGCAACTCGCTCGCCGGGCGATCGAGCGCCAGCCGGCCCATTTCCAGCACCAGCGCGCGGTTCGAGTATTTGAGCGCCGTGCGTACGTTCTGCTCGACCATCAGCACGGTCGTGCCGCCGTCTGCCAGTCCGCGCAGCAGCGCCATCACTTCCTGCACGAGCTTGGGCGAAAGGCCGATCGACGGCTCGTCGATCAGGATCACCCGAGGGCGCAGCAACAGTGCGCGGCCGACTTCGAGCTGCTTCTGTTCTCCGCCCGACATCGTGGATGCCTGGTTGTCGAGGCGCTCGCGGATACGCGGAAAGCGCGTCAGCACTTCCTCGATTCGGCCGCCCAATTCGCCGCGCGGCAGCGTGATGCCGCCCAATTCAAGGTTGTGGCGCACGGACAGCGAGCCGAAGAGATTGCGGCCTTGGGGTACAAAGGCAATTCCATCCGCCAGCAACTCGCGCTGCGACTTTCCGTTGATGACCTTGCCTTCGAAGCGCACTTCGCCGGACCGCGGCACCAGCATGCCGAACAGCGTCTTCAGCACGGTCGACTTGCCGGCGCCATTGGGGCCGATCAGCAGCGTGATCTCGCCGCGGCGAGCGTCCAGCGTGGTCTCGTTGAGGATCGTCAGGCTCGGCGAATAGCCGGCGACGACCTTGTCGAACTCGATGATCTTCTCTGCGCTCATGGTGTCCTCGACTCGGTTTCCAACTCAGTTTCCCAGGTACGCCGCGAGCACTTCGGGATTCGCCTGCACCATCGCCGGCGGGCCTTCGGACAGCACCTTGCCCTCGACCATGCAGATGACGTGCGGGCAAAGCCTCATGATGAAGTCCATGTTGTGCTCGATCACGACGAAGCTGCCACCTTGCGACTTGTTGAGCTCGACCAACAATTCGCGCAGCTGGTCGACAAGACTGGGATTCACGCCGGCGCACGGCTCGTCGAGCAGCACGAGGCGCGGCGCGGGCATGAACGCCATCGCGATGTCGATCAGCTTCTGTTGCCCGTAGGACAGGCTGCCCGCGGGCAGATCGGCGACGTGCTGCAGGCGAAAGAGCTCGATCATCCTGTCCGCGTGCTCGCCCAATCCCGCATCGGGCCTGGCCATCAGGCGTGATACCAGCGTGCCCTGGAATTCCTGTGCGGCCGCGATGAGGTTGTCGCGCACGGACAGTTTCACGAATACCTGCAGCGTCTGGAACGTCCGCCCGACACCGCGGCGCGACAACTCCAGCGGCGACATGCCGGTGATGTCCTCGTCGCAGAACGAGACGCTGCCCGATGTCGGCTTGATCTGTCCCAGGATACTGTTGAAGAGCGTCGTCTTGCCCGAGCCATTGGGGCCGATGACGCCGACGATCTCGCCCGGCCGGACGTTGAAGCTCACGCCGTCCACCGCCTTGATCGCGCCGTATTCCTTGCGCACGTCCTTCACTTCCAGAAATGCGCTCATTTGGCCGCTCCCTTCTTGAAGCGGTCGCCGAACGAGAGGATGCCGCCGGGCAGCCAGATCATCAGTGCGATCACGGCCACGCCAAAGAACGCCAGGTACCACTTCTGCATGAACTTGAGCTCCTCGATGCTCGACGAGCGCAGGAATTCCGGCAGCAGGATGATGATGACGGTGCCGACCACCGGGCCCATGAAGCGCCCGGAGCCGCCGACGATCACCGCGAGCAGCATCATCAGCGACGTCGAGAAGTGGAAGGGTCCCGGCTCGATGAACTCCACCAGCGATGCGTAGTAAACGCCGCCTATCCCGGCGCACGCCGCGCCGATGGCAAACGCCAGCAGCGTATACGCCGTGATGTTCACGCCAAGGCTTTCCGCGCGGATCGGGTTGTCGCGCAGCGCCGCGAACGCGCGTCCCCATGGCGATCGCAACAGCCACCACAGCAACGCCGCAAGGATGATCAGCGAAATGAAGGTGAAGAAGAAGAAGGGCACGGCCTTGCTCAATTCATAGCCGAACAGCGATGGCCGCGGAATGCCTGAGATACCGAAGGTGCCGCCGGTGATCTTCTCCTCGTTGCGCATGATCAGGAAGACCAGCACGTTGAAGCCCAGCGTCGCGAAAGCAAGGTAGTGGTGCTGCACGCGCAGCGCGGGAAAGCCCAACGCGAGACCGACCGCGAAACATGCGATGGCCGCGATGGGGAGCACCAACAGGAACGGCACACCGGCCTTCATCGCGATGGCCGCGATGTAGGCGCCGATGCCGAAGAACGCGGCCTGGCCGAGCGACATCTGCCCCGCGTAACCGACGGTGAGGTTCAAGCCGAACGTCGCCATCAGGTACACGCAGGTCAGCGTGAGCAGGTAGACCTCGCTGCGCTTGGCCAACAATGCCGCGATGGAGACCAATGCCAGTCCGGCAACCAACAGCATGGTCTTACGCTGGGTGTTCATACTTTGCGCTCCTCGGACTTGCCCAGGAGGCCCTCAGGCCGGAACAGGATCACCGCGAGGAACAGCACCAGCGCGACGCCTTCCTTGTACGCCGGCGACACGTAGAAGCCGACGACGTTCTCGAGGATGCCGATCAGCACGCCACCGAGCAGCGCGCCGCGGGTCTGGTTAAAGCCGCCGATGATGGCGGCGAAGAATGCCTTCTGCCCGATCGAGTCGCCCATGTCGAATTTGGCGAGATAGGTCGGCGCGACCAGCAGGGCCGCGACCACCGCAAGCATGGCGTTGATCAGGAACACGTAGAGCACCATCCGCTTGACGTTGATGCCGAGCACTTTCGCGGCGTCGGTGTTCTGCGCCACGGCCTGCATTGCGCGACCGGTAACCGTCTTGTTGAGGAAGCTCTGCAGGAAGAAGACGATCAGGCCGGCCATCAGCAGTGTGCCGACGTCCGCGTACGAGATATTGACCCCGGCCAGCGCGAATTGGCCATCGGGGAAGGGACTCGGGAACGGGTGCGCCTCGGCACTGTAGCCGGCGCGGACCATCGCCTTGACGGCAATCGACACGCCCAACGTGGCGATCACCAGCGGGATCACGCCATGCTTGATCAACGGGTCGACGATGACACGCTTGAAGCCGTAGCCCAGGATCAGCATCGACGCCGCGCAGGTCAGCAGGAAGGCCATCCACAGCGGCAGGCCCATCGCCATGAAGAACAGCATGCCGAACGCGGGCAGCATCACGAACTCGCCCTGCGCGAAGTTGATGACGCCCGCCGCCTGCCACAGCAGCGTGAAGCCGAGCGCCGCGAGCGCGTAGATCGCGCCGGTCGCAGTGCCGGAAAAGACGAGCTGGATGAAGTCACCCATCACGTGCCTCCTTCGTGGCCGACGGGCCGTCGGGGCGTCCCGTCAATCCGGGACGCCCGACCTATGCCCTGAGCCGAGTAGTTTCGCTGCCGGTTGCGCGGGATGGAGTTACTTCGCCGAAGCCGGCGGCAGCGTTTCGGTCACCGTCTGCTTGCCGTTGACGACCTTCACCAGAAAACTCTCGCGGTCCAGGTCGCCGTTGGCGTCGAACGACACGTCGAGCAGCACGCCCGGATGATCCTTCGCCGAGATCCTGGCGCCGTGCAGCGATTGGGCGAGCAGCTTGGAGTCGACCTTGCCGTTCTTCTCCGTGAGCGCCTTCACGACGTACATGGCGCTGTAGCCCTTCATGCCGTTGTGGTCGCTCTTGTACTTGTATTCCTTCGTGAACTTGTCGTCGAAGGCCTTGATCGTGGCCTGCGGCGCGTCGACGGTGAGGCCGACGTGGGCGATGGCGCCATTGGCGGCGTCACCGGCAAGTTCGATCACCTTCTGGCCGGTCAGCGTGGTCTCGCCGACGATCGGCTTGTCGTAGCCCTGCTTCTTCAGTTCGCGCAACGCGCGCGCCGACTCTTCCTCATTGGTGTAGACGAACAGTACGTCGGCATTGGATTGCTTGGCCTTCAGCACCGCGCCCGAGAAGTCGACCTGGCCCGGATCCGTGGAAATGTCCGCCGCCACCTTGATGCCCTGCGCGTCGAGCGCCTTGACCATCACGTCGCGGCCGCCTTTGCCGAAGTCGTTGTTCACATAGATGATCGCGACCGACTTGGCCTTGAGCCCGTCCTTGATGTAGCGCGCGAGCTTGGGCATGGCCGTCGACTGCGTGAAAGAGGTCCGGAAAATGAACGGGTTGCCCTGCTGCGTGATGTTGGCCGCTTCGCCGCCGGTGAAATTGGTGATCTCGGCCTTCTTCGTTTCCGCCATGCTGACGATGATCGAGCCGGAGAACACCGGGCCCATCACGACATACGCACCGTCGTCGACGGCCTTTTGCGACAGCGCCTTGGCCACGCCCGGGTTGGTCTGCGTGTCCAGCGACGAGAGGTCGATCTTGCGGCCGAGGATGCCGCCGGCCGCGTTGATTTCCTTGACGGCAAGCTTGACGCCGTTGTCGAAGTTGGTGCCGGCGGTTGCGCCGCCGCCCGACAATTCGACGATGTCAAAGATCTTGATGGGTTGCGCGAAAGCGACGAGGGGGACGGCAAGCGCCATGGCGACGAGCGTCCGGACGATTCTCTTCATGGGGACTCCTCCTTTGTGAATCTTGTTTGAACTCTTGGCCCACGGACTTGTACTGGGGCCTTGTCTCGGGTGCCTGTTCGCGCTTGTTCGATTACCGCGCATTTGTGCGATCAACGGACAGAAGACTAAACATCGCCGCCTTCAACGTCAAGGGCGATTATCGAAATGTTGTGCGTTTATCGCACGATTGTTATACTGAGTTTGAAATCGGTTGCGCCACCTCTTTCCAACCCGCCGCCGGACCCTGCCGCCAATTCCCAAAACCGAGGCCCGATGCCGTCCGTACCGAAGTCCCCCGCTGCCAAGGCCCCCCGGGTTGCCAAGCCCGCCAAGCCAGGACCTTCCAAGCCAAAATCGACGACCCGGTCCGCTCCCGCGAGAGACGCGTCGCCGGTCCGGGATGCCACCGCAACGGTCCGCACCGAACCGGGACCGTCAGCCGCGGAACGGATCGAGGCATGGAGCGGCGACCCCAATTTCATGTCGTCGCTGGCGCGCGGCATCGCGGTCATCCGTGCCTTCACGCAACAAAAGCGGCGCCTGACGATCTCGCAACTTTCCCAGCGGACCGGCATTCCGCGCGCCGCGGTCCGCAGATGTCTTTATACGCTCGCGCAACTGGGATATGTCAACGCGGACGAAGGCCGCGACTTCACGCTCAGTCCGCGCATTCTTTCGCTCGGACATGCGTATCTGTCGTCGACGCCGTTGACGGCCGCTGCGCAACCGTTGCTCGACCGGGTAAGCGACGTGCTACACGAATCGTCATCGATTGCGCTGTTCGAAGGCGACGAGATTCTCTATGTCGCGCGGTCGTCGACCAACCGGCGGATCATGTCGGTCGACCTGGGGATCGGGACGCGGCTGCCGGCCTATTGCACGTCGATGGGACGGGTACTGCTCGCGTACCTGCCGCCGGCGGAATTGGACGCCTACCTGAACCGGGTCAAGATGATCATGCACACGCCGCGCACGATCGCTTCCGCGGACAAGCTGCGGCGCGAACTCGACGGTGTCGGGCGCGCGGGTTACGCGATCGTCGACCAGGAACTGGAGATCGGCCTGCGCTCGATCGCGGTTCCCGTGCGTGACCAGTCGGGCACCGTGGTCGCCGCGATGAACATCGGGACCCACGCGTCGCGGGTCACCCTGGCGGACATGGAAAGGATCTTGCTGCCCGAACTCCGGGCCGCCGCGATCGAACTGGGCACACTGCTGATGACCTGACGGCCATGCGCCCGGCGCGGACTACTTGAGCAGGTTCAAGTATCCCCAGAGCAGGAGCATGGCGCCGATCACCGACAGGATGATCCCGCCGGGATGGAACTTGCCATCGGTCGACTTGAACACGAAGCCACCGATGACACCCCCGACCAGCGAGCCGCCGATGCCCAGCAGCGTGGTCATCCAGAAACCCAGGCCGATAGCGCCCGGATAGAAGAACCGCGCCAGCAGGCCGACGACGAATCCGACCACAATCATCCAGATTATGCCCATGATGCCCATGTTTTCCTCCCGTGATCGGCGTCGCGCGCCGCGCCAAAACCTGATGCTAGCACGGCAGGAATGCGGATATCTGCAGTGTTGGAACGCAGTGCGCAATCGGCAGTCAGAGCAACGGCACCGTGATATTCCCGTTACGGGCTCGAACGCGAGGCAAACGTGATCAGGACCACCAATCGCTGGCTCAAGCAACTGGGGCCCGGGCTCATCACCGGCGCCGCGGACGACGATCCGTCCGGCATCGCCACGTATTCGCAGGCGGGCGCGCAGTTCGGGTACCAACTGGGCTGGACGCTGGTGCTGACGTATCCGCTGATGGTCGGTATCCAGATGGTAAGCGCGCGCATGGGTCGCGTCACCGGACACGGCCTCGCTGCCAACATCCGCCGCCACTTTCCGCGGCCGGTGCTCTACGCCATCGTGACCATGCTGGTGGTGGCAAACACCATCAACATTGCCGCGGACATTGCGGCGATGGGCGAGGCGCTGCGGCTGGTGGCCGGAGGGCCGATGCGGGTCTACGCCATCCTGTTCGGCATCGTTTGCCTTGCGCTGCAGGTGCTCCTGCCATTTCAGGTTTATGTCCGCTATCTCAAGTGGCTGACGCTGGCATTGCTGGCCTACGTGGCGGTTGTGTTCACCATTGCCGTGCCGTGGCGGGACGTCGCGCTGGGATTGGTGTGGCCCAAGGTGCGGCTCACGGCGGAAACGCTGACCGTCATCGTCGCGGTATTCGGTACCACGATAAGTCCCTATCTTTTCTTCTGGCAGGCAGCGCAGGAGGTGGAGGAACTCAACGCCGATCCGGCGGCGAGCGCACTCGTGCAAGACCCCGCGGACGCGCGCCGGCAACTGCGGCGCATCAAGATCGACACCTATTTCGGCATGGGATTTTCCAACCTGATCGCGTTGTTCATCATCGTCAGCTGCGCGGCCACGCTGCACGCGAATGGCATCACGGACATTGCGACCTCGGCGCAGGCGGCGGAGGCACTGCGCCCGCTCGCGGGAGACGCCACGTTCATCCTCTTCAGCCTCGGGATCATCGGCACGGGGATGCTCGCCGTGCCGGTGCTGGCCGGAAGCGCCGCGTATGCGGTGGCAGAGACCTTTGACTGGAAGAGCGGCCTCGACCTGAAGCTGCTGGAGGCGCGCGAATTCTACGCGTTGATTGCATTGGCGACGCTGGGTGGCGTCGCGCTCGACTTCACGCCTATCGACCCGATCAAGGCGCTGTTCTGGAGTGCCGTGATCAACGGCGTCATCGCCGTGCCGATCATGATCGTGATGATGCTGCTGGCGGACGACCCCAAGGTGATGGGCGCCTTCACCGTGACTCGCCGCCTGAAGGCGTTGGGGTGGCTTGCGACGTGGACGATGGCCGCGGCGGTCGTCGCAATGTTCGTCGCCGGTTAGCGGCGCCTAGTTCACTATTTGCCGCAGCTCGCCTGCCTTGTACCTGGTGGCGATGGCGGACAGCGGAATCGGCTTGATCCTGCTCGCCATGCCGGCGCAACCGAATTGTTCGTAGCGCTCCTGGCAGATCGCCTTGGCCGCCAGCATCGCGGGCTTCAGGAAGTCGCGCGGATCGAACTTGCCCGGGTTTTCGTGCAGGTACCTGCGCACCGCCGCGGTCATCGCGAGACGGATGTCGGTGTCGATGTTGATCTTGCGCACGCCGTGCTTGATGCCTTCCTGGATTTCCTCGACCGGGACGCCATAGGTTTCCTTCATGTCGCCGCCGTAAGCGCGGATATCCGCGAGCAGGTTCTGCGGCACCGACGAGCTGCCGTGCATGACCAGGTGCGTGTTGGGAATGCGCGCGTGGATGGCCTTGATGCGGTCGATGGCCAGGATGTCGCCGGTGGGCTTGCGCGTGAACTTGTAGGCGCCGTGTGACGTGCCGATGGCAATGGCCAGCGCGTCGAGTTGCGTCGAGTTGACGAAGTCGGCGGCCTCATCCGGATCCGTCAGCAGCATTTCGCGGGTCATCGTGCCTTCCGCGCCGTGGCCGTCCTCCTTGTCGCCCTTCATCGTCTCGAGCGACCCCAGGCAGCCCAGTTCGCCTTCGACGGTGACGCCGATCGCATGGGCCATCGCCACCACCTTCTTCGTGACGTCGACGTTGTAGGCGTAATCGGCGATGGTCTTGCCGTCGTCCTTGAGCGAACCATCCATCATCACCGACGAGAAGCCGAGATTCATCGCCGATTGGCAGACCGCAGGCGACTGGCCGTGATCCTGGTGCATCACCACGGGGATGTTCGGGTAACTTTCCACGGCCGCCTCGATCAGGTGGCGCAGGAACGTCTCGCCCGCATATTTACGCGCGCCGGCAGACGCCTGCATGATCACCGGGCTGTCCGTCTCGGCCGCCGCAGCCATGATCGCCTGCACCTGTTCCAGGTTGTTGACATTGAAGGCGGGCAGGCCGTAGCCGTGGTCCGCCGCATGATCGAGCAGTTGTCGCATGGACACCAATGCCATCGCAAACTCCCTCTACCGAAATTGGAAATGCCGCAGGAAATCTTACCTGAATCGACGTCAGAAGAGGCCGAGGCCGCTCGCTGCGGCGCCGGCGATGGTGGATATCGCCGACAACAGGATCATTGAAATTCCGACGAACTCGGCCTGCTCGCCGCGGGTGACGTTAAGCACCTGCTTCGCGCCCAGCCAGAACAGGAACAGCGAATGGACCAGCGCCACCACGCCAACGACCGCCATGACCGGGAGCAACAGTGTCGCGCCGGCCAGCATCACCGGTACCGCGCCAAATGTTGCGACCTTGACGGCGTCCCGGTAATTGCGCGAGCTGCCATACATCGGCGCAATCAGCACGAAGATGCCGGCAAGGATGAACACCGAAAAGATCGACGCGAACAGCGTGACGGTGCCCGCCGCGAGTATGTGCTCCGCCGGCACGCGGTAGCCGTTGTCGGCATCCCACGTCGCATCGAAGACGCGCATCCCGACCACCGTGGCAACCGGCGCCAGCAACGATAGCGGAAGGATGTAGTGGCGGAACAGGACCGGCAACGACGTGTCCTCGAGCGCGATGCGATCCCACTCCTCCCGGGGGCGGAACACGATGTGCACGATGCGGCGCAGTGTCTCCACCGTCGCAGTATATTCCCCGCGTTCGCCGGTACGCGGTGCGCAGTGCGTTCCGCAAGAGGCGCTATGATTCGGCCTGCAGCGAACCTTGAGGACGGCGACACGATGCGGCAGTTCCTGGGCATGATCCAGTTGGTGGTGTCCATTGCGCTGATGGGCTTGCTGGGGCAGGGCATCCTGTACGTCCTGGCCGGCGACAATCGCGAAAGCAATATCTTCTACAGGATCCTGAAGATCATTCCGTCGCCATTCGTGAAGTTGTTCCGCCTGATCACGCCGCGCGTGTTCGCCGACCGCCTGGTACCGTTCGCTACGTTTTGCGGCCTGTCGGCGATCTTCCTGTGGCTTGCCTTCGAGATTCCGCGAGTCCCCTCGTGAGTGCCTTCAAGCGCCGGATGTGGCTTGAGCTCGCCAAATTGAGCCAGCGCTTCAATCGCTCCGACACCGCGCTCAAGTACTACGAGCTTGCGCTGGCCATGCAACCGGACGACCCGAAGGCGATGGCCAGCGTGGGCTTCGAACTCGCCCAGGCGGGCCGCAAGCGCGAAGCGTTGGCGCGCTTCGATCGGGTGGTCGAACTTGCACCAGATTGGGCCGAGGCCCATTTCGACCGTGGTTTCCTGCTGCAGGAACTGAACGACCCGCAGGCGGCAATCGCGGCGTTCGACCGCGCCATTGCGCTCAATCCGAAACACGACCGCGCGTTCTACGGCAAGGCGCTTTTGCTCATCGGGCTCAACCGTCGCGACGAGGCGGTGGCGCCGCTCGAGAAGAACACCAGGCTGCAGCCGATGAGTCCCTATGGCTGGTATCAACTGGCGCGCGTCCAGTTCGATCGGGGCAAGCCCGACAAGACACAGGCGATCATCGATCACCTGGCCACGTTCGAGCCCAAGGTGGCGGCGCAGCTGGCGCGCGAGACGGGGTTGCGGGCGCCGCCCCGGCCCTGAACGGCCGGGACGCGCTCCTCGCGTCTTTGGCCATGAACCCCTGGACGCGCTCCTCGCGTCTGAAGCCCGCAACCCGGGGGAAACCCTTGTTTCCCCGGAACATGCTGTCTATACTCCGGTGCACTTCGGTCGACTCGCTGTTTAAGCGGCCGATTCGGTCAAAACCCAGCAAGAGGTTGCGGCCGGGGACTATCGGGACAGTCGGCGCTTGCCGCACCCATCTAGGAGGAGCCTCTCATGCAGTTGACGCAGAAACAGCTGGACTATTGGAGCAAGAATCTCCGAATGACCGGCATCCTGCTTTTCATCTGGTTCGTCGTAACGTTCGTGATGGGCTACTTCGCCCGTGACCTCAATCAGATCAATTTCTTCGGCTGGCCACTGGCGTTCTACATGTCTGCGCAGGGATCGCTGATCATCTACGTGATCATCATCTGGTACTACGCGCGCTACATGAACAACCTGGACCGCGTCTACGATGTGCATGAAGGGGAGGACGACTGATGGCCACGCCAGCTGCAGGTACTTCTGGCGTATTCAGCGCCAGCTCCAACAAGGCATTCAAATCCCAGCTCAAGCGCGTCTACACGTTTTATACGGGCGGGTTCATCGTCTTCCTGATCGGACTGGCCATTGCGGAACAGATGGGCCTGCCGAGAAACTGGATCGGCTACATCTTCCTGCTGGCCACGGTGGGCCTGTACGCCGGCATCGGCGTCATGGCCCGGACATCCGACGCGGCCGAGTACTATGTTGCCGGTCGACGCGTGCCCGCGCTGTTCAACGGCATGGCCACCGGCGCGGACTGGATGTCCGCCGCGTCGTTCATCGGCATGGCCGGTTCGCTGTACCTGCTGGGCTTCAACGGGCTGGCGTTCATCCTGGGCTGGACCGGCGGCTACGTGCTGGTCGCGCTGTTCCTCGCGCCCTACCTGCGCAAGTTCGGCCAGTTCACCATTCCCGACTTTCTCGGCGCGCGCTACGGCGGCAATATTCCGCGCTTTGTCGGGATCTGCGCGGCCATCCTGTGTTCGTTCACCTACGTCGTGGCGCAGATCTACGGCGTCGGCCTCATCACAACTCGCCTGACCGGCGTGCAGTTCGAGCTCGGGGTCTTCCTGGGACTGGGCGGCATCCTGGTGTGCTCGTTCCTGGGCGGCATGCGCGCGGTGACGTGGACGCAGGTTGCGCAGTACATCATCCTCATCATTGCCTATTTGATCCCGGTGATCTGGCTGTCGGTGAAGATCACCGGCGTGCCCGTGCCGCAGGTCGTCTACGGCGGGGTGCTGGAAAAGGTGACGGCACGCGAAGCCGACCTGATCAAGGACCCGAAGGAACTCGAGGTCCGTGACATCTTCAAGAACCGCGCGGCGGACGCGAGCGCCAAGCTCAAGGATGTCGACAAGTCCTTTGCCGATGGCAAGGCGGCGCTGACCGCTGCCGTGGCCAAGGCCGAAGCCGATGCTGCGGCGCCGGAAGCGGTCGATGCGGCGAAGAAAGCGCTGGCCGCGTACCCGAAGGACGCCGCTGCGGCCAAAGCAGCATGGACCAAGGAGGGCGCATTGGCGGGCCGTGCAGCACCGCCGATCCGGCATGCCGAGGCGTTCCCCGGCAAGGACGATGCGGCGCGGGACGTTTCGCGGCGCAACTTCCTGGCGCTGGTGTTCTGCCTGATGGTCGGCACCGCCGCCTTGCCGCACATCCTGATGCGGTACTACACGACCCCGTCGGTGCGACAGGCGCGTGAATCCGTGTTCTGGTCGCTGTTCTTCATCTTCCTGCTGTATTTCACCGCACCGGCACTGGCGGTGCTCGCCAAGTTCGACGTCTACACGTTCCTGGTCGGCTCGGAGTTCGCCAAATTGCCACAGTGGGTCGCGTCATGGCAGAAGGTCGATCCTAGCCTGCTGTCGATCATCGACGTTAACAAGGACGGCATCGTGCAGCTGGCCGAAATTGCGATCGGCGGCGACATCATCGTGCTGGCGACACCTGAAATCGCGGGCCTGCCGTATGTGGTGTCGGGGCTGGTGGCGGCAGGCGGCCTGGCAGCGGCGCTGTCCACGGCGGATGGTCTGCTGCTGACCATCGCCAACGCGCTGTCGCACGACTTCTACTACAAGATGCTCGATCCGAATGCGTCCACGGCGCGCCGCGTGACCATTTCCAAGATCCTGCTGCTGGTGGTGGCGCTCGTCGCAGCCTGGGTGGCCTCGCAGAAACCGGCGGACATCCTGTTCCTGGTCTCCGCGGCATTCTCGCTGGCTGCTGCGGCGTTCTTCCCGGCGCTGACCTTGGGCATCTTCTGGAAACGCGCCAACAAGTGGGGTGCCACGCTCGGAATGCTGGCCGGATTGTCGATCACGTTCTACTACATGGCAACGACCCAACCGTGGCTGCGCGCGGTGTTCGGCGTCACGTCTTCGATTCCCGACAATACGTGGTGGGGAATCTCGGCGATCTCGGCGGGTATCTGGGGCGTTCCGGTCGGCTTCGCGGTGATCATCATCGTGAGCTTGCTCACACCGGCGCCTGACCGCGAGGTCCAGGAGTTGGTCGAGCACGTCCGCTACCCGAATCTGGTGGGCGACAAGCTCAATACGCTCGAGACGTAATTCCCGTTCCGGCGATGCCGGAATGGACAAAGGCCCGCAGAGATGTGGGCCTTTTTTTTCGATCGCGACGATTGCTTCTCCAGCGCGAATCAGGTCTTCCGCGCCGTGGTGGCGCCACCGTGGCGCCCGCCGCATCGTGACGGTTGGTGCCCCGATGCGCATTCGTGAGGCGCGCCGGCCGTCGCGGGTGGCGCGGCAAGCGAAGTCTTGTGTTGACGAGCGCCGGCGCGCCGGGCACCCGCAGGCCGGTGTTTGCGACCTCCGAATGCACATCGGGGCACCAACCGCCACGATGCACAGTGAGGGTTGCGTACCAGAGAACGTAGGACACTGTCAGAGGAACTGGACTTCGGCTCCGACGAACTTGCCGGTCTTGGGATCCTTCTTGAACACGATCACCGTCTTTTCGTCGGTCTTGTTCTGATTGTCGGGGTCGAAGGTCTTCTTGGCGTAGACCCAGCGCGGCGCGTTCGGGTCGGAGGTATCGACTTGCTCCGGCTTGCCGATCTTGCTCGTGACCTGTTCCTCGGTGGAATCGATCACATAGCCCTGGAAAATGCCGCGCTGATAGCCGCCGCTGCACGCGGTCAGCACGACGGCTGCGATGAGCGCCACCAGTGCCGTTCTGTACCTGCCTGTCATTCAATTTCTCCTGTTGAAACCGGCTCCGGTATCCCGAGCCGGACTGACGAATTATGCAAGGATAACGGCAATGCGCTCACCCATCATTCCGCGGTCCCGCGGTCATCGGGTCAGGCGCGGTGCTCGCCGACCTTGACGATCTTCATCGTGTTGGTGCCGCCCGACTTGCCCATCGGCTCGCCGATCGTCAGCACGATGACGTCGCCGTTCTTGACCTGGCCACGGGCCACCAGCAGGTCTTCCGCGGCGAGCAGCACGCCGTCGCGGTCGTTGCTCTGCTCGAGGAACAGCGGCCGCACATTGCGATAAAGCGCCATCTTGCGCTGCGTCTCGACCTTGGGCGTCAAGGCGAAAATCGGACAGCCGCAGTTGTGGCGCGACATCCACAGCGCGGTGGAACCGGTGTCGGTCAATGAGGCGATGGCCTTCACCTTGAGATGGAACGCGGTGAACAGCGTGGCCATCGCGATCGACTGGTCGACGCGCGTGAACGTGCGGTTGAGAAAGTCGCGGTCAAGTTGCACGGTGTCGGATTTCTCGGCTTCGGCGCAGATCTGCGCCATGGCCTCCACCGTCTCGACCGGATACTTTCCGGCCGCGGTTTCGGCGGACAGCATGACGGCATCGGTGCCGTCGAGGACCGCGTTGGCCACGTCGGACACTTCGGCGCGCGTTGGAACCGGCGCATGGATCATCGACTCCATCATCTGCGTTGCGGTGATCGTCAGCTTGTTGCGCTCGCGCGCGATGCGGATCATCCGCTTCTGCAGGCCGGGCACCGCGGCATTGCCGACCTCAACGGCCAGGTCGCCACGCGCGACCATGATGCCGTCCGACGCGTCGATGATCTCCTCCAGATAGGTGATCGCCTCCGCGCGTTCGATCTTGGCGATCAGCAGCGCGCGTCCGCCGGCAGCGCGCAGCAGCTGCCGGGCCATGTACATGTCTTCCTTGGTCTTGGGGAACGACACTGCGAGGTAATCGGCCTCCATCGCCGCCGCGGTCTTGACGTCGTCCATGTCCTTCGACGTCAGCGCAGGAGCGGTGAGGCCGCCACCCATCCGGTTGATGCCCTTGTTGTTGGACAGCGATCCGCCCAGCACGACGCGCGTCAGGATGCGGGGACCGTCGACGGACTCGACGTTGAGGCGGATCAGGCCATCGTCGAGCAACAGCACGGCGCCGGCGGAGACATCCTGCGGCAGTTCCTTGTAGTCGAGTCCGACGCGCGTTTCGTCGCCCAATTCGCATTCGGCGTCGAGAATGAATGTGTGGCCGGGTTCGAGGCGGACACGGCCGTCGGCGAACTTGCCGATGCGGATCTTCGGCCCCTGCAGGTCGGCCATGACGGCGACTTCGCGCCCCAGTGTCTTGGCGCACTCGCGCACCAGCCGCGCACGTTCGACATGGTCGGACGCGCGGCCATGCGAGAAGTTGAGACGGACGACATCCACGCCTGCGGCGAGCATGCGCTGCAGCACGACGGGGTCGCTGCACGCGGGTCCCAGCGTGGCGACGATCTTGGTGTTGCGTGGCACGATGAATCCCCTGGGGTCTTGACGCGTTTGTCGGTGCTCGTTCGTGCCCAATTTTACGCGGAAACATCCGATGCCGGGAGCCGCGCCACGCCATGTCCCCTCACTGCCTTTAGAATGCAGGTAGCGCGAAGGCCCGGACGGAACCAGGCGGGACTCGGCCAATCCTCGAGGAGCAATACGCATGCGAACGATTCGAAACCTGTTTCCGGCGATGGCGATGGCGATTGCCGCATTGCTGTCCGCTGGCCCGGCCGCAGCCTTCGATGGTCCGGTGGAAAAGAAGGTCTTCACGCTGCCGGCCTACACGACCGTCGGTGGCAAGACGCTGAAGGACGTCAAGGTCGGCTATGAGACCTACGGCAAGCTCAACGCGGCCGGCGACAATGCGATTTTCATCCCGCACTTCTTCAGCGGCAATTCGCATGCTGCCGGAAAATACAAGGACACGGACGCCGCGTTTGGCTATTGGGACCCCATCATCGGCTCCGGACGTCCCATCGACACCGACAAGTACTTCGTCGTCAGCGCGGACACGCTGGTCAACCTGAACACCAAGGATCCAAACACCACCACCACCGGACCGGCGACGATCAATCCGGAAACGGGCAAGCCGTGGGGCATGTCGTTCCCGGTCGTCTCCTACGTGGATTCGGTGCGCGTGCACAAGGCATTGCTCGACTCTCTTGGCGTGAAGAAGCTGCAGGCCGCCGCGGGCGCGTCCGGCGGGTCGATCCAGGCCATGTTGTGGGCCGCGCAATATCCAGACTATGTCGAGCGCGTCGTGCACGTTATCGGTCCTGGTTTCGACATCCATCCGTATGTGATCGAGCTGGTCGACGAATGGATCCTGCCGATCAAGCTCGACCCGATGTGGAACAACGGCGACTACTACGGGCGCGACGAGCCGCTCGACGGACTGGCGCAGGGGCTCAAGATCGTCACGATTTCGACGCGCGCATTCGGCTGGGCGGAAAAGACATTCGGCTACAAGTGGGCCGACCCCGCCAAGGATCCGGCGGCAGCGATCGACAATCGCTTTGCCATCGAGGACACGCTGAACAAGGGCGGCGCCGCGCGTGCGAAGTCGGTCGATGCCAATGCGATGATCTACATGGCCAAGGCCAACCAACTGTACAACCTGGGTGACGACGTCAAGAAGATCAAGGCGAAGATCCTGTTCATCCCCGCGGCTTCCGATGGCGTGTTTCCGCCGGAATTGTCCAGGCGTGCAGCGGAACGTTATCGCGCGCAGGGTGGTGTTGCAGAAGTGGCGATCATCGAAGGTGACGGTGGTCACCTCGACGGGGTGTTCAACGTCGCCAAACAGGGCGAGGCGATCCGCACTTTTCTAGGCAAGTGAGTCAGGCACGTGGGTCAGGCAAGTGAGTCAGGCAAGTGAGTCAGGCAAGTGAGCGGGCCAGGTGAGCCGACTCAGACTCAGTCGGTTGCCCGCGTTTCCAGTATGGCCACCGCGGGCAACGTCTTGCCTTCCAGGAATTCGAGGAACGCACCACCGCCGGTCGAGATGTAGCTGATTTTTTTCTCAAGGCCGAATTTGGCGATCGCGGCCAGCGTGTCGCCGCCGCCGGCGATCGAGAATGCCGGCGAGTTCGCGATGGCTTCCGCAATCGCCTTGGTGCCCGCAGCGAAAGCGTCGAACTCGAACACGCCGACCGGACCGTTCCACACGATGGTGCCGGCCTTGGCGATCACCGTCTTCAGCGCGGCCACCGTGGTAGGCCCGATGTCGAGGATCAGATCGTCGGGCGCGATATTTTCAATGGCCCTGAGTTCGGGGCGAGCCGTCGCCGAGAATTCGGTCGCCACGACCGCGTCGACTGGAAGCGGCACCTTGCCCGGAAATTCGCGCAGGATGGCGGCCGCTTCACCCACCAGGTCCGGTTCCGCCAGCGACTTGCCGATCTTGCCGCCTGCGGCCAGCACGAACGTGTTGGCGATGCCGCCGCCGACGATCAGGCAGTCGACCTTGGCGGCGAGCGCGCGCAGTATCGTGAGCTTGGACGAGACTTTGGAGCCGGCGACGATGGCGACCAACGGACGCTTCGGATGAGCAAGTGCCTTGCCCAAGGCGTCCATTTCTGCTGCAAGCAGCGGGCCTGCGCAGGCCACGCCGGCGAATCTTGCGATGCCGTGCGTCGTCGCTTCGGCGCGATGCGCCGTGCCGAATGCATCGTTGACGTAGATGTCGCACAGCCCCGCCATTTTCCGCGCGAGCTCATCGCTGTTCTTCTTCTCGCCCGGGTTCATCCGGCAGTTCTCGAGCAGGACGACGTGTCCCGACTTGAGAGCGGCGTGCCATGGCCCGCCGTTCGGCCAGTCGCGAATCAACGGCACCTCCCTGCCGAGCAGTTCGGACATCCGCTGGGCGATCGGCGCGAGCGAGTCGGCGGCGGACCACGTGCCTTCGGCCGGACGGCCGAGGTGCGAGGTCACCATCACCGCGGCGCCGCGCGCGAGGGCGTCGCGTATGGCGGGAATCGACGCGCGAATCCGCGTGTCGTCGGTGATGGCGCCGGCGTCGTCCTGCGGCACGTTCAAGTCCGCGCGGATGAATACCCGCTTGCCGCGAACGTCCACATCGGCGAATCGGCGCATGGTCCTGACGTCAGGCGCCGGCATCAGATGTGATAATCGAGCGGCTGCATTGTCTCGACGTCGACGACGCGCACGGTGCGGCCGCGTGCAGCGGCGCGCATCGCCACCAGTTCGTCGCTGATGCGCGAGGCGGTGGTCACGAAGCAGAACGGAAGCACCGAATGGATCAGCGCGGCGAGCCCGCCGGCGGTCATCCGGGCGCCGAAGCGGAACGCGAAGCGCAGATGCTGCGGATAGGTTTCGCCGACGGAACGCGGGTGGGCAGTGAACGGGTTCATGGCGATGGTGCCTCAGGTTGCGACGACTCGGTGTCGAAAATTCAGTGTGGAAAAAAGTACGCCATCATGTGGATGTCATCGTACTCGCCGTCGACCTTGCGGCCGCGTACACGCGTGCCTTCATGGACGAAGCCCACCTTGCGGTACAGCGCCGCGGCGCGAGTGTTGGTTCCGTAGACCGACAACGACACCCGCTCGAATCCGGCAGTGTGCGCGGCATCGAGTGCCGCGCGAATGAGCCGCTCGCCGAGGCCGCGTCCCCGATACTCCGGAAGCAGGCCCATGCCCAGCGAACCTTCATGCGCGTAAGTGGGCACGGTTTCGCGGCGTACGTCACACCAGCCGACGATCTGGCCGGCCACTTCAGCGACCAGCTGCGGGTTGCCGCGCTCGATGTTCTCCGCGACGAACGTCGCGGTATGCGTGAACGAAAACGGCTCCAGGAACGCGAGATACCTGCGCTCGGCCATGACGATGCCCAGGCACGCGCGAAATCCGGCGGCATCGGCCAGCGTTATCGGACGGATGGTGACGTGCCCGGCGCTCATTTTGCCCTCATTTCCCGTTCACTTCGCGTTCATCAGCGCCACCGTGGTGTCGAGCATCCGGTTGGAGAAGCCCCACTCGTTGTCGTACCAGCTCGACACCTTCACCAGGCGGCCGGACACCTTGGTCAACGTCGAATCGAAGGTCGACGAAGCCGGATCGTGATTGAAGTCGATCGACACCAGCGGCCCGGTGTTGTAGTTCAGGATGCCTTTCAGCGGTCCGGTTTCCGAAGCGGCCTTCATGATGCCATTGACCTCGTCGACCGTGGTGTCGCGCGCGGCGATGAAAGAAAGGTCCACCAGCGACACGTTGATCGTCGGCACGCGGATCGCGTAGCCATCCAGCTTGCCGTTCAGTTCAGGCAGCACCAGGCCGACTGCGGTGGCTGCGCCTGTCTTGGTCGGGATCATGCTCATCGTCGCCGAACGCGCGCGGCGCAGGTCCTCGTGATAGACGTCGGTCAGCACCTGGTCGTTGGTGTAGGAGTGCACGGTGGTCATGAGGCCGCTGACCACACCAATCTTGTCGTGCAGCGGCTTGACCAGCGGCGCCAGGCAGTTGGTCGTGCAGGAGGCGTTCGATATGACGGTGTCCGTCGCCTTCAGCACTTGATGATTGACCCCGTACACGATCGTCGCGTCGACATCCTTGCCGCCGGGCGCCGAGATAATCACCTTCTTCGCACCCCCCTTGAGATGCGCGCCCGCTTTTTCCTTGGTGGTGAAGAGGCCCGTGCATTCGAGGACGACGTCGACACCGAGCGAACCCCACGGGAGCGTGGCCGGATCGCGTTGCGCGAAGACACGGATGCGATCGCCATCGACCACCATCGCGTCACCGTCGACCGTCACCTTGCCGGGAAACTTGCCATGCGCCGTGTCATAGCGCGTCAGGTGGGCATTGGTTTCCGGGCTGCCCAGGTCGTTGATGGCAACAATCGCGATGTCGTGCTGCTTGCCATCTTCATAGTGCGCCCGCAGGATGTTCCTTCCGATGCGGCCGTATCCATTGATGGCTACCTTGATTGTCATCGTGCTCTCCGAAGGAAATTGCGAAAAATTCAGTGCAATACGGCCGGCAGATCGACGGCCGCGACAAGGGATGCGATGTCGCGCCAGCCATAGCCGGCTTCGACCAGGTCCATGCCGTCCCAGGAGAACGGCTGCTCGATCAGCAATTCGGCGCCTAACTTTTCGTAGAACGCGCGCGCGGATTTGTTGCCGGCGATGACCCAGACGATGAGTCCCGTGGCGCCGTGCGCGCGCTGCGCTGCGGCGACGGTGGCCACCAGCCGCTGCCCGACACCTGCGCGCTGTGCCTCGCGCACCAGGTAGACCGCGGACAATTCGGCATCGAGTCCGTGCTTCGACTCGGCCAGCATGTGCCCGGCCGCAAAGCCGATGACACCGTTGGCGCTTTCGGCCACGAACACGCTGGTCGAGTTGGGACCTGCGGTCAGGATCTTCGTCCACAACGCCGTGCTGTCCTCTACTTTCATCGCGGCGAGGTAGGCGTCCGGAATCATGCCTCTGTAGGTCGAGCGCCAGGCGTCGACGCGCACCTGCGCGATGGCCGCGGCGTCGGCGGGCGTGGCGGGTCGGAGGGTGATGTCGCTCATGCGCGATCCCGGCGTGGTCTGGACAGCTTGGTCAATGCAATCGGGTCAAGCCACGCGGCGAATGGCCGCGACGACATTGTCGACGGTGAAGCCGAAGTGCTTGAACAGCACGCCGCCCGGCGCAGATTCGCCGAACGTGTCGATGCCCACGACGGCCGCCTTCGGATCGTCGGCGGCGCCCACGTATTTGCGCCAACCCTCGGTGACACCGGCCTCGACCGCAACGCGTGGAATGCCGTTTGGCAGCACGGCCGCGCGATAGGCGACATCCTGCCGGTCGAAGATGCTGGTGCAGGGCATCGATACGACGCGAACGGCGATGCCTTCCTTGGCGAGCGCATCGCGCGCGCTCATGGCCAGCCCGACTTCCGAACCCGTGGCGATGACGACGACTTTTTTGCCTGACGTTGCGGCGGCAAAGTCGGCGAGTACGTACCCGCCGCGCTCGATCGCGGCCAGCGTCGCGGCATCGCGCGCCATGAACGGCACGTTCTGCCGCGTGAACAGCAGGCAGGTGGGGCCGTGCTGCCGCAGGATGGCGTGTCGCCACGCGACGGCGGACTCCACCGTGTCGCAGGGCCGCCACAGGTCCATGCCGGGAATGAGCCGCAGGCTGGCGGTGTGTTCAACCGATTGATGCGTCGGCCCGTCTTCGCCCAGGCCAATCGAGTCGTGCGTGAACACGAAGATCGAGCGGAGTTTCATCAGCGCGGCCATGCGCAGCGCGTTGCGCGAATAGTCGGAGAAAGTGAGGAACGTGCCGACGTAGGGGATGCAGCCGCCGTGCAGCGCGAGGCCGTTGGCGATGGCGCTCATCGCGAATTCGCGTACGCCATAGTTGACGTAGTTTCCCGGCGACGAGGCGGTGACCACCACCGTTCCCGACCAATTGGTGAAGACCGAGCCGGTCAGGTCCGCCGACCCGCCGATCAGTTCCGGCAGGTGCGGCGCCAGCGCCTCGATGGCCATCTGCGACGCCTTGCGCGTGGCGACCGTTTCACCCTTGGCGGCCTGTGCGGCGACAAACGTGCTCGCAAATGCGGAAAAATCAGCTGGCAATTCCCCGCTCATCCGCCGCAGGAATTCAGTCGCGAGTGCCGGATGCGCGGTGCGATACGCGGCGAACTTCCTGTCCCAGTCGGCTTCCAGCAGCGCGCCGCATTCGCGGGCGCTCCAGGCGGAATAGATGTTGGCCGGAATCTCGAATGGCGGATAGTTCCAGCCGAGCGCCGCCCGCGTGCCGGCGATTTCCTTCTCCCCGAGCGCGGCGCCGTGCGCGGCTTCCGTTCCGGCCTTGGTGGGCGCACCCTTGCCGATCACCGTCTTGCAGCAGATGAGCGACGGCCGGTCGGTGACCGCATGCGCGGCCTTGATTGCGGCGTCGACGGCGGCGACATCGTGGCCGTCGACCTTCGGGAGCACATGCCAGCCATAGGCTTCGAATCGCTTGGGCGTGTCGTCGGTGAACCAGCCTTGCACATGGCCATCGATCGAGATGCCGTTGTCGTCGTAGAACGCGACCAGCTTGCCCAGGCCCCACGTCCCGGCGAGAGAACACGCTTCGTGCGAGATGCCTTCCATCAGGCAGCCGTCGCCCAGGAACACATAGGTGTGATGGTCGACGATGGCATGCCCGGGCTGATTGAATTGCGCGGCCAGCAGTTTTTCCGCGAGCGCCATGCCGACGGCGTTGGCAAGACCTTGTCCCAGCGGACCGGTCGTTGTTTCCACGCCGGGCGTGACTCCGACTTCCGGGTGGCCGGGGGTCTTTGAGTGAAGCTGCCGGAAATGACGCAGCTCCTCGATGGGAAGGTCGTATCCGGACAAGTGCAGCAGCGCGTACTGCAACATGGACCCGTGACCGTTGGACAACATGAAGCGGTCGCGATTCAGCCAATGCGGATTGGCCGGATTGTGGCGAAGGTGACGGTTCCACAGCGCGACGGCGATTTCCGCCATGCCCATCGGCATGCCGGGGTGGCCCGACTTCGCGGCCTCGACCGCATCCATCGCCAGCGCGCGGATCGCGTCCGCCAGTTGCTTGTCCGAGGCTTGCGCGGCGGCAGGAACGGTCATTTGGCGTGGTCTTTCGAAAGTGGAAGGAACATGAGCGGAAACCGGGGAACGCGGCCCACGTAGCTGGCAATGGAAACAGGGGCGATGCATTCGCGATGCAACCTGAAATTATCGCTTTGGCACGAAAATTGTGCAATAATTCCACGTTTATATTCGGTGAAAAAACAGCACCGCCATTCATCAATTTCCGCGCAGCGCCTCCGTTGTGGCCAATGAGTGCCACATGAGCATCGGAATCGGCGGACAGGCTCCAGGGAGGGG
This sequence comes from Betaproteobacteria bacterium, assembly GCA_031361045.1. GTDB lineage: Bacteria > Pseudomonadota > Gammaproteobacteria > Burkholderiales > Casimicrobiaceae > VBCG01. The sequence goes on along the minus strand of JANMCH010000087.1, from coordinate 17,986 downwards.
ACGACTAATGGACGGAATCCATCTGTTAGGCGAGTGGTATGGGTGCCCTGCCGACACGCCGGAATTCACGCAAGCCGGACCGCTGCGAACGCTGTGCATCAACGCCGCGAAGTCGTCGGGGCTCACGGTCGTGGGCGACAGCTTCCACCAATTCGAACCGCAGGGCGTGACGGGCACCGTGCTGCTCGCCGAATCGCACATCGCCATCCACACCTGGCCGGAAGCGGGATTCGTCACCGTCGACGTGTACGTCTGCAACTTGCAGACCGACAACACCGCCAAGGCCGAGCATGTTTTTCGCGCGCTGGAAGACGCCCTGAAGCCGCAGCGCACGCGGTTCCAGGCTATCCACCGCGGAGGCAAGGATGCCTGAGAGGGTGCCGGAGCGCCCGGGTGGCCTGCCGCCGCCGCAATCCGGGGACATTGCCCCCGGGGCAATGACCGAATACCTGTCCGACGACTGGGCGTACTTCGTCAAGTCGGCGCGCCAGTTCGAAAAATTCCGCTCGCCGCACCAGGCGGTGGAAGTCCACGACACCGCGCAGTTCGGCAAACTCTTCCGCCTCGACGGCCATTTCATGACGTCCGAGAAGGACGAGTTCTTCTATCACGAGAACCTTGTCCATCTCGCGGCAATCACCCACCCGCAACCCGGCAATGCGCTGATCGTGGGCGGCGGCGACGGCGGCTCCGCCGAAGAACTGCTGAAGCATCCGTCGATCACCTCGGTCACGCTGTGTGAGATCGACCTCGCGGTCGTCGACGTCGCGCGCAAATACCTGCAGTCCGTCCATCGTGGCGCGTTCGATGACCCGCGCCTGTCGCTGAAGATCGAGGACGGCTTGGCGTTCGTGCGCAACGGGGCGGAGCAATACGACCTCATCGTGCTCGACCTGACTGACGCGGTCGGCCCGTCTGCGGCGCTCTACACGCCGGAATTCTACCGGGCCTGCGCGGCTCGCCTGCGTCCCAACGGGGGCATGACGCTGCACGTCGCCAGCCCCGTGGCTCATCCCGAGCGCGTGCGCGAGACGATCGCCAACCTGCGCTCAGCCTTTGCCGTGGTCTCGCCGTACCTGACGTCCGTTCCGCTCTACGGAGGCATGTGGATGATGGCGTGCTGCTCGGCAAGCCTCGACCCCAAGGGCATGTCGATACTCAACGTCGACCGCCGCATCGCGCAGCGGGGGCTGCGCGACCTCCAGTACTACAACGGCGACATGCACCGCGCCGCGCTGGCGCTGCCCAATTTCGTTCGCGCGATGGTGGGGTAAGCGGTGGGCCAGGTCCGGCCGCTTGAAGCTGCCCCGCGCAGCCTCCATATGGCAGGCAGGGTGTCAAAAGAGAGCCGGGCGCGGTCTACCGTGCCTGCCACTGCCATTGGAAGGGCTTGAATGAAAATTGCCGACACGATGAACGACGCCGAATTCGTGATGATCGACGGCGTCATGTTCCAGGCGGGTTACCTCCGAGTGCCTGATGAATTCACCGCGGCCGATGACGTCGTGCTCGAGGCGCGCCATGGCGACACCGAAATCGACCTGACGCGCGACGAAATCGACGACGCCCAGTTGCTGGGCGAGGGCGTGTTCCGCCTCAAGAGTGGATCCGTGGTGCGCTTCCTCACCAGCGCGGTCATCCACTAGCAGCCCGCCGGTGGTCGTCCGGACCCTGCTAGAATCGCCATTCATTCGATCGCAGGCGGAATCTGGAAATGGCGGACATGGATGATCGGCGCAGGCAGGTACTGAAGTCGGGCAGCGGCGCCACGCTGCTTGCATTGCTCGCCGCGGCAGGGTGGTTGAAGCCGGGTGAAGCGTTCGCGGCGGATGCCTGGAACCATGCCGCCTTCGAGGCCCACTCTCTCGACGAGACAGTGAAGGCGCTGGGGGGTGCCACGCCCACGCCAAGTGTCGGCGTTACGTTCGTCCAGACGCCCGACATCGCGGAAAACGGCGCGGTCGTTCCCATCGGCGTGACCAGCGCCATACCCAGGACGGACGCCATCGCGATCCTGGTCGAGAAAAATCCGAACATGCTCGCGGCGATCTTCGATATTCCCGCCGGTACCGAACCGTCGCTGTCGACGCGCGTCAAGATGGCGCAGACGTCCAATGTTTACGCGCTGGTCAAGGCCGACGGCAGGTTCTACGTCGCCTCCAAGGAAATCAAGGTCACGCTGGGCGGCTGCGGCGGTTGAAGTCAAATGAGGCCAACCGAGGCCGACTGAGTCCGACGCCCGTTTTACAGGAGTAGTCATGGCAGATCCGATGCGCATCCGTGCCAACCTGGTCGGTGATGTGACCGACGTGAAGGTGCTGATGAGTCACCAGATGGAAACCGGCCAGCGCAAGGATGCGCAAGGCAAGGTCATTCCCGCCTGGTTCATCCAGAACGTCGCGGTCACTCATTCCGGCAAGACAGTGCTGTCCGCGCAGTGGGGCACGGCCATCTCGCAGAATCCATTCCTGGCGTTCCGCTTCAAGGGCGCGGGCAAGGGCGACAAGGTGCAGGTGACGTGGACCGACAACCGCGGCGACAAGCGTACGGACGAAGCCACGGTCGCATGAAGTCGCTCACTCGACTGCACGTCGTTTGCGCATTGGGCGCAGTGGCTGTCGTCACCGCTGCCGCTGCATGGGCGCAGACCTCGGCCGTCGATGAAATCGCCAAGTACCGTGCCGCGCTCAAGGACGGCAACCCCGCCGAGCTGTGGGAAGTGCGCGGCCAGGGAATGTGGGCACAGCCGCGCGGGCCAAAGCAGGTCTCGTTTGAAAAATGCGACCTGGGACTGGGCCCAGGCGTGGTCAAGGGTGCCTACGCACAGATGCCGCGCTATTTCGCCGACGCCGATCGCGTGCTGGATCTGGAGTCGCGGCTGCTGTGGTGCATGGTGGCGCAACAGGGCTACACCGACGCCGACGCCCGCAAGTCTCCGTTCGGTGCCGGCAACGAGCGCAAGTCGGACATGGAAGCGCTGGTGGCGTACGTCACATCGGAATCGCGCGGCATCAAGATGAACGTGGCGTTGAATCATCCGAAGGAGCAGGAGGCCTACCGGCTGGGCGGCAAGATGTTCGCTTTCCGCGGCGGCACGCACGACTTCTCGTGCCTCACCTGCCACGGCGACGACGGCAAGCGCATCCGGCTGCAGGACCTGCCCAATCTCACCACGGTCGCGGGCGCACAACTGGCCTACACCACTTGGCCCGCGTATCGCGTTTCGCAGGGCGAACTGCGTTCGTTCCAGTGGCGGCTCTTCGATTGCTTCCGGCAGCAGCGCTTTCCTGAGCTTCTGTACGGCTCCGATGCGTCGATTGCGCTGACCATGTACCTGGCCCGCAACGCGAACGGCGCCGCGTTCGACGCGCCGGCGATCAAGCGGTAGGGAGGCGGCGCGTGCACACTAAATCGTGGATCGTGGCATGGCTCGCCGCCGGCATTGCCTCCGCCGTGCTGATCGGTTGCGCGACGACGCCGACCGACGTCGAAGTGTCGCGGCAGGCGGCGGCCGTGCTCAAGGACTCGTTCAAGGCGAACGGCCAGGCGGGCATGGACCGGCTCGACCAGGACGAGACGCAACGACTGTGCACGCAGTACGCCAACAAGGCTTTGCCGAAAGACGTGGCGGAGATGATCGAGAAGCTGAACTTGGCATCGATCAAGTGGCCGGCCGACGGCAAATGGCTGGGCGACTGGAAGAACGGCGAGCGCGTTGCGCAGGAAGGCCGCGGCAAGCAGTTCTCCGACGATCCCAAGGGACCGGTCGGCGGCAATTGCTATGCATGTCACCAATTGTCGCCGCAGGAAGTCTCGTTCGGCACCATCGGCCCGTCGTTGCTGGCCTTCGGCAAGGTGCGCGGCTACAACGACGAGATGCGCAAGTATGCGTACGGCAAGATCTGGAACGCCGATGCCTACAACGCGTGTTCCAACATGCCGCGCTTCGGACACAGCCAGATTCTCACCGAGCAGCAGGTCAAGGACCTGGTTGCGCTGCTGATGGACCCCGACTCTCCCGTCAATAAATGACCTCGCGACCGCGAGGTCATGCCCGCGAACGCGGGGATCCAGTGGCGCTGCGGACTTGAACCGTAGAGATTTCCTCCAGGGCATCGCCGCCGCTGCGGCGGCCGGTTTGCCGGTTGCCGATGCGCGCTCGCTCGACCTGTCGACAGGCACGAACTTCTACGACAGCGTCGCGCCTTTCGGCAATGTCGGCCTGCTGCACTTCACCGACTGCCACGCACAGCTCAACCCGATGTTCTATCGCGAGCCGGCGGTCAATCTGGGCGTCGGCGCGGCCTGGGGCCAACCGCCGCATCTCGTCGGCGAAAATCTGCTGAAGTTCTTCGGCATTCCCGCAGGAACGCGCGACGCGCACGCATTCACCAACCTCGATTTCGCCCGCGCCGCGAAGGCCTATGGCGAGATGGGCGGCTTTGCGCATCTCGCCACCCTCGTCGACAAACTCAAGGCCACGCGGCCGGGCGCGTTGCTGCTGGATGGCGGCGACACTTGGCAGGGCTCCGCGACGTCACTGTGGACGCGCGGACAGGACATGGTCGACGCGCAGAAGCTGCTCGGCGTGGACGTGATGACCGGGCATTGGGATTTCACGTACGGCGCCAGGCGACTGCAGGAAATCGTCGCCAGGGATTTTGCCGGCCGCATCGACTTCGTCGCGCAGAACGTCCGCACGGCGGACTTTGGCGACCCGGTGTTCCCTCCTTATGTGATCAAGTCGGTCAACGGCGTGTCAGTCGCCATCGTCGGCCAGGCATTTCCGTACACGCCCATCGCCAATCCGCGCTACTTCGTTTCCGAATGGACGTTCGGCATCCAGGAAGAAACGATGCAGCAGGTCGTCGACGAGGCTCGCGCGAAAGGCGCGCAGGCGGTGGTGCTGCTTTCGCACAACGGCATGGATGTCGATCTCAAGATGGCGTCGCGCGTAACCGGCATCGATGTGATCCTCGGCGGGCACACGCATGACGGCGTGCCGCAGCCGACCATCGTCGCCAATCGCAGCGGCAAGACCGTCGTCACCAACGCGGGCAGCAACGGCAAGTTCCTGGCCGTGCTGGACCTCGACGTGCGCGGGGGTGCCGTGGCGGATTTTCGCTATCGCCTGCTGCCCGTGTTCAGCCGTCTGCTGCCGCCCAACCGCGCGATGGCCGAACATATCCGCAATGTGCGCGCGCCGTTTGCGGCAAAGCTCGACGAGAGGCTGGCGGTCACCGAAGGTTTGCTCTATCGCCGCGGCAACTTCAACGGCACCGCCGATCAGCTGCTGCTCGACGCGCTGATGGCCGAGAAGGACGCGCCGATTGCGTTTTCGCCCGGTTTTCGCTGGGGAACGACGCTGTTGCCCGGCCAGGCTATCCGCATGGAAGACCTGATGGACCAGACCGCCATCACCTATCCGAGTGTCACGCTGAATGAACTTACCGGCGAGACGATCAAGACGATCCTCGAGGACGTCGCGGACAACCTGTTCAACCCGGACCCGTACTACCAGCAGGGTGGCGACATGGTGCGCGTCGGCGGCATGAAATATGTGATCGATCCCAAGGCGGCGATGGGCAAGCGCATCACGCGGATGGAATTGCACGGCAAGCCGATCGACGCCGCGCGCAAGTACAAGGTTGCAGGATGGGCGGCAGTGAGCGAAGAGGCGCGATCCGCCGGCGGCGAGCCTGTGTGGGAATTGTGCGCGCGTTATCTGCGTGCGCAGAAGACCGTCAAGTTGAAGCCTCCCAACGTGCCCGTCATCCTGGGCATGCGCGGCAATCCAGGCATGAGCTAGGACGCGAGCGCGCGAAACATCGGGACGTTGCTCCGGATCACTTCACCGTGACGCGCGCGAACTTGCGCTTGCCTGCCTGCACGACGACCGTCGTCCCCGCAGCGATGATGAGACTCTTGTCGCTGACGACGGAGCCGTCGACCTTGAGTCCGCGCTGCTCGATCAGCCGCAATGCCTCCGACGTCGACGCGACGACGCCTGCCTGCTTGGCCAGCTGCGCGATCATGATGCCCGCTTTTGCCTTGGCGCCAGCACCGGTCGGCGGAACTTCGATCGTGATGTCGGCGATGTCATCCGGCAACGCGCCGTCCTTGAACCGGGACTCGAATTCCGTGAGCGCCGCATCGGCCGCCGCGGAAGAATGGAAGCGCGCGACGATCTCCTTGGCCAGCATCACTTTCGCGTCGCGCGGGTTGCGGCCGGTCGCGCATTCGCGCTTCAGCGCCTCGATTTCCGTCATCGGGCGAAACGACAGCAACTCGAAGTAACTCCACATGAGATCGTCCGAGATCGACATCACCTTGCCGAACATGTCCTGCGGCGGATCGGTGATGCCGATGTAGTTGCCCTTGGACTTCGACATCTTCTCGACGCCATCCAGGCCGACCAGCAGCGGCATCGTCAGGATGCACTGCGGCTCCTGGCCATAGCTCTTCTGCAGTTCCCGGCCGACCAGCAAATTGAATTTCTGGTCGGTACCGCCCAGCTCGATGTCGGACTTGAGCGCAACGGAATCGTAGCCCTGCATCAGTGGATACAGGAACTCGTGGACCGCGATGGGCTGATTGGACTTGAAGCGCTTGGCGAAGTCGTCGCGCTCGAGCATGCGCGCGACGGTGTAACGCGCGGCGAGCTTGATCATGCCGGCGGCGCCCAGCGGCTCGCTCCATTCGGAGTTGTAGCGGATCTCGGTCTTTGCGGGGTCCAGCACCTTCGACGCCTGCGCATGGTAGGTCTGCGCGTTGGCGACAATCTGCTCATGCGTCAGCGGTGGGCGTGTCGCGTTGCGGCCGGAAGGATCGCCGATCATCGATGTGAAATCGCCGATCAGGAAGATGACCTGGTGCCCCAGGTCCTGCATCTGCCGCATCTTGTTGAGCACCACGGTGTGTCCGAGGTGAATATCCGGCGCGGTCGGGTCGAGGCCCAGCTTGATGCGCAGCGGCGCCTGGGTCTTCTGCGCGCGCGCAAGCTTGGCGGCGACCTCCGTCTCGACTAAGAGTTCGTCGGCGCCGCGCTTGAAGACCGCCAGTTGGTGTTCGATATCGGTGGACATGGGAAAATAGGGAAAATTAGGGTCAGACTCGAATTGCGCGAAAAGTAGGGTCAGACTCGACTATCGCTGCCGGACTTTGCGTACGGCAAGCAGTTTGGGGCGAAAATCGAGTCTGACCCTAATTTTCAGTCTGACCCGGATTCTTCAATCGTGACTGCACGCAACCCCTCGATATTAGCGCATGGCGCGGTTGGCGCCTCCGCCACCTAGACCATGCCTGCGGGTCGCGAACTCTATGCCGGCGTGATGTCCGGAACGAGCCTGGATGGCATCGACGCCGTGGTGGCGGAATTTCCGGCCACGCCGGGCGCCGCGATGGCGACGCTGGGCGCCACCCACATCACGTTCCCTTCCGCGCTGCGCGAAGAACTGATGGCGTTGCAGTCTCCTGGCGCGGATGAAATCGCGCGGGCGTCACTTGCGGCCAATCAGCTTGCGGATCTCTACGCCAAGGCAATCAACGATGCCTGCGCATCGTGCGGGCTCTCGCCGCACGACTTGGTGGCAGCCGGCGTGCACGGCCAGACCTTGCGCCACCGGCCGGAGCAGGGATGGACGCTGCAGATCAACAATCCGGCGCGGGTCGCCGAGCGCGCCTATGTGACGGTCGTCGCCGACTTTCGAAGTCGCGACGTCGCCGCGGGTGGGCAGGGGGCGCCACTGGTTCCCGCGTTTCACGCCGCGGTGTTCGGCGATCCCGCTACTCACCGCGTGGTCGTCAACGTCGGCGGCATCGCCAACATTACTGTCCTCCCCGCGAGGGGAAGTGTGAGCGGTTTCGATACCGGCCCCGGCAACGTGTTCCTGGACCTGTGGTCTGCGCGTCACCACGGCACGCCGTTCGATGCCGATGGCGCGTGGGCAGCGCAGGGCACGGTGGACACGACGCTGTTGGCGGCGTTGCTGACCGAACCCTACTTTGCCGCTGCGCCACCCAAGAGCACCGGACGCGATCGATTCCACGCCGAATGGCTCGACGGAATTCTCGCGCGTTGCCATTGGCGTGGACAGCACGAAGACGCGCAGGCCACGCTGACCGCGCTCACTGCGCGCTCGATTGCCGACGCGGTTCGCGCAAACGCGTCTGGCGCGTCTGAGGTCCTGATCTGTGGCGGCGGCGCCCACAACCGCACTTTGCTTCGCATGCTGGCGGCGGAACTCGATCCGCGCAGCGTATCGACCACTGCCCAACATGGCGTCGCCGTCGAGCATGTCGAAGCACTGGCATTTGCATGGCTGGCGCGCGAGGCAATCGCGGGCCGGACGGCAAGCCTGCCCGCCGTGACCGGCGCCAAGGGACCACGCGTGCTTGGCGCAATTTATCCGCGCTAGGTCGCGCAGTACCCGGGCAGCGCGTGAACGCGCCCCGGTCGCCGGACCGTCACCCCATCATCGGCATGTGAAAGCCGGGCGCCGCGCTGCCGTCGTCGGGCCACCGCGCAGTGAGCGTCTTGAGGCGCGTGTAGAAGCGCACGCCGTCCATGCCATGCACGTTCAGGTCGCCGAACAGCGATGCGCGCCAGCCGCCAAAGGAGAAGAAAGCCATCGGCACCGGGATCGGCACGTTGATGCCGACCATGCCGACCTCGATGTCCTGCGCAAAGCGGCGCGCGGCGTGTCCGGAACGCGTGAATATTGCCGTGCCATTGGCGTAGGGGCACTGGTTGATCAGCGCGATGGCGTCGTTCAGCGATTCGACGCGGACCACGGCCAGCACCGGCCCGAAGATTTCCTCGCGATAGATCGCCATGTCCGGGGTGACGCGGTCGAACAATGTCGCGCCGACGAAGAAGCCCGCCGCGTGACCCGGCACGGACACGCCGCGGCCATCGACGACCAGTTGCGCGCCTTCGTCGACTCCGCGGTCGATGCAGCCGACGATGCGTCGGCGCGAGGCATCGGTGATGACGGGCCCCATTTCCATGTCCGGCGCTGTCCCGGGACCGACACTGACGCGCCGCGCGCGCGCAGCCAGTCGTTCGACCAGCGAATCGGCGACATCGCCCACGGCGACGATGGCCGAGATCGCCATGCAACGTTCGCCGGCGGAGCCGTAGCCCGCGCCGATCAGCGCCTCGGTGGCGAAGTCGAGGTCCGCATCCGGCAGGACGACCGCATGATTCTTGGCGCCACCCAATGCCTGTACGCGCTTGCCGTGGCGCGCGCCGGTTTCGTAGATGTAGTGCGCGATCGGCGTGGAGCCGACGAATGAGATTGCGTTCACCGCTGGATGAGCGAGCAGCGCGTCGACCGCCTCCTTGTCGCCGTGAACCACGTTGAACACGCCATCGGGCAGTCCGGCTTCCTTGAGCAGCGCGGCCATCCGCAGTGACAGCGACGGATCGCGCTCGGAGGGCTTGAGCACGAATGTATTGCCGCACGCAATGGCCACCGGAAACATCCACAGCGGCACCATCGCCGGAAAGTTGAAGGGCGTAATCCCTGCGCACACGCCCACCGGCTGGCGCAGCGAAAAGCTGTCGACGCCGGTGCCGACGTTGTCGCCGAACTCACCCTTGAGCAAGTGCGGGATGCCGGTGGCGAATTCGATGACCTCGATGCCGCGGGTGATCTCGCCTTCCGCGTCAGCAAGCGTCTTGCCGTGTTCCTGCGTGATGATCGCCGCCAGGTCCTTCTTCTGCGCCTCCATCAACTCGCGGAAGCGCATCAGGATTCGCGCCCGGCGCAGCGGAGGAAACGCGCGCCATGCCGGCAAGGCGCCAACCGCGGAGGCGACGGCGCTGTCCACGTCGGCCGCATTGGCCAGCGGCACGTGCCGCACCACTTCGCCGGTGGCCGGATTGGTGACCTCGCCAAAGCGGGCCGTCTGTCCGGCGACAGGATGGCCGCCAATCCACAGCGGAAGGCGTTCGAGGGTGGTCAAGTCCATTGCGGCTCCAGGGGCTCAGGCGGACACCAGCGCGCCCAGGTAATTGCGAACGCGCTCGTCGCTTTGCAAAGTAGCGAAATCGGCCGCGTGGGTCAACCGTCCCTTGTCGACGAAGATGAAGCGCTCGCAGGTGTCGCGCAGGATCTCCATGTGCCAGGATTCGTTCGGATGCAGGCACACGAACACAAGCTTCCCTTCGGCGCGCAGCTTGCGGAAGAACTGCACCATGAAGCCGATGTAGCCATCCTGCGTGTTGAACTGCGGCTCGTCGAACAGGTGGACGCGCGGGGAATCGCTGCCGGCCGGTTCCAGCATGAACGACGGCCGCGTACGCTTCCATGCGCGTACCTGGTAGGACTGGTGGTAGTGGATCGCCAGCCGGTCGCGCTCGCGGTAGCGGACACCGTGGATGTCGCGGCCGTCGACTTCCACCCGGCCCGACGTCGGCAGGTTGCTGCCGGTGATGAGTTCAAAGAGCGTCGTCTTGCCGGAGCCGTTCGGACCCATGACGCCGACGATGGCCGGCTGGTCGATCGCGAAATCGGCCTCCAGCGAGAAGGTGACTGCGCGCTTGAGCAGTCCGCGCGTGTAGCGCTTGGACACGTTGCGTACCGCGAGCAGGGGAGTAGTCATCGGTCAGATCCCGAGCAGTTGCCTGCGCAATGGCAGGTTGCCGCGCAGCTCCGCCGCGGGACCCTCGTGCACGATGACGCCGTGGTCGATGACATAGGCGCGGTCGGCGACAGCGAGGGCGCTCTCGACATTCTGCTCGACGACCAGCACGGCGATGCCTTCGCTCTTCAGGCGCAGGATCGTCCGCATCACGTCCTGCACGACCTTGGGAGCCAGGCCCTGGCTCGGCTCATCGAACAGCACGAGGCCCGGTGCGCCGACGAGCGCGCGCGAAATGGCGACCATCTGCATTTCGCCGCCGGACAGGTTCTCGCATTCGCGATGCATGAGGTAGGGCAGCGCGGTGAAGATCTCGAAGCAATCGTCCTCGCTCCATGACCGGAAGCGCGTCTTCTTCCTGGCGATGGCGAGATTGCGGGCGACCGTCAGCGTCGGAAAGATGCGCCGGTCATCGGGCACCCAGCCCAAGCCGCGCCGCGCGATTTCGTGCGTTGGCGTCGCGGTGACGTCGCGGCCATCGAAGTGGATGGCGCCGGCGCGTGCGGGCGTGAGGCCCAGGATGGAACGCAGCGTGGTCGTCTTGCCGGCGCCGTTGGGACCGAGCAGCGCGACCACCTCGCCGGCGCGCGCGGTCAGCGACACGCCGTGGAGGACCTGCGTCTCGCCATAGTAGGTGTCGATGCGGTCGATGCTAAGCATGTTGCGTCACGCCTCCAGCGCGCCCAGGTTCGAGCGCCGCACCCACGGATCGGCGCGCAGCTGTTCCGGCGTTCCTTCGGCAATCACCTGTCCCCAGTGGATCACCGAGATGCGGTCGGCCAGGCCGAACAGGAACTTCATGTCGTGCTCGATCACCACGATCGTCAGCGCGCGCTTCAATTCGGCGATCAGGTCGAACAGGCGCGCGGTGCCCTCGGTACCCAGCCCGGCGGTGGGCTCGTCGAGAAACAGCAGACGCGGCTTGGGCGCAAGCGCCACACCGATCTCCAGCGCTCGCCGCTCGCCATACGGGAGGCTCTTGGCGGGAATGCGCTCGCGTCCGGCGAGTCCAACGCGGGCGAGCACGGCTGCGGCCTCGTCCTGCGCGGCGGTGTCCGCGGCCAGGTCGTGCCACGCGTCGAAGCCGCGATCGCGCACCGCGGGCAGCGCGACGAGTACATTGTCGAGCGCGGTGTAGTCGTTGAACAGGTTCATCACCTGGAAAGAGCGCGAGATTCCGAGGCGCGCAACCGCACGCGGCGACGCTCCGGTGATGGCCTTGCCGGCGAACGTGACCGAACCGCGATCGGGCTTGTAGCGGCCGGTCAGCACGTTGAAGCAGGTCGTCTTGCCGGCACCGTTGGGCCCCATGATGCCGGACAGGCGGCCTTCGTCGAACGAAAGCGAGATGTCCTCCAGGACGACAGCATCGCCGAAACGCTTGTGCAGATTTACCGCTTCAAACAGGGGGACCGCGTCGACCAGCGCCATGGTCAGGCCACCTTGGGCGTTGTCAGCAGGGAAGTCTTGCGCGCCTTCGCGTGCCGGCGCCACGCCTGCCAGATACCGGCGATGCCTTCGGGTTGCCACAGCACCATCACCATGAACAACAGGCCGTACCAGAGCAGCCAGGTCTCGGTATAGGCGCCCAGCAGGTCGCGGGCAAGAATGTAGAACAGCGCGCCCAGCACCGGCCCCCAGAAGCTCACCAGCCCGCCGCCGATCAGCACCATCATCACGACGAATCCGGAGGAGTGCAGGCTCATCACGTTCGGGTACGCCGACTGCTGCGCCATCGCGAACAGTGCGCCCGCCAGTCCCGCAACGACCGCCGAGAGCATGAAGGCGATCCACTTGTACCACCAGACGTCATAGCCTACGAAGGCGGCGCGAACCTCGTTCTGCTTGATGGCGGTGAGAACGCGGCCGAACGGCGAATGAACGAGGCGCCACAGCAGGATGACGACGACGACGAAGACGGCGAACGAAAAGTAATAGAGCGACTGGTTGGACTTCAAGTCGAACGCGAACACACCGAAATCGGCGGGCAGCCGCTTGATGTTGAGAAGGCCATCTTCGCCACCGGTGACCGAATGCCACTTGATCGCCACGAACCAGAACACCTGGCCGAAGGCGATCGTCAGCAGCGCGTAATAGATCCCCCGGCGGTGCGAGATGAACGTCGCGACCAGTGCGCCGAAGACGGCGGCGACGAACGCGGAGCCGATCAGGTCGAACCAGAGATTGCCCCACACCTTGAGTTGCAACAGCCCAAAGGCGTAGGCACCGATGCCGAAGAACGCGCCGTGGCCGAAGGACGGCAGTCCGCCGTAGCCCAGCAGCAGGTTGTAGCCAAGCGCGAACAGCATCCAGATCATGATTTCGAGCGCCAGGTACTGATAGAGCCCGACCGACTTCAGCCAGAACGGCGCGCTGGCCAATCCGGCAAAGAGAATCAGCATCGGCAACGGCAGCAAAGTGGTGCGCGGAACAGGGAGCATGAAGTGACGCGTGTTCGCGTTTACGGGCAAATGAATGGCCACGGAGTGGGCAATGATCGGGCGGTGAGGAGGTACTGGACAAACGGAAATATACGTTCTATTATTTAAACGATCAAGAATATTCATTTTAATTTTATTTGTTTCTAATCGCGGCTTCATGCCGCCTTCCTTCGCCCATGCCACCGACCACCTACGACGAACTGAAGCAGGCGATCAGCGCGCGCTATCCGACGATGTCGAAGCAGCTGCAGGGCATCGCGCGCTTCGCGCTCGAGCGGCCGAACGACCTGGCGCTGGGCACCGTGGCGGGAATCGCGGAGTCCGCCGGCGTGCAGCCTTCGTCGATGGTGCGCTTTGCCAACGCGCTCGACTTTGGCGGCTTTTCCGAAATGCAGCAGATCTTCCGCGGGCGGTTGGTCGAGCGTTCGGCCAGCTATCGCGAACGCATCGAGCAGATGCGACAGAGCAAGCGCAACGGCGCTCCCGCGACCGGCCCGACCGGCGTGCTGCATGCGTCGGTCAGCGACGCGATCACCGAGCTGGGCCACCTCGAGGAGACCGTCACCACCGCGCAATTCAATGCCGCCATTCGATTGCTGGCCGGCGCATCGCAGATTCACGTGCTCGCCCAGCGGCGCGCCTTTCCGGTGGCGTGCTACCTGGCGTATGCATTGGGCCAGCTCGAATTGCGCACCCATCTGCTCGACGGCGTCGGCGGGATGCTGAGCGAATTCGTGCGCAACATCCGGCCGGACGAAGTGCTGATCGCCGTGAGCTTTCGCAACTATTCGGCGGGCGTGATCGAGGCCGCAGCCGACTGTCACCGGCGCCATGTGCCGGTGATCGCCATCACCGACAGCCCTCTCTCTCCGTTGAAGGGCAACGCCCGCATCACCTTTGAACTGGGCGATGATTCGAGCCGGCCATTCCGCTCGCTGGTGGCGCCACTTTGCCTTGCGCAGGCGCTGGTGGTCAGCACCGGACATGAGCTTGCGGGCACCGGCGACAAGTCACCTGCGCCGCCGCGGCGCCCGCGCAAGGCGGCAAAGTGAGCGCGCAGCGCGAAGGCGGTCCAGCACGCAACGCACGTCCGCTTGATGTCATCTGCGTGGGCCGCGCCGCAGTCGACCTCTATGGCGAGCAGATCGGTGGCCGACTGGAGGACATGCTGACCTTCGCCAAATATCTTGGCGGCTCACCGGCCAACACCGCCATCGGCGTGGCGCGGCTGGGCCTTTCGCCCGCGATGTTCACGCGCGTGGGCGACGAGCAGAACGGGCGCTTCGTCCGCGAGACGCTGGCGGCCGAAGGCGTCGACGTCAGCCACGTGATCACCGACCCCAGGCGCCTGACGGCGTTGGCGATCCTCGGGATCAAGGATCGCGAGACATTTCCGCTGCTCTTCTATCGCGACAGTTGCGCCGACATGAACATCGGCGTCGCGGATTTCGACGCGCCGTTCCTGGCGTCGTCGGCCGCGTTGTGCATCTCGGGCACGCACCTCTCCCAGCCGCAAACCTACGCCACCTGCGTCGCCCTGATGCGGGAAGCGCGCGCCGTCGGCACGCGCGTAGCGCTCGACATCGATTACCGGCCCGTGCTCTGGGGACTGACCAGTCCGGGCCTGGGCGAGCAGAGGTATGTGCGGTCCGACGAAGTCAGCGCGCACGTGCAGACGGTGATCCCCTACTGCGACCTGGTCGTCGGCACCGAGGAGGAAGTGCACATCGCCGGCGGCAGCACCGACACCCTCGTCGCGTTGCGCCGCCTGCGCGAATTGACGCGGGGCACGCTGGTCGTCAAGCGTGGCCCGATGGGTTGTGTCGTTTTTGACGGCGCCATTCCGGATGACATCGAGGACGGCCTCCAGGGGCCGGGCTTTCCGGTCGATGTCTACAACATCCTCGGCGCAGGCGATGCGTTCATGGCCGGCTTCTTGCGCGGATGGATCAGGGACGAACCGCTGGAGCGCTGCTGCGCCTACGCCAATGCGTGTGGCGCACTCGTGGTTTCGCGGCACGGCTGCGCGCCCGCGATGCCGAGCTGGATCGAACTGAAGGCGTTCCTCGAGCACGGCTCGCCGACGCGCCGCCTGCGCGAAGACGCAGCCCTGGAACGGCTGCACCGCAATACCACGCGCACGCGCCACTGGGGCGACCTGGCCGTGCTGGCCTTCGACCATCGCGTCCAGTTCGATGAGCTGGCGGCGACCCACGGCGGCGATCCTTCGCGAATCGTCGCCTGCAAGAAGCTGATCGCCGAGGGCGCGCGACTGGGCGGCAGCGATGCGCATGGCAGAGGCGTCATCGTCGACGACCGTTACGGTGAGGAAATTTTCCCCACCGTCACGGGGTGCGGCTGGTGGGTGGCGCGGCCGGTCGAGCGGCCCGGGTCGCGGCCGCTTGAGTTCGAAGCCGATACGTCGCTGGCGTTGCACCTGCGTACGTGGCCGGGCGAACACATCGCCAAGTGCCTCGTCTACATGCACCCCGACGATTCCGCGGAAATGCGCGCGGAGCAGATCGCGCGCCTGCGCGAGTTGCAGGAGGCGTGCCTTGCGACGTTCCACGAATTCCTTATCGAAGTCATTCCTCCTGCCGACATGGTGGCGGATGCCGGCACGGTGGCGCGGGCGCTCGAGCAGATCTACGCCGCCGGTATCTTCCCTGACTGGTGGAAGCTGCCGCCGAATGCGCATGCGGCCTGGGACGCGATCACGCAGGTCATCGCCCGCAACGACCCCCATTGCCGAGGCGTATTGCTGCTGGGACTCGAAGCGAGCGAGGAGGACCTGCAGCGTGGCTTCAATGTCGCGGCACGCTTTCCCATGGTCAAGGGATTCGCCGTGGGCCGCACGGTATTCGCCGACCTGGCCGCGGCGTGGTTCGCCGGCAAGGCCTCGGATGCGGAGGTAGTCGCCGGTGTTGCGGCGCGCTATGCGCGCCTGATCGTGCTGTGGGAGCAAGCGCGCGCGACGGCAACCGCCACTGTTGCAGTCGAAGCCGCATGAATTACTGCGACAGCGGCTGAATCCGATTGAATCCATTACCACGCGACACCAAGATCGCATCGATGTCAAACCAAGCGTCGGACGACGCGCGAGACGGAGGCAACATGAGCGAGATCGACAAGGAAGTGAAGGAAGTTGTGAAGCCGGACGTGGACGGCACGCCGGGCGACCCGCGCCGGCGCACGATCCTCAAGGCGTCGGCGCTCGCGCTCGCCACGGCGGGAACCTACGCCGCCGCGCCTTTCGTCGGTCCGTGGAAGCACAACCACGTGTGGTCGCAGACCGCGCAGAAAAAGCCGCTCGTGATC
Source organism: Betaproteobacteria bacterium (assembly GCA_031361045.1). Classification (GTDB taxonomy): domain Bacteria; phylum Pseudomonadota; class Gammaproteobacteria; order Burkholderiales; family Casimicrobiaceae; genus VBCG01. The sequence continues at coordinate 1,580 of JANMCH010000087.1, read as the reverse complement.
GGCCTCACGATGGACGCCAGCGGCCAGTACGCGGCGAGCGGCATGGACGAGCGTCTCGGCGCGATGATGGCGATCAAGGAGATCAACGCCAAGGGCGGCGTGCTTGGACGCAGCGTCGAGGCGATCCATATGGACTCGGAGACGACGCCGGCAACCGGCTCGCGCATCGCCGAGCGGCTCATCACGCGCAATGAGGCAGCCTTCCTGATCGGCGCCATTCATTCCGGCGTCGCCAATGCGATTTCGCAGGTCGCGCAAAAGTACGGCGTGGTCTATCTCAACACCAATTCGAGCTCGCCGACGGAAGCAGGAAAGGACTGTCACCGGGTCAAGTTCGTATGGGACGGCAACGGCACCAATTTCGCGCTGGCGATCGTCAAGAACGCGATGGCCGTCAACGGCAAGAACTGGGTATTGCTGACCAACGACTATGTCTGGGGCCATAGCACCGCCAAGGCGATGCGCACCATCGTCGAGGCCAACGGCGGCAAGATCGTGGAGGAAATGCTGGTGCCGCAGAACACGCGCGACTTCTCGTCATACCTGACCAAGATCCAGCAGCTCAAGCCCGCGGTAGTTGCCACCGCCGTCGGCGGCGATGACATCAAGGCGCTGCGCCAGCAAGTCGTTCAGCTCAAGATGAACAAGAGCCCCGCGTGGATCAACAACCAGCAGGACTGGCCCGACGTCTATGGCCTGGGACCGGAGGCGATCTTCGGTGTGTTCGGCACCAATTGGTACTACCGGCTCGACCTGCCGGGCGTGAAGGAATTCGTCGCCGCATACCAGACGAATTTCCCTGGCGTGCAGATCAAGGTGCCCGGCAACACGTACTACAACGGGTACATGGCGACGCGCGAGCTGCTGCGTGCGGTTGAGCGCGTCGGGTCGACCAACAACATCAAGGTCATCAAGGAACTCGAGAACCTCAAGGTGCCCGCGCGCGACCGGATGCAGGATTTCGACGCGTACATGAATCCGGCGACGCACCAGTTGCAGCAGACGCTGTACATGGCCACGTACAACGACGCGCCGGCGGAAAAGGACGACATCTTCCGCGTCCTGGCCAAGCTGCCGCCGAAGGACGTCGAGGATCCCGACGCGGCAGGCGCATGCAAGCTCGAGTCCTACGACGCGACGCCGACCTACGAGGCGTGAGAAACAGGGCGCGCGTTGGCCGCGATCCGGCTGCCGCGCGCACTTGTAACCGCTGATGGATTTTCTTCTCAATCTATTGCCGCACCTGGTCAACGGCATCAGCCTGGGCCTGCTGTTTGCGCTGATTGCGCTGGGCTTCATGCTGATCGTCGGCGTCATGGAGACGATCAACCTCGCGCACGGTTCGCTGTTCGCGCTGGGCATGTACTTCGCGCTGTTCGTCATCACGCCGAAGCTGGGCTGGTTCCCCGCGCTGCAGGATGCGTGGACAGCGCTGCCGCTGGGCACGCGCTACCTGCTCGCGTTGTTCCTGGCGCCGGTGTTCGTCGGATTGTTCGGCATGCTGATCGAAATCTGTCTGCGCCGAACGTACGGCAAGGACCCGCTGTATGGACTGCTGTTCACCTTCGGCGCGGCGCTGG
>JANMCH010000082.1:0-22922 GCA_031361045.1 Betaproteobacteria bacterium | reverse complement strand
GCATCGGTGCTACCGGTGTTGCCGGCGGCGCAACCTGCGGTGGCGTGACCGGAGTCGGCATGGCTCGTTGTGCAGGAGCAGGAGGCGGAGCGATTTGCGGTGCCGGGACCGGCTGGCCACGTTGCTCACCACGCGGGTCGGGCTTGCCTTGTTGTTCCGGCTTGCCTTGTTGTTCCGGCTTGATTTGCTGTTCCGGCTTGCCTGGTTGTTGCGCCTTGCCTCGTTGGTCCGGCGGCGGCATCGGTGTTACCGGTGTTGCCGGCGGTGCAACCTGCGGCGGCGTGACCGGAGTCGGCATTACCCGTTGTGCAGGGGCAGGAGGCGGAGCGATTTGCGGCGCCGGGACCGGCTGGCCACGTTGCTCGCCACGCGCGTCGGGCTTGCCTTGTTGTTCCGGCTTGCCTTGTTGTTCAGGCTTGCCCCGCTGTTCCGGCGGCTGCGGCTGTGCTGCCGGCGCGACGCCCTGACCTGGCGTTGCGGAAGGCGGCGTACCGCGAGGCGCAGGCGCGGCAGGCGGAATCGCGGTCAACGGCGCGATCTGGTTCGGGGCAATGACCTTGACGACAGGCGCCGGTGCGACAGCGACCGGCTTCATTTCGCGGCGAGCGTTCTCCTCGAGCGGCTTGCCCGGCTTCGCGGCCAGTTGTTGCTGTTGGGCGGCGAAACCGACCGTCGGTGCGGGCACCGCCGTGCGCGCGACGATCGGTCGTTCGAATACGCGTGCCGGCGGCGCTTTTTCGCTCACCGCCGCAAAGCCAAGCACGCTCCGCTGCGTCGGCGCCACGGTAGCCACGGCGACTACCGGTGCACTGGCAACCATCGCGGGCGTCACACGTATTGCCGCGCGCGCCACCGGAGCCGATTGCACAAACGCGGTGGTAGGCACGGCAACCACGGCCCCCGGCACCTGCCGGTTGGCGTACACGACATTGGTCACATTCGAGTTGTTGTAGTAGTTGTTGATGACGGTGGTGTTGACGACGGTGTTGCTCTGGTTGACGCGCTCGAAATAGCCGCGGCTCACCTCATACGACGGCCGATAGACTTCGCGCGGCCCAAGCGGGAACCACGCAACACCGCCGACATTGCCGCTCGAAATCGAGATCTGGAAATTGCTGCCGCCCACGAACGCCACCAGCGCCGGTGCGTAGTACGCACGGGTGCGCACGGGACCAGGTACCCAGCCCCACGTTCCGCGCATATTTGTCCAGCGACCGTAATGGGAGACGGCAAAGCCCCAGGGCGCGTCATCTACCCATGTCCATCCCCAAGGGTCGACCCACGCCCAATGTCCATCGCGGTACGGTGCCCAGTCCGCAGCCACCCGGGTCGGGATCCACACGTTGCCGTAGGTTGCATCGTTGCGCCATGTGCCGTTCGCATCGAGATCCTGATAGCCGATCACATCCTGCGAAACGTAGCGGGCCGAAGCGGAGTTGTCGAAACCGCGGTCGCGGTCGGTCGACCAACGGTCGAATTCGTCGGCGCGCGGCGCGGAAAAATTCTGATAGTCGCGCAGGCCGGTGCCGGTGAAGCGATACGGTTGCCGCGCGTCGACACGGTACGCCGCACCTTCACCATAGACGTCGCCCTGGCCCTTGCGCACGACGATTTCCGTCGCATTGCCCTCGGTATCCACCGAGATGCGGTAGTCACCGGCTTGCCGTACGGTGAACGCGAGATTGGGCGTGTCGATTTCGAACACCTGGTCCGCGTCGAGGCGACGCACGCGAACGTTCATCGTGCCCTGGGTCAATTGCAGCTGGACGATACGGTCGTCCAGATTGAGGATCGATACATAAGTGCCGGCATTCATGCGCAGCATGGCGCCGCCGACCTCGATTTCGGCGCGCGCGCCCGCATCCGCCCACAGGCGATCGCCGGTGGTCAGCGGCCGGTTGAGCGTGGCCTGGATCCATTCGTTTTCACCTGCAGGCGAAAAGCTGATCGGACCGGACGCGTAGCCGATGCGTGCGACGCGGGACGGCGGGTCGGCGCTGGCCAAGCCGCTGCAGGCCAGCAGTGCAACGCCGGCGGCAAGAACCAGGGACTTGAGGCGAAAGGATTGCATTTGCATGGTGATTCCTTGCTGAATGGTTTGCTGAAAAGTTCGACTCATGGATTGGCGTAAAGGGTGTGACCTTAAGGGCCGTCACTGGAATCGATAGGTGCCCTCGACTCTTGCCGGATCTGCGGCATCGATGCTTCAGTGTCCATAACGTCCGGTGCTCCGCTTTCGACGACAGCGATGCATGCGCCGGCGTCTTTTTTTCGTCGGTTACCTATTGTTACAAAGCTGACGGCGAGCGTAGGGAGAGCCTCATCCGGCGTCTGTTCGGTAACGCACCATGGACATCGGAAGTCGGCAGTCAACAGGCGCGCCGGGACGGCTCCGTGTGGCCCTGCTCTGTGTGGTCCAGCGGACAGACGGACGCGCAGCCGTACGTCAATCTCCTCCTGTCCGATCGAGGGCAGATCGCAAAGGAGACAACATGAACGCAATGAAGCTGGTGGGAATCGTATTGCTGGTCGGCGGCATTCTGGCGCTGGCGTATGGGGGCTTCAGCTACACGAAGGCAACCCATGAGACGAAGATCGGCCCCATCGTGCTGTCGGTCACGGATAAGGAAACGGTCAACGTTCCGATCTGGGCAGGCATCGCCGGAGTCGTGATTGGCGGATTGCTGCTGGTCACGGGAGGAAGGAAGGCTTGAGTCGCCGTCAGTCCCGGCGAGTGCGACCCATGTCCGTGGCGAAATTACTTCCTGTATTGCTGCTGTGCGCCGTTGGTTGGAGCGCGCAAGCGCTTGCGGCCAAGCGCACCGTCTGCACGATCACCGTCAACTCGCCCGACGAAAAGGAAATGTTCCGGCAGCGGCTGCCGCAGGACCAATATCAGTTCGTCGAACTGGTGGAGCGCGGCCGTCCGGATTGGCTGGCGTCCGCGTGCCAGAAAGGCGTGCGCTGTGACCTGCTCGTGATCTCCGGCCACTTCGACGGCAGCACGGAGTTCTATTCCGACCAGGTGTCATCGAGCGAATTCCTGCCCGTCGCCGAGCTGGAGCGCGCGTCCTGCAGCGACTCCTGCCCGGGGCTGTTCTCGCAATTGAAAGAGGTCTATCTGTTCGGTTGCAACACGTTGAATGCGAGCGCCGTCAAGAGCATGTCCTCCGAAGTCGGGCGCAGCCTGGTCAGGGCGGGACATTCGCAGTCGGATGCGCGCCGCCTGGCGCACACGCTCGATGAACGCCACGGCGAGAGCAGCCGCGATCGCATGCGACGCATCTTCACGAACGTTCCGGTGATCTACGGCTTTTCGTCCGTGGCGCCGCTGGGACCCAGTTCAGCGACGCTGCTGGCGCGCTACCTGCAACCGGCGTCACTCTCGGATGTCGGCAGCGGTCGCGTGAGTCCCCGCCTGCTCGGGCACTTTGCCGCGGAATCGATGATCGCCGTGAGGGGGATGATCGAATCGGACCCGCAGGCGGTTTATCGACAGGAAGCGTGTCGCTTCGTCGACGACCGATCCTCCCCTGCGCAGAAGCTTGAGTTCATCCACGCTCTGCTGCGCCGCGACATGGCAGAAGTGCGGATGTTCCTCGAGCGCATCGAAGGGCTGTTTGCCGCGCTGTCCGAAAGCGAACGGCAGAGCGCCTCCTTTGTCGAGGCGCTTGGTGCGATTTCGCGCGACGACCTGACGCGCGACCGGTTCCTGTTGTTCGCGGATGACGCCGATCGTCCGCAGATTCGCGCGCGCATGATCCACCTCGCCGGCATGCTGGGGTGGCTCTCGCCTGAGGATCAGCGCGCCGAACTGGTACGCATGATCGGCGACCTGCTGGCGGTGCGATCCACCGCAGCCGCGGAGGTTGACCTGTTTTGCAGCTTGAACCGCGACGGGGAACTGGACCAGGAACGATTCCGCCTGCCCGCGGCGCCCCAGGCGGCTGGCGAGGTCACCCATGCGGCGACGCTCGCCTGCCTGGGAAGCACCGACGCTCGCGCCCGCGTTCTGCTGGCGCTGACCAGTCGCGATGAAGCCGAAGTGCAAATCGCCGAAGTCTATCTGTCACACCGGCCGATCACCGATGTCCGCGAGATCCGGCTGGTGGCCGCCGCGATCCTGCGCATGCCGCGATCGGACGCGCAGGTACGCGCACTCGACACGCTGGCGCGCCACCGTTTGAGCGACCGGGAGAGCCTGGACGATCTCGCGCGCCTGTTTTCCGCTTCGGAATCCATTGCGGTCCAACGCGCCATTGCCGCAGTGTTCATTCGCTCCGACTATCAATCGCTGCCCCGCCCCGAACTGGTCCAGGTCATGAGCCAATCGCGGCTCAAGTCGCCCAGCGGCGAAGACATCATCGATATCCTCATCCGTCGCTTGCAGGTCCCTTGAAGGGGACGCTTCGCGACGTCCCGCCGCCGTCGTTCTGCGCTCAGCCTTGCGCGCGCGCAGCCGCGCCGAGTGCCATCCGGTACGCCTGTGTTAGGCTTGCCTCGACAATCAGATCCGCATTCGCCCGCTGCCGGAACAATGGCTGGAGGAACCGTGGCGATACCCGTTCTCCGTCGGCCCATGGCGCTGTCGGCCAGAGTTCTTCTTCTGGTCGCCGCATTCGTCGCGTACTGCCCCATCTCGTCGGTGGCCGGCAAGCGCACGGTGTGCACCATCACCGTCAACTCGCCCGACGAAAAAGAGATCCTGCGGCAACGGCTGCCCGAGGACCAATACCAGTTCGTCGAATTGGTGGAGCGGGGTCGTCCTGATTGGCTGGCCTCAGCCTGCCGGCAGGACATCAAGTGCGACCTGCTCGTCATTTCCGGTCATTTCGACAGCGGAACGGAGTTCTACACCGATCGCCTGGATCAGCGCGAATCGCTGCCGGTGGCGGAGATGGAGCGCGCCTCATGCAGCGACTCGTGTCCGGGCGTGTTCTCGCAGCTGAAGGAGGTCTACCTGTTCGGTTGCAACACGCTGAATGCGGAAGCGATCTCGAGCACGTCCCCGGAAGCCGGACGAAGCCTGGTTCGCACCGGACACTCGCCGGCCGAGGCCGTGCGCCTGGCGCGATCCCTCGATCTGCGGCATGGGGAGAGCAACCGGGACCACATGCGCCGCATATTCATCAACGTGCCGGTCATCTACGGCTTTTCGTCGCGCGCGCCATTGGGGCCTGCCGCCGCAAACGTACTTGACCGCTACCTGCAACCGCCAACGCTCGCCGAAGTCGGCAGCGGCAAAGCCAGCGCCACCCTGCTCAAGTATTTTGCCGCCAGTGGCATGACCGCCGTCAGCGGTCTCCAGGATTCGGATCCGCAGGCAGAGCATCGCCGCGAAGTCTGCCAATTCGTCGACGACAGGGTGTCACCCGCCGACAGGATAGCGTTCATCCATGGCCTCCTGCGCCGCGACATGTCGGAGACGCGCATGTACCTCGAGCGGATCGAAGCGGTGTTCGCGACGATCAGCGACAGCGAGCGGCAGAACGCCGCCGCTTCACTCGCGCTGCGCGGCATCGCGCACGACCGCGTCGCCCGCGATCGGTACCTGCGCTTCGCCGAGGACGCCGATCTGGCGCAGATTCGGGTCCGGATGATCAACCTTGCGGTCACCCTGGGCTGGCTGTCGCCGTCCGAACGGCGCGCCGAACTCGTGCGCATGGTCGGCGATCTCATCGCGCGCCGTTCCATCGGGTCGTCCGAGGTCGAGTTGATCTGTTCGATGAACGAAGGCCATGAGCTGGACGCAGATCGTCATCTACTGCAACCCACGCCGCAACAGGCGAACCGGGTGAACAATGCGGCGGCACTGGCTTGCCTGGGAAGCGCGCCGGGGCGCGCGCGCGTCCTGCGGGCGGTGACGAGCGCTGATGATGCCGACGTGGAGATCGCCCAGGTGTATCTTCAGCACCGCCCGATGACCGACGTCGATGACCTTCGCGTCGTCGCCGGCGGGATCGCCCGCATGACCGGATCCGACGCCCGCGTCCGTGCGCTGGACACGCTCGCGCGACATCGACTGAGCGATCGCATGATCCTGTCTGATCTGGCGAAATTGTTCCCGACGGCGGGCTCGGTCGATGTGCAGCGCGCGATCGCCGCCGTCTTCATCCGCGCGGACTATGCGGCGATTTCCCGGCCCGAGGTCGCGCGAATGTTGAGCCAGTATCGGCTGAAGTCCCCGGATGGCGACGATATCATCGACATCCTGATTCGCCGCCTGCGCACGCCTTAGCGTCCCGCGGCAAACGCCGCACCCTCACAAAGAGCCGCGGCTTCAGGCCACGCCCGGTTCCTCGACCGCGCGACGGTCCGCGGTGCGCACCTCAACCCGGTGTTCGCGTCGATCGTCGGCAAGTACCACGCAGTTTCCCGTCTGCAGGACGCCGTCGACGACGACGCTTGCCGCGTCGAGGTCGCCTTCGTCGCCCGCCTCGCCTCGCAATACCTGGATGTGATAGGTCGTCTCGCGGTACCGGTAGCGCACCGTGAAGTCGTTCCACTGCGGAGGCAGACACGGCGCGAGGCGAAGACGATCTCCTTCCAGGTTGATGCCCAGCAGCGACTCCACGATCAGGCGGTACATCCACCCGGCCGAACCCGTGTACCAGGACCAGCCCCCGCGACCGGCGTGCGGCGCCAGCGCATAGACGTCGGCGGCAACGACATAGGGTTCGACCTTGTACTTCGCGGCGCCCTCCGCGCTCCGCGAGTGGTTGACCGGATTGATCATCGTCGTCAATTGCCACGCGCGCGCCCGATCGCCGAGCGCGGCGAAAGCCATCGCTGTCCAGACCGCGGCATGCGTGTACTGGCCGCCATTTTCGCGCACCCCGGGGACGTACCCGCGTATGTAACCGGGATCGAGGTCGGACGTGTCGAACGGCGGATCGAGAAGCTGGATCAGCGCGTCGTCGCCGCGTACCAGGAGGGCGTGCACCGCGTCCATCGCCTGGCGCGAGCGCGCGGTGTCCGCCGCTCCGGACAGGACCGACCAGCTTTGCGCCACCGAATCGATCTGGCATTCGGCGTTACTGGCCGATCCCAGCGGCGTGCCATCGTCGAAATACGCGCGTCGGTACCACTCGCCGTCCCAGGCGTTGTACTCGATCCTCTGCCGAAGCAGCGCCGCCTCCTTCTCACACTTTTGCGCGAACGCCTCGTCGCCACGCAATCTCGCCACCTTCGCGAATTCTCCCTGCACATGGCAGAGGAAGAACGCCAGCCAGACGCTTTCGCCCTTGCCCTGTATGCCGACATGATTCATGCCGTCGTTCCAGTCGCCGGAACCCATCAGCGGCAGTCCGTGCGTGCCGAATCGCTGGGAATGCATGATGGACCGCACACAGTGCTGATAGACGCTTGCGCTTTCGTCGGAGCGCGAGGGCAAGTCATAGTAGGAGTCGTCGCCCACGTTGAGCGGGCGGCCCTCGAGAAAGGGACTCGTCTCGTCGAGGATCGACGTGTCGCCGGTGGCCAGAACGTAACGGCAAGCGGCGAGCGGCAGCCAGAGGTAATCGTCGGAGCACCGCGTGCGCACGCCGCGTCCCGACGGCGGATGCCACCAATGCTGGACATCGCCGTCCCCGAACTGGCGGCTCGCGCAAAGGGCGATTTGCCTACGCAGCAGTTGGGGCTCGGTGTGAATCAGCGCCATCGCATCCTGCAGTTGATCGCGAAAGCCGAAGGCGCCCCCGGACTGGTAGAAGCCGCTGCGCGCCCAGAGGCGACATGCCATCGTTTGGTAAACGAGCCATCCGTTGGCAAGGACGTCGATGGCCGCATCGGGTGTTGCAACCTGCACGGCACCGAGCGCGTGCTCCCAATGCCGGATGACCGCGTCAAGCGCGTCACGCGCCGCCGCAGGTCCACGGTTGCGCTGCGTCAGCAGGCCGGCAGCATCCGCGCTGCCTGCCGCACCCAGCCGGAAGACAATCTCGCGCTCATGCCCGTCCGTCAAATCAAACGTCACTTGAATCGCGGCGCAGGGATCGAGCGCCGCGCCAGCCTTGCCAGACAGCCGCGACCGATGCATGGCGGCAGGATCGCGCAATGTCCCATTGCGGCCCAGGAATTCGGCGCGGTCGCAAGTGGCGCTGCGCGCGGTGTCGTCGACATCGAAGAATGCCACCCAATCGGCAAATTCATTGTCGAACGGATTTCGCGCATAGACGGCGCCGTTGCGGGAGTCGAATTCCGTGACTATGTGCATCGCCGATTTCCCGCGCAGGTCGCCCAGGACCCACTCGACGTAGCCGGTCGCGGACAGCCGGCGCGGACGGCCCGACTGGTTGACAATCTTCAGCGTGGAAAACTTGATCGACGCATCGAGCGCCACGAAGATGGTGAGCTCCGAGCAAATGCCATCTTCCGTGTGTTCGAACACGCTGTAGCCGAATCCATGGCGGGTCACGTAGGGCGCAGCGCCGGCGCGGGGCGACGCCGTGGGTGACCAGAAATGGCCGGTCTCCTCATCGCGAAGGTAAAAAGCCTCGCCGCTGGCCTCGCCTACCGGATCGTTGTGCCACGGCGTCAACCGGAACTGGTGCGCGTTTTCGCACCACGTATAGCCCGAGCCGCTCTGCGATACCACCGTGCCGAAATTCGGGTTCGCGAGCACATTGACCCAGGGTGCCGGCGTCGCTTCTCCGCTGGCGGGTGCGATGATGTATTCGCGCCCGTCGGGAGAGAAGCCACCGATACCGTTGCCGAGGATGAGTGTCGGGGCCGGCGAAGCGCCGGCGGCGACCTGCTGCGGGCGATGGGCATGCGTCGGCGAGAAACGCGTGGTGCGGGGCGCCGAAGGCATGCGCCGGTTGATCTGTTCGGACAGTGACCCGCGCCTGTCGGTGATAATGACGCGCGCCACCGATTGGAACAGCACGCGGTCCTCCGCCGCAATCTGTTCGGCCTGCCGGACGAAAATGCCCCCGGGTCGATCGACGAGTTGGGCTTCGACACCCGCCGCGATCAATCCGACGATCTGATCCTGCAGCTGCTGCCGGTAACCATTGTGATCTTCGTTCCAGATCACCAGATCGACGACCAGTCCCTTCAGCCGCCAATAGGCATGCGCCTGCACGAGCTGGCGCACCAGTTCGACATTGGAGCCGTCGGCAATCTGCACCAGCACGATCGGCAGGTCACCGGAGACGGCATATCCCCACAGGCCCGATTGCCGGCGCCGATTCCTGGCCACGACGCTCGCCGGCGCGCGCAGCGTTGCGTTGGCGTAGATCAGCGAACCGGCGAGGCGCGTATAGATCTGCGAGTCGGCTTCCGTCGCGTTGAGCTGGCGGAGCACCACGTGGCTGTGTGTCCACGCCAGTTCGAAGACCCGATCCACGAGCCCGCGATCCTGGTACTTGTCGACAAGGTGCAGCACGGCGTCGCGAGTCTCGCCGGCACCGGACACCATGTCGATGGTCACCGTCGCTCCGGCGTCGATGATGAACGCCTGGCGAATCGCCACGATCGGATCCAGCACCGACCCGGCGGTATCCGACAGCCCGCCGCGTTCGCGCATCGCGAGAGGCGAAGCGACCGAACCTCCGCGGCCGAGAAAGCGCATGCGGTCCGTCTCGAACGAGATCTGCGACCGGGGCGCGCCGTGCACGGTCATCAGGTGGAACATCCAGGGCACCTGCTCGCCGCGGGAGCGCGGGCGTCGGGTACAAAGTATCGCGTTGCGGGCCTTGACGATCTCGGTCTGCACGAAGAGGTTGCTGAATGCGGTGTGCAACGCATCCGCCGCCGCCGGCGCCAGAACCACTTCCGCATAGCTGGTGACATCGATAGTGCGCGCAGTTCGCGCCCGGTTGGTGATGCGTACGCGACGGACCTCGATGTCATCTTCGGGGGAGACGACGATTTCCGTGTGGGTCTCGAACTCGAGGTCCGTGCGCCGGAACTCCGCGCGCCCTTCGGAAAAGATCACTTCGTAATGCCCTGGCGTCGAGCAAGTCGGTTGATACGCGGTCGACCAGAATTCGCCGCTCACCTCGTCACGGAGATAGCAGAAGCTGCCCCAGTTGTCGGAAGTTGTGTCCTCACGCCAACGGGTCACGGCCAGGTCCTTCCAGCGACTGCTCCCGCCGCCGGCATTTGTCACCATCACGTGGTATCGGCCATTCGACAGCAACTGCACTTCCGGAATGGCGGTGTCGGGAATGTCGAGCACGCGCACCGGCGATTCCTTAACCCCGTATGCGGCGCGAAAAGGCGAAAGCTCTCCCGCACTCGAATGAAAATGCGTGGCTCTCGGAATGCGCTCCTGCAGAAGAAGCAACGTCGCCCGAAAGAGCGGGTCGGACTCGAAGCGCCTTTGCATCGGGCGGGCCAGCAGCAAGTGGGCGAATGAAAGAAGGCTCATCCCCTGGTGGTGCGCCATCCAGGAACGGACGACCGCGCTCGACTCCCCGCGACGCTGTCGCGAAGGCGTGTAGTCGATCGCCTCGAACATGCCGAGCCTGCCCGCCAATCCCATGCCGGACAGTCGCTGCAGGTTGGCGCATGCGGGCTCGGGAGCGACAAGCAAAGCGAGCGCGGAGGCGTAAGGCGCGACGACCAGGTCATCGCCGAGCCCGCGCTTCAAACCCAGCCCTGGCACGCCGAACGCCCGATATTGGTAGTTCAGGTGAGCATCGACGGCGTTGTATCCACTCTCCGACATTCCCCATGGCACGCCGCGTTGCCTGCCATATTCGATCTGCCGTTCCACCGCGGCCCGGCAAGTCTGGTCAAGCAGCGTATTTTCATAGGTCGGCATCACCAGCAACGGCATCAGGTACTCGAACATCGATCCGCTCCACGACAGCAGGACCGGCCTGCCCCCCGCCATGCCGAGCATGCGCCCGAGCGCAAACCAGCTTTCCTGCGGCAGTGCTCCCTGTGCGATCGCGACGAAATTGCCCAACCGCGCTTCCGAAGCGAGCAGGTCGTAGTAACTTGAATCGCAGCGCCGATCGCCGACGTTGTATCCGATCGTCAGTTGCCGCCGCACCTTGTCGAACAGAAAATCGAATTCCATAGTGGCCAGCGCTGCCACGAGCGAGGCCAGCTGGTCGATGTCCTCCAATCTTGCCTTGGCCCTCGCCACGCCCTGCGTGAGCAACGGCAAACTCCCGGACAGGGCGGCAAGTTCTCCCAAAGTCGGTATGCCGTCCACGACAGGCGGGCCGGAACTCACTCCCTCCACCGCGCATTGCGGGAGCCACGGCGCGAGAAAAAGCAGATCGTCGCGCAGGTCCGTACACTGCGCCGCGAGCAGTGCGGCCCAGAATCTGGCGTCGCCGGTTGCGTTGGTTTCCGCATCGACGTTGATTTGCCCGGCCACGTCGGCGGCGCATGTTGCAAGCCGATCCAGTTTGACCCAGGCATCGGCCAGCGTCTCGGCCCGGTTCGTGGTCGCGGCCTCGAGCTCGGATTCGAACCGCGCAAAATGTGCGGCCGTGGGTGCCGACGGGTTGCCCGCGATGTCGACCAGGATGGAGAACGCGTCTGTCACTCCTTCGACCCACAGCGGATTGACGATCGGCGCGTCGCGCAGCGCACTGAGCCCCGGTCGCAGCGTCAACAAATGGCCAGCCAGGTTGCCGCTGTCCACCGTCGACACATAGCGAGGGGCGAGCGGCAGCAGCGTCTGCGTGTCGTACCAGTTGTAGAAGTGGCCGCAGTGCCGCTCCAGCGATTGCATACTGCGCAGGGCCTTCGTCGTGCGGTCGACGAGGCGACCGCCCGACAGGTAGCCGAAGTCATGCGCGGTCAGATTGGCCAGGAGCGCCAGCCCCATGTTGGTTGGCGACGTCCGGTGCGCGACGACCAGCGCCGGATTTTCCTGCACGTTGTCGGGCGGCAGCCAGTGGTCATCGGGGCCGACGTGGGTTTCAAAGTACGCCCACGTCCTTCGCGCCAGTTTGCGCAGGAACAGGTGCTGAAACACCGAGAGCCGGACGCTGCGCTGCGCGAGAGGCCGACTGACCCACCAGGCAATCACCGGCGACGCTCCCCACAACAGCAGCATCGGCGCGGCGACCGCCAACGCCCCGGGACGCGTCAGCGACAAGGCAACCCATGCCATCGCCGCGACTGCAGGCGCTATTGACATCGCGCGAAAGGAGGCCTGCAGGCTCGTCCGGTCGCGCTGTTCCATTGCGCGTTCCACATCTCCGGAAGGGTTCCATTCAAGCAATCGACGGTGCGTCAACAGCATGCGGCCGACGGTGCGCACGATCGCGTCCATGCAGATGAAAGCTTCGTAGGGCAGGAAGGCGAGCGCGAGCAGCGCCTGCCATGCATGTCGCCGCGCAGAACGCTCCACGGCCGCCAGGTGCTGCCCCAACCGCACGTCGACCGGCTTGTCCGCCAGTTCGGAAAGCGCCGCGATGACGGAAGGCACCAGCAGGATGGCGAGCACGACTTCCGTCCAGAGCCACGCCGGGACCAGCACCGTCCAGGCGAGAAGCAACAGCAACGTCATCGCCGCGGGAACGAGGCTGCGGCGAAGATTGTCGAAAATCTTCCACTGCGAAAGTATTGAAAGCGGATTGGCCTGACGCCGCCCGTCCAGCAACCTGACCCGCCGCCGCAGCCATCCCGCAAGCTGCCAGTCACCGCGGATCCAGCGTCGCCGGCGGGCCACGTCAACCAGGTAACGCGCGGGAAATTCCTCATACAGTTCCGCGTCGCTCAATAGTCCGGCGCGCGCGTAGCAACCTTCCAGCAGATCGTGACTCAGGATGCGGTTGGCAGGGAATCGTCCGTCGAGCGCGCGCGCGAACGCGTCGACGTCGTAGATGCCCTTGCCGATGAACGAGCCTTCGCCGAAGACATCCTGGTACACGTCCGACACGGTGCGCGTGTACGGGTCGATGCCGGGTTCCCCGCCATACAGTCGCGCATACCGTGACCGGTTGGTGCCGGGCAGGCTTACGGAAACCCGCGGCTGGAGAATGCCGTATCCCGCCGTGACCACGTTCGGGCCGGAGTCTCTTCCTGTGCTGCCGAAGCGAGGCGCATTCAGCGGATGCGCCATCGCGCCGACCAACTGCCGGGCGGCGTCGCGCGGCAGTTGCGTGTCGGTGTCGAGCGTGATGACGTACTTCACTTCCGCCAGCACCGCCGTCGCACCGACGATCAGCGAAAACCCGTCCCGACGACCACCGCGCAGCAACCGGTTCAGGTCAGCCAGCTTGCCGCGCTTGCGTTCACAGCCCATCCAGATCCGGGCGTCCTCGTTCCATGTCCGGGGCCGGTGAAACAGGTGGAACACGCCGGTTTCGTGCGGGTCGCGGGCGCGATTTTCGGCGGGGTTGCCCGCTGCGGTCTCCGCTGCGCGTCCATATTTTCCATTCAACGCGTTGATGCGGGCCTCCGCCTGTCGCAGCAGCGGTTCATCGGTAGCGAGGGTTTCCTCGTGCGCGTCCGGAAAGTCGGTCAGCAGGCCAAAGTGAAGGTGTGCATCCCGGTTGGCGAGATAACGGACTTCCAGCGCCTCGACCAGGTCGTCGACGTTGCTTGCATCCGTGATCATCGTGGGGACAACAATCAACGTCCGCGCCGTGGCCGCAATGCCGGCAGCGAAGTCCATGCGCGGCAACGGACGTGGCGACACCAGCAGCATGGAAAGCCAGTTCACGATCGTCACGGCGACCTGACTGGTAGCGAGCAGCGAAAGCGCCACGACGAGCGCGAGCAGTGTGCCGGTGGTGCCCGCCGCGTGAGCATGCGCGACCAGGGCCGACGTGAGGACGCCGGTGATCGCGGCGATCGCCGCCAGGTATAACGGCAGCGCGAACCGCGCTGCGTGGCCTCGCATGGCACTGGATACCGAAACGCGAACCGCCGCGACGCGTTCCAACTCGGTACGCCCAACGTCGACCAGAAAGAAACCGACATGTGCCATCCGGTCGTCTTGACCGTGGCGGGCGGCGCTTGCGCGCGCGAGGTTGATCGCTTCCCCGGCCACCTCCGGTTCGGTCAGGCGACCGCTGCGGGCGATGCGCTCGGTCGCGTGGCGATATTGGTCCCGCGTGGCAAAGTCCATCCCGCCGTACACGCCTTGCGGATCCTGCCGCAGGATCTTCTCGACGACGCTGTTGGATTCCACGAATTCGCGCCAGTCGATGGCATTCAATGCGCGCAGACTCCCGATGCTGTTGCTGATCGAAACCTGGCCCGACGCCTGTTTCTGGGCCTCCAATTGCACCAGTTGCTCGATCGTCAGATGCGACTCCGCCAGCCATTGCTCTATCCACGTCAACGCCAGCGCCAGCGCGGCACTCTGACCTTGCAAGCGGCGTGCGAGCTCCGCCACGAACGCGCTTCCCATCGGCGGCGAAGAGCGCGCCATGTCGGCAATGACGAGGATGAGTCCTTTCGGATCTTGCGCGGCGGTCGTCGTCATCCGATCGGCCCAGAAATTGGCCAAATCGCGTTCCGCGAGACTGACGTCGACGCGCACACCGACGCGACGAAGATTTTCGATCAGCGCCAGACGCAGCATTATCGGAATGGCCCAAAGTTCGCCAAGCTTCAGCTGAACCGTGGACTGATACGCGGACACGAAGCGGCTCAGATTGTCGGCTTCGACCCGGCCATCGCCATGGGAGATCGTCTCCAGCGCGATGTCGTACACCCTGGGCAGGCCTGCCGACGGGCCAAACGCCAAGCACGGCAACTCCCTGCTGTAGCCGCGCGGCAGATGCCGCTTGGCCGTGCCGATCTGTTCCTCGATCAGGTGGAAATTATCGAGCAGCCACTCGGCGGCCGGGCTGATCCGGCGATTGGTCGCGACGGCGGCGGTCAGCCGCTTGCAGACGTCGATCAACATGACCTCGTTCGCGGCCAACCGCGGCAACAGTCGGTCCGAAGCACGGCGAGCCGTCAACCGATGAGCCGCAGCGAGTGTCCTTCCGTGTCGCTCCAGTTGATCGGCACTGAACAACTCGGAGCGTAGCGGCAGCTCCTCGGGCTGCGGCTGGCGCGACGTGGTGCCGCGGCGCAGGCCCGCCCTGAACCAGTTCAGAAGGGACATTGTCGACTCGCGGACCGTAGGCACTGGCGCCATCCATTTTCATGCCGTGATTGCCGAGTTGCCGTGGTATCGGCCAAGCGGCAGGTCAATCGCCCAGCAGTTCGGCCAGCGGGTGCAGCTGCTCCACGTGCTCCGACACGACCTTGACGATGACGACGATGGGGATGGCCAGCAGCATTCCCCAGACGCCCCACAGCCAGCCCCAGAACAGCAACGAGATGAACACCGCCGCTGAATTCATGCTGGCGATGCGTCCGACCATCCACGTCGTCACAAAAGTGCCGACGAGGGTGGCGATTGCAAGCGAAATGCCCGCGGCCAGCAGCGCCATCGCCAACGATTCGAATTGCATGAACGCGGCCATCGCCACCGCGACTGCCGTAACGCCCGGGCCCAGATAGGGAATGATGTGCAGCACGCCGGAGGCCGCGGCCCACGCACCGGCATTGTCGAGGCCGATCCAGCTGAAGGCTATCCAGCAGAGCAGCACGACGAGCATGTTGGTCGTGAGCAGCATGAACATGTACTTCTGGATCGAGCCGTTGATGTCGTCCAGGATCTGGACGGTGATCTTGCGCTTGGTCAGCGTGGGGCCGGTCAGGCGCACCAGTTTTCGCTTGAAGATGTCGCCGCCGAGCAGCAGGAAGAACACCAGGAAGACCACCATGAGCGCCTGGCCGGCAGCGCCGAGCGCGCCCATCGTGCTCTGCCACATGTAGCTGCTGAGCTTGAAGGGGGGCGGGTCCACGATGACGTGCATCGCGCCCTGGCGCGGCGTCGCCGCACCTGCAGTTGGCTGGGTCGCCGCCTTCTCCACCTCGGTCGCGGCGCTTTGCACCTTTTGCAGGTTGCCACCCTTGCTGGCTTGCATGCGTGAAAGCCCGGCGGAGAGCTTGCTCGCGACTTCCGGCAGCTGCTCGATGATGGACTGCACCTGGCCGCGCAGCGAATACGCGCCGAGGACCAGCGCGCCAATGACGCTTGCCATCACGATGACGGTGGCGACGGCACGCGGGCACTTGATGACTTCGAGCCATGCGACAACGGGATTCAGCGTGTACGCAACGACGATGCCGATCAGTATCGGCACCAAGAACGCTTGAGCCCACGACAGGGCAAGGATGGTCGCGAGTCCCGCG
The DNA here is from genome assembly GCA_031361045.1 of Betaproteobacteria bacterium. Classification (GTDB taxonomy): domain Bacteria; phylum Pseudomonadota; class Gammaproteobacteria; order Burkholderiales; family Casimicrobiaceae; genus VBCG01. Next base: position 6,746 of record JANMCH010000082.1, on the reverse strand, counting down.
AGAATGCTCAATGCCATGCCGCGCGCATCGACCGATGCATGCGCTGCAACGACGGGGACGTCCTCGCTCACTTCGATCTTGACGACTGCTTCGTTTCCTTCGGTGCGTCGGCAAAGGCCACCAGCAGGTCGGCCAGGTCGTCCGCGTGTTCCTCTTCGACGGCAAGGATCCACTCCATCAGGCGGCGTGTCGTCGGGTCCTTGTCCCCCAGGTACTTGATGATGTCGCGGTAACTGTCGATGGCGATGCGCTCGGCCACCAGGTCTTCGCGGATCATGCTGGCAAGCGTGGTGCCTTCGACGTATTCGGCGTGGCTGCGGCGGGTCAGACCGTCGGGCGCGAAATCGGGTTCGCCGCCCAGTTGCACGATGCGTTCGGCGATCTTGTCCGCATGGCCGAGCTCCTCGTTGGAATGGTCGAGGAATTCCTGCGCGACGCTCTGCGAATGTATGCCCTTGGCCATGAAATGGTGGCGCCGGTAACGCAGCACGCAAACGAGTTCCGTTGCCAGCGAAGCATTCAGCAGTTCGATCACTTCGTTGCGATTGGCGGAGTAGCCCGCGGTGACGGAGCCCTCGTCGATGTGCTGCCGCGCCCGCTTGCGCAGTGTGGGAATGTCGGTGATCAACGAGGTCTTGGGCATGACGGGGTTTCCAGTTCGAGAGTGATGCCGGCCGGCATCTCCGGGCATCGGGACATCTTCAGATGGCGCAGGGGCAGGTCGCCGGACTGACGACCTGCCCCCCTGGTTGCTTGCTTGCTTACTTCAACCGCATGTCGTCCTTGACCGACTTCACGCCGGCCACGCCGCGCGCGACGACAACGGCCCTGTTCTCCGCTTCCTTCGAGCTCACGAAGCCGCTCAGCTGGACGATGCCCTTGAACGTCTCGACGTTGATTTCGGCCGACTTGAGCGTGGGGTCGTTCAGGATGGCAGCCTTGACCTTGCCGGTGATCACGGTGTCATCCACGTATTCGCCGGTGCCTTCCTGCTTGGCCGTCGAGGCGCAGCCCAGCGTCACCGCCAGGATCATCGCGCCGAAGAAGTATGCAAACTTGCTGGTGTAATTGGTCATGCCATTTCCTTTGAATTGGATAATCCTGCGCTGAATGCGCGGTGCTACAAGCGCCCCATCAGGAACAGGACGACAAGAATCAGGACAATTGCGCCTACGATGCCGCTCGGACCATAGCCCCAGCTTCTTGCGTGCGGCCATACCGGCAGCACGCCGACCAACATCAGGACCAGGACGATCAGCAGAATGGTGCCGATACTCATGACTTTCTCCTTTGTGAGTTCCGCTGCGTCACGGACATCGACAGCGATGTTTCCGACAGCGGGTGCAGGAGGAAGATTAGTGGCCGCCGGTCGCGGCGTCTGTCTGCTAGCGCACACACCGTCCGCGGACTCCGCGCACGATCAATTCCCCGGACTGCACACAGCATCAAGCGCCGCTTGCGGGCCTTCTCACGATCGACGAAACCTTGGCGCGCTCTTCCACTTTCGCCTGCTGGGCGACCAACTCTTCCTTGCGGTGGTCGCGCCGGACTCGCGCGAAGGTCTTGGAGACATCCGTTTGAAAGCTTGGCGTGTATCGAAACGAAGGATCAAGAATCGATTTCATGGTGCCTCGCGTGATTTCCTGCCGCGCCCTGGGTCAGGCCCGCGGCTCGCCGTGCCCGTTGACGGTCACAGTCGATCCGGGTGGCCTGGTCATCTGGATACGATGCTCTTCGCCCCTGAAGTTGTAGGTGACGTCCCAATAATCCGGCCGCGCCTGACTCGGTGCGCTGGCGCAGCGTTGCACTTCATGGGTTTGCAGCTGCGATCCGCCGTTATGGGAACCGACGCTGGCCCCCACCGCGGCACCGGCGACGGCGCCGCCTGCGGTTGCGATGTCGTTGCCTCGCCCGCCACCGACCTGATGACCGAGGACCCCGCCGATCACCGCACCGGCAATGGCCGCGGGAACATTGGTGCCGGAACGATCCTGCACGACCTGCTCGCGTTCGATCCAGCAGCGCTGCTCCACCGGGCCGACCACCGCACGGACGGACGTGACGTTGGCCTGATACAGCCGCTCATTGTGGCGACGGCGATCGTCATAGACGGGAACCGGTAGCGGCGCATAGCGTTTTTCGTCGATACGGGCGTGCCGGCTCACCGCGCGCACGGAGGAGACGCGGTCGTTGAGGCCCATTGCGCCGAGCGACGCATACCTGCCCGGTCGCAGGACGACGCAGCGGCCGCTGAAACGGGCATCCACGCAGACCTCCCACAGGTCGCCGACCACGATGACCGACGATGCGCGGTCATTGAAGCCGTAACGTTCGAAGTCCCGAACCTGCTTTTGCGTCGTGAACGAACGACCGGAGAAGCCTTCGCCTTCATAAAAAGTGACCGTGGCGGTCGCCTGCATGGCAACCGACAGGCCAACTGCGGCCAACGCATATTTGAAAGTGGTATTCATCGCTGAGTCCTGGTACAGCTATTTAAGCCCGAAAGTTCCAGCACCGAACAGGCCGATCAGTCCGATCACGATCAGGTAGATCGCGACGATGTAGTTCAGCATGCGCGGCACGATGAGGATCAATACTCCGGCAATCAGCGAAACGATTGGCGCGAGGCTCACGGTCATGTTCATGGTGGGTTCCATTCATGGTTGCAGTCGCGGCATGGGCTCTCACCGCCGACAGGCTCGAACATATACGCGCTGCCGATGCACTTCCGTGCGACAGCGCACAGATATCGGCCCACGCGACGAATAGGATCGTCCCATCGACCAGACGCTCGTCCATGGCCGCGCGCAATTTGGCCCGCGGCAGATGTTCGACCCACAGGGACAAACCCATGAGAAATTCACTGATTGTTGGCGCAACACTCGGACTATTCGCATTGAGCGCCTGTGACCGACCGGCGGTGGTGGTACCGGTCGCTGCGCCGCCTGCCCCGGCCGTCATTGCCGTACCGGTTCCCGGCCCCGCCGGACCGCAAGGAGCCCCGGGCGCACCTGCGGAAAAAGGCGCTACCGGCGCCACTGGAGCGACCGGATCGACCGGTTCGACCGGCATGACGGGCGCCGAGGGCGCCAAGGGCAAAACGGGTGGCGACACCATCGTGGTCGTGCCCGCTCCCCCTCCGCAACGCTGACGAATGCTCGCCCGCGTTCGCGCGGGCGAGAGTCGCACCGCGCACACCGTGCCGCTATCGGCGGTAGGCGACCGGCAATCCGGTCCATAATGCGCCCTGTGGTGCTGTACCGTGCGTTACCGCACAGACAGCGCTGGCGTATTCCATCTAAGACTTGAAGGTTCGCCGAAGGGCCGCGTCGGAGTGCCCGCAGGCGACCCCACTTGATCTCCCATCCCGCCGATGATTGCGTCAGGCACACGACGCACCAGGCTCAGTACCGGCACCTGCCGAAGTTCACCATGTCCACGACCGCAGGCCTTGTAGAACTCCCCGACGATACCGGCAAGTCTGACGGTATCAACGAACTGCTGCGCCAGGAAACTCTGCTGAAGACCGGCGCCCTGCAAAACGCAATTCTCACCAGCGCGAACTTCTCGATCATCGCCACCGACGAGAAAGGCATCATCCAGTTGTTCAACGTCGGCGCCGAGCGGATGCTGGGCTATCTGGCCGCCGAAGTCGTGAACAAGATCAACCCCAGCGACATCCACGACCCGCAGGAAGTGGAGGCGCGCGCGCAGGCATTGAGCGTCGAACTCGCCACGACGATCATGCCGGGCTTCGAGGCCCTGGCCTTCAAGGCCTCACGCGGCATCGAGGACGTCTATGACCTGACCTACATCTGCAAGGACGGCAGCCGCTTTCCCGCGATCGTGTCGATCACGGCGCTGCGCGACGACTACGGCGACATCATCGGCTACCTGCTGATCGGCACCGACAATTCTGTGCGCAAGCAGGTCGAATCCGACCTGAACGAGGCCATGGCGGCGGCGGAAAAGGCCAATCGCGCGAAGTCGGATTTCCTGTCCAGCATGAGCCACGAACTGCGCACGCCGCTCAACGCCATCCTGGGCTTCGCCCAGCTCATGGAAACCGGCGCGCCGTCGCCGACACCGGCACAGAAGCGCAACCTCGACCAGATCCTCAAGGCCGGCTGGTACCTGCTGGAACTGATCAACGAAATTCTCGATCTCGCGCTGATCGAATCGGGCACGGTGATCCTCTCGCACGAGCCCGTCTCGCTGGTGGAGGTCATGCTCGAGTGCCGCGCGATGATCGAGCCACAGGCACAGACTCGCGGCATCAACATGACGTTTCCGCAGTTCGACATTGCCCAATATGTCAAGGCCGACCGCACCCGCGTCAAGCAGGTGCTGATCAACCTGCTGTTCAACGCCATCAAGTACAACCGGCCGGGTGGTGAAGTCGTCGTCGAGCATGTGCTGAAGCCGCCCGACTCGATTCGGATCTGCGTTCGCGACACGGGCCTGGGACTTACGCCGGAACAGGTTGCCCAGCTCTTCCAGCCGTTCAACCGGCTCGGCAAGGAGACCAGTGCCGAGGAAGGCACCGGCATCGGCCTCGTGGTGACCAAGCGCCTGGTGGAGCTCATGGGCGGCAGTATCGGCGCCGACAGCGTCGTCGGCACCGGCAGCGTGTTCTGGATCGAATTGAAACTCACGTCGCCACCCCAGTTTGCCTTGACGGAAACCGAGGGCGAAAAGCTGGCGCGGCCGCAGGTGACGGATGGCACGCCGATGCGCACCCTGCTTTACGTCGAAGACAACCCGGCCAACCTTGAATTGGTCGAGCAGTTGATCGAACGCCGACCGGATCTGCGCTTGCTCAGCGCCGCGGACGGCAATCTCGGCATCGAATTCGCGCGCGCCTACCAGCCGGACGTGATCCTGATGGACATCAACCTGCCCGGCATCAGCGGCATCGAAGCGATGAAAATCCTCCAGGCCGACCCCACTACCGCACACATTCCCATCCTTGCCCTCAGTGCCAATGCCATCCCCAACGATATCCAGAAAGGCCTCGAGGCCGGCTTCTTCAACTACCTGACCAAACCCATCAAGGTCAACCAGTTCATGGAGGCCCTGGATGCGGCGCTGAAGCATGCGCAAGTGAGGCCGGAACGCGCGGCCAATGAGGAGCAAACGTGATGGTTGCCGCATCCGACATCCTGGCTGCACGAATATTGATCGTCGATGACCAGGAGGCCAATGTCGGCCTGCTCACTCAGTTGCTCAGCGACGCCGGCTACACGAACGTCGCCTCGACGATGAATCCCAAAGAGGTTTGCGCGTTGCATCGCAAGGATCACTACGACCTGATCCTGCTCGACCTCCAGATGCCCGGCATGGATGGCTTCCAGGTGATGGAAGGTCTCAAGGCCAACCTCGCCGACAGCTACCTGCCTGTCATCGTGCTCACCGCCCAGCCTGGGCATAAATTGCGCGCATTGGACGCGGGCGCCAAGGACTTCATCAGCAAGCCCTTCGACCTGATTGAAGTCAGGACGCGCATCCACAACATGCTGGAGGTGCGTCTCTTGCACAGAAAACTGGACGACTACAACAAGTTGCTCGAGCAGACCGTTCTGGAACGAACCGCCGAGTTGCGCGAAAGTGAAGCGTGCTATCGCAGCCTGACCGAACTGGCGTCCGACTGGTACTGGGAACAGGACGAGGCAGGAAATTTCACCAAGGTCTCGGGGCCGGTGCTGGATATGCTTGGCATCCGCGTGGACGCGTTGGTGGACGGTACCCAGGACGCGGATAAGTCCGGCTGGAATGAAGAGGAGCGCGAGTTCCTGCGGGCAACCATCGCCAATCGGGAGCCTTTCCTCGATTTTCTCTACAATCGCGTCAACGCCGACGGCTCGAAGCAACAGTTCCGGGTGAGCGGCGAACCCATGTTCAGCCAGTCCTGCCGCTTCATCGGTTACCGCGGCATCGGCGTCGAACTCACCGGTCCCAAGTAGCAACAACGGTCGCGCCAACCCGCCCATGCCACTCCCACACAACCTGAACCAGAATCACCTGCTCGGTGCGCTGACCGCCGAGGAACTGGAGCGCATGGCCGAGCACTTGAAGCTGGTGCCGATGCCCCTCGGTGAGGTGCTCTACGAGCCGGGCGAGCAACTGCAGCATGCCTACTTTCCCACCACCGCCATCGTGTCGTTGCATTACGTCATGGAGAACGGTGCGTCGGCCGAAACTGCCGGCGTGGGCAATGAAGGTGTGATCGGCATTGCACTTTTCATGGGCGGCAATACCACGCCCAGCTCCGCCGTCGTGAAGACCGCGGGCCACGCCTATCGGCTGGGTCGGCGCGAATTGAAAGCCGAATTCGAACGGGGGGGCTCGCTGCAGCACCTGTTGTTGCGCTACACCCAGGCGCTGATGACGCAGATGACGCAAACCGCGGCCTGCAACCGGCACCATTCCGTCGAAAAGCAACTGTGCCGCTGGCTGTTGACCACGCTCGACCGTGTGTCGACGCGGGAACTGGTGATGACGCAGGAACTGGTCGCCAGCATGCTGGGCGTGCGCCGCGAAGGCATCACGGAAGCGGCGGGAAAGCTGCAGGAGGCCGGATACATCAGCTATCGCCGCGGCCACATTACCGTGCTCGACCGGTCCGGCCTGGAGAGCCGCTCCTGCGAATGCTATGCCGTGGTCAAGGCCGAAATGTCCCGGCTGCTTTCCGACGTGCGCACGCGCGGGGACGCCTCCATCGCAGCGTGATTGCGATTGCCTGATAC
>JANMCH010000072.1:0-6987 GCA_031361045.1 Betaproteobacteria bacterium | reverse complement strand
GGTCGATCGCCCGCTTCACGGGCTTCAGCAATTTCCGCTTCATCGCCTACATCAAGGAAGAGCTGCTTATCGTGCTTGGCACGTCCTCCTCCGAATCGGTGATGCCGCGGATGATGGAAAAGATGGAAAAGCTGGGCTGCTCGAAGTCAGTTGTGGGCCTGGTCATCCCGACCGGCTATTCGTTCAACCTCGATGGCACGTCGATCTACCTGACCATGGCGGCGATCTTCGTCGCGCAGGCGACCAACACCGACCTCACGCTTGCGCAGCAACTCACGATTCTCGGCGTGCTGCTGCTCACATCGAAGGGGGCGTCCGGCGTGACCGGCAGCGGCTTCATCGTGTTGGCGGCGACGTTGTCCAGTGTCCCGACCATCCCCGTCGCGGGCCTGGCGCTCATTCTCGGCATCGACCGCTTCATGTCCGAAGCGCGCGCCTTGACCAACCTCGTCGGCAACGGCGTGGCAACGATCGTCATCGCCAAGTGGGAAGGCGAGCTGGACAAGGAGCAGATGGCGCGCGTGATGAGCAGCGACAAGGTCGAGGAAGAACTCGAGGCGGAAGCCACGCTGCCGCACGCCGGAACGAAGGCGGTTTGACGAAAGGCGAGGAGATTCCCATGCTGGTAAACAAGGCCGCGGCTCGCGAGTGGACGGCAACCGACTATCCGGGCATCGAACGCAGCCTGTTCCGGAACAATGACGCCGGCGGTCGTTCGTCCGTCGTCCGGCTGGCCGCCGGAACGCGCTTTCCGCGCCACGCGCATCATGGAACGGAGGAGGTGCTGGTGCTTTCCGGCACGGTGCTCATCGACGGCGTTGAACTGGGCGTAGGCGACTACCTGTTCACCAGTCCCGGCGAGGAACACGACGTGGTCGCGGCCGTCGATGCGATGATCTTCGTTTCCTCGCAGAAGAGCACGCCGCTCGTCGAATAGAATGGCCGGCCACGTTTTGGATTCTGCACGGATTATGGACTTCGACACCTTCATCGACACCGCCTGGACCGACCACGGCGACCATCCCCAGCAGGTGGCCGATCGACTGGCGAATTCACTTCACCTGGCAACGACCTCTGCGCACATTCCGCCTTACGCGCGCCTGGTGATGCACGTCTACGGCGAGCATCTTGGCCAATGGTCGCGCGGCATTGAATTACTGCACTTGCTAAGAGGCTTGCCAGCCTTCGACGGCAGCGCGTCCGTTGCTGGCGCGCTGGACCGCAACATCGCGACATTGCGGTACGCGCGAGGCGATGAAGCCGTGCTGGCAACGCTGGACGTTGATGAACGCATCGCGGTGCTCGCGGCGGCCGCGTCCGCCTTTGCTGGCCAGCTTGGATTCAAGCGGGCCATCGCGGTGTATGCGCAGGCGCTTGAACTCGCGGCGCCCGGCATTGCCAAGGATTCGCCGGCCAATCGCGCACTCGCGGTGGGCGGCAACAATCTCGCCGCCGCGCTCGAGGCAAAGAACGACCGCGACGCACTCGAAATCGACGGGATGATCGCCGCCGCGAACGGAGGGCTCAAGTACTGGAAGGTCGCCGGGACGTGGCTGGAGGAAGAGCGCGCGGAATATCGCCTCACCCGCAGCTTGCTCAAGGCCGGCCAGCCCACAGCCGCCATCGAAAGCGCCACGCGCTGTATCGACGTGTGCGCGCGCAATGATGCGCCCGCGATCGAACGGTTCTATGGCTACGTGGTCCTTGCCCTTGCGCAGCGTGCAAACGGTGATGCCGCCGCGTTCGCGGTGTCGCGCGAGGCAGCGCTGGCATTGTATGGACACGTGCCGACGGACGAACGACAGTGGTGCGAATCTGAGCTCACCGAGCTCGGGACGTAATCCTCCGCTCAGCGCAGCGGCGCCTCCAGCAGGCAGCCGAATTCGCGCGCGAAATCGACCGACACGCGCGCATGTACCGCGCCCTGGCTATCGAGGAAGCGCTGTGTTCCGGCGCACGCGAATACGCCCTCGTGCCACGTGTCCGGGTGGATGTAGAGCCCGCGGGAACCATCGAAGCGGAAGCAGACGAAATTCTCCGGCAGGACATCGTCGCCGGGCAATGCCAGCGGAACGAGGAACGGCCTGGCGTCGAGCGGGAAGAACAACTGGCCGCCGTCCGGATGATAGTTGGCGTGCCATTGCAGCATCACATCGGGGTCGCGCCGGTGCGTGTCGTCGGCGCGCGAGGGCTCGCCGGCGTAGGCCAGGATGTAATGGCCGTCGACCGCTTCATTGCGACCGTACAGGATATCGCCGCGCCATTCGCTGACGAAGACGCCGTGGGTCGTGCCCCCTTCGTCACCGCTGTCCGTGTCGACCGGACGCCAACCCTGTGCCCGCCAGCGAACGATCTCGACCTTGCAGGTCTGCGGGTCGTCGACCAGGAACCCGTAGCCCTTCAGCGAATCGTTCGTGGCCTCGACCACCGGCATGCGGACGCGGCGCAATCCGTCGGCCAGGCCCGGGTTGAGGTAGTCCGGCACAGACGGATGGCGCTAGTGACTGACCTTGCCGACCTTCGAGCCAGAGCCTCCCACGAGGAAGTCGAGATCGGCGCCACGGTCGGCCTGCAGCACGGTGTCGCAATAGAGCTTGACCCAGCCGCGGTCGGAATGCGGCGGCAACGGCTTCCACTTGGTCTTGCGCCGCGCGAGCTCCTCGTCGCTGACGTGCAGGTGGATCCTGCGCTTCGCCACATCGAGTTCGATCAGGTCGCCATTGCGCACCAGCGCGAGCGGCCCGCCGGCAGCGGCTTCCGGCGCGGTGTGCAGCACCACCGTGCCATACGCAGTGCCCGACATGCGCGCATCGGAAATGCGGATCATGTCGGTGACGCCCTTTTTCAGCAGCTTGGTGGGCAGCGAAAAATTGCCGACTTCGGGAAAGCCCGGATAGCCTTTCGGTCCGCAGTTCTTGAGCACCATCACGCAATTGGCGTCGACGTCGAGCTTGGGATCGTCAATGCGCTTGTGCAGGTCGTCGATGTTCTCGAACACGACGGCACGTCCCTTGTGCTTCAACAGCTTGGGCGTAGCCGCCGAAGGCTTCAGCACGCAGCCATTCGGCGCCAGGTTGCCGCGCAGCACGGCAATGCCCCCTTGCGGCTTGAACGGCTTGGCGATCGGCGTGACCACCTTCTCGTTGTAGTTGACGGCGTCCTTGCAGTTGTCCCAGATCGACTTGCCGTTTACGGTGAGCGCCTTTTTGTGCAGGTACTTGCCGATTTCGCGGATCACCACCGGCAACCCGCCCGCATAGTAGAAATCTTCCATCAGGTACTTGCCCGACGGCATCAGGTCGACCAGGCAGGGCATTTCGCGGCCCAGCCGGTCCCAGTCGTCGAGGTCCAACTTGACGCCGATGCGCGCGGCGATGGCCAGCAGGTGCACGACCGCATTGGTCGACCCGCCGATCGCGCCATTGACCATGATCGCGTTCTCGAACGCGTCCTTGGTGAGGATCTTCGACATCCGCAGATCCTCGTGCACCATGTCCACGATCCGCCGCCCGCACAGGCGCGACAGCAGCCGGCGCCGCGAATCGACAGCAGGAATGGCCGCGTTGGTGGGCAGGCCCATGCCCAGCGCTTCGACCATCGATGCCATCGACGACGCGGTGCCCATCGTCATGCAATGGCCGGCCGAGCGCGACATGCACGACTCCGCCTCCTCCAGGTCGGCCATCTTCATTTCGCCGGTCTTGAGCATCTCCGTGAACTTCCACACATGCGTGCCGGAGCCGATGTCCTCGCCGCGGAATTTTCCGTTGAGCATGGGGCCGCCGGAAATACCGATGGTCGGCAGGTCGACGGACGCCGCGCCCATCAGCAGCGCCGGCGTGGTCTTGTCGCAGCCCATCATCAGCACGACGCCGTCGAACGGGTTGGCGCGGATCGATTCTTCAACATCCATGGCGGTCTGGTTGCGGAACAGCATGGTGGTCGGGCGCATCAGCGTCTCGCCCAGGCTCATCACCGGAAACTCGATGGGAAAGCCGCCCGCGTCGAGGACGCCGTCGCGGACGTGTGCAGCCAGTTCGCGGAAATGCGCGTTGCAGGGAGTGGCTTGCGACCAGGTGTTGCAGATACCGATGACCGGACGTCCGTCGAACTGGTCGTGCGGCATGCCCTGGTTCTTCATCCACGAGCGGTGGACGAGCGCGTCGCGGTCGTGGCTCGCGAACCAGGTCTGGGAACGAAGGGCGCGTTTCTTCTTGGCGGCTTTTTGGGTCATTGGTTTTCTGTTGGTCACGCGGCGAGTCGGGCGCCGGTTCCTTGGTCAAAAACATGGACTTTGGCGGGATCGATCGTGAGGCCGATCCTGTCGCCGGGATTGACATTGGGTCGGCCGTGCGTGACCAGGATAAGCTGGTCCTCGCCGGCCTGGAGCAGAAGTTCTGTTTCGGAACCGGTGGGTTCGACGACGACGATCTCGGCCGGCACCGCGCCGTCCGCGTCGGCGCTCGTGAGGCGCAGGTCGCCTGGACGAATGCCGTACGCCACCGCCTGCCCTTCGGTGCCGGGTCCTTGCTGCAGCGGCCAGCGCACGCCGCCGGCCACTTCGACATGTGCCGGCCCGCCGCCACGCTTCACCTTGCCGTTCATCACGTTCATCGACGGCGAACCGATGAATTGCGCGACAAACAGGTTGTCCGGATGGTCGTAGAGTTCGAGCGGCGCGCCGATCTGCTCGATGCGGCCGTCGTGCATGACGACGATGCGATCGGCCATGGTCATGGCCTCCACCTGGTCGTGCGTAACGTACACCGTCGTGGTCTTGAGGCGCTGGTGCAGCGCCTTGATCTCGGCGCGCATTGCGACACGCAGCTTCGCATCAAGATTGGACAGCGGTTCGTCGAACAGGAACACTTTCGGATCCCGCACGATGGCGCGGCCCATCGCGACGCGCTGCCGCTGCCCGCCGGAGAGCTCGCGCGGGAAGCGCGCGAGATACGGGTCCAGGTTCAGGATCTTCGACGCATGGGCCACGCGGTCGGCCATCATCTTGGGATCGGCCTTGCGCAGCTTCAGGCTGAACGCCATGTTCTCGCCGACGGTCATGTGCGGATACAGCGCGTAGCTCTGGAACACCATCGCGATGTCCCGGTCCTTGGACTCGATGTCATTGACGACCTTGTCGTCGATGGCGATGGTGCCGCCGGTGATTTCCTCCAGCCCGGCCAGCATGCGCAACAGCGTGGACTTGCCGCAGCCCGAGGGACCGACCAGCACCATGAACTCGCCTTCCCGGATGTCGAAGGAGATGCCCTGGATGACTTTGGTGCTGCCGAAGGATTTTTCTATGTTCTGGAACGAGACGGTTGCCATGGTCGACTCTCGAAGGTCAGATAGTAGGTACGCGGGTCAGGACTTCACGGCGCCGGCAGTCAACCCGCCCACCATGTAGCGCTTGAACGTGTAGTAGATCGCTGCCGGCGGCAGCGCGTAGATGAGGCCGGTCGTCATCAGCAGTTCCCACGGCGAATCGTCGGCGGCGAGGAAGTTGCCGAGAGCCACGCCAAGCGTAACGTCCCTATCGTTGGACAGCAGCAGGAAGGCGTACAGGTACTCGTTCCACGCCAGCAGCAGCGCGTAGGTGCCTATCGCGACCAGCGATGGCGTCATCAGCGGCAAATAGACGAGGCGGAACAATTGCAGAGGCGTCGCGCCGTCCATCTTCGCCGCCTCGTCCAGTTCCCAGGGCAGCTTGTCGGAGGCCTGCTTCAGCACCCAGATCGAGTACGGCGCCGCGATGGTGGTCATGGCGAGGATCAGCGCCCACTGGTTGTTCAGTAGGCCGTACACGCCCATCGTCTTGTACATCGGCACCGCGAGGAACGCGGCAGGGATGAAGTAGGTGAACAGCGCCAGGTTCATGACCGTGCGGCCGCCACGCACCTTGAGCCGGCTGATCGCAAACGCGGCGGACGTGGCGACGACCAGTGTGAGCAGGCCCACGGTGACCGCGATGAACAGCGAATTCCACATCTGCAGCCAGAAGTGGTTCAGGTAGTGGTGCTGCTCGCGAAAGACGACCTCGAAGTTGTGCAGCGTCGGATGCTCCGGCCACATCCTGCCGCCCATGGCCTCGTCCTTGGAGGAAAACGCGAACAGGCACAGGTGGTAGATGGGCAGCATGGTCCAGATAAAGAGCGGGATGCCGATCAGCAGCAGCTTCGCTTCCGTTCCCGCCTGGCGCCACGTCCTGAGCTTCATTTCGACAGTCTCTTCATCATGAAGTACACGAGCGGGAGGACGGCTGGCAGCGCGACGACTATTGCGGCCATCGACATATCCACTTCATCCAGCCGCAGGTAGCGGATGCCCAGCGTGGCGAGCACGTGCGTCAGATCGGCGGGCCCGCCTCCGGTGAGCAGGTACACGCTGTTGAAATCGCCCATCGTCCAGATCATCGACAGGATCGTGCACGTCAGGTAGAGCGTGCGCATCGACGGCCAGGTGATGAAGCGGAATTTCTGCCAATTCGTGGCGCCGTCGACGGACGCCGCTTCGTAGTGCTCCGCGGGAATGGCCAGGCGGCCGGCCACGAGAATCAGCGTCCAGAACGGCAGCGACTTCCAGATGTGCATCAGCATGGCGATGCCGAGCGCCAAGATCGGATCGTTCAGCCAGTTGGGGCCGTCGCCGCCGGTGAAGCGGAAGATCAGCGAATTGATCAGGCCCCATTCCGGATTGAGCATGAAGCGCACCGACAGGATCGTCGGGATCGACGGCACTGCCCACGGCAGGATGAACAGCAGCGACAGCCACTTGATCCACGTGCGCGCCGTCACGAAGAAACCGGACAGGATGAGCGCCACGATCATCTTCAGATTGATGCCGATTATCACGAACGCGAGCGTGTTGAACACCGACCGCAGGAAGATCGGGTCGTCGAACAGCTTCTGGTAACTGACCGGATGGCGCGCCAGCCACAGGCCATACCCGACCGGGTACAGCACGAAGACCAGGAACACGATGACGTAA